>CALFWO010000005.1 GCA_937928045.1 uncultured Saprospiraceae bacterium | reverse complement strand
TCTTCAGTACATCCGGGATATACTGTACTTTCATAAATAACATAGTCTCCAATTTTCAAGGCTGAAGCCACAGATTCAGAAGCGCCAAATAATGGTTTTAGGTTGGGAACTTGATGCTCATCTATATCTGTAGGAACTCCTATAATATGAAAATGTGCTTTTTTAAGATCATTTGGGTCTGAAGTGAATTCAATATCTGCACCCAAGAAAGCATCAGAATCAAGTTCTTTAGATGGATCAATGCCTTGCCTCATTAATGCAATACGATCTTCTTTTATATCGAATCCAATGACTTTGAAATGTTTGGCAAACTCTAAGGCTAGTGGAAGTCCCACATATCCAAGACCAGTAACTGAAATCTTTTTCTTTTTGGCCTTTAATTCATTATATATACTCATATTCTTAATTCTAATTTTGAAAGGCTTCGCGAATCATCATTCTAGCCACAACGAAAATGGCACCCAAAAAACCACCCGTTAAAAGGGAGAAAATAATTCGTGAGAGTAGCGGCTCACTTTCAGCCTCTATTGGAGAAAATGGTTTTTCAATTTGAAGGAAAATTGGCTTACTTTGTTTCAAGGTAAAATCCGCCAATTCAAAATTTTTAAACACCTCTGTATATGCGGAAACTAAACCTTGAATTTGAATTTGTAATTTTTCTTTTACTAAACTTTCTTGTCTGGATATCAATCCTCGATTCCTGTCTGAAAATACTGCCATTTCATACATTTTTCCATCTATTAAACCTTGAATTGAATCAGACTTAATTCTTAACAAATCTCTACTAACAATTTTATCTTCAACAAATTTTTCTTCATAAAACGATCTCACGTTTTCATACAATTCATTCACTAAGGCTAAAGAAAGTTCTTCCGATTCCGTTTCAGACTCAAACGAATATATCCCATTATTGTCATCAAATTTTACTTTTAATAATGGTGTAGCATCCGCATTTTTCATGCCTATCATTTTTCCAATAAGCAACTTTAAAGCAAGTCTATTTTTATCAGAAACATCCAAAAGAGTATCCGTTGAAAATTTAAAATCTACTAGATCATTATATCTATTCCCCCAGTTGTCATTCAGATTATAAGTATCAATTATTTTGTTTGCTATATAATCTCTGTCCAAATCTAGTTGAGTAAACAAAACTTTTTGCAAAATTCGCTTCGATTTGGATACTTCAATGATTTGATACGGATTTGACTTACCTCCCCCTCTACTAATACCAAATTGACCTAATAATCCCCCAAGACCAGAAAAGCCACCACCGCTTTCTCCTTCCACCAAAAATTTAACTTCCGCTCTGTACGTAGGAATTTCAACAAAATGTTTATAAACATTAAAAAGTAAAAAAGGCAAACAAAACAATACAATTAACCACCAATTTCTAATCAATTCCTTAAAAAGCGAATTAATTCTTAGCAATAAATCCTTTAAATTGGTATTGTTTTTTTCCAGTTCAGCTCTGCTATGTTGTGATTCATTCATAATTTGTAAACTATCTTTCAGGAAGTTTCATCATCTAACCATGCCAGCGCCGACAGTATTATTCGTCCCTTCATCAATAATAATAACTGATCCGGTTATTCTATTTTTCGCATATCCATCAACGAATAAGGGTTTCGTTGTCCTGACAAAAATTCTTGCAATATCATTTGCATTAATCTCTAAATCCTCTTGATTTCTGTGCAATGAATTAATATCCAGTTTATATCTGATTTCTTTGATCACACAACGCGCTTCTTGGGTCGTATGTCTGATGGCATATTTACCTCCAGCTTTCAGAGACTTTTCTGCATCAAACCAACAAACCATTAGTTCTAAATCCTGAGTTACTCTCGGTTGATTATTTTCTCTAACTATCATATCCCCTCTACTTAAATCAAGATCATTCTCTAAAAGAATGGTAATAGATTGTGGAGGAAATGCTTCTTCTAATTCTCCATCGATGGTATCTATCTTGGCTATTTTAGACTTAAACCCAGAAGGCAACAAGGTTACTTCATCCCCTTTTCTAAATATTCCTCCTGCTATTCTCCCTGCGTATCCTCTATAGTCATGATACTCATCAGTATTTGGTCTTATTACATGTTGCACAGGAAAGCGAGCATCAATTAGATTATAATCCGATCCGATATGCACATTTTCCAAATAGTATAAAAGTGTTGATCCTCCATACCATTGCATGGCTAATGATCGCTCAACAACATTGTCCCCATTCAAAGCCGACATTGGAATAAAGGCAACATCTTTAATATTTAGTTTTGCAGCAAAACCTTCTAACTCTTCTTTTATTTCTTCGTATCGCACCTGATCAAAATCCACCAAATCCATTTTATTGATACAAAAAACCAAATGTGGGATTTGTAACAGAGAGGCAATAATTGCATGTCTTCTTGTTTGCTCAACAATACCGTTTCTAGCATCCACTAAAACTAAGGCTACATTTGCTGTACTGGCACCAGTCACCATATTTCGTGTATATTGAATATGCCCAGGTGTATCTGCAATTATAAATTTTCTTTTTGGAGTAGAAAAATATCTATAAGCTACATCAATGGTGATACCTTGTTCGCGTTCAGATTTTAATCCATCTGTCAACAATGCTAGGTTAACCCCTTCTTCTCCTCTTCTTAAAGTTGCAGATTCAACTGCCTCCAGCTGATCTTGAAAGATTGATTTGGAGTCATAAAGCAATCGACCAATTAAAGTAGACTTACCATCATCTACAGATCCTGCAGTTGTAAATCTTAAGAGCTCTGAATTATTTGACATTTTTAATAATTTAAACCTTTGAATAAATAAATGATTCTAGAAATAACCAGTTTTCTTGCGATCTTCCATAGAAGTTTCCGATCGTTTGTCATCCGTTCTTCCTCCTCTTTCTGTCATCCTTGTTGTAGCTACTTCGGAAATAATGTCTTCAGTCGTTTGGGCCTTGCTAGCCCATACTCCCGTGCACGTCATGTCACCAATAGTTCGGCATCGAACCATCATTTTTTTGGGGACTTCATTTTCTCTTCTTTGAATAATTGGAGTCACTGCTAACAAAGTTCCGTCTCTTTCAAACACCTCTCTCTCGTGTGCGAAATACAATGAAGGCAATGGGACATTCTCAACTGCCAAATATTGCCAAACATCTAATTCTGTCCAGTTTGATATTGGGAAGACTCGAAAGTGTTCACCCATATTCTTTTTACCGTTAAACAAATTCCAAAGCTCCGGACGTTGGTTTTTAGGATCCCATTGTCCAAATTCATCTCTATGAGAAAAGAAACGTTCTTTTGCTCTTGCTTTCTCTTCATCCCTACGAGCCCCACCTAAAGCTGCATCAAATTTTCCTTTCTCAAGTGAATCCAGAAGCACTGCTGTTTGCAGTCCATTTCTAGAAGCATTGAATCCTTTCTCCTCGGTGACCAATCCTGATGCAATTGCATCATCAACGTGTCCTACTATTAGTCTGGCACCAGTTCTTTCTACCAATTCATCTCTAAATCGTATGGTCTCTGGAAAATTATGCCCAGTATCAATATGTAATAAAGGGAATGGAATTTTAGCAGGGAAGAATGCTTTTTGGGCTAAGTGAACCATCAGAATAGAATCTTTCCCACCGGAAAACATAAGAACAGGATTCTCAAACTGAGCTGCAACCTCTCTTAGTATAAAAATTGATTCTGATTCTAACTCTCTGAGATGATCTAAATGATATTGATTCATAATATTTGAATTTTAGGAAGCAGCAAATCTACTGCTTCTTCCACACTTTCTTCAATTGTTTTATTAGGAGTATGAATTGTAAGCTCAGGATTCAATGGTGCCTCATATGGAGAATCTATTCCTGTAAATCCTTTAATTTTTCCAGACCTTGCTTTCTTATATAAACCTTTTACATCTCGCGCTTCACATATTTCTAATGGCGTATCGATAAAAACTTCTACAAAATTTTCTGCTCCAATAATTTGCTTTGCAAATTCTCTAATGGCTATAGTTGGGCTAATAAAAGAACAAATCGTTATTACCCCCGAATTAAGATAAAGTTTCGCCAATTCAGCAATTCTTCGAATGTTCTCTTGTCGATCTTCAAGAGAAAAACCAAGATTTTTATTCAGTCCAGACCGAACATTATCACCATCCAAAACTTGAACAAAAAAACCTCGATTAAACAACGTTCTTTCTAAACCTGTAGCAATAGTACTTTTTCCAGAACCTGAAAGGCCGGTCATCCAAAATACTTTTGCATTTTGCCCAAGTCTGATTTCTCTTTCTTTACGTGAAACCAATTGATCAAAAATTGGATGAATATTATTTTCCAAAATTATTTTTTAAATAAATTTCTAATCGAACCTCGAGGTGCAAACTGCCAAGCGCGTTCATGCAAATAATATAATGCAAACTTAATTACGAACTCTAACGCCCCAAGTTCCAAAGCAAAAGAGACGCTTCCTGTTTTCCAGTAAGCCAACACAATTAAGGTTGCTGTCGCTACTATTCTCCATGAGAGACCTTTCAAAATACTCCTTAAGTGTGATTCTTTTTGAGACATTGTAATTTAATTGTCCTTTACTTTTACGGCTTCGCCTCCAATAAGTCTGGTCAACTTATAGCCCTATAAATTTTGATTTTTTCTAATACCTCCCTCAACCCTACATTCGACTGGGAGAAAATTAAAACCTATGCCTCAATCTGCCAACATTCATCCGTAAAGCAAACCCAACATATCCTTCATTATAATTGCGAGCGGCCAATTCACTATTTTGACTACGAAGGTTATACTCCAAGTCAATAAATAAATCATGTCCAAACATATAACTCAAATTAACATTCACCAACCAAACATCCGTATCAAATCCTTGAGAAATAACATTGTTGAATTCTTGCTCTCGCTCAGTATAAGGAATCAATATATTTGAACCCCAATGCGTAGAATCTAAATCATCTCCATACGACATTCTATTCACATTCAATTCTAAATTCCACTTATGTCCAATTCGATAATTTACTTTTGCAATTACTTCTTTGAAGTTTGCCCCAAGCGGATGAGCAAGCGGTTGATTAAAATTGGAATAAGAAGTTAGTTTGGTTCTGTGCCCATAAGTATAAGGCCTCACTGTATTGAATTCCAGAACACCATCTAAGTTATTTATACCAAGTACATTGAAGTATTTAGCTCCCAATTGGAGACCAAATTTATTCGCCCACCAGCCTTCCTGTTCTCCAAAAATTCTATCAAATTTGAACTCATCTAGAATAAATTGTCCATACAATGAAAAACGATTAAAAGCATTGATTCTAAAATCGGAACCGAGCATTGCATTCCCATCAATATTCGCAAACCCTTCTATTGATCTGTAAAAAATAATTGGGTTCAGCAAGGCCGGCTGTATCCCTAACTCACCCGAATAAACAACACCTTCAAAAAACCCAACATGAAAATTTGGATTAAAATTGAATTTCAAATAATGCCCGGAGAAATACTTACGTTCTCGTGTTTTCGCTTGGTTAGAGAATCCTCCGTTATTAAAAAATTCTGCAAAAATATTCTGATATTGAATTTTCCAAATCTTAGTATTTATTCGAAGGTTGGAGTAATTATTCGTGAAATCAGACAAGAACAATGAGCGGATTCCAGAACCGATGAAATTTCGATCGTATCCATAGGATACATCTATAGACTTGGAAGCCTGAAAACCTATTCTTCCAGAGGAATTTAAATAATCATAACCTGAATTAATGTTGAAAACTGAAGAAGTATATGATTTATGAAAACCATTACCTTGGACAAAAGTATCCCTACGCATTCTACGTTCTACATAGTCTGGAAAGCTCGACTGAGATTCTAAAAGCTGACTTTCGAAATATACCTTTTGATCAATCTGACCATGAATTTCGACGCCTCTAGTATTTTGAAAAACAGGATCTCCGCTAGCTTGACTGTTGCTATATTTTAAATATAGAAGTGGATTCAGAACTAGGTCAAAATTCTTTTTATGCGCCGATAAAAACTGTCCTTTGCTTCGATAAAAGTGATTGAGGATTGTTCTATTATCAAAGAGATTTCTAGGAATAGTGGAATTTTCGGCAATTAGGTAATTCATTTGAGTAGGAACTATGTCCATTCCATTCTCCCCTCCTGCTCTATCCCCAATTTGCAACATCACATTGCGCTGTATTGGATACAGACCAAGATAACTTGCTAATGAATCTCCTTTAATTATCGCTTGTCTTTCAAATAGCTCATAGGATTCTTCTCCTAAGGGCACATTCGCAGTCTGACTTACAACCAAAAACGATTGCAATAGCACCACGATTAATATGTAAATCCATTTAATCATTATGCTGCCTTAATTTTTCTGAGTAAATGAGCTTCAATATTGAGGGTCAAGAAAAAACCAAGTCGTTCTAATCGAATTACAAAAGCTCTTTTACCCATTTCCTCAATGAGTTGTCCTTTCATACCAACCAGTTGTCCGGATTTTATTTCAACCCAATCTCCTGACGACAATGCCTCCGTTGAGCATTTAAGTACTTCTTCCTCCGCAACCACAGTCATCAACATTTCCATTTCTTCTTCGGGAATTGGAACAATTTTGCCCGAAAAATGAACGAATGCCAAAAAGCCCTGCGTTCTCAAAACTTGGACATATTCTTTTCTTGTAATTTTGACGAAGGCATAATTGGGAATCAAAGGAAGTTCCACAACTTTAGTCCTAGACTTATAATATCTTTTCAATTTTTGAATCGGAACGTAAGCCTGTACTTCCTCACTCAAAAGTTGATTAACCAAATATTTTTCTTTCCTGAATTGCGTTCTAATCGCAAACCATTGAGGTTTTAATTCATCAATATGTTGGCTGGGACTATTCATTAACTTTAGATACTGTTTCGTTAATTAATAAATATTCCTCCTTGCTTTCAGGGCAAATAGCTTTTCCATTCACATCAAATTCCAATCGATGTCCATATTCAGAAACCCATCCAATTTGCTTGGCAGGATTGCCAACCAATAGGGCAAAATTAGGGACCTCTTTTGTTACAACTGCTCCCGCTCCAATCAAAGCATATTCGCCAATGTCATTTCCACAAACAATAGTTGCATTTGCTCCGATGGAAGCTCCTTTTTTTACCACCGTTCTCATATATTGATCTCTGCGATTTACAGCAGACCTCGGATTAATCACATTGGTAAAAACCATGGAAGGGCCCAAGAATACATCGTCTTCGCAAACCACTCCAGTATAAATGGAAACATTATTTTGGACTTTCACATTTTGCCCCAGTACAACCTGAGGGCTTATGACAACATTTTGCCCCAGATTACATCCTTTTCCAATTTGACAATCTTTCATAATGTGTGTGAAATGCCAAATTTTTGTTCCTGAAGCGATTTTACAACCGTCATCAATTATGGCTGTTTCATGAGCAAAGTATTCGATATTTTCATTACGATCTTCCATACTACTTTGACCAGATTAATAAAGGGGATGAATCAAATGAATCGGTTTTACCATCTCCAAATTCTTCCGAAGAGAAAACCAAATAGCGCACTTTGCGTTTGATTAGATCTTCGGCCTTTGCGATCAACTTTATCAAGTAATTATTGTCCACTTTTCCAACCAATATGATATCAATAATATTCGAGTCGATTCCTTTAGAAAATGACCCTACTAAGTATACGCGTTCCAAATCTCCCAATCTTGAAATCACCGTTTCTAGGAGTTTATCTATACCTACTTGTTTTAATATGATATTGTGAATTTCCTGAAAAAGAGGATGACTTTGATTTGCTTGAAAGTACTTTCTATTCCCTTTAGAAAAACTACTCAACATTCCTGCTTTCTCTAACTTATTGAGTTCTAACCGAATAGAATTACTCGATTCTCCAAATTCAGCTTCTAATCCTCTCAAATAAGAAGTGGTACTTGAGTTCAGGAAGAACTTAAGCAATAGTTTTATGCGTGTTTTAGAAGAAATTAGCGTCTCAATCATAGATTGAGTAGTTTAATTACTCAATTATGTGCAAATTTAAGAAATTTTTGAATTAATTATATTCTTTCAATTAATAAGATAAGGCTTAGAATAGCTGTAGCTTGGGTAATCGTCTTAGCAAATACTTGCTCCCAATCCACTTCCTTTTTCTCTGTCTTTTTCTTTTCCAACTTTTCTTTTTTACCCACTTTTATTACGGATCCAGGCTTGACCTTAGGATAAACATTAAAAAATAAGAATTGCTTGGTTCTTTGTAATTCCCCATTCGGGTGTTCTACTGTTACAAGGCGTTTTTTGCCAAATTCTCCAACCCCAGCAACATAATTCTCGATGTAATAGTTTGCCGATTTACCAGCTTCGTAAGGTGCAGATATTTTTCCAGTTGCAGCGATTTCGTTGGTTGTATTCTCAACCATTCTCGTCTCTCCCAAAATTGTTACCAAGTCTTGAGATTTTGGAATATCGATTCGATCGCCAGCTTGGAGAATTAAGTTAAAAGGTGAATTTGGATTTTTCTTAGCTTCAATTAAATCAACTACCACATATCCCACGCCATCTTTTTCTCTATAAAGGGTGATTCCGCCACCGAAAGCTTCCCGAGTTAATCCACCAGCTCGATCAATTACAGTCAATAATCTTTCATTATCCTTAATCAAAGCATGTTGTCCTGGAAATTGAACTTCACCGTTGATATTGACATTTCTTTGTAATTCAAATTCAGGGGCTCTTCGCACATAAATTTGATCAAAAGGTGCAAGTTGAAAAGAATTGCCGTCTACAATTTCTAAGTTTTCATCAATTTCAAGCGTAATTAATCTTGTGGCAGTGGACTGATCGTCATCAATTGAGACACGCGAAACATCGATTCTAGATCTACTGGCACCTAATTGCAACCCACCAGCCAATGAAAGAACATCGCGTAATTTTAAACTTTCATCATAACCATATTGGCCAGGTGATCTTACTGCTCCTGCAACTTTAACAACCGCATCTTCAGAGAAAGTAAGTTTTGAAAAAACCTTTAATTGATCGCCGCTATTCAAAGCAATGTTCGCAGAACTTTGTGGATTACTCATAGCAGCTTTAAGATCTACGCGAATATATTCGACTTCATTACTAGCTGGATTATCCTTTCTAAAAATGTAGGCAAAATCTGCGGCATCCTTTTGCAAACCATTGGCCAAAGTAATTGCCTCACTTACTCGAAGTCCTTTCCCAGAATCATAAGGATGCTCTATAGCATTCCTTACTGCTCCAACGATATTGATGGGTGCCTCATCTGCATAGTTAGCAGACGATAGTATGATTACATCATCCTCAGGCTCAATCATTAGATTGCTCGTCGAACTTGGATTCTCAAGTATTTCAGCAAGATTCAATTGTATAGTCCTAACCGTATTATCTGCATTTTTTCTCAACAAAAAGGCCACATCTCTTCTTGCATCTCTGCGCAATAGAGCCTTTTCAATCAAATCTCTAACCTTGGTACTTGCTCCAATTTCATATTTGGAAGCCAATTCTACTGCACCAGATACTGAAGCGAAATTTTGAAATGGTTTAGGAATTTCATTGACTGTAATTACATCTCCGGCTTTCAATTTAAAATCTCTTGACCCTAAAGCATTATAATCAAGATCAATAATTTTTTCAGCATCATTCTCAAATCTTTTTATCTGAAGATTTGCTTTATAAGCACGATCTTGAAATCCACCGGCATAGTCTATCAACTTTTTCAATTGTTCACCGTCTTTCAATTCATATCTCATTGGCCGATTCACGGCGCCTAAAACTTCAACAACTTTTCTTGCAACATCTACATAGATATAGTCATCGTCACTGAGATAAAAATCCTTAGAAACACTTGGATCCAACAAGAATTGATATAAATCCATCGTTCTTGTCTGTCCGGCCGAATTAATAATTCTAATATTCCTAACTGTACCAATATCGGAAGGACCACCAGCTGCTACCAAAGCGTTAATGCCAGTATTTAGGGCTGGAATGGTATAAGAACCTGGATTCAGCACCTCGCCATAAATATTCACATTGATGGATCTAGCATAACTTACGGTCAACTCAAACTCTTCAGGTCTAAAGTTGTAATATTGACTGAAACGACTTCTAACTAATTCTTTAGCCTTGGCATAGGTTACTCCTTTCAAATTAATTCTTGGCATTCTTGAAGGTTTAATATATCCTTCTTCTGCCACCTCATAAGTTCCACTTTCTTCAGAAATCCCCCAAATATCAATGGATACAATATCTCCTACACCTAAAATGTACTCAGCAGTCGGTTTAACATCGTAGTTTTTGTCAAACAAACGAATGCTATTGTTTCTATAGAGATTTTTACCATATACTCGACTTGGAGGAAGTTCCTCATTCTGAATATCGATTATCTCAGATGCCACAGCTTCATCCACAGAAGCTCCATCTTTTATAGCATCTTCTATTTTTTCCGCAGATTCTTTGGCGATTCCTTCTAATTTTTCTTCAGCAGCTTTTTCTCCAATTTCATCAGCCTTCGCCTCCAATTGTTCTTTTTGCTCCATTTCTAATTCTGCCGCAATTTCCTCTAGGGCTTTTTGATATTCAACTATTCTGGTCGGATCCACATTTTTAGTATCAAATCCTCTAGCTTCCATTCGTCGAATCACTTCTTCCTCATCAACATTTTCATAGCCTCTTTTTTTAGCCTCAGCCCTAACTACCTCAGGATTAATAACTTGAGCCAAAGATTGGGTACTAAAGAAAAATAGGAAAGAGCAAAGTAGAAATAGATATTTCACCATTGTGCAAAAGTATTAGGTGTTGTTGTGCTTTTTTTTTACAAAACCCTGTAAAGGTAGCTCAAATAGCTGGAATTTCAGTCATTTTCAGTCCCCATACCTGATGCGGTCGGAAGACCGGTCTCTCAGGATTCATTCCAAGCGAAAAGTCTCCTATCCGCTTACCATCACAAGTCTTCTCACCCAGATTCATCTTTGAGCCAACTGTCCCTTAACCTCTTGGCTCAACACTAAGTATTTGCTACTTTCGGCACAAAATAAATCCAACCATGAAAAATCAAATTATAGAGTGCGTTCCAAACTTTTCTGAAGGCAGAGACATGAGTATCATCAAGCAGATTACTGATGCAATTGAGGCGGTGGAAGGGGTGCAGCTTTTGGATGTTGATCCGGGTGCTGCAACCAACAGGACTGTAGTAACTTTTGTTGGTTCACCAGAGCCTGTTATCCATGCGGCTTATGAAGGAATGAAGAAAGCTGCTGAGTTGATTGATATGTCGAAACATCTAGGAGAGCATCCAAGAATGGGAGCTACTGATGTTTGTCCGTTGATTCCTATTTCTAACATTACCATGGAGGAAACTGTAAAATGGGCTCACAAACTTGGCGAATTGGCCGGGCGTGATTTGGGTATTCCGTTGTACATGTATGAAAATGCAGCCACTCAACCAGAACGAAAAAATCTGGCGACGGTTAGAGCTGGAGAATATGAAGGCCTGCAAAAGAAATTGGCCGATCCAAATTGGAAGCCTGACTATGGTCCGGGTTCATTCAATGCTCAAGCAGGAGCTACAGCGATAAGCGCAAGAGAATTTTTGGTGGCCTATAATGTAAATCTCAATACAACTTCGGTTAGAAGAGCTAACTCTGTTGCTTTTGATGTGAGGGAAAAAGGTAGGGTAAAAAGAGAAGGTCATCCGATCACAGGATCAATCGTAAATGATGCGGAGGGTAATCCTGTTCGAACACCGGGAAAATTAAAGTCTGTAAAAGGAATTGGTTGGTATATTGAAGAATATGGATTTGCACAGATTTCCATGAATCTTACCAACATAAAGATTACCACTTTGCATGAAGCATTTGAAGCTTGTCGAGAAAGTGCCAACTCCAGAGGACTGAGAGTAACAGGATCAGAATTGGTTGGTCTTGTACCCTTGTCAGTTATGCTGGATGCTGGTCGCTACTTTCTAAAAAAGCAAAAGAGATCTGTCGGTGTTGACGAATCTGAATTGATTAGAATAGCTATTGCATCAATGGGATTAGATGAGTTAGGCAAATTCGATCCTTCTCAAAAGATCATTGAGTATCGAATGAAATCCGAAGGAGATGCTCCTTTACTAAAAATGGATTTGGAAGCGTTTGCCAATGAAACTGCAAGTGAAAGTCCAGCGCCTGGGGGAGGTTCAATTTCAGCCTATGTAGGAGCTTTGGGAGTTTCATTAGCGGCAATGGTAGCCAATCTTTCGTCTCATAAAAGAGATTGGGAAGACCGTTGGGAAACATTTTCTGAATGGGCAGCGAAAGGACAAGACTATAAGGCCCAATTGTTGCGGCTAGTAGATGAAGATACCAATGCTTTCAATGCAATCATGGACGCTTTTCGCCTTCCAAAAGGAAGTCCATCTGAGAAATCTGCTCGATCAGAGGCCATTCAAGCTGCGACTAAGAATGCCATTGAAGTTCCATTACAAGTTATGGAATGCTCTTTGAACAGTTTTGAGGTGATACTTGCGATGGCCAAAGATGGGAATCCAAATTCTGCCTCTGATGCTGGTGTTGGCGCCCTATGCGCGAGAGCTGCTGTCCATGGAGCTTATCTTAATGTAAAGATCAATGCACCGGGATTGAAGGACAAAGACTATGTAAAATCTGTTTTAGAAAAAGGAGAACAAATGATCAAGAAAGCCGACCAATTGGAACGCGAAGTGATCACTTTAGTTGAAAATAACATATCATAATGCTAAGAATTTCAATTTGTATTTGTGCCTGTTTGATAAGCCTTCAAATTTTTGGACAAGATCGATTTACTTATGTAACCGATCGTCAATTTTTTGAACCATCAGATCTTTTTGGTTACCAGTTCGTGCCTGCTGGCATGGAAAAACCTGGAGACTACGACATGGAACTGGGACCGGGTGAATACTCCTTTGGAATCACTGCTAAAAATCTATACATACAGGGTGAAGAATTAGATGGCGTTTTTAGCATTAATAATATCAATTCTACAGACTACGGCTATAGATTGCTATTAATGAATGCACGAAATCCAGCGCTACAAGGTCACCTCAAAGTAATCCTTACAAAAAATAGACATGTAGAGGCTTTGGTCTTTAGAAGATCAAAATCAGATAGTGAAATTATTTTCTTGCTGGCTCAAATCCCACAAGAAGAAAAAAAAGCCGACAAGGCATTTTTCACTAATTATGGTGATTTGGTAATTAGCTCAGCAGATAACTTATGGGGAAAATCGATTCAACCCTTTTTCAGAATTGATTCAGATCGCAAAACACAAGAGAGACTAACTTCGGAAGACTCGGTCAAGATTACGTTTATAGAAAATATTGAAGTAATTGAAAAAGTTAAAAAGACCAAGAAGAAAAAAAAGTTAAAAGAAGAAGATGTAGTTGAAGAAACAACGGAAGAAGAAGAAGAAGAAGAAGAAGAAGAAGAAGAAGAAGAAGAAGAAGAAATCGATTCACCATTGGAAGTAGATGATGCTGCAGTTCCTCCAATTACTGAAGAGATGGTCGCTGCAAAAAGTATCAAGACAAAAATTATTAAAACACACTTTGTTGAAGTAAAATCATATTTATCTTACTCTGATGGAACTTCAGAAATGAAAGTTTGGAATTTTCCTATTACCAAAGTAGATCTTCGAGAAGACGAAATGGCCCAAGCTGGAGAAGAAAGATTTCAAATGGCCTTGGTTTCCAGCAAAGGCAAAGAGTTGTATTTATATATGACCGGTGACAACAAGGTTACTGCTTTTGAGATGGGGACCATTCGGTATGAGGTTCGCTAATCTCTGAAAAGAATGTCTAAAAAAGAACTTGTTATTCTATCTGATCTTTGGGGTTCAAAGCAATCGGAATGGTTGGCACTTTTCAAGGCACTTTTATCTCCTAAATTTGACATTACTTTTTTCGACGCTTGTAAACTAGGAGCTGTTGATACATCGCTATATTCAGAAGATCATTTACATCGTCAATTCGTTGATTTCGGAATTGAAACAGCCGTGAACAATCTGCTTAAATTAACGCATTCTCCAAAAATTTACATTGGCTGCAGTATAGGTGGAACGATCGCTTGGCAAGCGGCTTTAAAAGGGCTACCCGTCGAAAGATTAATTACAATCTCTTCTACTCGACTTCGTAAAGAAACTACAAAGCCAGATTGTCAGATGCAATTATACTTTGGAAAGGATGACCCTTATCAACCAAGTTTAAGTTGGTATAAGAGAATGAGTATTGAAAATTTTCAAATTCTCGATGGTGGACATAACATCTATAAAAACATCATTTCATTAGAAAAGATAGTCAAAATGTCATTTTTCAAGTAAGCTTGGGTTGTATTGTGTATTCGTGGAATTAAAATTGAAATCCTAAACTGATTTGTAAAGAACGGTTGGTGTCCTTATCCGACCTTAGTTTAAAGTCATTGCCATCAGTTTCAGCTCTTGCAATGTCTTTAGCGTCCGCAGTAACATCCATTAGTCCTAGATTGTACATCGCAGCAAGGAATAAACTTCCATTTAATTTATAAGAAATGCCGCCAATTACCCCAAAGTCCAATCCATTGTAAGTGTTCTCTTGCTTTGTAGCGAAATCCAGTACATATGCACCAGACTCATTTGGTACCTGGACCAAATTTCCATCAGCAGTGAAATCGGTAGTCGCGCCAAGTTCGGCAGTAGCATACCCTTCGTCCTTAAGATAATTATGATCCAAGGTAGTAGTAACACTTACTGGGATCTGGCCAACGGCTGAAATTCCATCAATATCCAATTGGCCAAAACCAGTTGACGCTACTAAAAAACCAACATTCACTCCGCCGAAGATCTGCAACTTAGAAATTGGCTTAAAATATAACATAACCGGGATATCGATGTAAGAATTATTAACTCGAACCACTGAATTTCGCTCTCCAATAACCAATACTTCTGAACCCGTACCCGGATTGAAAACCGTGGCAGATTGTCCCTTATATAAGCGACGTCCTCCTTTTTGAGAAAATTGCAATTCTACTCTGGCACCAAAAAGGTCTGTAATTCCTACATTCAATAATCCACCCACTAAGAATCCCGTATTGTTGTCAAAAGTCTCTAATTCTGTCCCATCAGCATCCAATTCCGAAGGTCCTGCAAAACTGTTCATATTGAGACCAATTCGAACTCCTCCAGACACAGTTTGCGCTGCACTGAATAATGGAAGAAAAATCACTAGTAATAGGCTTAAATATTTCATGCCGCAAATATTACACTTTTTTGGATATTGATGTTGAAAAATCCTTTGTTTAATCAATTCAACCTTTTGATAACTTGACTACCTTTGAGTAATGAGTCCTAAATCTCTAATTGGGTTGGCCATTGTTCTAGTCTTGTACCTTTTGATTTGTACAATACCATATCTTCTGGAAAGAGAAATTATTTTTCGTGGAACTCCCCTTGATACCAGTTATGAGTTTGACTTTAAATATGATTTTGAGGAGTATATGGTCAAAATGAAGGATGGCTGCAAGATCAATGTCCTATACTTTAAAAACGCTAGGCCCTCAAAGAAGTTGATTTTCTATTCCCATGGGAATGCAGATAATTTAAAGCGATGGGGAAAATATACAGAGCAGCTTATTGATAGAGGGTATAACGTAATGATGTTTGATTACCGCGGATATGGTAAAAGCATTGGTTCCCCTAGTCTTGAAAAATTCCATTCAGATGTGGTTGAACTCTTCGATTGGTCACAATCAAATTTTTCTCCAAACGAAACTGTATTGTACGGACGTTCATTAGGAGCTGCGGTTGCATCACATTTGTCAACACAACGCACCGCTTCCCAATTGATTTTGGAAACGCCATTTGACGATTTGAATCGGGTAATGAAACTTCGCTTTCCTTGGATGATTCAAATGCTTAAATTTAAAAATAACTTTAGCAACATTTTGAGCTTAAAACAGCCTCGAAAATTCCCAGTCCATATCATCCATGGAGACAAAGACAAAATAGTTCCGTTGAAATCTGGATTAAAGTTAAAACCATTATTAAAAGAAAGAGATTCGTTTACAATAATTCCTGGAGGGCAACATAAAAATTTGGGAACGTTTGCTTTGTTCCATTCAAAATTAGATGAGTTGTTGGGGAAAAAGGAATAACTATTACAAGGGATACAATTCATTCATTGCTGGCCAGATAAGAAAGGTTTCGAATCCTCTTTGAATGGCATAGTTGACTACCTTTTGCTTGATTTCATATTTATTTTTGCCATTAGTAGAATCAATTTTTTTCTCTAGCACCTTATAAAGAACCTCCATATATTCTTCGTCGTCAATTTCTGTAAAAGCTTTTTTGATACAATACTCAGAAATTTTCCTTCGCTTTAATTCTCCTAATATTTTTCGTTTTCCCCATTTTTTGAACCTGAATTTTCCACGGGCATAAGAGCGCGCAAAACGTTCTTCATTAAGAAAATTATCTTGAATCAAATCTGCAATCACCTCCTCCAATTCATCACCAAAAACTTTGAGCTGAATAAGTTTATTCCGTACTTCTTGATGACAACGATCCTGATAGGCACAGTATTTTTGAAGCCTTATCAGTGCCTCTGTTTTGGTTAATGGTAAATTAGTTTTCATTTCAAATATTTTTGAAAGAAGTCTAATTCCATAACTTCTTCTCGCTCTCCTAAATGATAAGTTTGCATCCCTAAAGCAGCAGCTGATTTAATATTTTGTTCGTTGTCGTCTACGAACAAAATAGATTCTATAGGCAAACCAATCTCTAAAGCAACATGCTGATATATGGCCGAATCTGGCTTTCTCATTCCTAGCCAATGAGAATAAAAAGTCTGTTGAAAAAATGCTTTATCCCAATTCAACAACTGATGCTGATCTCTTACATGGTGATAGAAATATTCCAGGTGCAGCGTATTAATGTTACTCAGTAGATAAAGAGGAAAATGCTGTTTTAATTGATTTAAGAATTCAAATCGTTTCTTGGGAATCTCCAACAACATCGCATTCCACGCATTCATAATTTGCTCTGGAGTTGTTCCGGCCACACACAATCTTTGCAATTCTCCGATGAACCTACCGGTATCGACTATTCCTTTTTCAAATCCATACATCAACTCTTGAGTAGGTGGATAGTTAAAAGTATGTTCTATTTCTGCGCCCAAGAGTTTTTCCATGGCTCGCCATGTTCTGTTGGCGTCTAAATCGAAGAGCACATTTCCCAAATCAAATAGTATCGCCTTAGTTGCTGAATTCATGCCACAAAAATGGTTAAAAAAAATTATCTCTTTGAGTTTTGCAACCTTCCTGAAAATCAATGGTCTTTCCAATAAGTGACATTCATCTACAAAAATTGATGATTCGTCAACTTTAACAATTGCAATTCTAGATTCCAATTTATAATTGTAGAAACGAAAACCAAATGAAAACCCTACTCTCGACTTTCAGTTTAATAACGCTTTGTTTTTCACTTTCAGCCCAACACAATATCTCTGGCACACTTTACAATGAGCAAGGAGAGCCTCAAGGCTATGCCAATGTGATGGTATTGAATCCGACTGACTCGTCTTTAGTAGCAGTAGAACTTTCTGAGGATGATGGAAAATTCTCTGTCCAGGCAGACTCTGGCACTTACTTATTGCAAGTATCGATGCTAGGGCTGTCTGACTATTGGAAAGGTCCTTTCGAACTAAATGATGATTTAAAATTAGGATCTATTACCATGGAAACTTCAGCAAATCTCTTAGATGCAGTTGAGGTAAAAGCTAAAAAACCATTCTTAGAGCAAGAGGCTGGAAAGATGATTGTAAATGTAGAAGCCAGTCTTACTGGACAAAATGGGTCAACCATGGATCTTTTGAAAAAGGTTCCTGGCATGCTTGTAGTTCGTGATCAAATATCTTTGGCGGGCCAACAAAATGTAAAAATTTTAATCGACGGAAAGCCAACAAGATATATGGACATCAACACCTTGCTTAAAGAGATGCCAGCAACTGATATCGAAAAAATAGAAGTTATATCTCAACCTGGTGCTGCATTTGACGCCGAAGGTGCCGGAGGAGTGATAAATATTATATTGAAAAAAAATGTTTTACTCGGAACCAACGGCTCTATAAGAGCCGGTATTGGATATGGATGGGCAGAAAAACTAAATGGAGGACTTCGTTTGAATCATAGATCAGGGCCATTGAATATTTATGGTTCCTTATCAGGACGGCATAGTCGAGGCTTCGAACAAATGTTGCTAGACCGAAAGGTTGGTAAGTTTACCTATCTACAAGATAATTTTCAACCATACCAACCCAATTCAGGTTCTTTCCGTGGAGGCGTAGACTATGATTTAACTGAAACCCAAACCATCGGTGTTTCAGGACGATATGCAAGAGGAAACAATAACCCAACAGACATTAATACGACTCAAGTTTTAGATCCCGCAGGTAAAGAAATTTTTTCAATCGATACCGAAATTCCCTCGCAAAGAGTTTGGCAAAATTTTGCGGCACAAACTTACTATTCCTATAAAATAGATACGCTGGGCCAAAAATTAGATTTGGACTTTTCATTTGCAGGATATAATAATGAAACTACAGATGACATTCTCACAGAGGTTACTGGAGACGTGCCCTCATTTGGTGATCGCAGAAATGATAAGCCAGGGGAAAATTTTGTTGCAGCTGCACAATTGGATTACAAAAAACCATTGAGTAAACAAATTCAAATCGAAACAGGCGCGAAATATAGTTATGCAGAAGTCGACAATACTTTGAATGCATTTCTAAGAAGTGAAGCTGGGAATCCCTGGGTAATTGACACCGGAAATACCAATCAATTTATTTATGAAGAGAATATTTTTGCGGGATATATAAGTGGTAGCTATAAAAAAGAAAAATTTTCATTGAATGCCGGTGTTAGATATGAGCGTACGCTCTCTGAGGGATACAATGTCACCATCGATAGCTTGAACAAACAAAACTATGGTAGCTTTTTTCCGAGCTTCGGACTAAATGTTCCGATAACATCTTCATTAAGTTGGAATGCTTCTTATTCCTATCGAATAAATCGTCCAAGGTATAAAAGTTTGAATCCATTTATCTATTACTTAGATCCATTGACTTACGAAAGAGGCAATCCATTCTTGCAACCAGAATACATTCATACTGGAAAAGTTGGATTAACGTTCGACGGTCAACCATTCTTTAGCTTGGAATATCAGCATACTAACAACGCCATTCAATTGGTCACTGAACAGAATGATGAAACTGGAGAAACCTTTGCCTACGATCAGAATTTTGATTCTATGAAGCGATACGGCGGTAGCTTATTTTTCCCGTTATCTTTTATCCCAAAGACTGATGGTTTTGGCGGAGTGATGGCTTATTATAATGAGTATGCTGATAATTTCTTAGATGGTCAATTTCAACAAGGGAAATGGAATGTGGTTGCATTTATCAATGCGCAAATCGAACTTCCTTGGGAACTAAAAGGTGAAATAAATGGATGGTGGGTCAGCGGAGGACAAGAAGGTTTGATACAATATGAATCCATGTTTGGAAGTAGTATTGGAATTCAAAGAAAATTCTTAAACGACCAATTGGTGATTGGCTTAGAATGGGATGACCCTGTATTTAAATATTGGAACGGAAGATTGCAATATCAAAACATGGACATAGACATTGAGTCACGTTGGGATACTAGAGATGTGAATCTAAATATTACTTACAAGTTTGGTAATAGATATATGAAGAATCGAAACAACCGCAAACGAGCAAGTGAAGATTTAGAACAGCGAGCAGGCGGCGATAATTAATATTACAACTAGGAATGAAAGATGCTGATTAGGTGAAAACAAGTTTTATTTAATCCTCCATCTTTCTAGTAACGAGAAAATTCTTGAATCGCCAAATTTGCCATTGTAATAATAGTTTTCAGTGAAATACGCTTCTTGTTTAAATCCTACTTTTTTGAGCAGTGCTATCGAACTTTCATTATCTGGGTGCGTGTTTGCCTCTAAAGAATGAAACTTTGCATCTTGAAAAGCATAATCTAATACGCGATTCAATGCTTCAGTCATTAATCCTTTTCCATAATAATCTGGATGCATACTGTATCCAATCTCGCCTCTAAAATGTTTGTTGTCTAATCTCCAGATTCCGAGATCTCCGATCATCTCTCCGGAGGATTTCAATCTTAAGCCCCAATTTACACTTTCATTTTTCATTCTAGCTGCGGTAATTTCTCGAAGTTTTTTCAATGTTTCTTCTACATTTTTATCAGGATCCCTATCCATGAATTTGATCACTCTGGAATTTGTTCGAATGTCATGATAGCGCTGGGCATCTGCGTCTACAATTTCTGTCAGAAACAATCTTTCGGTTTCTAGCGCTGGATAAATTTCAAAAATTGGTTCAAACATAATTCTAAGATAAATTGATCTAAAGGTATCAACGATCGGAAATAAAACCCAAGACATTTCAGAATAGTTCCTTTCATTTTCTTTCTACTCCGATTTAGTAGGCAATAGAATTCCGCTATCTTCGCGACATGAATATCTTGTACTTTAAGGCATTTCATATCATTGGAGGAGTAGCCTGGTTTGCTGGCTTATTCTATTTGATTAGAATATTGGTATATCTCAGAGAATCTCTAGACAAACCAGCTACTGAAAGAGCAATTTTGCAACCTCAGTTCTCACTTATGGCGCAACGCGTTTATAAAATCATTTGTCTTCCAGCGATGTTAATCACTTGGGGATGTGGCGTTGGAATGCTTGCCTTAAATTCGGCATATTTTGAACAAGGCTGGTTTCACATCAAATTGCTGCTATTGGTCATCTTATCCGGATACCAAGGATTCTCAAAGCGATGGATGAAGCAATTGATTGCTGGACAAGTGCCCTTGACCTCTTTTCAACTGAGATTGATGAATGAAGCACCAACTATCTTATTAGTAGGAATAGTTCTGCTGGCTGTGCTTAGAGATTCCATGGATTCCTTGTATTTGTTCTTAGGATTGGTAGCCTTCGGCTTGGTGCTTTATATGATTACAAAAGCCTACAAAGGCAAAAGAGAAAAAGAAAATGCTCAATGAGCACCAATTTTCTAATTTTGCAAGTGACTTAACAATACCTTAAGTATATTTCTGGCCAATAATATAGACCTTTGTATAAATAGAATTTCATGAGAACGAGCTTATTCGCCATTATTTTATTGCTTTCGGTTGGTACTGTCAATGGACAAAGTACTTGGAAAACATTGTCTAAAATCACTTTTAAGAAGCAGTTCGATGAATTGATGGGATTTAAAGTTGACGTCCCAGTATTTTCAAAAGAGATTAAAGAATTAGAGGGCAAGGAAATATATGTCAAAGGATATATTATTCCAGTAGAAGGATATAAAAGTCATAACGAATTTATCTTTTCGGCTTTCCCGTATAACATGTGTTTCTTTTGTGGAGGCGCTGGCCCCGAAACGGTAATGGAAGTGATTACCATTGATCCCCTAGAATATACTGCAGAGTCTGTCAAATTGAAAGGCAAGCTCCAATTAAATAATGAAGACATCAACCAGTTGATGTATAAGTTGGTAGATGCTCAACTTATCAAAGAAGATTAAGTTTTCCTTTTTTATACCTCATTCCTAACCTCTATACCTTGAAGTATCTCGTTACCTATTTATTTCCATTACTTCTTTTTTGTTGCTCGCCTTCCGCGCAAGAAATTCCAAACGAAGAGTCAGATAGTTTGGCAGATATCGGTACGGTGGCCTTAAAAGGAAATGAAATGCCTTATGACCTTAAACTTGCTATTCGCAATTTGAAAAAGGATCTAAAAAATGAAGACGGAACGATTAAGAATAAATCTCAAGCTGTAGAATACATACAAACCATTAAAACATTGGCAAATCGATTTCCTACAGATGCTGATGTTCCAAGATTATTGTCTACAGCTGCTGAAACCTGTAGAGGAATTGGTGCAAACAATGAAGCCCTGGCGCTTTACGGTCAAGTTTTCGAAACTTACCCAGAACATCCATTGGCTCCACCTGCATTATTTATACAAGGATTTATCTTAGAAAATGAGATTCAGAATAAATCCTTGGCAAGAAGAAATTATGAACGGTTTCTTTCCTTATATCCAAACCATGAATTTGCAGCAACAGTCAAGTTAAATCTTCAACAATTGGATATGTCTCCTGAAGAATTGATAAAAACGTTCCAGAAAAGAAACCAGAACTAAAGCATAGGCAATGAATTCCTCGATGCTTGATGGTTTTATTAAGACTGAAAACCACTAACCATTCCTACTTTTGAATATTTTCATATTCTACTAAACACAAATGTCAATATTATGTTAAATGCAAGTAATTGTAGAAGTTTACAGACTATTATCTTGTGATTCTATAAGACTTGTTGTAAATTCGTTATGTTACCAAAAGTAATTTTGGCTAATTACATTTCCATCATCAAAGGAATTAGTCCCTCCGACTATAAGAAGTGGAGTTATTAAGGGTACATTCCTTATGTGGAGATGGTTAGGCTCTACTGAGACCAACTTGACCTAACCCAGACGCTCTTTCTAAAGGATTGCCCTATAGGAAGGCACGAGTTGGTTTTATTCTCTCTTTAGAGAAAACTAAGAACTATTGCCCTCAAAAAGGCTTGAAACTATTGTTTCAAGCCTTTTTATTTTTCTTGAGAACCAAAATCATCAAATTTCCGATTATTCCGAATCTTTAGGAACTAAATAATAGATATCTTCGTAATAAAGTAGGTCAAAAGTGTTGAAATTTTATACTTTTGCGATCCGAAAGAAAGGTCTCATAGCTCAGTTGGTTAGAGCATCTGACTCATAATCAGAGGGTCCAAGGTTCGAGCCCTTGTGGGACCACCCAAATCAAAGATCACCTTGAAAAAGGTGATCTTTTGTTTTAAGGTCAATTCAATATTTTTCTTCCATTTTAGATAATTTCCTTTGCTAGATGTAATTAAACATCGTCTGAAATTAGTTTCAATAGCATTCAATTCTATTGACATTGAAAAAATTGCAAGAAAATGTGAAGTTTTTACCTTAAAAGGCATAAATTGACTAAAATACCTCACTAAAAGCAGGTACCAACATATCACTGAGCAATGAGTAATAAAAAGAAACAAACAAGATATTCTGATTCTGACTTACAAGAATTTAAAGATTTACTAGAAGGAAAGCTGGAAAAATCAACACTGGACTACAATAGCCTTTTGGATCAAATCCGTGAGCTAGGCGAAAAAGCAGATTCAGAAAAGTCAGACATGTTTGACAATTCGGCATCTCAATCTGAGACTGAAATGCTACAAAGAATGGCGCACAGAACTAAAAAGCATATTCAAAATTTGCAAAATGCACTCACTAGAATAAGAAATAAAACTTACGGTGTTTGTTTCAAAAGCGGTGAGTTAATTTCTAAGGCAAGACTTAGAGCAGTACCTACTACCACACAAAGTCTTGAAGCAAAAACAGCTCCTCCTCCAAAGCCAGTTGTCAAGGCTGTTGAAGCCGAAGCACCTAAGAAAAAGTCCAAGAAAAAATAAGCTATTCATTTCTATTCAATAGGAGCCGATTGTTCAAAACAATTAGGTATTAAATCGATCTAATGGCATTTGACGAATATCAAGCCGATCGCATTAGACATTTTTTCAAATCAAAAGGTGTTCATTTTGAAGAGAAAAAAATGATGGGAGGCCTATGCTTTATGGTTGATGGAAAAATGTGTGTGGGCACTCACATTGACAAAAAACTTGGCGTTGATTTATTGATGTGTAGAATTGGCCAAGACGCCGCGGAGCAATCAAGAGATCAAAAAGGATGTCTGCCAATGGATTTCACTGGAAGACCAATGAAAGGATATGTTTTTGTGAATCCTGAAGGAACAGATACTGATCAAGAAATGGAAAAGTGGTTGGAAATGGCCCTTGCTTTCAATCCACTTGCCAAGGCGAGTAAAAAGAAAAAGAAAAAATCTTAGAACTAAGATTAAATCAATTCATATAGCCGAGATACAACAAAATCAATGCGATACTAGCCGGAACAGTTTGAACATAAAGAATTCTCTTTGAAGCTGAAATCGCTCCATATATCCCAGCGATTAAAACACAAGCCAAGAAAAAAGTAGCTACATTCTTGCTCCAAAGGGCATCACTAATTAATAAGGACCAAATCAACCCAGCTGCTAAAAACCCATTGTATAAACCTTGATTTGCGGCCATAGCTTTTGTCGGTTCAAAAAGTGATTTGTCAAAATTTCGGAAAATTTCTGGGCCTTTTGTTGTCCAAGCAAACATCTCAAACCAGAGAATATAAATATGCAAAAAAGCGATAACTCCGATTAATACTTTAGCAGCAACAAGTAACATAACTATTGTTTTATTTTATCTCAAAATAAACAAAGTTATCTGAGTCATGAACAATTTGTCAATTATAAATATTAATAGCATATGAAAGAACCGGAAAAATATGTACCTATTTCATGTGTATATTACGATTTGATTGAACATTACGCCATACGAAAGGAAGTCGTGCATATTGTAATAAAAGATGAAGCAAAACTATTCGAATATCATTCGAAAATACTAGACACAAAAGTGAAGGATAAAGTGGAATATATGGTTCTGGAATATCCAAACATTTCCATTAGAATGGATCAAATTGTAAGCTTAAATGGAGAAAAATTAGCGGACTTTAACGCTTGTTAAAAAAAAGTCTATTTTGATGCTTCAATAGCTAAAAACATTCTTTCTACCCAGCCCCAGCCAAAGGTTTTTAAATTCCCTTCAACTACGGTCAAAATAACCAAATCCTTATCATCTAAAACTTCTAGCACATCTAGATCTCCTGAATTATTCAGTTTTTTCCCTTTGCGATAAACTGGTGGGAATAAAGTACTGGCATAGTACCAAAAAGGAGAATCTTTGTGAAACAGGCCTTCATGAATTCCATAATCATAAAGCAATTTATAGTAGCTATCTCCTACTCCTAATACTTTGATTAAATCAGCAGAATCTCTATTATATTTAATATTTGGATAAGGCAAAGAATCCAATTCCGGTTCATTGAAAAAGTTTGCAGTTGCATAGAGCTCTCTGTCAGAATGACGATCCAATTTTTTCACTTCCACTCTCTCTTTCCAATCCATTGATGGAAGGTTCCAACCAAATTGATCTACAATATAATTCCGAATAGTATCTGCCGCTAAGGTATACCCATAGTATGTCCAATGCAATCCTCCTTGGGGATACAAAGGATATGGGCCATTGTTATTGGCCCCAATAAAATGTTCGAAGTCGATCACATTCAATGTTTTCTCCTTAAAAGCATTTTTAAAAAATGTTCTATTGCAATCTCCCTTTGGGTGGTCCCGATAATATTTCGGGAGATAATCCCACATGGCGGCCGATTTATTTGGCGGTGTCAAAATCAATAACTTTTTACCTCTATCCGTCAAGTAGTTATTGATTATCTCTAGTTTATTTACTTTTTCATTTACCTTATCAGCGCCAATAAAATCTTTTCCTACGGCTGCGATCCAACTACTTTTTGGCATTAAATAATTATCCTTGCCCATTAGTAAATCTTCATGCGGAATTTCGCCAAAAAGATTATAGTCCAATTGTGTATTTAATCGCACAAAGGTGGAAATAACATCATTTTCATTTTTTAAATAATTCTGATATTTTTTTTGGTAAGAACCATCCAACCAAGCCCATGCCCAATAGTGTGGTTTGTCATCGGAGAATCGAGCGCCGCCTAATTTATCTGCTTGCAAAGTTGGGTTAAAATGCTGTAACAACGGCATATAAATCAGCACACCAAAAAAAAGTGTGAAGACCAAACCAAATATGATGTACTTAACTGCTTGCATTAAAATCTAAAGTAAATAAACGGATTAAAATCTGCCGAAAAAACTTGAATCAAACATAGCATTCCAAGTATCAAACTAATCGTTGCTTTAAAAGTTATCAAAGATATTCTATTGGTTTGCGTATACCATTTCATAACAGAAAATTCGAACTTAGGAATAAGCCCAATGAATGAAAACAAAATTGCCAATAAAAATACCACCCAAAACTTTGAAGACAAATAAACTTGAGGGTAACTAGTTTCAAAAGAAAACATTGCTCCGATGTAACTCAGCGCATAACCAAAGTTTTCTGATCTAAAAAAAACCCAACCAATCAAAACAATAAAAAACGTGAGGATGGTCTGAGGAATAACTCCAAGCGGCTTCATTAAATTGATCAAAAACAACCTGTCAAGAATTAAGAACAAACCGTGAAATGCTCCCCAAAAAATAAAGGTCCATGCTGCACCGTGCCACAAGCCGGAAATCAGGAATACGGTACATAAATTAAAGTACAACCTTTTGTTGCTAACTTTATTTCCTCCTAAGGGAATATACAAATAATCTCGCATCCAGTTACTCAATGTAATGTGCCATCTTCTCCAAAATTCAGTGATGTTTTTTGAGATATACGGAAAATTAAAATTCTCGGGAAATACGAATCCCATCATCCGTGCTATACCGATAGCCATGTCAGAATAACCAGAGAAATCGAAATAGATTTGAAAAGAGTAGGCTACAATTCCTATCCATGCCATCATCATTCCCATCTCCGCTCCTGGGATTCCAAATATCTGATCTACAACAATCCCTAAGGTATCAGCAATCAATACTTTTTTTGCCAGACCAATAATAAAACGAAAGAATCCTGAAAGCTTGTAATCAATATTATCTTGCTCACTGCGTTCAATTAACTGAGCCGCTATTTCTTTATAACGAACAATCGGCCCAGCTATTAGCTGAGGGAAAAGAAGGATGTATAATGAATAATTTACAAGAGATCTTTGTGGTTCTACTTTTTTATCATAGCAATCAATCAAGTAGCTAATTTTCTGAAAAGTAATGAAGGAAATCCCGATAGGCAATGCAATGTTCAATAATCTCCAAGGTGGAATACCAAAACTATCCAAGAGCAAATTGGCATTCGCTTGAAAAAAATTAAAATATTTAAATATTAAGAGTAAGAGAACATTGATAGCGACAGAAAATCGAAACAATCGCTTTCGTAATTTACCTACTGCCTCATTAAACAATTGCACCAAGTAAAAATCAATGACCATTGAAAAGCCAATTAAAACAATGAACTTGGGAGCACCCCAAGCGTAGAACAGGACACTAGCCAGCAGTGCAAATCCATTTTTCCAATCCTTTGGTAAAAAGAAATAGATTAACAAGCAGATGGGTAGGAAATAAAGTAAAAAATGAATACTACTAAATACCATTTACTTTTTGTTGCATAGTTATTAGTTCTGAGCCTAAAGATATAAATTCGTTTTTCCTAAAAGGGTTAATTTTCTAGATGAGTAATTTTAACAGTTCTGAATCAAAAAATAGATTTCATGGAATTCTTAAGGAATTCTTTGGAGCTCTAATGGCCATGGCCATTTTGACCAGTGTTGTTTATTTTTTTGGAGGTTTTTACAAACAAAAGAAAACCGGAATTAGGTGCAATGCTGAAAAAGTAGTGAGCTGGAATCGAAAAAATTACTTATGGGATCGGAACAAAAAATTTGGCGGTGGAGATCTCCAATCCAAAGACTTTGCTCATTCTCACCAACATAGTGTCAAGTTAGACAAGGAAAATAAATATGGTTTGAGCTATGACATACCAAATGCCGATGGCGATGAAGATCTATGGATTACGGTTTGGCGCTATAATCCAGATCAAAAAACTAAAAAGGGAAGATTAGTTTGTACCGCCGGGAGTTATTCTATCAGCTCAGATGGATATAAGATGCGTCAAGAATCTGGGTGGGAACAACTTTTCATTCGTGCTTATATTCCTATCGGATCGAAAAATGAAACGATCAAAATATATTGCGTCCATGAAGGTGATGAACCTACATACTTTGATGATTTATTTATTGATTTCAAAAGAACTGACAAATAAAATATATAAAATCGCTCAATCCTTCCGTTCAATTTTATATGAAAAATTCAATACTTTTTTGTCTACTAGTTTTAAGCGTGACTCAAATTTATTGTCAGAATACTTTTGTGGACAGCAGAGATGGTCATAAATATGAAAGTTTTTCTTTCAATGAAATCGAATGGATGACGTCGAACCTAAAATATCTTTCTCCAGATTCTTACTGCGAAAAAATCAGACCCAAAGATGAAATTTGCAAGGAATATAATTTCTATCCTAAGCAAGATTTATCCAATGTTTGTCCGGATGGTTGGCGAATGCCCTTGAGCGAAGATTGGGATGAATATTGGGCATGGTACTATAAACAACGCATTAAGAAACATGCATCAATTGAATTGGACACGCTAGGAACTGATAACCGTGAAATTTGGCTCGAAGATACTACACAAACATTGAATTTATTTTCCGATGAAAATCCCTTGCAATTTTATAATAGCGATTGGATACAAGGAAGGCGAAGAATAGATCGCGGAACAATGAGTATGTGGATCAGTAACGGACAAGATAATTTCCACACCCACATGGGGCCAGTAAGTATTGTCAAACACGAACACAAACATCACATTGATGATAAGAAAAGAAAGATCAGACAATTTGTCGTAAGATGTGTTCGAGATAAACCAGAATAATTACTACTTTTCCAAGATGAAGTTCGAAAGCATACTCGAAGATTTTAATTCTGCGCTATGGGGTCATCACTTTATAGTACCAACTGAAGTTGCGGAAAAATTCATAGATGGCGACAACAGAAGAGTACTTTGCACGATAAATGGTCAGCACGAATATCAATGCGCATTAATGCCTGACAAAAAAAGAGGATTTTTCATCAATGTCAATAAAGAGATTCGAACTAAGCTAAAAATTAAAGTTGGTGACAATTGTAATTTGTCTTTAAAAAAAGACAATAGTAAATATGGATTGCCAGTTCCTGAAGAATTTATTGAATTATTGAAGCAAGATCCCGAAGGCGAAAAGGTGTTCCACAGTTTAACCATGGGAAAACAAAGAAGTCTAATCTATATTATTGCCAAACCCAAACGTTCGGAAACCAGACTGACAAAAGCTGTGGTGATCATCGATTATCTAAAAGAAAATAATGGTGCATTAGATTTTAAAGCATTGAATCAAGCCTTCAAAGAAGCTCGATAGTAAAAGTCTTTCTCACGGAATACTATCTCAAGTTTTCTAATAATTCTGAAAGCATTAATTCTGACTGATCTACTGTTTGTGGATGACGCAACATGACGTGGATACCTACCAAGGCATTGACGATCATTGCCGTAAGACCATCTGCCTCACGATAGACCGAAATTTGACCATATTTTTGGGCTTGAAGAATTAGATTCAAGAAAGTTGTTTTCATTTCTGAAAAATAGCTTACAACTTTTTCTTTCACACGATCGGTGTGATGATTGATTTCTAAAAAGGTATTGACAGTAAAACAACCTTTACAATCGCTGTCTTCCTTTGCCTGAAGCACAATATTTTGAATTAAAGATTTAATGCAAGTCAATGGATCATCAGTACTATTTTTAATGTGATTCACCATTCTGATCCGCTGTCCCTTTTGATACAACAGCAATGATCTAAAAAACAAATTCTCCTTATTTCCAAAATTTGTATAGAGATTCCCAGGATGAATACCCATAGCTTTGGTAAGCTGTGGCATAGGCGTACCTACATACCCATTACGCCAAAAGACGTTCATGGCTTGATGCAGTGCAACATCAGGGTCAAATGATTTAGGTCTAGCCATAAGGCGTAAATTTTTAGCAAATCTTTTGCTTTTATGAACATTCGTTCAACAAACAAACAAAATTTGTTTTTTGGCATACTTCACATTAATCCATTACAATATATGTACCAAGAATAATGCATTCCACCTAAACACTTGAATTGCAAAAAATTACTGTGATTCTATCTATTTTTGTTACCAAACATTTCCTTTAGCTCTCTAATCATATCATTCATCCCATTCAGTTTGATTTCATAGCAAGTGCTCATCAGCATGCCCAATTTTCCAGGCGGGAATCCCTTGTTGCTGAACCAAAGTAAATAGGATTCGGGAATATCTGCAATCAACCATCCTTTGTATTTGCCGAACGGCATTTTCATACGAACAAGCTCTTTAAGTAGCTCTGGATCGGGGCCTTGAAGTTGTGGTTGGTCCATGGCGTGAAGTTAGTGGAAATCCTTAATTCTAAAACAAAAAAAGGAGATGCAATTCACATCTCCTTCTCAAAAACTGCGAATAATTGGGGATTATTTTTTCATAAACTTCTTTGTACACATTTGGTTTTCTGTAGTCATATTGATGAAAAACATCCCTTTTGAATCAAAATCTAGGGGTATACCATTTCCCTGAATTACTCCCCTTTGCAAAATTCGACCATTGATATCTATAATGTTAAAGGATACATTTTCTAATGCTCCGTTTAACAAAAGCTGATCAATTGCAATGGTATTGACCAATTCTATTGCTAAAGGTGCATAGTTAAAAGTACCAACCGGCATACAAGAACCTTCATAAGTATCACAAAAGTTCTCAAAGTTTTCATTGCTTAATTCTGAATTTTCAGAAAAATTTACCGGTTGGCCACATAGTTTAACATAGCTATTGGGAATACATCCACTAAAGTTGTTACTATTTAAACCCAAGTATCGCAGGTCAATAAAATTTCCAAATGCTTCTGGAAGACTTCCTACTATTTCGTTGTATCCAATATCAAATTCAACTGCATTTTCTAATCCCCCAAGATCATCAATGGCAACACCGGTCAATTTATTAAAGGTGAGTTCTACCCATTCCATTTGACTACAGTTTTTCAGGCTAGCAGGAATGGTTCCAGTAAGATCATTTTGATTTGCAAAAAATTCTTTGAGCTTGGTTAGATTTCCAATTTCCGATGGAATACTTCCTTCCAATTCATTTTGCGCGAAGTCCAATTCTTCAAGTTGGGTAAGGTTCCCAATCAAAGGAGAAATCGTTCCTTCGACATCACTATCTCTGATTGATAGCCTTTTAAGATTGGTCAAATTATAAATTTCATCAGGGATTGTACTTCCACTGAGATCCGAAAAATTAAACGAAATCGATTCTAGAAATTCTAGATCGCCCACTTCTGACGGTATGAAGCCTTTCAAACCGATATTCGAAAAACTTACGCTTTTCACCCTGTTTTGAGTATTACAATTGACATAATCCCAATCACATGGTTCACAATCTGTTCCAGCTGCTCCTTCGACCCAACCTCCATTAAAAACCCAGTTAGGACCATCTAAGGAATTATAAATTGCCAATAAGGCATCAAAGTCAGGATGATTGCATTGAGCAGAGATAGATAAAGAAAATAAACTTAGCAATAAGGTAGTGTATAAGTTTTTCATAATAAGTTGTTTAAAAATTAACAATAGTTTTCCTGTTGAAAGCGCTTCGGCTTTCAAAAATTATATTCAGAATTAAATGAAATTAATGTTTACTCGATCTTGGCAATAAGCCGTTTGACCATACCTTCTGAAGTTTTTAAACTGAGTTGATAAGTACCAGCAGGTAGAGTACTCAAATCAATAATCTGCTCTCCTTTTTGACCAAGGTTTATATTTACAATTTGCTTCCCGGTAAGGGATAAAATTTGGACTTCATAAATAACCACATCATGAGACTGTACAATCAAATTCTTTTTTGTCGGATTTGGAAAAATTTCCAATTCATCAAAACTCAGCGTATTGTCGATGCCTGAAACAACTGCATCAATTTCTACAATGGTAATGCTATCGCAACCATTCATAGATATATTGCTAAAAACAAGCGTGGTATCATTTTGAATTAAAACTCCCTCATAGAATTCCCCTTCGACAATTGATTCATTCAAAGTAAGTTCGATGGTAGGTAAAACTTGGATGTGACGAAAAGCGATACTGTCATATTCTGCGAATTCAAAAAATTCTTGAAAAATCGTATCTGCATTGAAAATCTGACCGAATATCTCGTCACCATTACAAATTTGATAATGTTGCGAACTGTATCGCACAGGTTTTCTGATAGTATGAAAAGTAGTATTCGTAATAATAGGCTCGTTAAAATCAAAATAAATGTTTGCCGTATTATTAATTTGTGTATTAAAAGGCACGGTTGCCTTTGGGCGAATTACATATTCAACAAATCCTTGCGAACCTAATAAGTCTGTGGTACTATCGGGCAATAAGATATTTTCGAACAAAAACTTCAATTCATTATCTTGATTAATCTCCCAACTAAAAGGATGACTTCCTCCATTGATTCTTAAAGTTGAAACATCAAGAAATTCTGAAAGTGTATCTATAATCTCAACGGTGAAAGCAGTATCATTTCCTGTATTTTGAAAATAAACAGTATATTCCAAATCCCAATTCCTTTCAATTAAATTGGCATCCCCAAGGCCCGTTGGCTCAGCTATCTTTTCATTAGGATCATAAGAACTTGTAATGGACCTGCAAGCAAAATCATGAAATGGATCACCATTAAATTGAGGAAAGGAAAAGAACAAATCACTCCAAAGTTCATCAACCAATCCTTGGCAATTCTCGACAAGCGCCGATGCTGTAGCCGCTGATGGATGATCAGGATCCTGTTCTGCTTCAAGCCTAACGGCATCATCGTCAATATTATAAACACTTATCGTTTTTATTTCATTGGGATCTAGTTGAAAAGTATCAATAAAAATCATCACAATATCCTCATTGATAATGGACGCTAATCTAAATTGTCGAGGTGATGTCATTCCCCCATCACCAATGTTTCTCAATATAAATCTGGCACTGTCTCCAACACAAAATCCAGTAGCCTCGATTGTAGAGCCATCCCAATCCAAATTTAAAGGCGCACACAATTCATCCGGTGTTACTTTAATATCCGTACAAACAACATCATAAACATTTAGAACATTACAATCCGGAGTCACAAATACTTTTAAGAGCCCGCAACCACCGGGAGTTACTGGATCAATTTCAAAAACTACGGAGTTGGCTGTTTGAGAAATAATTGTTTGACTAGCAGAATCAATAATCAATCCCTCGGGAAAAGTAATAGTAGCTTGACTTATTTCTGAAGCAACAGTTCCAAAATTGCAATAGCTCAAATTTATCTGCCCTGGAATACAAGGCCTCAATCTAGAAATCGCCAAACTCGGACTTAGCAAGGGACAATCGACTTCGGCTTGCAAATAAAAGTCAACGGTGTAATCCGTATTTACATCAACAATGGAAACAGTCGTATCAATATCACAAGCTGTCCAATAAGGAGAAGGCAATTGCAACTCAAAATTGTAATCTCCGAGTTGATCAGTTAGGCTACCATAAAATCCTTGCAAGGAACTATTCGCATATTGAACTGCCCCATCTTTTTCTATCTCAACCAGTATTCCGGGAAAAAATGAATCAGTGCCATCTAGTGAACAATCATCGTTATTGTCAATAATAATTTGTCCAGAAGTTTGAGCGATCTGGGTAAAATTATTTGCTGCCCAAGTAAATTGAAAACCTTTAACAATAAAGTTTACCACATCAGGAAATCCATCGCCATTAAGATCCTTGGAAGCATCAAATAAATCAAAATCATTAATAGCCTCACTAAAGAAAAAATCTCCTGTGCCTGTTACATTTATTGCAACACCGCGATTGGAATAAATATCCGGATCACCATCATTGTCGTAATCAATAACATCAAAGGCAATTGCAAAATCTTCATTGAGCAAATCCTCAAGAGGAAGAAATGCATCGCTTTGAGTATCGTAATATGAAATCGTTACCTTATCCGTAAATATTTGCGGAGCAGGCTCGGTAAACAATAAATCATTAGCACCATCACCATTGATATCAGCAATTCCCAAAAAATTTCCCTGTCCGGTAAAAATTAATTCTGGAGCACTGAAATTTCCATTGCCATCATTCGCACAATAATATATTTCTTCACTTTCTATATAATAAACAATATCCTCAATCCCATCATGATCAACATCCGTAAGTTCTATATCAATTATTCCATTGGCAGAAATATTGATAGTGGTTGGCGCATCTGGAATACCACCATTATTTAGCTGAACGTAAATCGAGGACCCTTGATCCCATTCATAAATGTAATCTTCAAGATTGTCACCATTTACATCAGCAGTCAAGATCCTATTTGCAAATTGATCAAAAAAGGAAACGTTTTGTTTTAATAAACTACCGTCTAAACTTTGCAGGTAAGAAAAATTTCTACCATTTTCATTGATTAAGATGTCATTCCTTCCGTCATTATTGACATCAACAACTTCAAATTCAGCCGCCAATAATGTAGTATCGGAAATAAGAATTTCTTTGCTAAAATTCCCAGCCCCATCATTTCTCAATAGCTCTAATCGCTGACTGTTTGGAATTGCACCATTAAGAAATACGATGTCATTGTCGCCATCAGAATCATAATCGCGGATTAGTTTTTTAGCATTGGAACGAATAAAATATTCAATATCGACATCATCAATATTGGGTGTTCCATTTTGATTATAGACAATTCTTAAATCTTTGTTCGAAGAAGAAAGCGTAAGTAGGTCATCATAAGTTTCTACCAGATCTACAAAGTTATCTCCATTGAAATCTCCTAGCGTTGAGCTACCGCCAGTGATAAGACCTCCTACTGCAGGATTAAAAGCTTGGATTAAATTTCCTGTTGTCGGATCATCGCTAATGTAATTCGTCCCTGGACTACCAATGACCAATTCTACCGGTCCTACATTGTCCACATTTTCAAAATGAAGATCTGTGGAATTATTTACGAACAGATTATAAAAAACAGTTTGAAAACCGCTTCCAGAATTGAGTAACAACAAAGGCTGAACACTACCATTGATTCTTCTTCGTACAACAGCTACATCATCAAACCCATCTCCATTAATATCTCCTACCGCACTTTCAAATACCGTATCAATATTATCGTTCAATACTTCCTGCATGGCTGCTCCAGTGCCGTCGGTATTTTCAAAAACTACATAGAAACTAGAAGCAGGAACAGGATCATAAAAGGAGATCACATCCATATCTCCATCGCCATCAAAGTCAAGAATCTCAGCGCCTATATTTCTAACATCTGTATATCCAACATTAAAAGCATCAAGTGCTTGAAAATTCCCTTGACCATCCGTATTCTCCAACCAAAACATTTCTCCTTCCGAACCCAATGCCGGAGAATATGCCTTAGTTGCAAGTATATCGATATCACCATCACCATCCATATCACCGGGAATCTTAATATCCGGAAAATTGAAATCTAAAAGATGTGGAATAAATGAATTCGGATTGCCAGTATTCTCAATCCATCTTTGATTGGTAACGATGTCCATACGTCCATCGCCATTTATGTCTGCTGGATAAACCTTAGTGATAAGATTTGACACTCCAGTTGAAGAATAGAAATAATCAAATGGCTCCGGATCTCCAAAGTCGCCTAAACCATTAGTATTCTCCCTCCAATAGCCACTATTGAAGTCTGAATACTTTACGGTTACAATATCAAGGTCACCATCATCATCTACATCTATGGAAATAATGTCTGTTGCTCCGCTCCCATCTAGGATCAATTGTTCTGCATCATACTGAGCCCAGAGCTGCTGAAAGCAAAGGAAACCAAGAAGAAATATTAGACACTTTTTCATCATTTTCTGTTCTTAATTCAAATATCAATACAAAAGGGACAATAAAAAAGAACAAAAATGGCAAAATGTACAATTTTATTTCTAAACAATTATTGACAATCAATTACTTATAGTAAATTTGTAGGCAGATAAAGCTTCAATTTTTGGCAGTTTTTTAAGAAATTAGTGGCTATGAAATTGATTCAAGCTCTAAAATGCCTCCCCGAAAAGGAATATAGTGCTTTTCACTGCTATCTGCAGAACCCAGTAGTGAACAAACGGCAGGATATCCTCCTCTTTTTTGACCAGTTAAAAGCGAGAAAATTCTTAGCAACAGACAAGCAAGACATCTTCTCCAAAATTTACAAAGACGCACCATTTGAGTCTACAAAGTGGAGATTACTTTGCAGTAGAATGCTCAAGTTACTCGAACAATATTTTGCGTTCAGTGAATTTCAAAACCAAAAAACGAAACAACAAATTGAACTGGGATCATTTTACATTAATCAAAAAAGAGAAAGACAATTTACAAGCACTTTCAAGGATGCTGAAAAACAACTGGAGAAGGCCACCAATAAAACTGAAAAACATTGGTTGGAAAAATACAACTGGAATGAAATGAATTATTATTTCATTGAAAGTCAAAATCGCCAAAAGAGAACCAGTTTAGACGAAATGAGTGAGCAGTTAGATGTTTTTTACTTTATTTCTAAGTTAAAAATTAGTCTTAGGGAATTATCCCGGGCGGTTATCAATGCAGAGACTTATTCAATCCAAATGCTACAGGAAGTATTAGCCAATATTGATAAAAATCCAAGATGGCTACAAATTCCTGCTATCAAAGTTTACCATCAATGTTATGTAGCTATTCGAGAGAGCGGAACGGAAAAGGATTTTCAAGAACTCAGAAAATCAATTCATAAGCATCAATCTATATTTACAGAAAGAGAATTAAGGGATATTTATTTCATTGCGATCAATTATTGTATAAGAAAATTGAACACGGGAAATGATAAATATAACCGCGAAGCATTAGAACTTTACAGACTGAGTTTAGAAGCTGGGCTATTACTAAAAGATGGATTTCTACCAGAACCAGCGTACAATAACATTGTGACACTATCCATAAAAGAGAATGAATTCGATTGGGCTCAGCATTTTGTTGACAGCTATAAAAACAGCTTGAAAGCAAGTTCAAGAAACTCCATGTATCAATTTTGTTCAGCAAAGATTCTGTTTTCCCAAGACCAGTATGACGAATGTCTTATTATCCTTGCTAGCATTCCAAATAAGTTACCGTTTATTTACCTAGGTGCCAAGACCATGCAAATCAAAATATTTATTGAAAACAAGGAATATGATCTATTAGATAGTCTTTTAGAAAGTTTGAGAGTGTATTTACAACGCCGAAAAGATTTGGGTTACAGAAAGCAAAACTATGTCAACCTTGTGAAATTTGCTAAAAAATTAATACAACTTCCTATACGCTCAAATTCAGAAAAAGAGGCTTTCATAGAAGAAATAAAAGCTGCAGAAATTTTTACGGAGAAAACATGGTTCTTAGAGCGGATAGAATAATTATTTGGCCACTACCCTTCGGGTCGCTATGTTCCAGTGCTCCCCGATAAGCGCCTCGGCTCTCGACTAAAGTCAGATCTCCAACCTCCCTTCGTTTCGATTGGACACTTTCACAGCGCTAGTGGATACAGCGTATCATTTGGCAGCCGTTTGTACTAATTCGCTTTTGATACACCTATAATGACTCCAAAATTACCATCCAGTTGTTTCCAATTTCCCTTCGGCCAATAAGTCCTTGACACAAAACCATCTAGGTACAATGCATTCTTACAATCGTTTTTCAAAAAGAAATCTGCCAGATCGTAAAAATTTATTTTCTGTTTGGACATCACAAATAATAAATTCCCATTGGGTAAAATTCCAACTCCATTTCGAATATTTAAATTACTAGATCCTTTCCGAAAACCAGGATGCATTTTTCCATTAATCACTAACATTGGACCAGACTGAGTCGCATATCTGAGAGCAGCAATATTTTTTAATTGATTCGTTTCCGTAATTATTGCTTTGCTATACTCACCAATACCTAGTATACCGTTTGGCTGTAAGTAAAAATTTCCAAAGCCATTCAATTGGGTATCTAATGGGCTTAATAAATTTCCATTTTCAATGTATAATCCTTGTGGGCTATAGTCCTTTTTATACATTCCACCATTTACCGCAAAGGTCAATTCCTTATTATTGCCGTCTAACCAATTTTTAAGATTACCAAGGCTTCCAAAATTTTTACCGAACTCATCCTTATAATAGAACCTCAAATCATTATTGGTTAAATCAATTTCATGAACCAGTAAATTTGAATCCAACACAATAGTTGAAGACACTATTAAAGAAGAAACATCATGGTTTTGCGAAGCTTGACAAGCCAAGAACAGTCCAAAAAAGAAAACTAATATTCTCATTATTGTTTAAACGAAATAAATTCAGTCAGCATACATCTCGCTTTAGAATAGTCATAAAAAAAACCTTGACGAGAACGCCAAGGTTTCTTTTTCCATTCGGAATATCTTAGTAACGGTCGTTGTAACCACCACCTCCGCCTCCGCGGTTGTAGCCGCCACCTCCGCCGCCACGGTCGTATCCACCACCGCCTCCGCGGTTGTAGCCACCACCACCGCCGCCACGGTTGTAACCTCCACCACCTCTTGGGCGATTTTCTCTAGGTTCAGCTTTCTTCACAACAATAGTTCTTCCGTCAAATTCTTGATCGTTTAGGCCATCAATAGCTGCCTGTGCTTCTTCGTCGTTCGGCATCTCAACAAATCCAAATCCTTTAGAACGACCTGAAAACTTGTCTTGAATAATTTTTACAGAGTCTACCTCTCCGTATCCTTCAAATGCTTGCCGAAGTGTAGCTTCTTCGGTGTCAAAATTCAATTTTGCTACAAAAATGTTCATTACAAAAAAATTAATAAATAAATAGGGGTGGCAAATAAAGTATAGCAAAGTAATTGACTGACAACCAAGGAGCTAGACTGTAAAAGACACGATAACATGTCAAATATAATTACTTTATCGCTATCATGCTACCAATGTTCTTTAAATTCTAACGAACAACTCTCATCTGCCTATATATCAGTACTATACAAATATATTTATTCTATCATTTTATAGATTTTTCGCTATTAATCACTGCTTTATTATTGTCATTGCCTTTAAATCAGATAGTGTTAAATAGACGTTATATAGCGTCCGAACCATTTAAAATCCAAGTAACTTACATCCATGATCCGCATTATTATTCTTTCTTTTCTGATGCTGAACCCCTGCTATAAATCTATTGCTCAAACCACATTAGATTGGATAGCTCTTAGTGATATAGAACTCACTGAAAGAATGAGTGAAGAGTTCGGAACCAGCTATGAGGAAGCAAGCTTTAGTAAACATATCATGGCTTTGGATAGCGCTGAAGTTATCATTTCGGGATATATGATTCCTTTAGATGCGTTGGGTACTTCATACGCACTAAGTCGCAATCCGAATGCAAGTTGCTTTTTTTGCGGAAAAGCTGGACCTGAAACAGTAATTCGACTTTGGTTTGAGCCTAAACACATGAAGCGATATGACACTGATAAACACCTCCGCATTCAAGGCCAGCTTAGGGTCCATTCCTCCACCAAACATGGTTTTTTGTATGAACTCTGGAACTCAAAACCTATTTGATAATTCCCCAGATTGATTACAATCAATTTTTTCCCCTAACGAACTTACACTATCTTTAAAAGAAAAATGTCTTTTAGTTTTTGGCAGAAGTGCTTCACTTGGGGCAATGTATTTGCAATTGGAGTGGGATTGATCACCGCCTTTGGTGGCAACTCTATTTTACTAGAATTACACAATGAGGGAACAAGACAATTGATCACAAATGGAACTCCCTTCTCATCTGAATTATTAAAACTGAAAAATTTCTTGTTTGGAATAATTGGTGGAACCATTGTAGGTTTTCACATCATCCTCATTTTCATTTCAGAAAACAGTCTCAAATCAAAAGAAGCTTGGGCTTGGAAAGCATCGGTTTTAGGATTGATTAGTTGGTTTTTAATTGATAGTGGCTGCTCACTTTATTATCAAGCTTTTCACAATCTCTACTTGATAAATATCCCGGCGATCATCATGCTGATGATTCCTTTAATTATGATGAGAAAAGATTTCAAGCTATAAACTTTGCTCCCTTGAAGACAGATTTCTGTCATTTTAACGATATCTGAACAAAACCCTGTGTTTTTCCTTATCTTTCTGAGGCTATTTTGCTTCAGGAATAGCTATTCTTTTGGTCACAAATTTCGATATGAAAAATAATCTACTCTCATTTATAGCAATTGTAATATTGCTGCTTCCGTCAGCAGGCTTTGCGCAGATCATTGACAATTCCTTAGTTGTTCAAAAAGTTGCAAAATCAACTTCAATTGAAGAATGGTCTAAGCAAAAATTCTCGCAAGGCACCTCTCTGAAAAATTTGGATATCAATATCGACATTTCGGGAAAACAGCACCAGCGGTATCAAATGAGTTATGACAATATTCCATTAAAAGGACTTCATTTGACGACCCATGAATTGAAGGATGCTACCAGAATTATTTCTCCGAAATATGTTCCTTCCAAATCTACATTGGATCAAAAGTCTCCAACTTATTCCCAAGCTGAAGCTAAGGTACTGGCACGAACTTTTGTTCCTGCTGAGAAATATGGAATGATGGGATATCCTGAAGATGCTCATGAGGAGACTGCTAATCTTATATATTTTCCTGAGAATTTAGATTGGGAAAAAAACAATTGGAGATTAGCTTATGAAGTAGACATTTATACACAAGAACCTCATGGCGTTAAGCGAGTGACCATCGACGCTCAATCTGGTGAACTGCTTTTTATTGAAAATAGACTTTGCAGTTATCATGGGTCTTCTTCCGCGGAAGGTACCGCCGTTACAAGATATCATGGAACACAAACTATCGAAACGACCCTTGAAGGAAACGAATATGTTCTTTGGGATCAAACAAGAGGAGATGGAATTCGAACGCTAAATGTAAATACTGGCTTGGGAGATTTTTTCGATGATGATAACTTTTGGGACAATGCCAATGACGATCAAGATGAAGTTGCAGGTGATGTCCATTGGGGATCCGAGCGAACTTTCGATATGCTCGGAGAAAAATTCAACCGCCTTGGAATAGATGGACAAGGTGGAGAGATACGAAGTAGAGTTCATCTGGATGATGCCAATGCTTTTTGGAATGGAAGTGAAACGATCTATGGAGATGGCGGTGGAGGATTTCAAAATCCATTCACGTATATAGATATTATTGCGCACGAAATGTGTCATGGAGTTACACAGTTCACAAATGGCTTGGTATACATTCGTCAGCCTGGCGGATTGAATGAAGCCTTCAGTGATATCATGGGAATGGCTGGGGAAAATTTTGCATTACCTGGAGCTGTCGACTGGAGACTGGGAGAACAATTGTCTAACTCGGGAGCAATTATTCGAAATATGCGTGATCCAAAATCAAGATCTATGCCTTCAACAATGGGGGGACAATTTTGGGATGCCAATCTGGAGGTTCACTCTATGTCTTCGTTAGCGAATTTATGGTTCTTCTTAATGGTAGAAGGAGATACTGGAACAAATGACCTATCCTATGATTATGATGTGACTGGTCTTGGATGGGACGAAGCTGAGCAAATTGCGTACAACACGTTTACTAATTATCTAAATCCTAACTCCGGTTATAAGGCATGTGCAGAATTGTCTTTAATTGTGGCTACAGATTTATACGGTCCTTGCAGTCAACAAGTGGCCTCAACTTTAGAAGCTTGGAGAGCCGTTGGAGTATTACCTCCGGCAGAAGCATTAGAACTAAGGACTGATAAAGAAAAAGTTTGCAACTTAACTGAACCGATTACTTTCAGAATCAATAGCGCAGTGCAAGAAATCACTTGGGACTTTGGCGATGGAAATAATTCTACCGAAGTAAATCCAACACATACTTATGCCCAGAATGGGACCTACACCTTTTCAGCAACAGGAATTTCTTGCGAGTCCGGAGGAGCATTTACAATCGAAGGAGACTACCAAATTGTTGCCAATGATCAACTTACCGATTGCAATGATCTTGTCTTAGGAATCAACGATGCGTTAACTTCCAACTACTGTGAAGGAAGATTTGTTGACGATGGAGGTTTGGACAATAACTACAGCAATAATCAATCTACTGCGCTTTTGGTCGAAGTACCGAACAGTTTAGGATATGAGGTTGAGATTGTTTCTTTTGATACTAGAAACGAAGACATTTTACAGATTAGAGTGGACAATGGAGGATTCTTTAGAAGTCAAGGTGAATTTTCTGGCGATGTAACCCCTAGGAAATTATTCTTTGAAGGAAATAGAATCGACTTCCTTTTTTATGCTGATGGTGGAGGCAATGAAAGTGGTTTCGAAATCAAATGGAAATGTTTTGATAATATCCCAGTGCCATCATTAACTCCTACAGCTTCTGCGCAGTCTTGTGCTAATAAATTTAACTTTAATGCCAATGCAGAATTCTCGAATAATGTATCTTGGGATTTTGGAGATGGCCAAACTGGACAAGGTGCAACCACTAGCCACGACTATGGTACTTCTGGAACTTATACCGTTATCGCCACTGCATTTAACTCTACTGGTTCTGCAACTGAGACTTTCGAAGTTGAAGTAGTCTTTGACGAAGCTACAATTAATGGGCCCAGTGAAGTATTGGTAAATACGCCAACTGAATTCGTATCGGAAATTTCAGGAACTGCGAATTTGGTAACAGGAGCTTGGAGATTAGATGGAGAATTAGCTGGTTTTGGACGAGAATATGAATTTGATATTCCGGATTTAGGTTTTCATGAAATCACTTTCATTGCACAATTTTCTACGCTTTGTAGTGATCGAGATACTTTTCAAATCGAAGTAGTTGATGAGCTATCTTCTACAAACAATATCGACAATAATCAGTTCAATATTTTCCCCAATCCAACAAGTGACATTTTCATTATCCAACCTAATGAAGCACTTCAGGGAGATTGGACGATTACATTGAAAAACAAACTTGGGCAACTGATACAAAGTTATTCAACTACTTTTCACAAGCATAGTAATACAGAATTTATCTTGCCTGAACTGAATGATGAATTGTATTTCTTAGAAATTCAGAATGGCAAAGAAAGCTATATTCAAAAATTAATGATTGTAAACTAAGTTTCAGTTAACAACTGTTAACAAAAAAACGACTCAATGATTCAATTTCATTGGGTCGTTTTTTTAATACCTTTGAATATGAACTATTGGTGTCTTTCCTTTATAATTTTCCTTTTTGCTTGCAACTTAAATTCAGATGCCAGTACTGTTTCTATTACTCAATTGGATGAAAATCCACCCACAAGAAGAGCGTTGTTTAGAAAACAATATGAACTTAAAGATATTCATCTAATTACTCCAGCTGGTATAGAAGCCTATCAAGAACTTTGGAATTCTATGGAAGGTGAAATCGGCCGAGGAATGATTCCAAAATTTTCTACTGACGACGATTGGGATGAAAAAGAATTGGCTTCAAAAGTATTGTTTCTGGTTGGCTCCAACTCGGAGCATAAGATTATTCAAATGTTTCAGGAAATAATCCCCTTTGAATTCAAGGACCAACAACTAAAATTTGCTGACAAAACCTTTGAAGATCCAAATAGCATCATAAGAATCTCGTTATATCCTAATCCTCTAAATCCCGCTATTCCAGTCTATTTACTAACAGGAAATACGGATAAAGAAATTATTCAATTTATAACCGGGCAGTATCAAAAGGATTGGCGAAGATTCATTCGTTCATCTTTTGGGTATCAAGTGTATGAAAAAGGCAAATGTCAAATGTCTGGATTCTTTTCCGAACGAACCTGGAAAGTTGACAAAGCAATACACTGGGACTTTAGTTATGACGAGGAAAACAATTACAAAACCAATCACTTTGAATTCGCAGATCATCGAATTACTAGATCAAAAAGTAAAGCGAAAAATGACTTAGTGAATATTGGAAATGCTTGTGAAGCCAATTGTAAACTAATTGCTGAATTCTTTGGAAGACCAATCAATCGTTCTATTGCATATCATGTTTATGAAAACATGGAACGGAAAGGCTTGATGACTTACAATACCGAACAGAGTCATATGGTCCTAGGAAAAAATGAAATTCATGTTACGCATTCTAGTGCTTATCTAGATAATCACCTGCAGCTTGAAAATCGATATTTCCTTTCAGAAATATTAGGCAAAGCCGCTTCGCCTTGGTTGGCAAATGGAACAAGTATTTTTTTTGCAAAAAAATGGCAGCGCTATGGCTTTAAACATTGGGCAAAAAAACTATTGATCAGTGATAACCTTCCTCCGCTAACTGCTCTACTAGATAGTAAGTTAATTGGATTCGAATCACCTATTGTACTGGGCGCCGGACAGGCAGCAATGGTTGACTATTTATTAACCACTTGGGGAAAAGAAAAATTTATTGAGCAGTACAACAACTGGAATCCAACTGCAGAAGAATTAGAAAAATTAGCGAATCGTTTTGAAAGCCATGTTTCTAATTATCAGATGAAACAAATTCCGGCTAAGCCGAAAAGAAAAAGATATTTACAAGGATTTAATTTCGCTCACGAAGGCTATCAAATTTACAATGGTTATGGATCTTCCTTAAGTCAAAAATCATTGCAGCAAATGCATCAACTAGGATCAAATGCTTTAGCCTTAGTTCCTTATTCTTACATGCGAGATCCAAAAGCACCAAGTACAATTCCTATAGTCAATGCGGCTGGTTCGGAAACAGATGAAAGTCTCATTCATAGTATTGAGCATGCTAAAGAACTGGGAATGACCACTGTAATGAAACCTCAACTTTGGTTGGGCAGCAGTTGGACTGGATTTGTAGAAATGAAAACCCAAAAAGATTGGGATACCTTTTTTGAAAACTATTATCGTTGGATCAAACACTTTGCATTGTTATCTGAAATTTATGAAGTTGATGTTTTTTCCGTAGGTGTAGAATTTGTTCAAGCGACTTTACAAAATGAAGCAGCTTGGGTAAAAATGTTTGAAAAAATCAGGCCTTTATTTTCTGGAGAAATAACGTACTGTGCGAACTGGGGTGATGAATTTGAAAAACTAAGTTTTTGGGCATCATTGGATTTTATTGGACTCAACTGCTACTATCCATTGAGCGATAAAGACCAACCAAGTCAAAAAGAACTGGATCAAAATTTTGCGAAAACCACAGACAAGATCGAAAAGATAGCCAACAAGTTTGATAAAAAAATAATTTTCACTGAAATCGGATTTAGATCTGTTGAAGGCACTTGGAAAAATCCCCATGCGCAGGCAGAAGGAAGAGCATATGATGAAAAAGCTCAAGCCAAGGCTTACGAAGCAGTATTCAAGAATATTGAAAATAAAAATTGGTGTGAAGGTATCTTATGGTGGAAATGGCCAAGCTATTTGGAGTACAGTACACCAGAAAACACTCGATTCACCCCTTCTGAAAAAGCCGCTGAGGAAGTAGTCAGAAAGTGGTTTAATCGACATTAGGTCAATTCTTACTCTCGTATAAAACAATAATAATTATCTTAGCGTTTAACTAGGCGACCGTTTATCACAATAATGAAATTTAATCAAGAAAATAAAGGAATAGTAAGAAGAATAAGTGCATTGCTTATGCTTTCATGCTATGTCTTGGTTTTCTTCCAGATTAATCTAATACACCACGTTCATCATGATGCTGAAGATCATCATCATGTGCATCATGACGAGGAAGCAGAGCAGGACGCTTGTCACAGGGCTATTTATCATCAAGAACAAGGTGATGGCTGTACGCACGACGCACATATTCTTGCGCAGACTACAGGTTGTGAATTTTGCGATTCCCTGCTAAGCCAAACAGATTTGCTAGAAGAGTTAGAACTATACGCAGCAAACGAAACTGTAGCCTTAGTTACCTCCAATTTTTCCCAACAACACCAACCATTATATTGGAGTAATCATACTCCTCTTCGCGGTCCTCCTTCCACATTCAGTTAATCTTATTTGAAACTTATTAATTGAATCGGGCAGTCTGCCCACTAACTATTACCAATTTACATTTATTGGTTAAAATTATTTTATTATGAAATCGATGTACTATATCGGAATTTTTTTGTTGTGCTTTTGTTTATTTTCTTGTGATGATGAAGAGCCAATGGAGCCGATGGAAGAAGAACTAATTACAACTTTGATTTATGATCTAGAAGATGATCAAGGAAATACAGTCCAATTAAAATTTGAAGATTTAGATGGCGATGGAGGAAATGATCCTATAATCACCGGTGGAACATTTCAAGAAGGAGTCACTTATACCGGTTCAATGAGCTTATTGAATGAATCCGAAACTCCAGCAGAAGACATTACAGAAGAGATCGAGGAAGAAGATGACGAGCACCAATTCTTTTTTAGCAGCACTATTGCTGGAACTATTAGTTATTTAGATGCTGATGGTAATGGCAATCCACTTGGCTTAAGTTCTTCTATTGCATTCAGCGAAACAGGTGATGGAACATTAAGAGTCATTCTGCGACATGAACCTGAAAAAGGTGCTACAAATGTTGCACAAGGGGATATTACCAATGCTGGTGGAGAAACTGACATTGAGGTATCATTCCCAATAACTGTTGAATGATAAGACTGAATTTTTATCTTTTCTTAATTGCATTCCTGTCGTTACCGTTTGGTTCAATTGCGCAGGAATGCAATTTTTCAATTACAGGGTATATTGAAGATGTGCATTCAGCCGAAGGCTTAGAATTCACAACTATTTTTATTGAAGAAAATGGTAAGGGCGTTGTAACTGATGATCAAGGTGCGTTTACATTTCGTAATATTTGTAGAGGAGAATATCATTTGAAAGTTAGCCATATTGGCTGCGAAACCCGACGCATATTTATACAAATAAAGAGCGACACTTCTATTGTTGTGCGATTACATCACCATTCGGAATTATTGCAAGAAATCCTAGTTCAAGACGAGGCTTCAGATCGATCTAAGACCGGAACGCGAAATACCATCGACAATAAAAACATCGTTGAGAACGCCGATAAGAATCTAGCGGAATTAGTGACCACTGTTACTGGAGTCACCTCGTTAAAAAATGGTTCAAATATTTCCAAGCCAATTATTCATGGCTTAAAAGGAAATCGCGTCGCCGTATTAAATAATGGCGAACTACAAGCAGGACAGCAATGGGGCAATGATCATGCGCCAGAAATTGACCCTTTCTCTGCTGATAAAATAACAGTGATTAAAGGAGCTGAAGGTGTTCGCTACGGAGGCAATGCGATTGGAGGAATTATTTTAATTGAGCCAGGACCCATTCCTTATGATCCGCACATTCATGGATTAGCTCAATATTTATTTAATACAAATGGAAGATCCCATGGCGCTAACTTCTCTTTGAACAAAGGACAAGAGTTTTTTCAATGGCGCCTCAAAGCGGGATATTCTAAAGGAGGAGATTTGAAAACCCCCGATTATTTTTTGAATAATACCGGAAAAGAAAATGCTCACGCTTCTGTTCAATTAAACAGAACAAAAGACCAATGGTCGCATCAAGCTTATTATAGTTTTTACAGTACTGACCTCGGTGTACTGCGCGGCGCGCACATAGGAAACACTACTGATCTTGAAAGTGCTATATCAAGAGATCAGCCATTCTACACAGAGGAAAATTTCTCATATGGCTTAGAAGCCCCTCGCCAATTTGTTCAACACCATTTGTGGAAAATAAAATCAAAGTACTTTTTCAGTGATCATAATTTCATGCAATTATCTTATGCGGGACAAAGTAATCAACGAAAAGAATTTGATGTAAGAAGATCAGGAAGATCGGATATTCCTGCTTTAAGTTTAGGTTTGCTTGCTCATAATTTCCAATTAATTTACCATAAGGAAACTAAAAAAGATTGGCATTTAGAGTCTGGTCTTCAATTTAGAATAAATGACAATGAAAATAATTTCAACACTGGGATATTTCCATTGATTCCAAATTACGAGTCTTATCAGCCGAGTGTATTTTTCAGTAGCAAAAAAAGCGGAGCGCACTTTGCTTTTGATTTTGGGGCAAGATATGATTACAAGCTACTCACCATTCAGAGGTTTACTAAAACTACACCCCCCGTTTTAGAAAAGCCAAAACACAATTTCCATAATTACACTTTTCTGGCCGGAGTTGGAAGTTCTAATCTAAAAAATGGATCTACTAGATTGCAAGTTGGTGTTGTTCAAAGATCACCAGAAATTAATGAACTATACAGTGAAGGATTACATCAAGGTGTTGCTAGTATTGAAGAAGGAGATCGGACATTAAATCCTGAAACAGGCATCAAAATCCTATGGACTAGTGATATCAATATTCAAAATAAATTATTTTTTGAAGTTAGTTTTTTCACCAACCCGATTCGCGATTTTATTTTCTTGGAGCTCCAAGACAAACCGAGGCTAACCATCCGAGGAGCCTTCCCTCTTTATTTTTACAAACAAGCTAATGCGAATTTGTCGGGAGTTGATTTTTTAAATAAGTGGGTGATTAATAGTCAATTGACTTGGATTAACAAGTTCGCCTATGTCCGAGGTCAAAATATTGAAACAAAAACTCCTTTGATTGATATTCCAAGTGGAGAATTTCAAAGTACTTTCCGTTTTGAAAAAGAACGAATTAAAAGATTGCAGAATTTCAGGGCAGAGATAACAGGCAGTTATGTTTTACAACAAAACAGATTCCCCATTGTTCCCTTTTTCCCAGACCCTCCCCCTGGATATTTTTTACTTAATTTAAACTTGGGCGTAGTAGTACCTATTGGCGAAAATAGATTGTCCATTCTTTTAAGCGGAGAAAATTTACTAAATCAAAAGTATCGCTCATTTCTAAACCGACTACGCTATTTTGCAGATGAGCAAGGACTAAATCTCGGACTAAATTTGAGGTATAAATTTTAGTCTTTACCTTCCAAGGAAAACCAAAAGTTATACAATTTCTGGAATACCAATTAACCTTTATTATAATTTCATTTGTACGATTATTCACCCGACTTTTCCTTATTCGTATCAATAACGGATAATAAATTTGAGTCCGATAAATCAGCGTTTGGATTATCTTTGAATCGAAAACATCATTTATATGTCACAAAGTATCACCGAATCAGATTCAAATCATCGACATCTAGAAAAAATGTCAGTATTGAATCTATTGACCAATATTAATAAAGAAGATCATTCCGTTCCAGTAGCTATTGAAAAGTGTCTTGGGCATATCGAAGCATTAGTTTTAGCTATTGTCCCAAAAATGAAAGCAGGCGGAAGGCTGTTCTACATTGGCGCGGGTACCTCTGGAAGGTTAGGAATCGTGGATGCTTCTGAATGTCCACCCACCTTTGGTGTGGCACACGATGTGGTAATTGGAATAATAGCGGGTGGAGATGGTGCCATACGCAAAGCAGTAGAATTTGCGGAAGATGATGATTCTCAAGCTATCAAAGATCTACAAAAGTATGGGTTGACCAAAAATGATGTTTGCATTGGAATCGCAGCATCTGGAAGAACACCATATGTAATTGGAGGACTTCGCGACTGTCGGGCATTGGGAATGATTACTGGATCAATTACTTGCAATCCAGGTTCGAAGGTTGCTGCTCAAGCCGATTTCCCAGTAGAAGTAATTGTTGGACCTGAGTTCTTAACAGGATCTACAAGGATGAAAGCTGGAACAGCTCAGAAATTGGTTTTGAATATGATTTCAACTGCGGTAATGATTCAACTGGGTCATGTGGAAGACAACAAGATGGTTGACATGCAATTGAGTAATGAGAAGTTAGTCGAACGTGGTACTAAGTTAATTATGTCAAATTCTACCTTGGATTATAGCGCGGCTGAAAAACTTTTAAAAGAAACTGGAAGTGTACGATTAGCATTGTTAAAGCTAAATAATTAAACAGTTATTGAAAATAAAAAAAGCCGTTTGAATCACTTCAAACGGCTTTTTTTACCCTTGTTTAATTTCTATAAATCCATTGGAATTAAAACACGATCTAAAACATGAATTACACCGTTTGTTCCTTGTACATCTGTCAAAACAATAGTTGAAACTCCACCATTTGCATCAGTTATTGTTACGTTTGATCCATCGATGTTTATAGTAAATTCTTCTCCGTTTACCGTAGCAACGGTTGTAGGATTACTTAGGTCTCCTGCTCTCGTATTTCCAGAAGCAACATGGTAAGTCAATACCTTTGCCAATTGTGCAGTAGTTAATCCATCTACAGTTGTTTGGATCGCTTCGAAAGCCGAATTCAATGGAGCAAAAACAGTGAAAGGACCTGCACCAGAAAGTACGTCAACCAAGTCTCCGTCAGCTCCAGCCAATGCTTCAACTAGTGTTGTAAAATTGCTATTTGCTTGTGCATGACCAACTACATTTAATGGTGAAAGTACTTTATCGATAACATGAATTACTCCATTGGTAACATCAACATTGGCTGTAGTAACCATCGTTGAACCATTTAATGTAACATTATCTCCTGCTCTTTCAATTAAAAGTGAATATTGGTCTCCATCAGCATTTGTAGATGCAGTAGTTGTATATGTTTGTTGGTTGTCAGTAAGATCTCCAGATAATACTTTTGCACCAAGAACATGATACAACAATACGGCCTGCAAGTCTTCCTTAGAAGTAGTAGCTACATCGATACCAGCATCTGAGAATGCAGCGTTTGTTGGGGCAAAAACAGTATAAGGTCCATCTTGCTCTAATGTTGATACCAGTTCTGCTTTAGTCAGTGCTTCTACTAGTGTACTGAAGTTTGCATCGTCCGAAGCATATTCAACAATGTTTTTTGGATCTTCTTCCGGAGGGGTCATTTCGTCATCATTGCTACAAGCAACAAATACCAAAGGCAACATAATTAAAAGTGCCCATCGGAGATTTAAAAGCGTTTCTTTCATTTTAATAAGTTTTAATTTTTTACTAATTGATCTTCGGCACGTTTAACATGCATTTTGAACAATGGTTCAAAAAATAAATTTATTTGACTAATAATGGTCAATTTGAAAAAAACATGTTAAAAAAATGAACAGTTTTGATTTTCTAAATTTTTACTTTCTGAAATTGGACCATAAGGTTTGCTATAAACAGACTGGCCAAACCGAGAATGTTTTAATTAATTACTAAATATTGAATGGTAAGAAATGATGCTATTCTAACATTCCACGCAAAAGAATATCCTTCAGTTGTTTTCGAATTCGATTAGCCATCGCTTCCGAAGGATTATTGATGAAGTGTAACCAACGGGTTCCACCGATGATCGTATTGAAAATAATGGTCGCATCCAGATTTTTTAAATTTCCATTCTCAATGCCCGATTTAATGACAGCAATTACAGCATTCTGGTAGCTTTTGCGATTTGCTCTAAAACTTTTCAAGGCTTCGCCTGTCAAATGTTTCCATTCATCATTAAAGACAGTAATGGCACTTGGATTCCCAAAAGCAACTTCTACATGCAAGTCAATTATTTGTTCTAGCGTCTTTATCGGAGATAGTTTTTGGCTTATAATTTTTTCCAAGCCTTCTGAGAACAAGGCTGATGCTCTTTTACAAATGATCTCTAAAATCTCTTCTTTTGATTTGATATGACTGTAAAAAGAAGATGGCTTTAATCCCACCTGTTTGGCTAATTCCCGCATTGAAGTTGCGGCATAACCTTTTGATTGAAACAACTTGGCGGCTTCAATAAAGATGCGTTCTTTTTTTGTTTTTTCAGCTATCATTTTTGATCAAAATCAACGACAATTTTTTCTGTTCGTGGGTGGGCCTGACAAGTCAATATAAAACCTGCGTCGACTTCTTCTTGCTCCAATGCATAGTTCACTTCCATGTCTACTTCCCCTGACACCAACTTTGCACGACAGGTGCAACATACGCCCCCTTTGCAAGCGAAAGGCAAATCAACTCCTTTTTTCAGCGCAGCGTCTAAGACATTATCACCCTCATAGGCTAGTGGAAACACTATAGATTTTCCATCTAGCGTCACAGTCACATTCGATGTTTTCCCTTTATCTTCATCCGAAATATTTTTGGAAAAATTTTGTTTGTGATCATTCCCAGAAGTATTAAATAACTCAAAGTGGATATTCTTTTTCTGCATCCCTTTATTTGGTAATTCATCACGGAGCATTTCTGTCATGCCCAAGGGTCCACAAATGAATACTTCTGCAACTTTATTAAAGTCTATAAGGCCATCAGATAGTTCTTCCAATTTCGCAAGATCTATTCGACCGTTATTCAAAGGGGTGTCCAACGCCTCTCTAGAGAAAATATGATGAATCGTCAGTCTTCCGAGGAATTTATTTTTCAGGGCTTCGAGCTCTTCAAAGAAAATGATATCCGACAAACCCTTATTCCCATAAACCAATGTAAAACTGCTATTCCTTTCAGTAGTAAGGGCATTTTTTAATATTGATAAGATGGGAGTGATACCTGATCCAGCTGCAAATCCAACATAATGGTTGGCATTATTAGCATTTAACTTGGCAACAAAATTCCCCTGAGGTTCCATAACTTGAATCTGATCTCCAGCCATCAACGCCTCATTTGCATAAGTGGAGAATTTCCCTTCTGGTACTTTCTTAATCGCTACTCGCCATTCGCCATCCAATGGAGAAGAACACAAGGAATAGGCTCTCCTAACTGGCTCCCCGAAAATATCCGCCTCAAGGGTCAAATATTGACCAGGTAAAAATTCGAAGGAATTGATAAGCTTGATTGGAACGTCGAAAAGAACACTAACACAACTGTCGGTCTCTTTTCGTACTTCTTTAACTGTGAGTGAATGAAAGGTGTTTGCCATAATTTACGAATGATCGTTCGCAAAGATATAGAAAAGGTGGGATATAGTTCCTCTAGATTACCAAGCATAAGGTTTTACAAAACAAAAAATGCAAAGCCCTAATAAAAGGACTTCACATTTTTTAGCCTGGAATGCAATATCAGTAACTGCACAGTTTTGATCAGATTGACACATTGTGTCATTGATCTACTCCACTGTTTCATGCTCAATGAGCGGGGATTTAAGACGTACCCTTTAAGAAACGGGCTTATCAGGTACTTCTTGAATACAAACATAACTAACTCAAAAACCTAAAAAACCAATGAAAATTCAATTTTGTGTTTAATTACTATTGGGCAGTCGCATTAAGTAATTGATTTTCATTTCCTGTTCTCTAAGCATTGGTAAATAAAGTGCAATATTTGAGTATTGTACCTGCTTAATGGCTTATATTAATATATCGCCAATTGAGCCATTCTATATATATTAATTTCACAACCAGCTGGATTACTGATATTTACGATACTCAAAAACTCATGAATTTTTAATAACATATGATAGAAGTCAAATTGAAAATTGCATTCATTCAACGGTCGCATATGATGTGGATCGAAAAAAACGGAGGTACTACAAAACGTTCAAGACTAGACATAAAAAAGGTGGTCAGTACGAGACTAAACCACCTTTTTTACTGCTAAAATAAAAGAATCTTACATTCCTGCTACGCGAGACATCAACTTGCTTTTCAAGTTTGAAGCCTTATTCTTGTGCCAAGAATTTCTCTTAACCAAACGATCGATCATAGAAACAACTTTAGGAAGAAACTTCTGAGCTTCAGCCTTGTCTTCTAGCTCTCTCAATTTCTTGATAGCAGTTCTAGCCGTTTTCTTGTAATAACGGTTTTGAATACGCTTTTTAGCGTCTTGTCTAATTCTCTTTTTTGAAGACTGATGTTGAGCCATAAGTTATTATTTTTAGCAATCGGAGCGCAAATTTATGGCTTTTATCTAGAAAAGGAAAGTCTTTTTGAAAAAATATCTTGAATAAATGATTTCAGGCGTTTTTTTTCCCTAAATAACCACGATATTTGTCAAGGTTTTTACCGATTTTCGAACCAAGCATCCAATCACCCGTTAAATAGCAGTAAAACTGCTAACTTTTAGATCATCATGAGTGACTATTCCTACGTCTTTAATGCCCATCCGAGCTTCATCGAAGAAATGTACAAGAAGTACCAGTCTGATCCATCTAGTGTGGAAGACGGTTGGCGTTCCTTTTTTCAAGGATTTGATTTCGGACAGAATAACAATGGAGCCGAAAATGGCCAAAGTAACGGCTCAGCACCTGCAAGTCAAGTTGACAAAGAATTTGGAGTTCTTTCAATAATACATGGATTCAGAAGTCGAGGGCATTTGTTGTCTAAAACAAATCCTATACGAGAGCGGCTAGACAGACAGCCCCATTTGGACCTTGCGGACTACAACCTTTCAGATTCAGACTTAAACAAAGTATTTCTGGCAGGAAATGAGTTGGGATTAAAAAACGCAACGTTGCAACAGATTTTAGATCATTTAAAAATGATCTATTGTGGAAGCATCGGATTTGAATATGCTCATATAGAGGATCGCAAAAAACGGATGTGGTTAAGGAATAAAATCGAGGGCAGAGCTAAAGACTATGGTCTTAGCATGGAAAAGAAAAAACGAATTTTAGAAAAGCTGAACGGAGCTGTTGGATTTGAACGCTTTTTACATACCAAATATATTGGTCAAAAGAGATTCTCCTTAGAAGGTGGAGAAACTACCATTGCAGCAATAGATGCCATCATCAATAAGGGTGCAGAAGACAAAGTAGAAGAGGTTATTATCGGAATGGCGCATAGAGGAAGATTAAATGTCTTGGCCAATGTGATGGGAAAAACCTACGAACACATTTTCAATGAATTTGAAGGACAAAGTATTCCTGACCTTTCGAACGGTGATGGAGATGTAAAATACCATTTGGGTTATTCGTCTCTTGTTAAAACACCTTCTGGTAAGAAAGTTCACTTAAAACTTGTACCTAATCCATCGCATTTAGAATCTGTGGATCCAGTGGTTCAAGGATTTTCCAGGGCTAAAGCGGATATTCTTTATGGATCTGATTACGACAAAATTTTACCAATATTGATTCATGGTGATGCTGCAGTTGCGGGCCAAGGAGTTGTTTACGAAACCGTCCAAATGAGTCAATTGGAAGGTTACTACACTGGAGGTACAATCCACTATGTAATCAACAATCAAATTGGATTTACAACAGATTTTGAAGATGCAAGATCTTCTACCTACTCCACTGCTGCAGCTTCGTTAATCCAAGCGCCAGTATTTCATGTCAATGGGGATGATCCAGAAGCAGTAATCTTCGCTTCTGAATTGGCCATTGAATATCGTCAGCTGTTCAATAATGATGTATTCATAGACATGGTTTGTTATCGCCGTCATGGACACAACGAGGGAGATGATCCTAAGTTCACTCAGCCAGAAATGTATAAATCAATTGGAAGTCATAAGGACCCAAGAGAACTCTATGTTAATCATCTGATTCAGAATGGAACCTTTGAAAAGGAAATGGCTGAGAAAATGGAAAAGACTTTCTGGTCAGATCTTCAAGCCAGATTGGATTCAGTGAAACAAAAAGCACTTCCATATAGCTATCAGCAGCCAGAGAAGGCTTGGCAAAAATTAAAGAAAAAGACCACTACGAAAGACTATGAAATTAGTCCTCCTACTGGAATTTCAAAAAAGAGGGCCAAAGATATTGTTAATCACTTGGTGACGCTTCCAGAAGGATTCAATCCGCTAGGGAAAGTAAATAGACTTTTCAAAGGAACGCACAAATTGATTGATCGTAAGATGGTAGATTGGGCAATGGCCGAATTAATGGCTTATGGTTCCATATTGATGGATGGAAAAGATGTTAGGATGACGGGGCAAGATGTTAAGAGAGGTACTTTCTCTCATAGACATGCAGTCCTAAAGGATGCAAAAACATACGAGCCTTACAACCGACTTTCTGGCCTATCTGCTAAGCAAGGAAAATATAGAATTTTTAATTCCCTACTTTCTGAGTTTGCTGTTCTCGGATTTGAATATGGATATTCGCTTGCAACACCTGATGCCTTAGTGGTTTGGGAAGCACAGTTTGGAGATTTCTACAATGGTGCTCAAACAATTGTGGATCAATATATTTCTGCAGCAGAAAGTAAGTGGCAAAGAATGAGTGGCTTGGTGATGTTGTTGCCTCATGGATATGAAGGACAAGGTCCAGAGCATTCCAGCGCGAGAGTAGAACGTTTTTTACAGCTTTGCGCTGAGCACAATATAACAGTCGCAAATATTACAACACCTGCAAACTTCTTCCATGCGATCAGACGTCAATTGGCTCGACCTTTTAGAAAGCCATTGATTGTAATGTCACCGAAATCTTTGCTAAGACATCCGAAATGTGTTTCTCCAATGGAAGCTTTCGAAAAGAAACCGGAGAATTCATTTTATGAATATTACGATGATGAAGACTTTGGACCAAGACAAGGAGGAAAAGCGAAGCGCGCCATTTTCTGTAGCGGAAAGATCTATTACGATCTACTTGCAGAAAAGGAGCGAAAAGGTAAAAAAGATGTTGCCATTATTCGCATCGAGCAATTGTATCCTTTCCCGGCTACTCATGTGAAAAAATTATTGAAGAAATACGCCAAGGCGGACAAGTTCTGGGTTCAAGAAGAACCACTTAATATGGGGTATTGGTCGTTCATTCATGGCGAATTGCCAGATGCAGGATTACAAGTAATCGCAAGAAAAGCTTCTGCTAGTCCTTCCACTGGATTTAAAAAGGTTCATGAAAAACAACAAAGTGATATTGTGACTCAAGCCATTGGTTAGTTATAATTTATATTGAAAACCTTAAAGAGCCATGAGCAATCATGGCTCTTTTTTTTGGTTGGGACCAAGAACTCGGTAGGCTTTTGGTACAGCAATATTTGCTAGGAGATCAGGAAACCTTTGATTCAAGGTTAAAACTAAGCACCAAGTGACCGGTCTCCTGACCGCTTCAAGTTCTACACGCGAAAAACCTTTGGGTAGTTAGGAATGGAAAAATGAATTGAACTATAAATGTTCAGAGATAATTTTTTTGCAAGCCTCCTCCAACATTTCAAAAACATCATCGAAGCCAGTCTTTCCGCCATAATAAGGATCGGGAACTCGGCGATTTTCATTTGGATAAACTCGGTTCATTATCATCTCTACTTTTTCTCGGGCCAAATCGTGAGGCGCTAAAGCCAAGACATTTTTGAGATTTTCAGCGTCCATTACAAAGATATGATCAAATCGATCAAAGTCCAATGGGACAAATTGCCTCGCACGTTGTCCTGTGATATCAATTCCATTTCGATGAGCAACTTCTATAGATCTAGGATCTGGTTTTTCACCAGCGTGCCAAGCTCCCGTTCCTGCCGAATCAATGTTCCAAGTTAATCCTTCAGTTTTGATCTGATGCCTCATGATTCCTTCAGCCAAGGGCGATCTACAAATATTCCCTAGACAAACCATTAATATTCTCATTCCATTTGGGGTATTTGGTATTCATTTGAAAATAACATATAATTTGCGTAATTGCAAGCATGTAAACGTTAAGAGTAACAATCCCTTTTTACAAAGATGAAATGTATTTATTAAATTTTGGTAATCTTGTAGCATGAAATCATGGGAAGACATTGATCAGGAGATATTGAATTTAAAGCGGCTTTTGGCTCTAGAAAAAAAAGAGGATTATGATCGATTTCAAGCTGAATTGGCAAAGGCGAATCAAAAGCAAAAGGTAGAAAAAGGAGTCAGTTGGCATCCAACGGTATTAACCAAGAAAGGATTTACATTAGGCAATCGAGCATATATACAAGTCGAAAGAAATAGATCGCAAGATGGTCCACATCGCCTCAGGGCAGGTGGCCCAGTAGATGTATTTTTGTCCGCCAAAGCCAATGAGCAAAAAGATCGACATGCGGTTAGTGGAGTAATCTACTTTGTTCATCGGCACAAAATGAAAATCATTCTTAATGTTGAAGAATTCCCATTTTGGATTGACGACGGAGACATCTCAATAGAATTACAATTTGATGAGCGTACGTACATCGAAATGGACAAGACTTTAAAGGAACTACACAAATGCTCCTCCGGTCGACTAAAAGAATTAAAAGGTATTTGCTTCGGAAAGATTCCTCCGGCCTTTGGCAATGCTCCAGAATTTTCAGTGGAACAGCTAAATGCTTCCCAAGAGGCAGCCGTCAAACATGTATTGAGCGCAAAAGATGTGGCAATTATTCATGGGCCTCCTGGTACCGGCAAAACAACAACTTTGGTCAAAGCCATTTCCCTTCTGAGCAAACAAGAAAATCAAGTCTTAGTCTGCGCACCAAGTAATGCAGCCGTAGACTTATTAGCAGAACGCTGTTCTAATGCAGGATTGAACGTGGTTCGAATTGGAAACATCTCAAGAGTAGATGAATCCATCTTAGAAATTACTTTAGAGAACCGACTTGCGCTTCATCCTGAAAATAAAAACATCAAAAAAGTTCGACAGCAAGCAGAAGCGATTAGGAAGAAAACCAGGAAATTTAAAAAATGGAGTCAGCGCGAAGCCAGAACGGAAAACATCGCTAATCTAAAAGAAGCCAGGGATCTAGAATCTTGGGCGAGACAATTAGAAGATCGATTGCTGGACGAAGTTTTATTCCAAGCTAATGTCATTGCCTGTACTTTTGTGAATTCAACTCACTCCAGTTTGAAAAAAATCAACTTCCATACTGTAGTTATTGATGAAGCGGGACAAGCGCTTGAGCCAGCCACCTGGATCCCAATTCTTCGTTCGCAGAAAGTTGTTTTGGCAGGAGATCCATTTCAGTTACCTCCAACTGTAAAGTCCATCGCTGCGAAAAAAGAAGGATTAGAAACTACCCTACTCGAAAGATTAATCAGTTCCTTTGATCAGCAAGCATTCCTTAATACTCAATATAGAATGAATGCTGCCATTATGAATTTCTCAAATAAGCAGTTTTATAATAATGAATTAATTGCAGCTGATTTTGTGGCAAACTGGGCTGTTAAAAATTACTCAGGAAAACCTATAGAATATATTGACACTGCAGGTTGTGGATTTGACGAAAAAGTAAACAAGAAATCTTTAAGTAAATATAACGAAGGAGAATATTTTGTATTGAGAGAACACCTCTTAGCTTTTACAGAAATTCAGGACAAAGAAAACCTCCCAAGCATTGGAATTATTTCTCCATATAAAGAACAAATAAATCATATTGAAGAATCAATTTCTGAAGATGAGTCCTTGTCAAGTCTTGCTTCCCAAATCACCATCAAAACCATAGATGGCTTTCAAGGACAAGAAAGAGATATTGTATACATAAGTTTAGTTCGAAGCAATACCAGTTCTGAAATCGGATTTTTGAAAGACTATAGACGAATGAACGTAGCCATGACAAGAGCCAGGAAACTATTGGTCGTCATTGGCGATTCTGCAACTATAGGTGGCGACTCTTTTTATCTTTCTTTTCTTGAATATGTTGAAAAACATGGAAGTTACCGTACCGGCTGGGAGTTCATGAGTGTCTAAAATGAAATTTATACGCCTGTTTTTCTGACACTTACATATTTATTTAATTTAATACGCAACCAAGAGTTCCTTTTCCCCCATCTTGGTTATAGAAAATGTGAATAGCGAATATTTATTCAATATTTACATAATAAAAAAACTGTTCAAAAATTTATTGCGCAGTTAATGACACAGGAAATACAACTATCCGATCTGTGTCTTTTCATTACAAGCCTATTTCGGCGTTATTTAATTAACCAGCCTATTGCATCAATAGGCACAAAACCCTAGTCACCATGAAGAAGCTCATGCGTTTAACATTTATTTTTGCTTTAGGATTATTATTTTCTTCGAACATTAATGCTCAAGCAGCCGAAGCAGTAATATCAAAAGAGACGGCAGTTATGGCAAAAAGTTTGGAATTATCTGCAGATCAAACTACGAAAGTCGAAACGATTCTAACAGCTTTTCAAAAAAAGCAAACGGCCATTGAATCCTCCTCAAAGGATGCAAAAGAAATTGGTCCTAAGCTCGACGAATTAGACGCTTCTTTTGCTAAAGAATTAGCAGGAATTTTAACTCCAGCGCAATTTGAAAAGTGGAAAGCAATGCAAACACAAGGATAACTTTAAATATCCAAGGACGATTAATAATTTTTCACTGATCGCATAACACCCGCAATACACGCCGCATCAATGAACTACGCAAATTATAATCTAGGAAATCGTCCCTGGCATTTTTCTAATAGCCTTAATAAACCGAATTACATACCATCAATCAAGGAGGTACTCGACCCAAAAACACGAAGCACAGATTGAAAATGGTATAAGACTTTAGGATCAGCGATTGGTAGACGATGACCCGTAGTTCTCGCAAGAGGTGCTACGGGTTATCTTTTTTAATTCTAACCAATTACTGCAACACATTAATACCTTTTCTAATTTCATCAATTTTCCTGATTGAGTTAAGTCTTTATACCTAAGCATTTAATGGTAATTATCAAATCTAAAACTCCAATGATCGAATTCTACCTTTGAGAATGGGTACCTTCCTTTTAGGAAAATACAAACTTTACTTGTTATGCGCATTGTCATATTATTATTTACACTTTTTACCTTTTTCAATCAAGGCAATGCTGCGTGCCCCGTTGGAAATCTAACGCTCAGCACCCAAACAGAAATCAACAATTTTGCTACCACATATATCGACTGTACCGCAATCTCGGGTACGCTTACTATTGAGGGAAGTACTACAGCTGAAATACTTAATCTTGACGGCCTATCGCCATTGTTGAATATTAGCGAAGATCTAATCATTATTAACAATCAAGATTTGACTTCAATTAGTGGATTGGCAAATATCTCTTCAGTTGGAGGAGATCTTATTATAGAAAATGTTTCAGACCTCACTTCACTTTCACCATTGTCAAATCTAAATACCATTATCGGTGATCTAACTTTGAAAAATGTCAATACCATTACCAATCTCGTAGGGTTGGAAAATCTTACAAGTATCGATGGTAAAATGACGCTCTTTGGGTTGAATGCGGTAACCACTCTTTCTGCATTGTCTAACCTAAATTCTATTGGCGAAGGAGTCAGTATTAATTTCATGCTTAGCTTGACTGATCTAACAGGATTAGAAGGTATTGCAGGTCTAAGCAATTTAGAACTCGTCAGTAATACGTCACTTATCAACTTAACAGGTTTAAATAACCTGATTAATCTTTCTGGATTTTTAAAAATAAGTAGTAATAACAATCTCACCAGTTTGATCGGACTTGAAGGTTTGAACTCTGTTGGTTTTTATTTGCAAATACTCTCAAATCCTAAACTAACTTCTCTCTCGGGTTTGGATAATATTAATACCATCAATGGACAATTTTGGCTAGGTTCTAATGCAACTTTAAATTCGCTTGCTGGATTGTCTTCTTTAACAACTATCAACAATCAATTTAACTGCACGAACAATTCTGCCATTATCAATTTTAATGGCTTAGAATCTTTGTTGACCGTTAATGGACAATTAGAAATCACTGGAAACGCAGCTTTAAATTCATTAACAGGACTTGATAATATTACTTCGATTAATGGTGATCTAAATGTTATTGGAAACACTATGCTTAGTGATTGTGCTGTGCTTGGGATTTGTACAAAGCTAGAATTAAATCCCGCAGATGTGAATTTTGCTGCCAATGCTACAGGCTGTTCAAGTAATGCGCAAGTCATTGACGTCTGTCAAAGTCTGCCGGTCGAACTTTCATCTTTTAATTTATCTACTGATGAAGGCATCACCGAACTTACATGGTCAACAGCTTCAGAGTATGACAATAAGGGATTTAATATTGAGCATTCAACTGATGGAAATAATTTTAAAATGGTAGGATATGTTCCTGGAAATGGATATTCCGAACGAATCAATTATTATAATTTTTTTCATGATAATCCAATTAAAGGAATCAACTACTATAGATTGAAACAAATGGATTACAGCGATGAATTTGAATATTCATACACCCTTTCTGTTCATAATTATTTCGAAGACTTATCCATTTTTCCAAATCCAACAAGCGGCGATATTCGAATTTCAGGTTATGTTCCTGAACAATTTGATATTCGAATTTCCAAGATTGGAGGAGAATTAGTGGAAAACATTGAAGGTCACCAAAGCAAGATAATATCAATGGCTGGATATGAAACAGGAATCTATGTGGTTCAAGTCTTCACTTCCAAACGACCAACGGTTTTTCGTGTTGTAAAAAGATAAATACAAGGAAATTTATTTAATTACGACCTTTATAAAACCGTTATTTTTTCAACATACCTTTTCCCATCAGCTATTACTTGAATGAAATAAATACCAGGTGTCTTGTTTGTCCAATTTATGACATGACTTCCAGGAGCATACTCAATCGTTTTCATCAATAAACCTGCCTGGTTAAAAATCAAAAGGTCAACTTTGGCGCTGTTACGCAATTCAATTAATTCCTCTACATGAACTAAATTGGGCTGGAGTTGAAAAGACTTTACAACATCTTTGACTTGATCGATAACAATCACTGGTTCAAAAAAACTAGGTCTACTTGTCAAGGATACATTTTCTAACGGAATCGTAATTCCAGTTTGTCCATATTCATTCCAATCCAATCTTATCAGACTAGAGCCCCAGAAATCTGGGAAAGTATAGCTCGCAGAAGCTTCTTCAGATTGATCAATACTAGTTTTTGCCCAAATTACAATTTTGCCATTTTCCAAAACTCCGCCACCAATATCATCTGGTAGGTTTAGCTTCGCGGTAAAATCTTCACTGTAATTCCAGCCTTCTATTTGATTGGTCATCATTGCTGAACCAATTCCACATTCCAATTCCACCTCTGAAGATGGCGGAGTCTCATCCAAGTCTTTGTAAAATCCCATTGCATGAAACGAAGTAGACATATTTGCCTCTGATTTTGATTCCGCTGTTTTATAAACATGAAATTGTCGAATACCATTTTCCAAGCATGCCAGTTGCATTTTCATCAAAAAATTAGTTTGGGCCATTTCCGAACCTATGTATTCATCAAATGCAACTCTTGGAAGATTCGACTCTGTAATGATAAATTCTTTCTCAGGATAATTGGAACCATCATATCCATATTGCTCAAGAACATCTTGGAATCTATATTTATGATCAACTACTTCCTGAACTGCTGCATCAGAATGTCTGAAATATTCAAATCCTCCGATGTCATTGTTGTAATCTCTTAATGCAAAATGTGGGTAACTGTGATAGCTCATCATATCAAAGTAAGCACCACCTTTAAGTTGATAATTTCCAGAAACGGCACCTTGATTTGGATTGTCCGTATGTCTTAAAATCAAATCCAAGAAAGAGGGATATCCCAATCCGCCCACAGCTACGAACGATTCCGGATCATAAGTCTTGACTACTTCATAAGTAATTCTCAACATGCGGATGTATTGAAAAATGGGTGCTTGAATTTTAATATCACAAGGTGATGGAATATTTTCATACCAATTCCCATCTTCCCCAGGATCTTTGAATCCATTTCCTGAATAATCAAAATCTGGCTCATTGAACACTTCATAAGTCTTGATGAATTGTCCATAATTCATGACCACATCGTAAACATACTTGGCATAATAATTTTCAGGATTAATAGCTCCATTGATCCAAATTGGTTCGTACATATTCCTGAAAAGCGCTGAAGGCGCATCTGGGCAATGCATTATTAAATCTCTATGATCATCTGAAGGACCTTCCAAGAAAACTACATGTTCTTTTAGTCCAACTGATTCAAAGTATTCCATCTCATCCACTCGAACTTCTACGCCCCATTGTTCCAAAAATTCATCTGGAAGTGGCACTCTTTGCGTCCGAACTCCCACTCCTCTATTGTTTGAACTTCCAGCTACAATATCTGCAAGTCCTTCATCATCCCACCCATTGTAATACCCAGGGTTAGTCCCGAGCAGGAAGGGTTCTTCGTAAGTTGGTATTTGATCGTTAGCTGTAAAATTCGGTTGAGCGAAAGCTATAAAATAGGAGCAAACAAGCAAGGTGATTAATAGACTTTTAGGCATGATTTGGTGTTTCTTAAAAATACTAAATTCAGTACAATTCTGTTAGTAAAAAGGGTAAACAACGATAATTTTCCCTTCATTATTTTCAATAATGGAACCTTCCGTAAATTGCAGTGTATATACTTCCGAAGATTAAATAAATACCAATGATAATTAGATGTATACTTTGCTTGATCACCTTCCACTTTTCTCTAAATCTGCTTTCTGCACAGCAAATAGAACCAGTAAAAAGGATAACTCAAGCTCAGCGATCTGGAGCATATTATACCGAGCAAATGACTGCTTGGAATAAGGAGTTGAACAAAAACCCAAAAAATGGAAATGCATGGTACCAGTATTACACCGCAGCTAGATATTCAAACATTTTTAACGAAGGAGAAAAAATTGACCTGGAAGAAATTGTCTCAAATGTGGTTAAAAATATCCCAAATAGTTTTGAGGCAAACTACCTTACTTTTGCACTAAAACCTTGGGAAGCGGAATCGTTTGAATATTTACAAAATGCTTACAGGATTGACCCAAGCAATCCAATAACTTATCAGGCGTTTATCAATCATTACTTGATCTCTGATGAGAAAAGTAAATTCAAAGAATTCTGTGTCAAACATTTTCAAAGCGCAGAACATTCTCCAGGGTGGATGAATTGGAATTACAATGCTTTAGTAAACTTAGAACCCAATGCAATTCTTATTACAGAAGGAGATAATGACACTTACCCTTCTTGGACATTACAAGAAGGAAAAGGATTCCGAACTGATGTCGCTGTTATTAATATTAACTTAATGATTAACGATGAGTATAAAACAACCATCTTCAAACAATTGGGTATTCCTCCTTCTCCTGCCAGATTAGCAGATAGCGGAGTTGAAGCATATAAGATTGCAAATATTCAACAAATCATTCAAAAAACTAATCGGCCTGTTTATCTAAATATTAGTTCTCCTTTGACTCGTCATGAAAAACTGAAAGATGACTTACATATTGTTGGTTTAAGCTTAAAATACGACAAAGAACCTTTCGACAATATTTCCATATTGGAAAAAAGTTATACTAATTTATTTCAATTAGACTACTTGAAAATGGCGATGCAAGAAGACCCTGGTCAAGAAACACTTGACTCTTATTCCAGGTCTTACTTACCGAGTTTATTTAAACTTTATGAACATTTGCAAGAAAGCGGTGATTCAAATAAATCTAAAAACTTAGAAGAGTTGATTGTATTGATAGGCGAGAAAAGTAATTCGCAAGAAGAAACTCAAAAAGTATTGTCTAAATACAAATAGTAAGTGAAGATTTCGCAAGAAACATATTCGAGTTATAGCGACGAGGAACTCATGTTGCGGATCATCGAGGACGATGAATCCGCATTCCATGTTTTGTATGCACGCTACTCAAAACAAGTGCAGCGATATTTCTACCGAATGCTTTATCAAAATATAGAAATCGCAAATGATGCCACTCAAGAATTATTCATAAAAGTATATGAGAAGGCAAAACTTTTTGATTCGAAGAAAAATTTTTCTACTTGGTTGTTTTCTGTTGCTAGCAATCAATGTAAAAATTACTATCGAAGTAAAAGCAGAAAACCGGAGGAAGTTGAATTAGAAGGATCAGTGGAAATATTATCAACTTCGGCGGAAGATCCAATATTTGATCTAAGCAGATTTAACATTGCATTGGAAAAAGCACTGCTCGAATTACCCGTAGAACAGAAAGACTTATTTATTCTTCGTTATCAAGAAGCTTTCTCAATAACGGAAATAGCGGAAATAACAAACAAGGCGACAGGAACGATTAAATCTGGATTGCATAGAACCATTAAAAAATTGGCAAAGGCATTGGCTCCTTTTCATCCTAAAAATTTAGAATCATGAATGTATTCAACAGCATTGAAACTTTATTGATGAATAAAAATTTCTCTGAGCTTACTAAGGAAGAGAAATCTCTTATTCTTAAAAATATGACTGCGGAGGAATACAATGAGCAACGCTTGTTGATCAAATCATCTCAGCAATTATTTAAAATTGAATTACCTGCAGCACCTTCAAGCGAAGTTATTTTGAACCGCGCAAAAATAATAGCAAATAATACCAATGCACAAAACAGTCAAGAAAACCATTCTTCTGTCCAAACCGTAACTTGGTCCAATCGCTTAATGGCTTTGCTAAATATCAAAATCCCTGCGTGGCAAGTTGCCATGGCTGCAATCGTTGTGGGCATTATGCTATTTCCGATATTCGATCGTGACAAAATCAACACGGATGTGGCTACACCTTATGTTGCAATCATAGATACTGTCTCGGAACAATTGATCAATCCTATGTTGAACAACAAGGATTCAAACTTCTTTGCCATTGGTGCCAAGTTGATTGATAGCAATTACATGAGAGTTTCAAACTACAATAGGAGAAGACAGCAAAAGGATGTCCACACGGAGATGCTACTGTCATTGACTCCAATTGAATTGTAACTAATTTTATTCATTGATTCAAAATGAGATACACAGAAATGCAGTTTTAGCGTAGCTGAAATTCGCGCGGATAATTGATAAATTTTGTGGTGAATCTTTAGACTTCCAAATAACAATATCGTTCAAAAAGACATAAGTTAACCACTTAATTTTGGGACTTATGTTTCTGCATAGTTAAACTTTTTGCTAGCATTTTCATCAATGTTAATCCTTTAAACATAGAAGTGGAACGCCCGTATATCGGATTCGTTTTGTAAGCAATTACTAAATCAATATTTGGAAAAACTGTTATACTTTGACCGATTGCTCCTAATGCCGAATATCCATTCTCTAATCTTTCGTCATTTGTATTTTTCCATAGCCACCACATATATCCATAGCCAAAATTAAAGTTTGAATTTCTAAAGATCGGAACGTTTTTATTCACCTCTTGATGTTTTGTTTTGGTGCTTAACATTTCTTCCACCCAATTTGAGTTTAACACTTCACGATCCTTCCACATTCCTTTGTTCAGCATCAATAATCCTATTCGAGCCATATCTCTTGTTGAAAAAACCATATGTTTTGCCGGAAATTTAGATAATGTTGTGTCACCTCCTGAACGTTGCAAATTCATATTCCAATCTTGCATCTGCAAAGGTATCGCCAAAGTTTTTTCCATCTCTTGAAATATTGAATTTCCAGATTTATACTCAAGTATGTACTGCGCAACATTAAAATCCCAATTGCTATAAAGCCAATATGAACCATGCTTTACTGATCCGCGTTCAGGTGCGTATTTTAAAAAATCTCCTTTGTTACTTCCTTTATGGAATATTCCTGATCGCGCCGAAATCACATCCTCAATAGTAGCTTCTTTTTCTGTCCTGGATAATACTCCGAAATCATCAATATTCAAATTTGCCAATGACTGGTCTAATTTTATATTTCCAGATGCAACATGTGGCCCATACAGCATGGCCGTTACACTTTTTCTACAAGAAGCGATGTAACTATTTTCAGAAATATTTCCATAATCAACAATCATTTTACCTTTATGGACAATAACAAGGCCTGTTATTGCAGTGCTATCAATTAAGAATTGATAGGCATTTTCCAAATCCTCCATACCCCAACCGTCTGATTCAAAGTCTTCATTCAATTCCCAATCTAGGCCTGGATAGACTTGGGATAAACAATCAAATTGAAGCAATTGAAATAAAAATATCAGGTATCGTAATTTTCTCATAATTTAAAATTTCCTTTCCTAAAGGAACAAAATGAATTTGACTAGTAAAAATGTTTATAAAAAAGTGATGCCCATTGTTTAATAAACAATGGACATTCTTGAAACAGTCTTAGTTAATCTATTTAAAAAACAGTCTTTATAGCTTGACAAATCTCTTGGTTACTTGTCCAAATTCACCGGTGAATCGGAGATAATAAACTCCCGGAACTAGATCAACCACATTAAATTCTAGCGTGTAATTTGGGGCGTTTTCATGGGCAATGTACTTGCCGTTTACATCAAACATTTCAATGTGATCTACATCCCATCCTCTCCACCGAAGAGAAAGTTTGTTATCTGCTGGATTGGGAAAGAGCACAACACTTTGGGAAAATGAAAGCTCATCAAGACCACTAATTATTACTGATATATTTGTTTGGATCGTACTGTCGCAACCTTCAGCTGTCAAAGTCGTGGAGTACAAAGTGGTATCTTCCGTAATTAAAACTCCTTCATAAACAGTTCCCTCTTCAATTGACAGATCAACATTTACCAAATAACTCTCATTGACAGTAATGTGAATAAAAACAAGTTCGTCGTAATCCATGAATTCAGTCAGTTGTTGCAATATAGTATCTTGATTAATCACTACTCCGTTCAACTCATCTCCAACACACAACGTCACATAATTGGCGCTTACGAAAACTGGTTTTCTAATTGTATGGAAAGTCGTATTGGTAATGATTGGCTCATTGAAATCAAAATATATTTCTGCCGTATTTTCAATTTTCAAATTAAATTCAGCATCCTCTTTTGGCTGTATGGAATACTCCACAAATCCTTGAGAGCCGATCAGATCAATGGTTGAATCTGGAAGCAAGATATTTTCGAAGCTAAAGATCAATTTACTTTCTGGCGTAATTTCCCAAGTAAATGGATGACTTCCATTAGTAACTCTCAAGGTTGCAAGGTCCAATAGCTCAGAGATTTGATCTTCAATGCGCACTGTGAAGGCCGTGTCATTCCCAGTATTTTGAAAATAAACTTTGTAATCAATTGGCCAGTCTCTATCTATAAAATGTTCGTCGTCGAAGCCAACGGGGAAAGCCACCTTTTCGTTCGGATCATAGGAGCCGGTCAAAGTTTGACATACAATATCACTGAATGGATCACCGCTAAATTGAGGAAATGAATTAAGAATTCCATTCCACTGATTGGCTCCTAAACCGAGACAATTTTGTATCAAGGCTGAAGCCGGGTTAGCATTTGGATGTTCTTCGTCTTGATCAGCTTCAATTCTAGAAGCAAATTGATCAACATTTGCGATAGCAATTCTTTTTTCTTCTGAAGGTCCCAAGTTGAAAGTATCTACCATCATCATAATGATGTCGTCGTTAATAATTTCCAATCTAAATTCTCTTGGCATGTCCATAGAACCCTCTCCAATATTCCTTAAGGTGAAAACAGCACTATCTCCAATACAAGTTCCTGAAGCCTGAATAGTCGAACCATCCCAATCGATATTCAGTGGCATACAAATATCATCCGGAGTTACAGCGACTTCAGGGCAAACGATATCTCCAACTTGAAGTACTGAACAATCTGCCGTGACATCTATGAATATTCCTTCGCATCCTCCGGGTTCAATAGGATCCAATTCGAAGGTTAAAACATTTCCTGCTTGTGAAAATATTGGATGTGTAGTACTATTGATATCCAATCCAAAAGGGATAGAAACTTCCGCATAACTGACCTCAGAATCAATCGTTCCATAGTTACAAAAATTGAGTATTACTCTCGCAGGAAGACAAGGTCGAATTCTGGTAACAGAAATTTTTGGAGCTAATAAAGGGCAATCCACTTCTGCTTGAAAATGAAAGTCGACACCATAATCCAATTCAGGATCATCTACTTCGATTGTTGTATCTGATTCACAAACTGTCCAATATGGAGATGGCGGAAAGGCTTCCAAAGTATAATCCCCAAGCGTAGGAGTCAATGTGCCGTAATACCCTTGCAAGGATGAGTTAGCGTAAAAAGTATTTCCAGCATGATCTATTTGAACGATGACATTTCCCAGATAAGATTCATTATTATCTTCAACACAGTTGGCATTGTCATCAATTACAATTTTTCCAGAAATAACTGCTTCGCCATTCAATTCGTTCTTAGCCCACGTAAGCACACCATAGGGCGCTCTCACCAAGTCAGGTCTAGTATCTCCATCTATATCTTTCGTTACATCTATTACATCATATCTTGAAGAGTAATCTGAAATATTTTCCGTAAAGAAATAATCTCCGAATCCAGAAATATTAATAGCCAATCCCCATTCTGTATAAATGTCTAAATCATCGTCTCCGTCAAGGTCCGTCAGTTGCATTTCATCGACTAAAGCCTGATCGAGCAAGATGGTTTCATCTCCAAAAACACCTGGCGAAGTTTGAAAAAATGCACTCAGTTTTTCAGCATTATTATTGACTGTAGAATTAGATTGATAGACCAAGTCTATTAATCCATCTTTATTGATATCAAAACCTCCTTCAAATTCTTTAAGCTGAGAAGAAAGGGTTCCAACTAATGTTTCAGGTCCAAAATTCCCACCTCCTAGATTATAAAACACTGAGCTTCTTCCATCGCTAAAAGCTACAATTACTTCATTTAAACCATCGTTGTTCACATCTACAATTCCCAATTCTCTAACACCCTGAACATTGTCACTCAAGATTGACAAGACACCATCAGTACTGCCATTGTTTTTCTTCCAAGTCAATGTTTGATCAAAGAACTCATAGAATAAATAATCTTCTGCTCCGTCTCCATCTAAATCGCCAATGACAAGTTCTGTAATCGATCCATCAATAATTTTTTCACTTACAAGAGAAACTGTACCATCCACATTTTGAGTGTATGCGTACGCATTTGGAGTTGGGCCATCCACAATTACATCATTCAATCCATCTTGGTTGACATCCACAATGCGAAAAGAATTCATGTCGCCAACATCTTCATTGAGAATTTTTTTATCTAAAAAATTCCCATCGCCGTCGTTTGAGAACCACACCAAAACTTTATTGGTTTGGCCACCTTCTAGAGCGATCACATCATTGGATCCAGATTTGTCCCAATCGTAAACTGTTTCATCTTTTGGCTCTCGGAAATGATACATAATCTGAGATGAATTATTCCCGCTCCCATCAATGATTGAAGAGTTTGCAAAAAGATCTCCTGGATTGGTAGCATTGTTTCTTTCAACAAAAGAAGATTCTACCAAATCTATTTTTCCATCAGTATTGAAATCACCAAAGTCTCCTACTCCACCGCTACCAGGCAATGTATTTCCCGTAAATAATTCTTGCGAACTGAATGGAGAAAATTTATAATAAAAATCTTTACTATCATCCAATACCACCAATCCTTCAGAACCAGAATTATCAATATCCACAAACTCTATTTGCGGATAGATGGCATCCATATCTTGAAGTTCACTTCCAGAAGCTGAAAAAACGCCGTTGTTATTAGCATAGAAATAAGCTACTGGTTCAAGATTAATATTTGACAAAGCTCTTTCGATAGTTGCAAATTCATCGAAGCCATCATTATTGACATCTCCTGTTGCAATTTCAAAAATGGTATTACTTCCGTTAGATAAATCTATGGCCAATTCCATATTCTCGCCAGTTCCATCAGTATTTCTCCAAATTCTAAATCCTGAAGTTTGTGTCGACAGATCTTTATAACCAGTTATAACATCAACAAAATTGTCTCCATTGTAATTTATGATATTTGACCCACGATAGGATATTGCACCCGATACTACTCCAAATTCTGGCAAGTCTACAAAATTACCTTGCCCATCATTTTCCATCCAATAAAACGAACCGCCTGATGCGACAAAGGCTTTTACAATTGGCGTTCGAAGAATATCGATGTCCCCATCGTTGTCCATATCTGCAGGGAAGGCATTACCCTGGTTATTAAATGGATAAATATGTTCTATAAATCCATCTACCGATCCTGTATTCTCTAGCCAAAGGGTAGATGCTACAATGTCATCCATTCCATCGCCATTGAGGTCAGCAATTTCTATATGCGTATTCTCTCTATCCTTAAAGTGATCAAATAATATCGGCAAGCTATAAGATCCTTGACCATCTAGATTTTCATACCAATAGCCTGAATTGAAATGATCTTCTTGCTTTACAATAACAATATCTTCATCCCCATCTGAGTCAATGTCAAACAAGGCCATATCAGCTGCTCCTGCTCCATCAATAATCAAGTTTGGTGCTCCAAATTGCCCAAATAAACCAGTGGCGAGTAAGAGTCCAATAAATATTAGTTTTGATTTCATGATCTTCCTTTTATGTCTATTGCTAATATCAGGTCTATTTTCCGCTAAATAAAGAACAAAAACGACCTTTTCTACAACAGAATATTTCTTTTAGTACTGATAATCTGACTATTACACAAATATTCTACATGGTATAATTTAAAGAAAAGAATTTATTTGAGTAGATTTAGGACTATGAAGCTGCTCCAGACGCTAAAATTGCTTTCCAATAAGGAATATAAAGCCTTTGAATCTTTTCTCCACATAGATATTTTTAACAAAAGGAAGGACCTGATTTCCTTATTCCTTTACTTGCAAACTCCTATAAAACCACCATTTGATGAGCAGGAAGCTTACCGTGCTGTTTATGGCGTTGCGGAAATTTTTGACAAAAAAAAATGGCATTTACTCTGTAGTCGATTGTTAAAAGTATTGGAAGATTACTTTGCACATCGAATGCTCCAATCCCAAGCTATTGATCGAAAAATGTACTTATCAAATTTCTATCGCGATGTTCAAAAAATGGACAAGTTTAAGAAGTCAATGCATGAAGCGGCTCACATATTGAATAAAACAAATCATCGCTCCGAAAACTATTGGAAGCTAAAGCATCAGATGTTAGAGACGAATTATGACTATGTGGAGAGTCAGAATCGAACAAACATGACCAACCTTCAAGCGGTAAGTGACACGTTGGATAATTTTTTTATTATCTCAAAACTGAAGCTTGGTTGCAGAAAAATATCACGGGCAATTATCAATGCAGAAGAATACGATATCGCCATGCTGGATTTAGTCCTTGGAGAAATTGACATTAGAAAAAACCTCTTGAAAGTCCCGGCTATAGCAGTATACTATTTTTGCTACAAAGCTATTGCTCCAAATGGCAGTGAAAAAGACTTCCAGGCGTTACGCCAGAACATTAATCAATATAAGGACATTTTTTCTCCGGCAGATCTTCGAGACATTTATCTCATTGCAATTAATTATTGTATCCGTAAAATCAACACCGGAGCTAAACCTTATTTCAATGAAGCATTTGAACTTTACCGACTGAGTCTTGAAGATGGCCTTCTTTTAGAAGATGGTGTATTCCCGGAAAGCACTTACAACAATATTGTTTCACTCGCCATTCAGGCTAATGAATTTGAATGGGGCAAAAACTTTATTGATGAATACCAATGGAGGTTAAAGCAAAGTTTGCGCACTTCCGTTCATGCTTTTTGCATGGGAAAAATACTTTTTGCACAAACTAAATTTGATGAAAGCTTAAGTGCCCTGTCAAAAATATCAACCAACATTCCGTTTATTTATTTAGGTGCTAGAACTATTCAATTAAAAATCTATTACGAAAATAAATCTTGGGATGCTCTGGACAGCTTAATTGATTCTCTTCGTGTATACATTCAGCGGCATAAAGACCTGGGCTATAGAAAAGCAAATTACCAGCATTTAATTACATTTACAAGAAGGCTATTGCAACTCGGAGTACTTTCCAAATCAGATAAAGAACAATTGGCAGCTGATATTAAATCGGCTGAAGTTTTTATGGAGAAGGAGTGGTTTTTGAAAAAGATTGGATTGTGATCAGACCAGTAAAAAACCTATGCAAATGAAAATACCAAAGCTATGATTAAACGATCGGAATACATTAATGGCAAATCATTTTTCATAGTTTCCCTAATTGTAATTGGCGTCACGGTATTGGTGGTTTACCTTACCGGAATCAAATCTGATCGCGCTTTGTACAGCAATTGGTATATTTCTTTAGGAATTATCGCCTTCGCACTCTTTTCATTCATGAATTATATTCTCTACAAAGGATTGGATGTTAAAGACAACTTCAAACAGTTAGAAAGTTCCAATATTCTGGGAGAGTTTGCCCCAGAAATAGAAAGTCCCGAAATCTCAGGAGTGCCGGACATTGACGGCGGAGATGGCCTAGGTGGAATTATTGTTTCCATATTTCTATGGTTGTTCATTTCAGTGGTGGCTGTGTATCTATTGGTTTTTTTCGGAACCTTGCTTTGGTTCCTTATCATGATAATAATAGGAATTCTTTATTGGCTATTTTTCAGAGCATTGAAACTTGTCGCTGTAAAGAGCATTCTTACTAAAGGAAATATGAATCTTTCCTTGATTTACTCCTCGGGGTACACGCTACTATTCGTGGGGTGGATTTTTGGATTGGTTTATTTGAGTCAATCTTTGAATTAAGAATTTATGAGACTCAAGCTTATGAAATATTATTTAATTACAATATTGATAATTGGATTAAGTTGTAAGTCTGCCAATTTTGCAACAACAGAAATAATAAGTCAAGACTTTGCGCATATTAAGTTAAAAAGTAAAGGTAGTTCTGAAGAAAAATGGATAAGAGACATCGTCAAACCTCCAAATAGTAATTTCTGTCTTTTAACCTATGCAGATGACGGACAAGAATGCGGTGTTGAAGTTTGGAATTTAAAAAAGATGAAATTAGTTTACAACCTTGTCTTACCCAACCAAAACCATAGCATAGACGATCCCGGCCTTGTTGATTCAAACAAGTTTATTCAAGTAAATTACAATGATACCAATTTGCAAACTGGTGGAACCACACAATTGATCTTTGATCTTCATAAGATGATTTATCACAAGAAATTCTTCAGCACTAAAGCTTGGCAAGAAGTATCACAATCTTGGTCTACGAAATACAAAACGTTTGAAAATCTAATTTTTCTTGAAGAATTTGAACTCAATCGAATGAAAACAAGAAAGTAATTGTAAACTAAACTTCGTTTTTCAAGTACATACAAAATTTAATGTTTTTTGGGTTTTCCTTTTCTCCCTAAAAAAATCTCTTGCACCTCTGACATTAAATTAAAAAAAGCTGGCAATTGTTTCTTCGTGCAGATTTTCATAATGTCTGTTAGGTGGTCAAAATGAACGCGTTCTTTTCTCCCTATTTGTACTTGAAGAACTTGTCTTAAACTGTCAGTTCTCATGCTATTTTCATCATTACCTACCAAGCCATAAATTTCAGTTTTCAATTCTCTGATTTGCCCATCAATTTGATCAGTTAAGGTTCTATGCTTTTCGATTATTTGTTCGTATTCTTTTATTTGTTGATCGTCAAAGTTCAACTTTGAAATAATTACCTGCTTGGGATTTTGAATTGGTCTTTTATGCGGATTATGAATTAAAAAAAAGCCAATCATAATAAGATTAGAAATCAACAATCCGATAGTAGTAATAATGAAAAATTTATTTTTACTCATAATAAATATCGCTATCCATATTTGGTAAAAGTACTTCAATCTCGTTAGAGTGGCTATTAGAAATGTGAAGATTCATCAAATAAAACTCGGCAACAATCAAAAGCATGATACCTGCGGCAACCGTGCGCACCCAATACGCAGAAATATGTTTTCCTGCAACAATTCGACTCCGAATTTGCCCTAACATTTCTTGAGGAACCTCAACCTCTTGAATTCCCACTAGACTTACAAATGCTTCATTTAACTTTTTACCCATATCAATAAATTAGACGACGAATTGAATTCAATCCTTCGCTTGATCCAATTTTATTTCTAGATTCTTTTTGGCTCTATGGAATAATGACTCCAATGCCTTTAAGGACAATCCTAATATTTCGGCAGTTTCTTTTTGAGAAAGTTGTTGAATCTTTAACAGAACTATTGCATTCTTTTGATTATCAGGCAATTTATTAATCGCACAAAAAATACCTTTTAACGCTTCCTTTTGTTCTAATTGAACCCCGGGATGATTAAATTCAGAAAGTTGACTTGCTCCAAAAGCATCATCCATTGGTTTTCTTTTAAAAAGAGACCATCGCTTTTTACGCTGTTTTGCTTTTATAAAATCCAAAGATTTGTTGATGACAATCCTATATATCCATGTCTTTGTACTCGCTTCATTCCTGAAAGCTGGCAGCTTTTCAAAGACGGATAAAAAAACATCTTGAGTCACCTCTTGCGCATCTTGAACATTTTGCAAATAATGCAGTGCTAAGTTGTATACCAAAGATTTGTGTTGATTATAAATATCTTCAAAAGAAGTCATCAAGCTCAAGGTAGAAATATTGATTTAAATAGATCTACCAAGTCAAAAGAAAAGGCAAAACTCAAATTTGCAGTGCACTACGGCCTTCTGTAAACTGTTAGAAATCTATCGATTTGCTTAAATTATTAATCACGTTTTAAACTAAGAGTTAACCAAAACTATTGTCTGTTTTATAAAAAAATAAATTTGCTTGCATTCTAATTCATCCCACGACCTGGTGTAAAAGGCACATTGAGTTCATCTAACCTTTGTTCAAGAGGAATCATCTTATTATTAATTAAATCGTCAATAGATTTTTTTATTGGTGCAAATTCTTCTTTTGCAATAGTATAACTATCTCGATGCGTTTTCGTTGGACTAGAAGTACTATATTTTTGTTCATAGTTGAGTATACCAATTCGAGCAGTAGGAGTTGGAGGTGATTCTATATCTAATTTGGATTTGATTCGATCTCCGTTTAATTTCCGGCGAATGGATCGAATCTCTGCATTAATGGATGTTACCTCGTTCATTACTTCTTGATCTGCTGACTCTGCAACTTGTACCGCCTTTTTAATATGCTTCATCTTATTTGAAACTTCACTTAAGATCCTCTGCGCCATTTCTATTTCATTAGAAAGCTTAGAAACCATTCTTTGGAATTTAACTTTAGCATCGCGATCATTTGCTGGCATTACAGTATTATTCAAAGTCTTCACTTCAAAATTAACTGACGCTGCTGCTTCGGTCATGACTCCAGCATCCAAGTGGTGCATGCTTAGCGTATAAGTCCCAGGAGCTACTAATGTTCCTTCCTTTTTTCCTGCAAAAGGATTGTAAAATGATGGCTTGGAAAAATTAATTGCATTCTGAGGAGTATATCTAAGATTCCACTTCACTCGATGTAATCCTGCTTTAGATTTTTTCTCCATTTTTTTCACTACCCTCCCGGTTTCATCCTTAATCATCAATATTACTTTTGGATCTTGCGCTTCTGCTTCTTGAAGCAATTCTTCATAGGTCGGATATGGACTATCTTCTTGATTTTTTTTGATTTTCTTTCCCGCTTCTTTCCTCCTCTCCTTGGCTGACTTTTTATCTTCCGCTAAGTAGTATGTAATCAAAGCTTCAGCTCCAAGATTATCCGCACTGTAGAAATCATCTCCCTGAAAAGACTTTCCTGGCAACCCTAAAGGCATAGAATATTCAAATTGCAAAGCATCTCGCACGGCAAACAACTGATCTGATTTTTCCACTTTAATTTTATTCACGGAGCGCAAAGCACTATAATCATCTAAGACGTAAAATCCACGACCGAATGTTCCAAGCACCAGGTCATTTTCTCTTCGCTGAATGGCAATATCTCGAACGGCAATTGTTGGCAATCCTGATTTGAGTTGTTTCCAATTACTTCCGCCATCGGGTGAAAAGAAAGCTCCGAACTCTGTTCCGCAAAAAATCAAATTCGCATCTACATGATCTTCTTCAATTGCGTAAACCGAACCTCTTTCCGGAAGATTATTTGAAATTTTATTCCAAGTCAAACCTTTGTCTGAGCTTTTAAAAATGTACGGCTTAAAGTCACCGTATTTATGATGATTAAATGCTGCATAAATCACTTGCTCATTGTGCTGACTGGCGTAAACATTATTGACATAAGAGTTCTTAGGTACTCCAGTGATTCCCATTATTTTTCTCCAAGTCTTTCCACCATCTTCAGTAATTTGGATCAAACCATCATCAGTACCAGCTACTAATAAACGTTCATTGAGCGGCGATTCGGAAAAAGCTACAATCGTTCCATAAGGCGAAGTACTTTGGTTTTTCATCACCGCGTCTATTCCCCAAACACGATCCATTATTTTTAATTCGTTCCGATTGATTTGTTGCGAAAGATCATCGCTGATAACTGACCAGCTGTTTCCATAATCATCTGATCTAAAAACTTTATTGGCAGAAAAATACAAGCGTCCATCTCTGTGTGCAGATACTTGCAAAGGCGCATCCCAATTCCAACGATAAGCATTTTCATCTTTCCGTTCTTTAGGTTGAATCCCAACTTCTTCTCCACTGAGTTTATCATATCGAACCAAGAATCCATATTGAGATTGGGCATAAATGATGTTGGGATTCTTCGGATCTACTTGAGATTCAAAACCATCACCACCATGTGTAATAAACCAATCAGCGTTTGTAATTCCATGGCCAGTGTTCACTCGAGATGGGCCACCGATACTAAAATTATCTTGAGTACCGCCATAAATGTTGTAAAAAGGTTCAGCGTTATCTACGGCGACTTTATAGAATTGAGTCACTGGAAGATTTGCTTTGAAGACCCAAGTTTTACCGGATTCAAAAGTTTCATAAATTCCACCATCGCAACCGACTAACCAATGAGCAGTATTGGATGGATCAATCCACATACTGTGATTGTCAACATGCTTTGTATCCTCTCCGACGACTTTAAAAGTCTTTCCTCCATCGTTACTCACTTTCATCCAAGTATCCATACTGTATAAGGTCATTGGATCTTTTGGATCAGCAATGATTTCTTGGTAGTAATTTCCACTTGTTGTAGTTTTCCCTCTTTTTTCCCAATTGGCTCCCATATTTTTTGTCCAAAATGTTCCTCCTTTTCCTTCAGCCGATTCGACAATTGCATAAAGAATATCTGGGTTGGCTGGCGAGATGGAAAGTCCGATTCTTCCAATATCAACTTTGGGTAAACCCTTGTTTATTTTTTCCCAAGTCTTGCCACCATCTGTAGTTCGATGCATCCCAGAACCTGGACCACCACCCAAGTAAGTATACACATGTCTTGCTCTTTGAAAAGCCGCGGCATAAATTATTGAGGGATCGCGAGGATCCATGACGATATCATTTACCCCGGTATATTGATCAATGTTCAAAATTTGCTCCCAAGACTTTCCTCCATCATTAGAATGATAAACTCCTCTATCACCGCCAGAACTCCAAAGTGGCCCTATTGCGGCGATATAAATTTTATCAGAGTCTTCAGGATGAACGATGATCTTCCCGATGTGCTCTGAATTTTCCAATCCCATTTTTTTCCAACTCTTACCGGCATCATCAGATTTATAAACGCCATCCCCATAAGCAACAGATCTTTGATTGTTGTTTTCTCCAGTTCCTACCCAAATTCGATTATGATTGTTCGGATCGATGGTAATACATCCAATGGAGTATGAACCTTGGCTATCAAAAATTGGATTGAAAGTAGTCCCGTTATTTTCTGTTTTCCAGACACCTCCAGCTGCAGTGGCCACATAATAAATAAATGGATTTTTTGGATGAACAGCGATGTCAGCAATTCTTCCTGACGTTAACGCTGGTCCTAGCGAGCGAAACTTAAGACCTCCCAGCTTTATCGCTTTAAGCTTGTCCGTCTTTTCCACTGCTGTGGCATTCTTTTTCTTTTTTTGAGCATGTATTGGTTGAGAAAAAATGGATAGCACTAGGCAAAGTGCCAATAAGATCAATGGATTCTTCATGGTTTTATTTTCTTCTTTTTGGGAAGATAGGGAGATTATGGAAATTGAATGGAATTGATTAAGGTTCAGTCAATATTTTAACATCCATAGTTTTTGCTCATTTCAAAATAGAAAGATAGCATACATGAGTATTATGGCCGATGTGATATTATTCAACACCTACTCAAAAAATTGATCTACTTTAATCACTTGCCCTTTAACCATTCCCAAAATATTATGGGTCCCTACACGGAATCTTACTAAACGTAAAGTTGGAAACCCGACTACGGCAGTCATCTTTCTAACTTGACGATACTTGCCTTCTTTTATAGTAATTGAAATCCAAGAAGTTGGACCATGTCGTTCATCTCTAATTTTTCTACCTTCCGGTAAGTCCGGCAAATCTTTCACCATTTCAACTTTACAAGAGTTTGTAAGATATGCAGCTCCTTTGACGTTTATAGAAACCCCCTTTCTGAGTTTTTCTAAAGCTTCCTCATCAATCAGACCATCAACTTGAGCGTAGTATTCTTTCTCGACTTTTCTACCGTTAATCAGTCGGCTAACCTTGCCATTTGTTGTTAGCAATAAGAGTCCTTCGGAATGTTCATCCAAGCGACCAATGGACATTGTTCCTTTTGGAAAATCATACAATTCTCCTAAGAATTTTTTCTTCCGTTGCTCATTTGTATTGGAAATAAACTGACTGAGATAGCCATATGGTTTGTAAATTACAAAATGATGAAACTGAGAAATTTCTAAAGATTTTTCGATCATAGTTACCGCAAAAGTACTACATCTCCCGCTCTAAATACTTTAGTTCCATCATTCAATCGAATCGTTGCTTGATAAACAAATACAGCAGGATTTAGTGGCCTTCCCTTATGACGACCTTTCCATCCAAGATCAACATTATTGGGAGGAACATCGGTAGTTTCAAATATCATTGCACCCCAACGATCATAAATCTGTAAGTTCTCAATAATCGCCTCTTGATCGTTTGTGAATATGGTAAAGCCGTCGTTAATTCCATCGTTGTTGGGACTGAAAACATTGGGAATATAAAAGTCTAACTTTTCTCTAACAGTCACCATAACACGGAGCAATTTCTGACAGCCAAATTCATTCGAGATCAAAACTGAGAATTCTTGATCTGCAGCTACCCTCGCTACAGGATTTGAACAATCACTACAACTCAAAAATTCAGCATTCGACCAAATCAATGACGTGTTTGCATTAAGATTTAAAAGGGGCAAATTAAACGGAATACCAGACTCCACTTCCAAGTTAGAAATTAATTCTGCCGTGATTTCTTGCGCAATATCTACGGTCAATATGACCATAGAATCACAGCCAGCGCCCAATGGCGTTAATTCTTGGGTATATGTTCCGGCATCTTGAATGGTATCTCCAAAGAACAGTAAAAAATCTTCTGCGCAAATGGTTTCATTTTGATAAGACTCAAATGTGTTTGCAAATACTACCTCCACTTGGTGAATTGAATCACAACCATTAGCACTTGGAAATACCTCCGTCAAAATTTGGTTTTCAGAAATCTCATTACCAAACACCATCACTGATTCCCCTTGACATAATTCTATATACTCTTCGGTAAAAATATTAGGAGTAAAAATGATTTGCATTGCATTCGTAGAATCACAGCCAGCAATATTTACACTTTCCTCTTCTACAAATGCTGACTCAAAATATTGATTTCCAAAAATAGATGCCGTTTCCCCTTCACAGAAATATATGGTATCCAAACTATAAAACGATTCTTCAAAAGTTAGATTAATTAAATGCGTTGAATCACAACCATTTACCCCAACTTCGTTTCGAACTAGGTTTTCAGTTAGTGGAAAAAGTCCAATAATAATTTCATTTGGAAGAATGACGGTATCTCCCACACAAGCGACTATAGTATCAGTTGTTAAAGCAGCTGGTTGAAAAATCAGTGTCGTTATATGAGTCGAATCACAACCCTGCGAACTCATAGCAGTGTTAAATGCAATAGCATTTTCGGAATAAACGATACCATTAATATTGGCAATTTCTCCTTGACAAAATGTCAATACTTCATTGGTTTCTATTTCAGTCTTGAACTCTATAAAACTTTGTAAAATAGAATCACACCCATTAGATCCAATAAATTCAGTTTCAACTATTTGATTTGAAGTTATTGTCTGACCGTTAATTACAACCGTATCACCTGCACAAAATTGCAAATTTTCTTGTTCATAAATAGGCTGGATAAAAATGGTGGTAATCTGATGCGTAGAATCGCAGCCTTGCGAAGAGACTTCCAAGCTTGAATAAATCCCATCAGCAAAAATCCAATCGCCGAATATTAATAAACTATCTCCCGAGCAAGTCTCTATTTGTTCAGAAGTGAAAACTGCGGAACAAGGATTTACATCCGGCGTAAAGACCACCGTAATTGTATGTGTAGAATCACAGCCATTAGATCCAGTTGAAGTATCATCGAAAATTCCATCGGAGGTAACTGTAACTCCAAAGATGACGGCGGTATCTCCTTCCGTATAAGTTAGGGTCTCTGAGGTCGATTGGGCGTTCTGAAAAATTGCGGTGATTTGATGTGTGGAATCACAACCAAGATCAATTGCATTGGTCTCTGAGAATATCCCATTTTCTTCCACTACTTGACCAAAAATAATAGCAGAGGTTCCCTCGCAAAAAAACTGAGTTTCAGAAGTGAAAATTTCATTTTCTAATTCCGAACATTGCAGCTCAACTACTCCTTCATAGTCTTCTTCTTCAACGGAATAATCTGAATCATAAAATTGATCAATAATCTCGTAAGTCGTCAACGGAATCGTATCAACTGCTGTTAAATATTCTTTATCAAAAGTAACTGAGTTATTACCACAAGCAATATTCAGCAACCTTGTCGATCTTGAAAATAAAAATCCTTGCTCGCCATCGACTTGGGCATCAGTAGCTTGAAAAACATAATTTTGATCAACCGCCAAAGATATACTTGAAGGAGATCCTTCATCTCCTAGCGTTCTATTCTTAACTTCTTTGAGATCACTATCTAATTCCAAAACTATTTTCCCAAAATTATCCGCATCAGTTGAAAGGTTTACCAAAAGATTCCCATTAGGACTAAGCTGTAAATTGGTAACGCTTTTCAAATTGGGTGTTGTAAAACTTCTTAAATTTTTCAAATCACCATTCAACGCAATTTCTCCGATAAAGGCAGTTGAATTATCGAAAAAAGAAAAGTTTATTGGACTAAAAAAGTAGCCATCGCCAGTACCATTCCTGGAGAGCTTGATTGGAGATCCAATGTTGTTGTTTATTTCATATCTGCGCAACCACACTACTTCACCTTCTCCAGTCATTTCCAAAACCACTGGGGTAAATCTGAACTGCCCTGTAACGATATAATTTCCATTGAATGCTCTTTCAATACTAGCCAATCTCAAGCCAAAAGAAATTTGAGGCCCGTTGTAAGCAATCCGCTTTGACCACATTATTTCACCATCTTCCGTAAGTTTCATTACCAAACCATGTCTGTCTGAAGTCACAGTTTCGAAACCTTCTCCAATCATCAAGATATCATTGTCTTCTGTTTCAATGAGATCATATCCTTCAGCAAAATCTAAATAGTCAATTCTATTTCCCCAGAGAAAATCTCCATCGCTATCTAGCTTAAACATATAAGATTGTCTACTAAGATCACCTAACACCACAAGTCCTCCATCATACGTAGGCAATAGTACATTAAACCGTTGTCGGCCATCAAATTGATAATTTTTAATCCAAAGCACCTCTCCTTCTTTACTCAACTTGGCAACTCCCCAATTCAACCATGATGCAATTCCATCACTAAAAATTACCCAAACGGAACCATCATTAGCAACGATATTATCCAAGTACATATCTTCTCCCTCTGCTCCAATGGCAGTTAGTAATATTTCTTCACAACCTGAAGAGGATGGCAAAACATCAACTGTAATTTGATGCGTAGAATCGCATCCATTTGACGCAACATATGTTTCTTCGAATACTCCAGCTTGAGTGACGAGACTTCCAAAAACAATTGCGTTGTCTCCTTCTTCGATAGTAATAGTTTGAAAGGTTTCAACATTTGGAAAAAAGAAAAGCGTCGTTCGATGCGTAGAGTCGCAACCATTATCGGTGGTAAATACTTGCTCAACGATAGTGTTGTTAAAATATGTCATACCACCAATAATAATACTATCTCCATCACAAAGTTCTAAACTGTCTTGAGTTACAATTGAATCAGAAGCAATTCTACAAATATCAAAACTTGTCATGTCTACTAACTGCAGAACGGGGTCCTCATCCTCCACAAGTACATTAAACGAATTTGATTCCAGCTCGGAACTCAATTCATTGAAATTAAAGGTATTGATTGCTAGATCGATTTCACTTGTCAAGCAATCATCTAATTCAAAATCTAAGTTGGTCTTTGCCAAGAATCCGCCTCGAGGTGCATTCTCATATCGTTCTGCTGCAAAGAAAATATTCTCGCCTTCTACAAGAAAAGTATTACCAGTAAATGAGGGACCATACCCAGCATCATATTCTTTTGAAGCTAAAAGATTCCAATCGGAATCAAGTGTAAAGAAAAATGGATTGTTAATTCTACTTCCAAAACACAATAGGTCGGTGTTGGGCAATTCAACAAAGTGACTGGTTGAAAGTCGACTGTCATTGGAGACAACGATACTTCGCAAGGTATTTCCATCTAAGTCGAATTCAGATAATACGAGATTTGTATCATTCAACACCCCTTGACTATAAAATACCTGAATGGTATTTGCGGAAGAAAGTTTCATGGCACTTATAAACTTAACTTCTGCATTATGACTTTTCTCCCAGACAATATCTCCTGCATCATTTATACAAATGAGTTGAGTTGTTTGTGTTGTGAAAAAACTAAAACCAGTTCTTCCGCCGATGACCCATCTGTTTGGACCGACTGCAATGATATTTGAGAAGCCGGTGTCTTCCGAAGTATTTGGATCAATATTATAATCTCTAGCCCACTCCACTTCCCCTTGGTTGTCAATTTTCATCACAACACCCATTTTAGACGATCCAGGTTCTTCCCTACTTCCAACGGCAAAAAAGCTATTGCCACCTATTTCTATCAGCTTTTCAATACTAATTCCAGGGCTTTCCAGTTCTTTTGCCCAAATGATATCACCCCCAGTTGTTAGTTTTAACAGATAGCTCAACGCTGATGTTGTTGATGCATTGGCAACAGCCCATAGTGAGCCGTCAGTCGCTTTGATTAAATCACTTGGGAAAGTATTTTCTGAGAATTTATAAGATTTGGTCCAATTTGGGGTTCCTGCCTTGGTGATGTTCGTAAGACCAATTCCTTGATCAATTCCTGAAAAAAGCAATAAATTTTCTCCATCATTCATCAACTTCCCTTTGGCGATCGCCAAATCAGGAATATCCAAAAACTCCTGAAAAACAGAAAGATTACACTCCTCTTGACTGCCATTACCCGATACTTGTGCCTGACAAATTTGCCAGACCCAAATCAAACAACATAAAACAATGAACAGCTTGTTTTTCATTCCATTCCTTTATCTATTGAGAATTCTGAAAAGCTAATGTTTTAAATAGCTGATTGTTCAATAATTTTTAAAAAAATGGAGTCTAATTGTCACTCTTTGAAGGACATAATAAGTAGCTTCCTCAAATCTGGAGTTTGAAATTTATAAGTGCAATGGACCGATCTGTTAGAGCATATTTGGGCTTGCATGTTTTTTCCAGTATGCTGCACCATAGCTGCAAAATATTTCTTCCAATTCATCGATGTCTCGTTCTGCTATTAGGCAGACTTCGTTGACATCGTTTAAGCCAATGTGTGCATTGTTTTTAAACTTGTTTTTACCAGGCCCAGCAGCATCATTTGCAAATTTTGCAAAGCAATCGATATGCTTTGAATCCAAAATGGTTCCATCCAATAAGTTTATAAAATATTGGTCCTCATTTGCTGCAATGCGAATATCTGCTTCTTCACTGGTCAATTGCTCCCCTTTGAACAAACAAATATGTTCGCCTTCGAAAATCGGAATGGCCGTAAACAGTCCCATTCCTGCAGTTACAATTTGTGAAGACTGAGTGAAAAGATAGTCCGACTCAATTGCTTCGATTTGGTCTTCTTGCATTTTTAATCAATTACTAAAAGTGATCGACAAAATAGGTTAAATTTGAGAAGTCCAATTATTCCCTTTGTATGATTATCAAAATAGTTCGTCTCTTACTATTAATAATATTGCTCTGTTTCTCAAAAAAACAAGCCTTAACTCAAGCTGGGATCATAGAAGATTATTTAATATTGCATCAAGTGGATAGTTTACAAAATGTAAATGATACGACCCAAGCACTTGACCTCTATCAACAATTAGTTAGTACGGAGTGCTTTATTAAAGCAGGAAGAAATCTAGCGATGAGTGAAATCTATTTTTCCCTAAATAAAAAGGATAAAGCAAAGCAAGAATTAAACAATGCAGTTGACAAAGGCCTTTTTGGATTAACCTACATTGATGATGACTACGCTAAATTATATCAGCGCATTGAAAGAAAATATGGCGGAGCTTTTCTGAATGAACTAAAAATTAAGCATGACAAAAAAATTAAATCTCAATTAGCCATAAATGGTGTGCTCATCGAAAAAATAAAAAATATATTTTTCCAAGACCAAGCGCTTAGGAGTGATAAAAATTATAAAATTTGTAAGCAGTATAATTTCAACAAGAGGCTTGGATTTGACTATGACAGCACACAAAACCAAACAGACATGATCACTTGCTATCAAGAATTCAGAAACAAAGATTCTTTGGTGCTTCAAGAATTTGTAAATATTATTGACAGCATAGGATATGTCCCTGGGACTGAATTAACCTATGGTATGATTCCAATTTCACCTATCATTTGTCACCTAGCACATTTTGAATTTCAAGGTCTAGAAGATAAATTATTGTATTCTCTTTTCAAAGGAACACTAAGCCCCGAAGTCTACGCTTGGTACATAGGCTATAAGGAAGAATATTTCAAAACAGATCCTTCCTTTTATTTTACAAATAATGAGCAAGACTTTGACAAAATGTCTAGCAAAAAAATAAATTCGATTAATAAACTGAGGAAAAGTATTGGCCTTAAGTCCATTCCTTCGGTATTATGGAATTCTAAAATCTACTAAACGTGCTCAAGCCAAACTCAAAAACAACACTACTTCTTGCCTCTAAAGACAACTTTCAGCGATTGAATGAATATGTTGATCAATTGGATAAAAAAGATCTTGAAAAATCTTTTCCAAAAACATTTTTAAATCGTAATGTAAGAGATGTATTGGCCCATATACATCATTGGCATTTACTATTTCTCGGATGGTACACAGTTGGCATGAAAGGAAACAAACCAGCGATGCCAGCTGAAGGTTACACATGGCAAACTATAGGAGCTCTAAACAAAGAAATATTAATTAAATATTCCAATGAAACAATTTCAGATGTAAGAAAATTAATAAACAAAACTCATAAAAAGGTTTTTGCCATTATAGAAAAACATTCGGAAGAAGAATTGTTTACTAAAAAGAAATATTCTTGGACTGGGAGTACTTCGCTTGGGGCTTATTTGATCTCAAATGTTAGCAGCCATTATGACTGGGGATTAAAAATTATTAAGAAAGGAATTCGATAATTTAGAAAAATTATAGCCTCGATTTACTGCTAGTACATTTTTCAAATATTCACCAAATACGTTAACCTATTCTATAGTACCCGCTTTTTAAGTAAGCACCTTCAGGGAAGGATATTGGATGATCGGTATCATGCTCAGATTTTTCAATCAAAGAAAATTTTCGATTAGATTTATTCAAAATTTTTTCAACCATTTCGAAATATTCTGCTGCTTTGACTCGGCTAGAACAAGAAGCAGAGAGCAGTATACCTTTTGTTTTTACTAGTTGTAATGCAAGTTTAGTGAGTCTTTGATAGGAATTAATGGCTTGAGGAATATCGGCTGCCGACTTTGCAAAACTTGGAGGATCAACAATCACAATATCAAATCTTTTTCCTTTTTCAATTAACCCTTGCATTCCCTTGAAAGCATCTGCGACCAATACTTCGTGCGTACCTTCTAAGTCATTCAAAGCAACATTTTGCTTTGCCATTTCTTGAGCTTGACGGCTGATGTCCAAAGAAGTCACGTTGGAGGCCCCTCCTGCCAAAGCATGAACCGTAAACCCGCCAGCATAAGAAAAAACATCCAACACTGATTTCCCTTTTGCCAATTCTCCGATACGCTTTCTATTGTGTCTGTGGTCTAAAAAATAACCTGTCTTATGTCCCTTAATTACATTCGCAGAAAACTGAAGACCATGCTCTGTGAAGATTACATTTTCGTTAGTCAATGTTCCATAAATGACAGCACCATCGTGTAGTTCGTGTCGCTCTATTCCAGGCTTTTGAAGATTACGACTCAGTCGCAATACAATTGTCTTAGCCTTACTCTCCTTAAGGATAGGCGCTATTAAAAATTTCAGATAAGGATACCAAATTGCGGAGTATAATTTTACTACGGCCACTTGATGATAAACATCGCAAATCAAACCTGGAAGGCCATCATTCTCACCGAAAATCAATCGGAAGGAATTTGTTGCTGTCGCCAATAATGATTTCCGTTTAGCCTTAGCAATTGAAATTTTTTCGTTGAACCACACTTGGTCAATATTGGCCGATTTTTTAAATTGAATAACTTTAATTCGGATTGGGGAATTCGGATCCCAAAGCCCTAGGGCTAAAAATTTATTTTTTTTACTGTCGTAGATAATTGCTAAATCTCCGGCTAAACCTTCTCCACTTACCTTGTTAATAGCAGATTCGAATACCCAAGGGTGGATTTGTCGAATTGATCTTTCAGCTGGCGCTTTAACTTTAATCGCCAGACGAGATGGAGTAATTTCTGGAAGTGATTCTGACAACTGATTTCTGATTTATAATTAAGTTAATCTAAGCTTTGGCTTTGGCTGAAAAGTAATTTGTTTGCATTAATTAATCCTCTTTGACAATTGCATATCGATGTTCATCACAAAGTTGTCCATTTTTAGTAACTGATTTTCGAAATATTCCCTCTTTTTGAAATCCATTCTTTTCAAGCACCTTCATTGATGATTTATTGAATTCGAATACTCCTGCATAAATACGCTGAAGTTTTAATTGCTCAAATGCATATTTAGTTATTTCCTTGACTGCTTTTGTTGCTAAACCTCGATCCCAATGTTCTTCACCAATCCAATAGCCAATTTCGCCAGATTGTTTGTAGACATCACTTTGAATAAAAACACTAACCACACCACACAATTCATTCCGTTCGTTGAGCACACCAAAGGTTTGGTCCGGTTCTTCTTTTAAAGTTAAGGCTATATACTCTATTGCATCTTCTTCATGATAAGGATATGGGATAAAATCTCGAAGATTGTCCCATATCCTTTTGTTGTTAGCCATTTTCGCAATTCTAGTCGTATCGTTCAATGTCAATCTGCGGAGTATTTTAGCATCCATATAAATATTATTTTGAGGCTTAGAGGCTTACTTATTTTTCCATCGACATTCTTTTCGCAACAATCAATTCAAAAGACAAGGTTACTAAAAGTTCTGCTATAGCCTCCAATTGACCATCTTTAAATTTATAGAAATAAGGAGTCATAGAAATAAAATCGTGTAATTCTTGACCTGCGAGTAAAATTCTACTTTCTAAAGATTCCACCTGTACAATGGTAAAGGAATCGTCCGCTTCGATTTTTGATTCAATATTTGATTCATGCGGAATGAAGTTTTCATAAACCTTTTCAGCAACTTCTTTCATGTGATTCCCGGTTGGTATAACTTTAATCAATAATCCCTCCGGCTTCAATACACGCGATAGTTCCATTAATGATAATGGCGAAAATATGTTGAATAGCAAATCAATAGATGAAGCTGCCACGGGCAAGTCGAAATTTGAGGCCACAACATACAACGATGCTTTGTCTTTCTTCGCAGCTTTGGCCACTGCTACCTTGGAAATATCAATTCCAAGTTTATTGGATATTTCTTTCTTAAAAATACTTCTTGTATAATATCCAGAACCACAGCCTAGGTCCAACATATTCAATGTTTTCACTTTAGAAATATCATAATATTCTTTGACTACTGATTCTATTTTTTCGATTAAGAAATTATAGTGGCCTTGGGATAAAAATGATTCCCGCGCATTGATCATTGACTTATTGTCTCCAGGATTGTTTGAATTCTTTTGATTGGCCAATAGCAAGTTAACATAGCCCTCTTTTGAAAAGTCGTAAGTATGACCTTCCGCACACTTCAACATCTTACCAGATTGCTGGAGGAGTGATTTACACTTTGGACAAATGATCATGGACATTGCTATGCGAATATTTATGAAGCAATGATAGGGATAATTGACTAATAATCTGGGGGTACTCCGCTGGTTTACTAGGACAATGAAAAACTGGACTAATAGCGTTCCTTATGGCTTAGGGATAGTAGTGAGCCGCCCAAATGGTGGTATCCGTAGGATTGGAGCGCAGCGGAATCACGAATAGCCCGACCCTTTCTGAGCATGACTGCTCGCAAAGGGTAAGCCCCAAATAGTCAAAAAAGATGAAGTTTTTGTACAAAAAGGAATTTCAAAGACCGTTTTCTAAACCAAACCGACCACTTTCTAAATGGTAGAAAAATGAAGCCAATTGCGGTGGTATCTTTGAACTGTTTCTCATTTGAATTAAAAGTCATACCGACCCTCCTGGTATGGCTTTTTTTTATTTTCAGCGACTCTACTGATCTCGCTATTGGAAATTAGTCAATCAGATTGAGTTGCCAAGAAATACCGTATTGATCTTCACACCATCCAAACATTTTACCGAAGCCATAATTGTCCGGGCCATAATTATCAAGCGGTATCATGACCTGACCACCATTCCCAGAAAGCTTTTTAAACAAAGCTTTGATTTCTATCTCTGAGTCACAATCTACAAAAAGAGAAACGGCTGGTGTAAATGACCAAGTATGATTATAATTGCTTTCCGAAAATCTGTATTCGATACCGTTCAAAGTAAAAACGCCGTATTTAACCAAATCTGGTGTGCCGCCGGGTTCACCTTCTGCATAGTTCACGATACTTTCTATTGTTGAATTGGGAAAGATCGATGTGTAAAATTCTATAGCCTTCTTTGCCTTTCCACACTGCTCTCCTACAAAGGTTAAAAAAGTAATTGATTGCATTTCTAATTTTTAGTCCAATTTAAATCCTTTCTAAAAATATTTCTATTGCGAAAGTTACAATTAAATCCTAACGCTGACTAGTCCTTAAAAATACGAAGACTTATCGAACAACAAAGCGATTGAAACTCACCCAATATTTATCTTTAAATATTTCATAATCCATGGCCATATCATTATTATATTTTTGAAAGATATGATGCAGAACTTTTGAGGGCTTTCTAAAATCTTTACAACAATAGTACAACTCTCGCACTCCTTCAGCCGTTTGTCTTCCGATTGCCAGGTACCCTTCATGGTCTTTTAATTCCACTAGAATATCATCTTCAATCTTTTCCAAAATCACCATAGTTTCTTTGTCCGGCATTCCATGACTCCCGTTATCTCCATATTGTAAATCGACTTTTACCACCCATGGATGAGATGCCTTACTGTCCCAATCTAAGAGATCTGTATTTATGGTTGCAACGAGATTGTTCCCTGATTTAAGCTCCGCTTCTAAAATTGCATAGTTGTCATTTTCTGTATTGTATCGGAGGCCGTCATATTTTTCTACAAACTCTTTTCTTCTCCAATTTAAAAAGTCCTTTAGTTTAGCGATTGGAACAATTGATTCTGTGGCACTAGACTTATCTTTTATTGAAACGGCATCCACATTAATTGCAAAATCTAATTCTCCGAGAAAATTATCTAGGAAAATAAACACGCCATTTGTAATTACGGCTTTATCCTTCTCATGGTAATGATCATAAATAATGGTGATATCTATTTCATCTGGATATTCTTTAAGCTCATTGGAATAAAAAAATAGATTTTGAGCGTTGAATTCATAGCCTGCTATGGAGATTGAGACATCTTCAATATCTAAAGCAGGTTTATGCGCAGTAAATTTCCAATTAGAAATTTTTGGAGCAGCACTTACAAGTTCTTCAATGAAAACAAAATTCTTGATTGTTCCATCCGCCGTAAATATCAATTCAGCAATCTCGTCCTCCATCATTCCTGTGACGAAATAATACCCTTCTTTCAATTCTTCCAGTTTAGGTGACAGCTTATCGAAAAAATCAACTTCAATATTATTGTGATGTTTGACGGTTCGAAAAAATTTCTTTTGATTCTTTGAGAACCAGTTCCAAAAATCCTGATACGAATTAATTGCATCATCCTTTATTCCAAAAAGTGATTTAATAAAGCTCATGGAGCGCCTTTTACTATTTTTCTACAAACCCTCTAATTCGGCAGAAATTTACTAAATTATCGCAAACATACTACTATAGATAATGAAAGATCGCTATCAAATAGACAAAATGGGCTGATTTAAACAAAAAAGACCACTAGTTAGGTACTAGTGGTCTTTTAGAGGCAAAGATATATTTTAGAAAAACGAATTTTAATTAACTACTTACAAACTTCAATTATCAGTTTAATTTTGTAACATCTGAGTCTCCTCGAATAGATTGTCTAATGATTTTTGGAGAACCTTTATATCTCATCTCGCTATCTCCATCCAATTCAATACTCATTGAATTCTCAACGGTCAATTCTGCTATACTATCTCCATCCAGATCTAGATTCAAATCTTTGACTATAAAATCAAAATATTTAATCTCACTATCCCCTCTCAAACGAGCATTTACATTATTAGCAGTTCCCCGAACTTTCAAGTAAGAATCTCCTCTTAATTTTACATTTAAATTACCTACGCTAATTTCCCCTTTCATGACGCTATCTCCGCTTAAATCAATCGTCATATTTTGAGAATCAAAATTATTCTTCAATTCAATAATCGCATCTGCAGAACCGTTCACGGAATTCAATTGTGGCATAGTAATATGCGCGATCAAAGTCTCCTTTCCTCGAATTCCCATACTATTTTGGTGTCTTACATGAAGTACTCCGCCTTTGTTTTCAACTAAAATATATGGCACCAAATTATCATCACATTCAATACGAACAGAAATCTTATCCCCTTTTGTTACTACAGCGTTAAAATCTGTTGAAATGTTTAATCCGTCAAAACCAACATGGTCATAGTCCTTAGAAATTATATTTCCGGAAGGTTGAATAGTTTGAGCGGATACAGTGAAAGCAAAAAGAAAGGTAAATAATGCAATGAGATGAAAATGCTTTTTCATTTTGGAATTTCTTTGGTGAAAAAATGGTCGTATCAATTGGATTACTACCTAAAGACACCACGAACTTTCAGTAGTTGCATATTCGGGAGATTTTTATTGGCTAATGGTATAAAGGTATAAGTCTTCGACTTTTTTTCTAGCCCACGGGGTTTTACGCAGAAACTTTAGACTAGATTTCACGGAAGGTTCGATTGTAAAGCAACGAATATCAATCCGATCGCCAAGCGCTCCCCAGCCATAAGTATCCACGAGATACTCCACCATATTCACCAATTTAACACCGTGCAATGGATTGTTCGGCTGTTCTTGATTTTCTTTCATACTAACTGGTTAATCTTCTAGAGTAAATAATCGGTGCTACTGTCAATTGCTTTGGTATACTGTATTCCGGGATCTCATTGTAAAACCCAAATTGCAAATATTTCAAATTTTTCAAGTTCGTATAAGATGCTGGAACTTCTCTTAAGCTTGCGCAATTGCTAAAGATTAAACCCCGGAGTGTACTGATATTGCTAATAAATTCAGGAGCAACTGATTGATTACCAAAGGGTATATACAACAACTTTAATTTAGGAAATCCTTTAAAATCTTTGGCTGGTATTTCATAAGCACCTAACATTCCTAATTTTAAAGCTTTCAAATTGTCCAATTTTGCAAGATCCTCATGAAAATAATTAATCGACAAAAATTCCAAATTCCTTAATTTATAAATTCCTTCTAATTCTTCTTTGTCTTTTACGTAGTATGACAAGGTTTTCAATTTTGGCAATTGATAAAAAGAGCGTGGTTGTTTGAGCTTATTATTATAATAAACAACATGCTCCAAATTTTCTAACAAATTTACATTGCTTGGAAACTTTATATTACTAAAACTAAATTCGATGGTCTGGAGTTCTTTTAATTGAGCAAATTTCGGAGAAAGCTCGTGATTAATATTTCCAGCTGAAGTTTTCAAGGACTTTAAATTAGTAAGCTGGTACACCTCTTCTGGAAAAAAGTTGAAGGTGACCAATTCTAAGTAGATAAGTTGTTCAAATTTTGATAAGGCTTTGTAAAGCAATTTGGAATCAACATTTTCTTCTCCCCTTTTGGCATGCAGTCGCATAGCAGTGATATTCAGGTGCCTTCCGATCTTCACCAAACTGTCCAACTCTGCTGCTGAATTTACAATTTCCTTCCCTCTAGAATTTTCTCTAATGATATCATTCAAGTAGTCTTGCCTCCAAGATTTTCGGGATACTTCCGAAATCAATTCATCTTGAGAAAGTTCATTTTTCAACTTGTTCTCAGTTTGGGCGCCCAAACTCCTAAGCTCCTGGTACTCTTTTTCCTCCTTCGTCTTATCAGGCCAAAACGCTTCAATAAAATTGTTTAACTTTTTACTTGGCGTTTTCCATTTTCGCGACATACACCTATTGGACGAATCCAAATTTCCATCCACCAAATGAATAGTCGGTACTGCTCTTACATTAAGTTTTTTCCATAAGGGATGAATAGTCCCTTGGCCTTTTGTCATATTCTCATCGATATCAATCACTGAGACATTTCCGACAGCAGTGAATCTCGATTCATCTTCAAGCGCTTTTTCTATTTTTTTACAAGGAGGACAATAATATGCTGAAAAGTAAAGCATTACTTCTTGGCCATTGGCAATTTCTTGCCTTACAATTGCTTCAATAGAATCAACTTCAATACTTGATGGCGTTATATACTTAAAGGAACCTTGTGATTGGATAGAAGAACATCCTATCAGATTGATAATACCCAGTATACTTACAAATAATACTCTTTTCAATTTCCTTTTATATTTTAAATGATTGACTTTTGTACTTTCTTAAAGTTACGAAAATGATTTGTTCGCAAATGATTTGGATGACAATAAATGGTATAAAATCCTAACGTAAAATTGCATTCCAATTCCAACTCAAATTTAACTAAACTTGTGGGTGAAAAAATCTATTGCTATTGTTGGAGGCGGACCTGCCGGAATGGCCTTGGCTACTCAGCTTAATACTGCGCTATTCGAAGTGACAATTTATGATCGAAACAAAGCTTTGGGTCGCAAATTTTTAGTCGCTGGGAAAGGTGGATTTAACCTGACTCATGCTACGCCAATGCCGGCCTTCGCCAATCAATACACACCAGCTAGTTTCCTCAAAAGTAGTCTTTCGTATTTCGACAATGAAAATTTTCGGACTTGGTTAAATGAAATCGGGATACCTACTTTTGTTGGTACCAGCAAACGTATTTTTCCGGAAAAAGGAATCAAGCCTATCGAAGTGCTTAATTGTATTAAAAGGCGACTTGAAGAAAATAATGTTCAGATCAAATACAATCATAAGTGGAATGGCTGGGACCAATCAGGTAACTTAATATTTGAGAATCGCGGAGTTATTAAAGCAGACAGTGCCGTATTTGCTTTAGGCGGTGGCAGTTGGAAAATCACTGGATCGGATGGCCGTTGGTTGAAAAACTTTGCAAGAATGAATATCAAAACAGTTCCATTTTCTCCTTCTAACTGTGGGTACAAAATAGATTGGCCCAAAAATTTTATTCAAGCGCATGAAGGCAAACCGCTCAAAAACATTTCAATTTCTATTTCGAATAAAACCATTAAAGGGGAAATCGTTCTAACAAATTATGGAATAGAAGGGAATGCGATTTATGCGTTAAGTCCTAACATAAGAAAAGCTCTCAACCTATCAATTCCAGCTACTATATATTTGGATTTAAAACCAACTATTTCGGAAGCTGACGTTTTAAAAAAGCTAAATGATAGCGCCAATAAGAAAGTAACAGAAATACTCAAGCGATCTCTAAAATTGTCCAAAGCGCAACTGGCACTGCTGAAACAATCAATAACAAAGGAGGAATTTCTTAATAAAGAAAAACTTTCAAAATACATTAAACAACTTCCATTAAAAATTAGCGGAATGGCACCGATTGATCAAGCTATTTCCTCAGTGGGTGGAATTTCATTAAAAGCTGTAGATACCAAATTCCAATTGATTGATTTACCTGAAAATTATTGTATTGGCGAAATGCTAGATTGGGATGCCCCCACAGGAGGCTATTTGCTTCAGGCATGTTTTAGCATGGGATTCAAATTAGCCAGTGAATTGAATTCCAAAAATTACTAACTTAGAATGTTAAAAATTAAACAATAACAAGTTCATCAAAATAAGGCTATAAGGAAATGAAAAACATATCCATCATTATTTTTCTAATACTTTCAGGACAGATAAATAGCTTTTGTCAAGATTTTAAGGACTGGAAAAAAGAAGCAAACTATGTTCCTAACCTAATTTTAAATGGTGTTGACTGGAAGCAAATTGCCGATTCCATTCGTGCAAATTATCCTAATAAAGACAGAGAACTTCGGGATGTTTTAAATACAGAAAAGTATTTAAAATCTTCAAATAAAAATATTTTCATCCGGCAATTCAATCATTTCTTTAAGGACGGATATGATCAAGAAAAACTATTCAAAGATTTCAATTCAATGGGCAGAGATATTCTGCCGGATTTAGTTCAATTCTTAGAAAAGGATTTTGCCACAAGATGGGTAAACAAAAGTTCAGAATGGGATGAATCTCATTTTTACTTATGTGCATCAGACATTGCTATCAAATTAATTGAAGAAATTAGCGGTATCTATTTTTTTAACAATTCAACTTCTAATCGATCGAGATTATCAGATAAACCACTAGAAGAGAGAGAACAATTGATTAAGGTCATTAATAAATGGTACAATGAGACCAAGCATCTTTCAAATTCAAAAGCCATAGATTTTTACTTATCAAACTATGAATACAAGTATTCTGGGAGCAGATTGCGTACTGTGAAAAACTTAGCTATTCATGGAGATACCACTAAGGCCCTATTTTATTTAGAAGAAATCTACAAGGAGACAAAATACCCCTGCAAGTCTAATTTGCATATTGTGGATATGGCAATGAAATTAGGTTTAGAAAAAGACCTAGCAATGGAAGATTGTTTACATGATATTTACGATTATCGCTGCATGGCTGATAACGGAATACAATGTACTGCCTATATTTTTAAGCATGCAAAATCTCATATTCCATTTGATGTACTAGCCGACATTGTATCAACAGAAAGATATAGTAAATTTAAAAGAAATAGAACTAGATTTATTTGGCATTCTATATTTAATGAAATAGCACTAACTGAAAACAGATGGGCAAAATCTATTTTGATTGAATTACTAAGAATAGATGACCAATTAAAGGATTCAAAAATAATTGCTTACAATTGGCAAAGACATTATAATGTACAGTTTGAAGCTAACTTCAGGGTATGTGATTTTTCTTTATACAAGTTAAATGAATTGTTCCCTGAAATGAATATTTCAATTGATTGGAATGACATCGAATCTATCGACAAGGAGATCCAAAAACTAATTGAGAAAGAAAATGCGCACTAAAGCTTATCTGTCAAAATATTTTTACATTTTATTTTTGTTTTGCTCAAGCCAACTATATGGTCAAAACTCCTATTCAAAAAACTCATTGATCATTCCAGTTGCAAAATTTGTTGAATGGCCGAGTTCTAAAATTAACGATGGCAATTTCACTTTTGGGTTGGGCTATGGTCGCAAGATAAATTCTCGTATTGAAATTAGACTGCTCGGATATAAACGCTATGGCAATTATGTAAAAGGAGGACCATCAGTATTTACTGGAAAAATAAACAAATCGGTTATTAAATTTGGTTCAAAGTACGATCTTCTTCGAAGATCAAAAATTGTATATGGTGCTGGAATAAATTATGTATTCGAACATTCAAAAATAAAAGACGGAAGGTACATTTCCGATGGCGGAAATTTTGATATAATTAAATGGTCCACTCAAAACCATCTAAACGCCATAGAAATTTTTAATGAAATAGATATCAAAATTTACAAGCCTCTATGGCTTTATGCTAATTTCAGTTTTCAATTTGGCAAGGAAAAAAACAATGACAACTTATTAGGAACTTTCTATCGCTCTTTAGGAAAATTTACATTGATTGAAAGTATCGGTTTGAAATTGACGATCTAATTCATTTCAAAAGTTTTTGCTTATCAAATACTTGAGCTTTTCTATCAAATGCTTTATTCCATATTTTCAAACCTCCAAAGTCTTCCATCTACTCCATTAAAAGATAGAATGCCAAATTCATAATTAAAGTTGATGACATTTTTCGGCATCACAAAGTCATTATTGTAAACTTCAGTAAATGTACTATCAATTAGTGTCAGCTCATCCAAAGGATCAGGATTCCATGTCGACGGCCAAGTTCGGTTATCAGTCTCGTGATAAAACACTTGACTCGCATTCAACGAATTGTCAGGATCCACGCAAAAAATATTTAGAACGTCTGCGACATAGCCATTTTCTGGATCCGGCGCATAAGGATTAGCGGACAAGGTAAGATTGAAGGTAAGTTGAAAACTTTCGTTCGAAACAACAAACTTCTTGGTCTCGCTGGTGTGATTCAACAAGACAGTATCTCCCTGCTCAAAGTAGCTGTACTTAACCAATTGCTTTTCCAAATCAAATACATCTTCTGTTTCTTCGATATTAAAGGTCACCACATTTCCATCTTCATCCGCAAAACGAACTTTAGTCTTGTCGGTATAAGGCAATTTGTCAAGACTTGATTGCAGAAGTTTAAAGGCTCCAATCTCAACTATATTTTCATTCAGTTGTGGCATGTTGTCATCATTCAAACAACTAGTAAAAAAAACAAGAACGCTAAGGCAAAGCGATATTTTAATTAAATTTTTCATCTTTTCTTTTCAATGTTCTAATGTAATAACGAGCATAAGATTCAAATCGTGGCTTCAAAAAGACCAATCCTAATCTTTCGCAAATATAATGGCTTATTAGCCAAGGAAGTCTTTCCTTTCCACTATTTTTGAACATGACAATTTTAGTTGCTACTGACAAATTTAAAGGCTCCATTAGTGCTCCCAAAGCGGTTCAAGCTATAGTTACTGGCCTTTTAAAGAAATATCCAAATGCAACTATCATTTCAAATCCGATGGCTGATGGTGGTGAAGGTTCTCTAGACATCATTCAAAAATACCTTTCCGGGGAAACTATAACTGTAAGTACTAAAAATGCTCTTGGCGATCCATTAATGGCCGAATATTTTTTATGCGACAAGACCGCTTATATAGAATTGGCTGCGGCGTCTGGCCTAGAAAAGATTAAAACATCACAACGCAATCCATTATACACCACTACTTATGGAACTGGCCTAATTCTTAAAAATGCCCTCGATCGGGGAGCTGAAAAAATTGTCTTGATGCTTGGTGGCTCAAGTACAAATGATGCTGGATTAGGAATTGCAGCTGCATTGGACTATAAATTTTATGATTCCAAAAATGAACTGATTACAACTGAAGGGAAAAATTTAGTGGCCATAGAAAAAATTGTCGCACCCAATAATCTCCAAACCTTTGAACTGGATATTCTATGTGATGTGAAAAATCCGATGTACGGTCCAACTGGAGCTGCTTATGTTTATGCAAAACAAAAAGGAGCAGACGAGTCTGCCGTGGAATTATTAGATGCCGGACTGATTAACATTGCTTCAAAAATTGAGGAATTCTTTGGAAAGTCCATAGGCGATATTCCAGGTGGCGGAGCTGCCGGAGGAATAGCCGCAGGTTTGCATGGTATGTTGAATGGTCAAATCAAAAACGGATTTAAGACATTCGCAGAACTGACGAATATTAGTGAAAAAGTAAAACAGGCAGATCTTATTATCTCCGGCGAAGGCAAGTTAGATAACCAATCCTTAAATGGAAAAGTTGTTGGTGAGATTGCAAATATTTGTACAAAGTATTCTAAAAAACATGTCGTCTTAGTTGGGAAAAACGAATTGACTCCGTCAGTAATCCAGCATAATAATATTCACAGTGTCCTAGAAATTGTTTCGTTGGTCGATACAGAAGATGCTTTCAAAAATGCGGCTAAACATTTAACAAGTTTGGCTCAATTAATTTGAGATTTAATATTTATAAATTGTAACATGAATAGAAAATTATTTTCCTCAGGTTCCACCTTTGAAGAATCGATAGGTTACTCTCGAGCCGTTGTTGACGGTCGATCAATATTTGTATCAGGAACGACTGGTTATGACTATAATAACATGACCATTTCTGATGACATAGTAGAACAGACTGAACAATGCATGAAGAATATTGTAGAGGCTTTGTCAAAAGCTGGTGCTTCACTAGAAGACACTGTTCGGGTACTATACATTGTTCCGGAAGCAACAGATTTTGAAAAGTGCTGGCCGGTGTTGAGAAAATATTTTGGGAATATCAGACCAGCAGCTACAATGATTTCTGCAGGACTGGCGAACCGTCAAATGAAAATAGAGATTGAAGTCACCGCACTTAAAAGAGTATAAATCGATCATTAACAGGAATTGATCTTCAACAAAATGAATCATCATTATGGACTTAAACTACTTCGCCTTTTTTCTAATTTCATTTGTTCCTATGATCCTAGGCTTATTCTGGTACCACCCAAAATCTGGGATTCGCAAATGGTCTGGGGAATCATTTATCCATCCTAGCAAACTAAGTCTCCCGCAAATAATATTCTGCTTTGTATTATCTTTTGCCTTGGTATATGGATACATCAATACAGTTATTCATCAACTTGGTTTCTACGAATTATTTTTTACCGATATTATGTTGGGAAGTGATGAAGCCAAAAACATTGTTTCCGAATTCTTAGGAAAATACGGGGACAAACATCGTCATTTTGGTCATGGCGTTCTACATGGAGTTATAAATGCATTAATATTTGCATTGCCTTTTCTTGGTATTACGGCCATTTTGGATCAAAAAAGCAAAAGGTATTTGATTTATCATTTTTCATTCTGGCTTATTACCAGCGCGATAGTAGGCGGATTGATTGCCGAATTTGTTTAAGACAATTCTTCTGGCACCTTTCTGTTTTTAATTCCTAGGTGTTTTTCGAATTCCTGCTCCAGAAATTTCACTTTCGAAATGCTGGTTATACCACTCACCAATGAAACATGCTTTTGTCCCTGATCTGTATCGATAATCATTTTTAGCATAAAATTCTCCATTCCCTTTGTTACATAAAGCTGATCAATATCTCGAGAAGCGTATCTTCGATCCTTAATCAGTTTTTTAGGGCGCCATTTAATGGTCAATTCATCTTCATCTAGCTGAATAAATATTTTTTGCTTTTTTCTAAACAACAACAAGGCCGAGATTAAAACGGTTAGCCCCCATAATACTGCAGGAACGGCTAAAGCAATTTTACCTTTGAAAAAAACAAGTGTAAATAAAAAAGCAAAAACAGGTGCCGTCATTATAAGTATATTCTCCCACCAAAGAATTGGCTGATCAATAGTTACATCCATTTCGTCTTTGAAGTAAAATATTTCGATGCCTTCGGGTCGAATTAGCTCCTGTTTGGGTTTTTCCTGAAGCATGGACAAAATATTCTCTTCGAAAGAAAAAACAGCATTACAACTTCCACACTTTGCAATTTTGTCATTAATATTTAAGTCAACCGCGGGAATATCCGATGCACAAGAAGGACAAGCAATACGCTGAAATTTTCTTTCCTTCTTTGCATTGAGATCCAAATATTTAGAGGGATAGTCTTCCTTTAATTCTTCCATTTAATTTGAATTACTTCTATTAGAAAGATACTAAATATAGTTAGTAGATGAAAAAGTTTGGTATTTAAACTAAACAAAAAAGTCCTTTGCTATCAATCAAGCAAAGGACTTTTAAGAACTGATTTAAAATAATATTATTGTTTTACCACCTTTTCAGTGTATGTATTTTCGTTTGAAATTACCTGAATCAAATAAGTACCATTTGAAAAAGAACTCACATTAATACCTTGGAATCCTTGAACATCGCGGTACATTAATTTACCATTAATGTCTAAGATTCTTATTTCTTGGATATCTAAATCCTTTATTCCTTCTATAACAATCTGGTCTTGAACTGGATTAGGAAAAACAGAAAAAGGACTGTTAGCTAAAACATCCTTACTAGACGTATTTTGATCGTTTATCTGAATACAATAATCTTCAGCTTCTCCTGTCAATAAGTTACCTCCTCCACAAGCCCCACCGATAAAAGTATTATTGGCAACTACTCTAATTCTAGACAAACCAGGCTGAGCACTATCATCAATCAATATTTCATCGGAATGTGTTCCAGTAAACCCTGTTCCCGTTGAGACCAACTCTTCGTCAGAAAATTCACCATCTGCATTTAGATCAATCCAAACTTTAACATTCGCAATTACATTAAAACCAATAAATCCAGGAGTAACTTCTAATTCAAGCGTTTCTCCTATATTCACTTCAATATCAGTTGGAGAAATAAAAGTTCTATATCCACTATTGTTGCCAGAAACATTTTCATAGTCTCCAAAACTCACTGATTCTATGTAACAATTTTGCGCTGCAAATATACTTTGGACATCACAATAATCTGCATCCGTACAAGTTCCACAACCAATTGTTAGAAAGGTTCCAATCTCTGAAAAAGCACTGGCATCAGGTCCACAATTTGAATTAATCCTATATTCGTATTCGGTACAAGATTCTAAATCATTTAATAGTTGAGGTGTCTGAGGATCCGCAATTTCAGTCCAATCCGTGGTTCCTTTAATCCTATATTGTAATCTGTCAATTGTTCCAGTTGGGCTAATCGACCACAAAATATTCGCAGAATTTGCTGTGATGCTCGCACTATTAACCTCAGTTGGTTGAAGGCAATCGGTGAAATTCAAATCAAAAGACCACATATTACTATCATTATTACCTACTGAAGAAAAGCCTCCGAAATAATACAATTTGTCCTCAATGATAAACGAGGAAGGTGCCCAACGGTGCATTTCATCCTCAAACGGAAGCTCATGCCACTCGTCTAGTTCGGGGTAATAAACTAAGAACTGATTGTCGGGAATCGTGGCGTGCTGTGCATTATCCCCAGAAAGTGTAAATCCTTTTCCTTTATAACTAAATTGTGTACCCGCTACTCTTCCTTGTGGAAAATCATTTATTTCCATCCAAGTTTCAGTTGGAATATCGTATCTCAGCCAATTAGAAATGTGACCACCACCAACATATATGGCATTATCTATCCCAAATTGAAATGGATGGTGTCGATTTGGACCAGGAATATTTGCTTTTTGAGACCAAGAATCGGTAGCAAAGTCATAAACCCACCAATCTCTCAAATCTCCGTTGTTTCCTGATCCAGACCCCATATATATCTTTTCATTATGTGCCACAAAAGCTGGGTGAGCTCTCACTTCACACGGACAAGATGCCAGTTCTTTAAACTCATTCGTCACAGGATCATATTCCCACAAGTCATTTCTTTCATTTCCAAAACCAAAGTAATACTTCCCATTCATATCATCTCCGATAGAAAAACTTCGTGCTGGACCAGGTACAAAACCCATCTGAGTCCAAGCATCCGAAACAGGATCATATTCCCAAAATTCATTTTGACTAACTCCGCCATTTTGATCTGGGAGACCCTTTATAAGGTAGCCTTTTCCATTAATGCCGAAACCGTTCGTATGGTGAGCAACGAACGGGGCATCATTGAGTTGTGTCCATTGAGCATTTCCAATGGAGCTGGAAAGTATGCCCACAAGAATGACTAAAAGAATTCTCATGTTGTATTTTTTATTTTGTTCTATAACTTAATTTAACTGACTTCTCAAATATAGTATTTACATTTTCCCGAAAAATCTTTAACCTTCAGAATGTCAAGAATAATACAAACGAACTGGTATTTAGTTTGACAATCGCACAATTATTCTTTGGAAGACAGCGACTTAGCTCATCAAATGAATATTGACTGAGTTCACTATTCTTGATGAAAAGTCTAAGATTAATTCGTTCACAGAAATATAAATTTGTAGCAACCTTTATATTGAACAAACAGATTTCAATTATATATTAAGCACTCAGCTTTTACTGATTATCTAGTTCTAAATGATTGAAGCGAATGACTTGACTGCCTATCTGTTTTTCACTAATCAAATCATCTTTGTATTTTGACAATATCTTACTAGGCTTTAGCCCATGATTGTAATTCAATTCGGAGATGACTTTCCCTGCCAAATTGTATTCGTAAACAGTCCTAGAAATTGTGGTATCATACTTCGTTTCAGACGCATCTTTATAAATAGAAGTCTGCTTTATCTCCAGTGGTTCTCCATTATCATCCAAAGTTGTTTCAAATAGTCTTTTTAAATAGAAGCGATCATTGGGAAATGCCTCCTCTGTTTTAAAAATCTTACTTCCCGAATGTTTAACTGTATAATTCGTGACCGGATCCCCATTGTTGGTTCTTGTCATCGTATAGTCTTTGGAGCTACTTTTATACTTATAGTTATATTTATAAAGAATTGTATCAGACTGTGATTCATTTATGTCAATTCTTAATTCCTCTAACAGATCACCTCTTTTGTTGTATTTATGCTCTTGTAGTACTTTCAATATTCCGGAATCGTGGTTGGTAAATTTCTGTTCTTTACCCTCTGCATTAAAATGAGTCGTAATTTTCATTTTATCTGAAGATACAATCGTTGTCAATAAGGTCTTCAGACTATCGTATTCCATCACAGTGGAAAAAGGCACTTTCGAATCTAAAATAATCTTTCCATCAAGGACTCCTTTCGAAGTTCCTACATATTTGGTGTTTTTATTTACTGCTTGATAAGCGCTGCCTTTTTGCGACGGGACTACTTTCTTATTTCCATCAATCTTTACAGTGTCTATATCTCCACATGAAAGAAATAAAGTAGCTATTGCGGTTGGTAAAAAAACTTTTTTCATTATACGCTTCATACAATCCAAATTTTCAATTTCCCTTTCAAACTCTAATTGCTTTTTTGACATTGCTATCGTTTATATTTCTCAATCCATTCAATCATCTCATTAGCTAATTCAACTGGTTCATTTCTCATCGATGAATGACCAGATTTTCCTAGAACAACTATTTTTTTGTCTTCATCTAAAGTACCGATTTCATTGAATAAATATTCCCCTTGTTGTAAAGGAGTGTTTACATCATAATAGCCATAAATATTCAATGTTGGAAGCGTAATATTTTCAACTGCCTCTTCAATGATCAAATCAAATAAATACATTTGACTTCTCAATGTCCGATCTCTACTTTTAGTGTCTGTTTGCAAAATTCTGAAAGGATCATAATTATCATTATAGATGGCAGAAAATTCAGAGCTAAAAATATTATCTAAAACCTTGTCTCGATCTATTTGATTTTCAGCCTGCCTGATTAAATCAAAAACACTATCTTCTGAATCTACGTCATATTGAACAATCCCTCTGTCCTTTTCTAAATTCACGGTCTCCAAAACACTTTGCCACTGATCCTCATTTACACCTTCAGTAATCTGTTCTGATCCAATTTGCTCTACCCTTTCAATGACATCAAACAAGTTTCTGTTTCTATGAACAAGGCCATTAATATTTATCCATGCCTGCACTCTTGCTGCTCTTTCAGATTCCAAGAGAAAAGCTGTACCAAGATATCCTCCCCAACTGTGGCCAGCCAAAAATAGTTGAATATCATTATCATACTCTTGGAGCAATAAGTCTATTACTTTATCCAAATCTTCGACATGCTGTTCAATGGTTAATTTTTCTTCATTCCATTCTCCAACTGCCAGCCCAGCATTTCTTTGATCATAATACACCATAGCGTAATCCGATTCTAAAACATCCGTAAATGGCTTGGCGCCGGCATTATAGTCTTGAGCAGTCCCACCAGGACCTCCGTGCAAAAGAATCACAAACACCTTGGATTGGGTATTGCCTTCAACTACTATTGGCAATTTGGCCCCTTCGTGAATTAACCACAAATCTCGACGAGCATCTTCAATGAATAACTCTTCGTTTGAACAACCCTGAGAGAATAACACTAAGAACAATATGGGGACTAAGTATTTCATTTTAAATTTAACTTTATACGGGTTCCTAACTTTGCCACAAAACGATTTAAAAGCAGCTTGTCCTCTGTGCGTTCAGCGAAATAATCGAACCCTAAGAGCCAGTCAAATCTTTTAGTCAAATAACCACCAAGATCAAATGCCCCTCCAAAAATAAATGAATTGGTTCCTCTGAAATTCACTTTCTCAATTTCATTTCCAACGGTCTCAAATACATCTCCGGAAAAAAAATACCTCAAGTAACCTAATCTAACAAATGGCTCAACAAACAAATGCTTTTTACTTTGTTTATTTATAAATTTAAACTGATAATTAAACTTTAATGAAAACAGATAATTGTTGGAATACTTCGCATAATGATAGTAACCAATCGACGGCCGCATACTTAAACTTCGTTCAAAAATTCGTTTTTGTTTTTCTTTCTGAACTTTTAAAAGTTCCCATCCATAATCTAATTCAACTCCCGGCCTAAAGCCTAATTCTCCAAAATAATTTATTCCGATATTTCGATCAATAACTTTTATCGTTGCCTCTTGTGCACTTAACCCGGAAGCTAAAGAAACGAGAAATAAAACAACTAGAAATTTCCTCATAGTGTTACATTAATCAATTACAATTATTTTTTCTACTACACTGTCTCCTGAAAATGAATCTTCCAAGGTTAACAGGTATGCTCCAGGCACTAAATCAGAAACATCGATTTGATCAATATTGACGTCCGCAAAGACCAATTGGCCAATATTGTTATGCAATTTAATATTCAATTGCAGCTCGTTGCCGGATTGAATAAAAACAAATTGATTGGTTGGGTTTGGGAAGATGAGTACTTTTTCTGCGCCTAACTGGTGCACCCCAGTAACTTCATCAATTAGATCATCACAATCGTCATCAATTCCATTCCCAACGATTTCATCTTGATCTGGGTTTACATCAGGATTTTCATCATCACAATCATCAATCAATAGAAACCCATCACCATCTAAATCATCATCTGGCGTCAAAGGATCACAATCGTCATCTAGAGCATTGTAAGGAATTTCGTTTTGACTTGAATTTACAGCTGGGTTTTCATCATCGCAATCATCAACCAATACAAATCCATCTTGATCTAAGTCGTCGTCATAAGTCAATGGGTCACAGTCTTCATCAATTCCATTGTATGGAATTTCAACGGCATCGGGATTAATATTTGGATTGGTGTCATCACATTCCTCAGACATGTTGTAACCATCGCCATCTAAATCATCGTCTGGCGTGTTAGCATCGCAATCATCGTCAACACCATTGTAAGGAATTTCAACCATGTTCGGATTAACATCTGGGTTGGTGTCATCGCAATCATCGCTGATAAAAAATCCATCGCCGTCATCATCAGTTCCAGCCAATTCGTCATCACAATCTTCATCCACATAATTGTTTGGAATCTCTATTGCCCCAGGATTGATTGCTGCATTAAAATCATCACAATCCTCATCAGAATTAAATCCATCATTGTCATTATCAATCACTAAAATGATATCATCGCAATTTTCATCAATGTCATTATTTGGAATTTCCAAGGCGTAAATATTGATTAACGAGTCCTGATCATCACAATCAAGATAAGCGGGGACACCATCCCCATCTTCATCCGTAAATTCGTAAATTCCATCACAATTTTCATCAATATCATTATCTGGAATCTCTACCGCATTGGGATTTATACTCGACATGGTATCATCGCAATCCTCTAAGAAATTAAATCCATCATTGTCCTCATCAATATTCTCATAATAAGTACCGATCAAATCCCAGCTCAGTTTAAAAAATTCCTCTTGTGCCTCCCCGTATGTTTTGTATTCTCCTGTTATAAAATTCCATCTGCTAATCCTATCATCGCTTCTGGCATCTAAAAATGTAATTGTAGTGTCAGATTGATTTGAAGCAACCATGGTTCTTTCTTCACCGCTATAATTTTCGATACGTAGATCATTTCCAAAAACATCTGTTGATTGTAAAGGAATATCATTGTCAGATCTACTGAAATAGATTCTTTCATTTATATCATTGTAAAATATATTAGTATACCTAACAAAATTTTGATCTATGTAAAGAATCGTATCAATTGCTCCGGTTTCCAAATTGCTACGAATTATGGATCGATCTTGGCCTTGCTCGATTGAATACACCATTTTGTCTTTTGGAATCAATTCAAAATCAAAACTAAAAACCACTTCCTCAAAGTGAGTCATTTCATCGGTATCCAGATCTAGCTTAAAAGGTCTTCCAATATTACCTGCCAAATTGGGCTTAACGACCCCCCATAATTCATTCTCATCTGCATCATAAACCACTTTATTCCCATATCTGTAATTCCTTTTCAATTGGCTAGAAGCAGCGCTCAAAGAAGGTGTAATTCTTCGAATAGCCTCATACGACAAGGAAAGTGCGGCGTAATAATTTCCGGCCTGATCAATGGCAAAAGCACTTGCTAAATTGACATCTGAATCTTCTTGATAGGCAACCGTTGATACTCCATTTTCAAATTTATAAATCAAATCATCTGCACCATTTACGCCATAAAGCGCTTGATCAATAGGATGAAAATACATACTACTAATTGAGGTTGGAATATCTGATGCATAAACAATGCGCTCATTGGTTTCTAAGTCTAGTCGATAAATCTCTCTTAATTTTCCACTTCGATAATATAGATATCTTCCAGTATTGTCCAACGTCAAGTAAGTCAAATCATCATTGAAATCTCCTTGTTTTAAGGTAATCAAATTAGAACCATTTTCATCCATTTGAACCAAAAGAGAATCCTCCCTTGTGGTCAAATAAAATTTGTCATTATAATCAGAAAAAACGATGTCTGTAAATGGATAAGCTCGACTTTGAATGGAGTCCAATTGAAGAAATTTTTCGTATTCTGATCCATCCAAATTGCATCTATAAATATTCGCAGCCCATCTAGAAACGATATAAATTTTATTATCATTTGGATTGAGGGTCATCTTCGTGGGGCTCAATTCCTCGAGAGTTGTCATCAAACTAAGCTCTCCAAACTGATAGTCTGTGGAATACAAGTGACGCCCATCCAAGTAAATAATTTTATCATCTGTCAGTTGAATATCTATAACAGTATTCATGCCTTTCGGAAGATGTTCTTTAATAACATTTCCAAACATATCAGTAGACATGACACTCCCAAAAGGTGTTGTTCCGATCCAGCGTTCACTGGCTTCGTCTATTTGAAATACATTGAGGTATTCCTCTCGCGCAGTTATAACTTGAATTTCATTTGTTGCTAAATCCAAATCCACTAATCTACGCTGTTGGTAGCTATTAATATTTACGAAAAGATGTCCTTGATAGGCCTTCAAAATATCAATTCGATGTTCGAAATCATATATTTTTTCAATATGATTAATTTCTAAATCTAACTTATAAGTATTATAAGGCGTAGAAGTTTGAAAGTAAATCGATCGGTTGGTTGCATCTAAAAAAACATTAGCAACATAATCCGTTGAATTTGGATAGCTATAGACTGTCGAGAAAGTATTTGTCTTTAAATCTAATTTCTCAATTTTCCGATCTCTATAATCTCGAAAATACAATTCATTTGAATTTATATCAAACTGCAAATCACTGATATCTTCTTTTTGAAAAACAGTTTGCACATTTGTTCCATCTAAGTTGGCACTTCTGATTCGCTCCAATGTATAACCATTCCGCCAATACATTTTATTGTGGTAAGGATCTATTGCCAAATCATCAATATACTCTGTATCTTCTCGAACTAGCTCTGTTAATCCTGATCCATCATAATTAGCAACATAGATCCGAACTCCTACCATCAGATACATTTTCCGGCGAATTGGATCAATTTTAATTTTTCGTTCTTCACCAAAATAGTCTAATGGAATGTATCGAACAAAAGTACCATCCAGACTTTGCACAACTACTCCATCATTGGTCAAAATCATTAATTTTTGTGCAATGGTATCTATTTCAAAATCTGCGGTGAAATATCCACTATTCGGTACGATATGCTTGCGTTCTTTGGCTTCGTAGTCAATGATATAGTTACCGGCTTGAAAATAATTCCAAGCATAAGTTTGGGTAAAAGAAATGGTCGTTGAAACGAATAGTAGAAAGCAGCAAGCGACAAATAAACGAGTCATATTAGTATTATAGCTTTAAGTACAATACTCAAGATAGTGAATCCGACCGAAAAGCCCGGCAAATACTGCTCAATTCAAACATAGATCAAATTTGCCAACATTGTCTTAATCAACTGACATCCTGAGCTTTAGTGTGCTGCAGACTTTTCCAAAAACAAATCTTAACATTTACTTAAAATGCTTTAACAGTGCACTAACTCTATTGGGCAGCTCATTATCTTCTTATACACATAAGGCTCATATATATTGATGAGCAACATTTAAAATTCATGCGTTATGGGCTACTCAACTACACTTAGTGCAAACAACTTAAAAGACAAGAAGAAAAGTAAACGCATCACATTTACCGTGTATGCAATATTTATGGCTTTGTTGTTTATTCCGATCACTCAGGAAATCAAGCAGCAGACCGAGGAATATGCAGAAATCATGGTTGATTTTAGAGATTTCAAAGCAGCGTCTGCAGAATCTGCGGCAGCGGCAGGTGAAGAAAAAGCGGAGAAAGAAGTGGTAAAACCTGTGGTAGCTCCAACGCCAAAACCAGATCCGGCTCCTGAAAAGGTAAAGACTCCAATTCAGTCTAGCGTGGTCGAAGACAAACCAGCTCCAGTCAAGGCAACAACCAAGCCTGAGGTGAAAAAAACACCAGTGAAAAAGAGCCCAAAGCCTGTAGCTAAACCTGCGGAAAAACCAGTAAAGAAAACACCTGCTAAAACGACCGGAAATAAAGGTAATGGCACTGTGGCTACACAAGGAAGTGGAAAAAAAGGAAATGCATCAACAGATGGAAAGGCTGATGCCGGTAAGCAAGGAATGGATTTTGAAGGTGATGCATTGTTCGCTAGAAAGGTGATTAGAAGAGCGGAAATAAAGCATTTATCCCAGAAAGAAGGTACGATCGTTGTCAACCTATGTGTGAACCAAGATGGTGGTGTGGTGTACACAGAATTCAATAAAAAAGATTCTGACATCCACGATGCAAAGTTAACAGCAGATGCTTTGAAGGCGACCAAGAAATATAGATTTGAGCCAGATTATACAGCACCGAAAAAACAGTGTGGAAAATTGACTTATATCATAGATTTAAATTAATAGAATAACGCCACGAGTTATAATCCCAATAACTAACGATGGAAATAGTTTGGATCGATACTGGAGGGTATCGGTCCATTTTTTTGTCAACAAATAAAGTGACAATTATTTGCTAATTTTATATTTATATTTTTAATAATTTTATCCGAGTAACAGGTCGAACTAATTTTAAACTTTCTAATAATGAAAAGAAGGACGGCTTTACTATTAACTCTTTTTTCCTATTTTTTATCTAGCGCTCAACTCCAATATTTTTCTCCTGAAACCATGAATGGTTACACCCTATTCTTGGCAGAAAAGCTATATCTTATAAATAATTGCGGAGAACAGGTACATTCATGGGCAGATGTCAATCCCAGTTATCATGTCAAGCTATTGCCTAATGGAAACATCGTATATATTGAATTTCAAACAAATCGAATCATTGAAAAAAATTGGGACAACCAAATTGTAAACGAAGTTTTCCCTTCTGATCCAAAGGTTAAGCTTGAATACGAAGTTATTGTTACTCCTGAAAACAATTATCTCTGTGTAGGCAGATATGAATACAGCCCAGAAGAATTTAAAGAAACTGGTTACAATACTGACAGTATTGGTTTTTCACCACAGGTAGATATTGTTGTTGAAATTGATCGAACTTCTGGTGCTACACTTTGGCTTTGGGATATTATGGATCATGTCATTCAGGAGCGATCTGATACTATTCCTAATTATGGAATTGTCGCTGATCATCCAGAATTATTGAATCTCGATGCAATTTCTACATTTGACTGGCAAACCGGAGAAGCCTTTATGATTAACGGTATCGATTACAATCCAACGTTAGATCAAATTGTTTGTAGTTTGAGAAAAATGGGTGAGATTGTCATCATTGATCATTCAACAACAACCGAAGAAGCCGCATCTCACCAAGGCGGAAATATGGGTAAAGGAGGAGACTTACTTTATCGTTGGGGGAACCCGAAAAACTATCAGCGTGGAACAATCGATGAGCAACAATTATTTTATCAGCACAATCCAAACTGGATACAATACGGCGAACATGCTGGCGGAATAATTATTTACGATAATGGATTAGATCGTCCAGGAATTACTTATGGCTATGACTATTCCACTGTGCCAATTATAATACCTCCAATCCAGAGCAATAATTCTTACAGCCTTGGTGTAACAGAACCATTTCTGCCGCTTACTGCCGCGCATACTATTGGAGGTCCAAATGATCCAAATTCTTTCAATTCCAGATTTACTTCAGGTGCAAAAGTGTTGGAAAATGAAAATACTTTAGTCGCAGTTGGTAACGATGTTAAAATATTAGAGTTTCTGCCGGATGGAACGTTGGTCTGGGAATATCAATTAGCAAATGCGAACTTTCTTTTTAGGGTCGAAAAATACCCGTTGAGCTATCCAGCATTTATTAATAGAGATTTAAAGCCAATGGGAACCATTGAACAACCGCCAAGCACTGTTCCTTGCACACTTGTCTCTTCAATTAAAGCGCATAATAACATTTCCATTAACGCCTGGTTTGATTTTAAATCGAGCATATTAAATGTCGACACGGACGGCAATGAAGAATATCAGATCAACATTTATTCTATGGATGGTAAAAAACTGTGGGAAATTTCTGGAGCAGGAAATCAACAATATCAAATACCAAATTTAGCTACTGGAATGCTGTATGTAAACATATTTTCTGATGGAAATTTTGTCAACAAAATACTAAAAATTGTACTTCTGTGACATTCAATAATGTTGTCAAAAATTAGATTCATAAAACAATTTACTTTTGACAAATAACTTTTTTTTTAAATTGATCTTCATTACGTATTTTCACTAAACAATTAACCTCTTTATTAATCAATCTAATATATAATCATGAGTGAATTAGCAGCAAAACTTGCTAAATTAAAAGAACAAGCAACTAAACAACTGAATGAGTGCGGTGTCAATAACATTGATGATGCGATTTTAGATAAGCTGGTAAATAACCTGAGACTTATCGTTGACAACAAAGACGCTCTATTGGTTTCTGGAACTGACGAGTCTGAATTAGAAACTGTTAGAAAAAACTTCGTAGTTAAGAAACTAGGAATCACTGACAAAGAAAAAGGAGCTGCTGGAGTGAAAGCAGTCGCTGAAAAAATGTCAGGTATACGTATGAAAAATCGAGCAGCCTTTTATTACATGGTACAGAGCGAGTTGGGATAATTTTTATTTCGCTGAAAATTATAAAAAGAGCACATTCTTAATTGAATGTTCTCTTTTTTTGTTTGATTTAAACTAATTCTACATCTAGCATCCAATAAAATCAACTACGATCTATCGTCAAAACATACCCTACTCCTTTCAATGTTAAAATCTTTACATTCTCATCTTCTTTAAAATAGCCTCTTAGCTTGGCAATGTAGACATCTAAGTTGCGAGAGTTGTAAAAAGAATCATCACCCCAGACCTTCATTAAAATTGACTTACGTTCTGTAGTACCATTGATATTATTACAAAGCATTTCCAATATTTGGCTTTCACGATGGGAAAGCATTTTTTTATTTTTTTGACTTTTCAGTTCCAATTTTTGTGGTGAAAAATTGAAGGTAGATCCAATGGCAAAATGTTCAACTTTAGTATCCAAGGTTTTGGCCCCAACAATCTTTATAAGATTTTCAATTCTCACGATTAGTTCATCCATACTGAATGGTTTTCTGATGTAGTCATTTCCCCCAGCATCAAAACCGTTAAGCACATCATTGGTCTGATTTTTTGCGGTCAAAAAAATAATGGGAACTTCTTTATTTTTTTGTCTAATTTCGGTTGCGATTTCGAATCCATTCTTATTCGGCAACATGACATCCAGAATGCAAATATCAATTTTATTTGGATGATATGCATCTGAAGCTTCTCTTCCATCTTCCACTAGTGTGACATGATAACCTTGACTTTCTAAAGTTTCCTTTACAATCTTAGCCAAAAATGGTTCGTCCTCCACATACAATATATTGATCATCTCTTTGGGATTGAAATTAAAAAAGAAGTTCCAACCTTAGCATCAACCAATTCAATTGAACCTTTGTGTTTCTGAATAATGGTTTTTACATAATGTAATCCAAGACCATGTCCTTTAGCGTTATGCCGATCTTCATTGGGAACTCTAAAGAAGCGGTTGAAAATTTTCCCGCGATAAGCCTTAGGGATACCGATTCCATTATCTGAAAAATTAATATTAATCATTTCATCATGAGCTGCTATGCTGATCTCTAGCTTAGGATCTCCAGCGGAATACTTAATTGCATTGTCAATCAAGTTATGGATTACATTTCCGAAATGCTCGCGATCTATTACAGCCAGAAAATCATTACCATGAAAATCAAGATCCACTTGAGCATTACTTTTATCCAAATTTAATTTTAACTTTTGAATTTTATTTTCAATTAAAGTCTTTAGGTCTTCCTGGGTTTTATTTAATTCAGTGTAGCCTTGATCCAAGGTTGACAAGTTTAGCACTTTATCCACCAAATATTTTAGTCTGCCAACCTCCTGTTTAGAGATATCAAAATATTCTTTTCTTTTCACAGGATCATTCAGCGCACCGAAATTTTCCAAAGCCTCAATCGCTACACCAATAGTTGCAATAGGTGTATTTAATTCATGTGTCATGTTAGAGATAAATTCATTTTTCAATTTTGTTAACCGCAATTGCTCCGCCCAAGTTTTTGAAATAAAGAAAAATGAAAGTGCCACGATTCCAAAAAGGACTAAACTGATCAATAAATTGGGTAATATCTTTTTAAATACATAACTCTTATACTTACCAAATAAAGCAACAGGCACTTGGGTTTGGCCAAACATTTTATAATCGTACGGCACAGAAATATATCCACCGAAATCTGTCAAACTGTCAATGGATTTAACTCGATCATACTCCAACAAAACATTACTTTCCGCAAGTCTTCTTGAAAAAATAGTATCAATTTTATTGTAAAGCGTTGGCATAGGAAAGCGTTCATGACCTTGCTTCTTTGCCACCTTATTATCTCCATGCATACCCCAAAACACTGTAGTGTCTGGAGTCGAATCTTGAACAAACTTAAGGCTTACATTAGCATTTCCTTTGTAGTTGTTTACATCGAAGCCATCCTCTTCTAAAAAACCCCAAATCACCGTGGTATCTGGTGTTAAATTTTTTACAAAATCTATCTTAACATCTGAATCATTTTCTGTTTCCCAAACAACTATTTTATTTCCGTCTGATCCCTTTTTAACTTTAAGATCGGGTCGATTATCTTGATGATTATGAAATCCATTGCATTCATTGAGTTCTGACTCAAAAAATATTACTCTTTCGTTTGTTGAATCAAAGAGAATTTCTTCTCCTCGAATGGTCTCGATACTAGGTTTAATGATTGATGAAAAATTTGAGATTGAAGAACGATTTTGATCTAAATCCTTAGTGTTTACTTTCATCAGTCTAAATACATCTTGTACAACCGAATCTTTGTATTCACTACAAGCCAAACTCATCTGTGTTTCTAACTTATCGACTAAGACTGCTTTTTCGGTTTGATACCGGTCAACATTCCAGAAAGTCAAAAAACCTAACAACAGCAAAAGACTGCAGGCCACCAAAAAATTTTGAAGATACCTTCTATTCGTACTCATCATTAACTCAAATATAGTCCTTGTTCCTCTTCCATGTTCACTGATTAACCTTAATTAACCTTAGATATAGGTTAGTTAACCTATTCAAACATAGTGATGTACTAACTTTGATAAAAAAAATGAAAAATTTAATCAGTTCAATCTTGTTTACATTTTGCCTATTTGTAACTGGCAACATCATGGCTCAAGTGTCAGGTACTATTTCTTATTCGGAAACTATTAAACTTGATATTCAGCTTCCAGACGGAATGGAAGTAGATGGTCTAGACAAAAGCATGACCATGGAAAAAACCCTGGCGTTTAAAGATAAAATATCCATTTACAAAGATCAAGAAAAAAATAATTCTAATGACCGTACCATGACTAGCGATGATGGCGGATTTCAAATTACTTTTCAAATGGACGACTCAGAAGATATATTCCATACCGATTTCCAAACTAAGATCACAACACATCAAACCGGATTTATGGGCAAAGAATTTATCATTGAATCCGAATTAACGAAATACAAATGGAAGCTAACTGGAGAGAAAATAAAGTACCTCGATTACGTGTGTCAAAAAGCAGAAATGATTCTTGAAGAAAATGGAAAAGAAGTCAATGTAGTCGCTTGGTTTACATCAGAAATTCCAGTTTCAGTTGGCCCAGATATGTACAATCAATTACCTGGTGCTATTCTTATGATTTCCAAAAACGATGGTAAAAAAGAAATCAAAGCGACTGCCGTTAACCTAAAATCTCTTGACGATGAAATATTTGAGCTTCCAAAAAAAGGCAAGAAAGTAACTGCAGAAGAATATGATCAAATAGTTGAAGAAAAAACAAAAGAACTGCAAAGAGAACTAGGCGGTGATGAAACTATAATAATTCGAGGTTAAAATATTTTCCCTATAAATGCTCACTTCATGAAAACTGTATTGATCTCTCTATTATTCATACTTACCGCTGGAACCACTTTGGCTCAAGGAGTGCTCCACGGAATAATTCAAGATACCGACGGAGAAAATTTACAAGGTACTACCGTCGTCTTGTTAGAAATTCAAGATTCCTCCATGGTCGCATTTGCCATTTCGGATCACAACGGAAAATTCAAATTGGAAGATATAGTCGAGGGAAGTTATGTGCTTCAATTGAGTTTTGTTTCTTTTTCAAATCAAGAATTAGCGATAACAGTCAATGCAGAAAACAAAGTACAAGACTTGGGAATATTTAAATTGGAATCTGAGGAAGAAGTCTTGCAAATTGTGGAAGTTAAGGCGGAGCACATACCCATGGGAATTGACGGAGATACTATTAACTACAACGCTTCTGCTTTCAAAACAAGGCCAGGCGCCACTGTTGAAGATTTGCTTAAAAAATTACCAGGAGTCGAAGTTACTCGAGACGGAACTATCAAAGCGATGGGAGAGGATGTTGAAAATGTATTGGTAGATGGAAAAGAATTTTTTGGATCAGATGCCAAGATTGCCACTCAAAATCTTGAAGCCGAAGCTGTAGACAAGGTGCAAGTATTTGACAAAAAATCTGAGATCGCCGAATTCACTGGAATTGATGATGGAGCAGATGAAAAAACAATTAACCTAAAGCTAAAGGAAGAATACAAGAAAGGAGGGTTTGGTGCTTTAGAGTTACAAGCAGGGACCGAGGAGCGATTCAATGGAAAATTAAATTACAATCGATTCAATCCGAAGATGCAAGCTGCAATTATCGCCAACGCGAATAATATCAACAAGCAAGCTTTTTCGTTCAACGAGTACATTCAATTAATGGGTGGCATTGGAAATGCGATTGCTGGCAACAATGGCTTAATAAATTTTGGAGAATTTGGGCAAGGTTCCGCTCCTAGAGGTTTGACTGAAAACATTTCAACAGGAATTAATTTCAACTATGATTTTTCTTCAAAGTTTATAATACGTAGCCATTACTTTCTATTAAACAACGATCAATCTATTCAAGAAAATACCTTTAGCAAAGAATTCACAGGTAGTGAAAATTTTTCAACAAACTCTTCATCCAACTTAACTCAAAGCAATCAACAACATCGTGTTCAGGTAAAATTAGATTTTAAACCTTCTCCATTCATTCAGTGGAAGTGGACAAATAATTTGAGTATTGCTGATAACAACGAAGTTCACAAGGATACCACTCAATTTTTTACCAACGAACTCGCTACAGGCTTAACCCAAAGATTGACCATGCAAAATAATGATCAATTGGGAATCGATGGCAATATCCAGTTGCGAAAAAAATTCCAAAAGAAAGGTAGAAATTGGATTAACAGAATAAACTACCAGTTGGGAAGTCTAACAGAAGATAGGGAGTTGAATAACTTATTAGAATTAACTACTCCTAGAACTGTGATCACACAACTTCAAGATTTTCGATTTACCAATAACAAAGTAGAACTTCGCTCTGTCTACACGGAGCCATTGGGTAAATATTCCTATTTATCTGGTTCGTATAATTTTGAAAACGAAGAAGAACTTCCGATTCAGAAATTCTATGATGTTATCAATTCCTCGCAAATTTTTAATGAAGACTTTTCGAATCAATTTACAAAAACGAATACAATTCAAAAAGCACAATTATCAATCAGAAGAAATACAAAAAAAATAAAACTTAACGCCGGAATTACTTCGCAATGGGCAAAAATTAAAGGAGCTATTTCAAGTTTAGAAGAATCTATCTTAAATCAAAATTTTTACATTTTGCCATCGCTGTCAATTGAACATACATTGACAAAAATTTCAAAGCTTAGTTTTAACTACACGACTCAGATTGACTTACCAAGTTTAAATCAGCTTGCTCCGTTGCCAGACAATAGTAATCCCAATATTCTTTTTAAAGGGAATCCGAATTTGGAACCAGCATACAAACATCAAATTCAAGCAAGATTTAGCATCATCGATCAATTCAATTTCACAAATCTATTCGCTTACTCAATTGCAGAATTAACAAACAATTGGGTTAACGATCAAGTGACTATTGATGAAAATTTTCTAAAAACATTTTCACCAATTAACTTAGATCAGCACTTACGTCTAATAGGAAGGCTCACATTCAATGCTCCAATTCGTCCACTTAAGATAAAATTTAGAGCAAATGTCAACTATAGCTATTCCACTTACGAAGGATTTCTGAACGAACAGAAAAGTCCTGTTGAGGAGCAATCCATGGGCTTAAGTTTTGTATTGGAGAACCGCAAAAAAGAAAAACTGGATATCGCTGTTGGTACTCAGTTCAATTACAATACGAGGGCCTATGCTCTAGAATCTAATTTTAACCAACAATTTCTTAACTATAAGTTATTCATAGAGGCCGATTGGTTTATCACTAAAGATTGGACCTTATCCAGTTCATATGACTTTCATAATTACTCCAATGAAATATTTTCGGAAGGCATCCAATACAACCTCTGGAATGCTAGCTTGACTAAGAGTTTTAAAGAAAATAAGTGGCAAATTAGCCTTGAGGCCTATGATATCCTCAAGCAAAATGTTGGCCTTTCAAGATCTGGTGGCCTAAATGGAGTATTTGAACAGCGTTTCAATACCTTGACACGCTACTTTTTGGCGGGTATAAAGTACAGGTTGGGTAGAAATAAGAAAGAAACTGGCCTTACAATGTAAACCGGAATGAACAACAACTGAACTTTTTTAGGTTCTCAGTTTATCGCTTAAACGACTGATGCAATTTTAATGGAGAAAATTCTTAAGTCTATTGCAATGACATTATATAACAGGAATAACAAAATTTGTTAGCAAATGACTTTTCAGACACAAATAACATTATTTATCCTTTCTTTTTTACCAACTCACGAATGTAAGCCATACCACGATCTAGGTAATGCTTCTTCTCGGTTTCATTAAGCTTAAATTCCTTTTCTTTCTTACGATTGATACCAGCTAGTAGAATGATACTGTAGTTATCTTCCATTTTCCAAAAAATAAAGTCTCCTGCTTGCTGATGTATTAGTTCTTTCATTAAAAGCAAAGGTAGGAATAAATAATGGATAGTTGGAAAGAGAGTTATATTTAAAAGACAGTAATTTTCGCATATCAAAAAAAGATATTACATCAAAAGAAATTACTGCACGTATCTATTTATTTTATTTCAGGAAAATATAAACGAATAGGCTTAGCAAATTTGTCTAAATATTCATGATTGAAAGTCTTTGCAAAATACATTTTGAAAATGCTCTTATCCCGAAGTTTATTGCGAATACTTCCTTGATTGCAAATTTCTTCAAACCAAATATCTGTAAAGATTCCAACAAACTGACTAACATATGACAATCCGCAGAATCAAACACATTGTTTTCAAAAATCAATCTTTGATTACACTTATCTAATTAATCTAAAGAGCAATCGAAATGTGGTAAAAAACCTTTCTTGCTTTCCTTTCATTCTTACATACCTATTTTTATTAAAAAATGATATTAAAGGTCGCCACTTAAGAATTAAGTGACGACTTTTAATATCATACGCTTGATGTTCTATTCCTTTTTATTAATCATCATTCTTTGGGTATAAACAGCATCTCCTGAACTTATTTTTACGATGTACAATCCTGGAGATAGATGACTCATATCAAGTTTAAAATTTATACTTTTTTCAGTTGTATTTAACTCGTCGTTGTACACTATTCGACCATTGATATCAACAATATTCATTCGAACATTTTGAGTAAGCTCTTCCTTTAGGAAATTAATCTCAAAAAGACCTTGATTCGGATTTGGGTATAAATTTAAAGTTGAAGTATTGAAGTTGTTGTCAACACTCGAATTAATGTTTATTTGATTTACTCCACCATCATTTCTAGGACGATTAGGTCGACCTGGCCCTCCGGGTCCATTGCCACCTCCGGGTGAATCACCACAATCTCTTGCAAAAAACACATTATTTTGAATTCTTGAAATTGATGTATTGCGTTCTATGATTTCAGCGAGATCTGTACGTCTAATTTGCTCTTTAGCCTGATTACTCAACACAGGGTCATTTTGATAAAAATAATAATCACCATTCCGCAAAATCTCAAATTGCTGGGAGAGAATTGCATTTAAGGTTGGACCAATTGAAGTTCCTGACATTGGATCTTCTGACAATAGGCCTACCCAGAGGTCCATATCATATACTGAGCCATAGGCTTTTGACAGCGCAGTTTGTAACTCAAGATCAGTGGTTATATCCTCAAATCCACTTGCGGATTCTTGGCCGTAAAAAGTTCGTACTGCATTATAATCCGGCAATCCGTGATCTCTGCCCCTTTGAAGGTTCAGAGAAGCCAGATCTAATCCAAAGGTTTGATTAGATCCAGGTACTGGAAATAAAAAATTTCTTAAGTTGTCTACAATCTTAGCATCCACTTTCTGTTGAATCTGACTTGCCAAACCCTGAATAAGTGGTTCAATCCCATTTTCTTGTACTACCGTAGGATTAAAAAATCCATCCAATAAAGCAATGAAACCATCATCAACTAATTCACAATCTTCAGCAATCAAGGGAATTTCATCTGTGACCATTGTATGACCTAATCGATAAGCCGCAGAAGCGAATATATTACTGATATCAGGTTGAACATTAGGTTTGTAACCATTATAATTTTCTAATTCAACCCCTAAAGCAGGAAGAAAGTGTTCGTAGGTAATGTTTTGCATATATGCTCCAACAAGTTTTCTAGCTTGCTGGTATACTTCCTCATCGGAAAAATTACTACCTGGTTCATTGTTAATCTGATCACAAAGACGATTGTGTTCTCTTACAAACAAAGTATGCATAGATGTTAGTCCCGGTTGTTCATTCGCTCGAACATCTCCAGCAACAAAAACTTTAACTGTGCCATCACTGTCACCGGCCATACTTGGAGCGTTTGGATCGATTGCGCTATCGAGATTACCATCAACTGTATTATAGGGCAGTAGATTCCCTTCAGAAGTTTTTAACTTACCTTCAGTAAATGTTCTCAACCACATAGCCCTCGTTTCTTCTGAACCATACACTTGAGAAGCATCAATCCATGAAGTAATTATATTTTCCTGCTCTCTTGGACCGTTCACACCCGAATTTGGAAAAGGTTCAGATCTTAAAAAAGGAATTGGCTGTGTAAAAAGTGGTTCATTTGCAGAAAGTAAAATTGGTACATATTCTGTTTCACCTTCTGGTGTAAGATCAATATCGTGATCTAGGAATTGTCCCCAAGTAAATACCAAGGAAGATAAATTTCTCGGGCTTGGTAAATCACCATCCTGAGCAACAACCAAGTTTGAAATTACTCTAGGTGACAATCTGCATTGCCCTGCCATATCATTATAAAAGTCAGGAGCTCCGTAAGCTGAAGGCATCTCACGGAACAAAGGAATATCTGTAGCACCCCAAACCATAGTACTGGTATTTACAATATTATTACAGGTACCATCAATTGTACGATTAGGTTGATGACTACAAACAGAACGATTGCTGTTTTTGATTCTAGGAATATGTTTAAAAGTTTGAAAGTTTGTTCCATAAATTTTAATTTCATTTTCTGACGGGGTGTTCTGAGCATAAGAAGCATCTAGTCCGACTAACAATAAGATAAATATCAATATTCCAAAACTCAGAGGTAATTCAAAATATCGTAAATCTAATTTTCTGATTGGGAGTGCCATATTTAAATGTTTTTAGTTATTTGAATAAATATTCTTCAGTACGAGTACAATTTTGAAAATTGACAAAAGGGGCCTACTTAAAGCATTGCTTTAAATTAAGATTCACACTCAAGCGTCCTTGAGCATTAAGCAGTTAATTAGTTAATTAGTTAATATTACCACCGGGATTCAATCCACTTGGAACCGAAGTAGGAATTATTTTATCAAAATTCGTGTCGTTCAATGCATGTAAAAACTGGATAATATCTTGAACATTGTTATTATTTATTGGGCCCAGATTTCTAATATCGTTGTCCAATTGATTTCTGTTTACATTAGGGTTAATCTTTAAATTTTCTGGTCCACCATTTCCATTGTTGTTTGCGAAATTTCTTGCAGTTATATAGAATCGAATTGTTTCTTCCAATGAACCTGCAACTCCGTTGTGAAAATAAGGGCCTGTTTGCGGAAGGTTTCTTAGAGTTGGAGTTCGAAACTCATAGTTCCCATTGGCACCAGAATCTGTTTCATTTAAAAGTGGACTATCCGGCACACCAATAGTATGTAATTCAAAATCTGAAAACATTGAGCCACTGTGGCAATCTTCGCATCCAACTCTTTGAAAGGTATTCATTCCTCTAATCTGAGCATTTGTCAAAGCACTATTGTCGCCTGCTTGAAATCGATCAAAAGGACTATCCGTTGCTAAAATGGTCCGTTCGAAAGCGGCTATAGCAGTACCAATATTATCAGAATTAATGGAAGAATTATTCCCAAAAACATTGTTGAAATTTAAGACGTATTCTGGTATCGCTTCAAGACGCGCTACAATACTATCTATGGCCACCGTTTCATCAAAGGCATGACCCCGCATTTCTTCAAATGATAGCAAAGGTTGGATAGCTTGAGATTCCAAACTTTGCGCCCGATTGTCCCAAAACATAGGCGCGGTTACTGGATTAAAATTTCCATTTTCATCCAGCCCGTTAAATGCCGTATTAAGGATAGTTGGAGAATTTCTTCCTACCAAACCAATGTTGTCATTTACTGCATCAATTCTTTGTGGCCCCAGTCCTTGTCCTCCAACGCCAATAGGCAATGCCCTACCATCAGCATAAGCAAAATCAGGATGATGACAACTTACACAAGCCACATCCATTCCACCAGATAATACTGGATCCCAAAACAATTGCCTACCCAATTCCACCATTGAGGTACTATTCGAGTTTGTTCCGTTGTTTGGATCAAGTGTATTTATATCAATTGTATCACTACCTAGATTATTGTCCGGAACACAAGAAGTAAATCCAATCAATATCAATAGCAGCAATAAAATTTCTCTTCGTGCTAAAATATCTTCTACATTTTTCTTGTTCATCGGCTTCAGATATATAATTATAGAACACAACAAAATCAACTGTTATCCGTAATTTGCAGGCGAATTCGTCTCTTTAATATAAAGACAGGGCGTTTTACAAAAGACCTACTTTGTTTTGAAGAAAAATTCGAAATAATTATGAGTAAACCAATTTCTCTGTGTGACGAGGCCACTTTCTCCCAAGTTTTTGACGAGTATGCGATTTCGCTTCATAACTACCTCTTTTACAAAACGGGGAATAAAAATTTAGCACAGGATCTCACTCAAGAAGCATTCGTAAAACTTTGGCAGAATTGCAAAAAAGTGATTTTTGCTACCGCCAAAGGATATGTTTTTAAAACTGCCAAAAATCTAATGCTCAATCAAATTAGTCATCAGAAGGTGGTTTTGGCCTTTGAACAACGTTCAACCAATAACATCAATATTCAAGATCCTGAATTTATTATCGAAGAAAAAGAATTCCAAAGACAACTAGAACAAGCGATTTCTGAATTACCCGAGAAGCAGCGAGTTGTATTTTTAATGAGTAGAATCGACAAAAAAACTTATAAAGAAATAGCAAGTCTCCTCGGAATTAGCAAGCAAGCTGTAGAAAAGAGAATGTATAATGCTTTAAATAGTTTAAGAAAAGTCTCCAAATTAATTCCTTAAAGGTAGGTCTTTAAGGAACTCGGCTGTATTTAGATCGGAAGTAATAATTATCAACTAAAAATGGAAAATGACGAACTTTTACATAAATGGATAGCAGGAAGCATTTCTGACGAAGAATTGAAAATTTTTCAAGCTAGACCAGAATATAAATCTTTGCTAGAGTTGTATAAACAAACGGAGCATTTGATGGCACCTCAGTTTGACAAGACTAGCATGCTACATAATATTTTGAACCATAAGAAGGCGGAATCGGTTGCTAAGAAAGAGAATAATCAAACAAATAGCAGTCGAAAAGATTTTTTATCACCTTGGTTAAAATATGGATTAGCGGCTACTGCTTTAATTTTGATTGGAATCTTTTTTTGGCCCAAATCTTCTACTGTAACCAACTACAAAATATCAAAAGGAGAAAACAAAACTGGCGTATTGCCTGATCAGTCTACATTTATTCTAAATGCGGAAAGTGAGATTTCTTTTGACGACAAAAATTGGTTAAAAGAACGAAAATTAAACTTATCAGGCGAAGCGTATTTCGAAGTAAAAAAAGGGTCAACCTTTGAAGTTTATACGAGCAGTGGATCTGTTTTGGTCTTGGGTACTCATTTTAATGTTTATGCTCGAGATCAAAATTTAGAGGTAAGCTGTCAGGAAGGAAAGGTCGCGATTATGAATAAGTTAGGAAAAAAAATGGTAGAATTATCTGCGGGAGAAGCCGTTCGAATCTCCTCAGGAATCCAGACTAAAAAATGGGATATAGGTAACACCAATCAAGCTGCTTGGACGAACGGAATATTTAAATTTAGAAAAGTTGCATTAAAAGAAGTGCTACAGGAACTGGAAAGACAATTCAATATTGATATTGATAATACTGACATTAATATTAATGAAGTAATTACTTGTAACTTTCAAAAGGATAATCTAGAATTGGCTTTAAAAACGACCCTCTCCCCTCTAGGAATAAAGTTTAATATACTACAGAATAGAAAAGTTAAACTTTCTAAAAATTAATTTAATTGTACTTTAAACAATGCCTTGTTGTTCTTTCATTTTTGTTCTTGACGATATTCGCATCTGGACAAACATATCCGATTAATCTTGAAGTAGAGAATGCCTCGCTTGTTGATGTTTTTTCTCAAATAGAAAAAGAAAATGGATTTCTATTTTCTTACCCTGAAACAGCAATAGATGGCATCAGGATAAGTGGATCTTTTCACTCAACCTCAATAAACGAATTTTTAGCTCAATTACTTTTAAACAAAGAACTCGATTTTGAAGTAGTTGAAAATCGCTACGTTTTAATTTACCAAATAAATGATAAGCTATTAAAAGAATCTGGTATTTCTTTACCATCACTTACATTCTGTGGACAAATACTTGACGAAAAAACTGGTGACCCATTAGTACTTGCGAACATTTTCATTCCTAATAGAAAAAAAGGTATTGCTGCGGATTTAGAAGGAAAATTCAAATATCAAATAGAGGCAGAATTATCTGACCAAGTAATAATTAGCTATATAGGATACCAAGATAAAATATTAAAAGCCAGTGATATTAGTAATGGTGACTGTTCAGAAATATATTTGAAACTTAATGAAATTGAGCAAGGCCTTGTTGTTGTTACCGATTATATAACGGATGGAATTTCACTTAGGAAGAATGGTGATTTCACTGATGTACATCCACAAAAACTAAAAACTTTACCCGGGCAATCAGACGGTAATGTATTGAATAGCATACAATTTTTGCCAGGTGTTACTTCTACTGATGGCTCTTCTGCTAGTCTAAGTATTAGAGGAGGTTCTTCTGACCAAAACCTTATTTTGTGGGAAGATATTCCGCTATATCATTCAGCGCATTATTTCGGAATGATCTCTGCGCTAAATCCAGAAATTATGGATCAGGCAAGAGTTTTCCGCGGAGGTTTTGGAGCTGACTATGGTGGCAGAATTTCGGGATTAATAGATTTAAAGTCTAAAAATAATATTGATAGGAAAAAGAACTTTGGTCTTGGATTAAATTTCATTAATGCTTCAGCACATGGAAATCTTTCTCTTCTGGAAAATAAACTAAACATTATCTACTCTGTCAGAAGATCCATCTCTGAAATCTGGCGTTCACCTACCTACAACAGTATCACACGTAGGATTCAGCAAGGTATTCTTCTTGAGCTTGAAAATCCTGGAAGAATTCCTAAAGACCTAATAATTGAAGAAGACTTTAATTTTCTAGATGCAAACGTAAGTGCAAATGTAAACTTATCAAACAGCGATAATCTCGAGATCGCATGGCTTTATGGTAATAATGATTTTAAATCAACCATTGACAACACCAGGGAAAAAAGCCTTCAAAACGATAGTTTATATCTTAAAAATTCTGGGACTAAAATCAAATGGAATCATTTATGGAATTCCAAATTTCAATCATCAATTTCGTTTCTTTCTTCTGATTATTTCTATGACTACGACTATGAAGTTAAAAGTCAGAATGAGAACGGAAATAGAAAAAATGGAATTAAAAGTTCAAAAATCAATGAGAAACAACTGCATTTTAGTAACAACTATTCCTTAAAAGACATTTATGAAAATTCAATTGTTGAAATTAAATTAGGTTATCAGTTGACTAGATATAATGTCAGCCATCAGATCATTAATCAGTTGCAAAATAATCCTCAGGATGATGTTCAACGGGATTTAACTTCCAATGTTCATGCTACATACACCAGTTTCAATTCATCCACTAGAAAAAAGATTGGATTTAATCTAGGAATTAGATATAGCTATTTCGAAAAGGAGAAATCAAATTATTTCTCGCCGAGATTGAGGCTTTGGTATCAACCAAATAACTTATTACAATTCAATTTCAAAGCTGGAAGATATCAACAATTCCTAAGCCAGTTGATCCAAATCGCAGGTGACAATTCTAGCATCGAAACTCCAGTGTGGGTACTTGCAGGAAACCAAGAAGTGCCAGTCTTAAGTTCTAATCAATTTCAAATAGGCGGTGTATTTATGAAAAATCGCTGGACCGTTGAATTACAAGGATATTATAAAACCATAGATGGGTTGTCATCATTGGCTACCGGCTTCGATGAAATGATCCAAGGCAATTACAAGCCGGGGACTGCTAAAATAAAAGGATTCGATTTCCTTATCAAAAAAAGATGGTTCAATTATCAATCTTGGGCCAGTTATTCGCTTAGTCAAATTGATCATTCATTTCCTAGGTTTTTTGACTTGGAATTTTCAGCGAACATTGAACAACCTCATATTTTACAATGGGTACATTTGTATAAATTGAAAAACTTTAATTTTTCAATAGGATGGAAAGGTTCATCGGGAACACCGTTTTCCCTTATTGAAAACTTCGAAGTTAGAACAACTAACAATGGACCCGGAACCAAAGAAACCATAGTTCCAATTGTAAATGAATACAACAGTGGAAGATTGCCATTTAGACATCAACTGGATGCAACAATTCTATACAATATTCCTGCTTCTGAAACACGTAAATGGAAAGCAGTAATTGGATTTTCCATTTTGAACATCTACAATCAAAAAAATTTTATTTACCGTTCCTTTTTTATTGATAAAAAACCAGACGAAAAAATTCGTTTGAACTATACAAATAAAACAGATCTTGGAATAACTCCTAATCTCAACATTCAGTTTTATTGGTAACCTTCCAATTCCCAGAAGCATTTCTCTTAACCACTTTCGTCAATTGGAACTTACTTTTGTAAAGTTCAACTGAGCGACCTAGTTTACCATAAATTAATATCACAGCGCACTACTGTGGAACGTGAGAGGGGTAGCAGCGGATACTGACAAAAAGTCAGGATGGAGCGAATGACCCGGCCCAACGGGCTCACCCAAATCATTTTTAATTCAAGAAAATCTGTTGATGATCGGGCGCCCAAGATAGAATGACCGAGGCTTTCTGTAATTTCTCTTAAATAATTCAATATTAATGAATTCGACGTTGGGCTTTTCTAGAATTAAAATAGCACAAACTGAATAAGTTAATTTTAATGCATTGTCAATAGTTTTATTAACTTCATTAAATGAAAAGGAAAACATTTTTCAAGGGATTGGCTTTAGGTACTATTTCTCTACCGCTTGTTATAAGATCTTGTGGAGGAGATCCGATTGCTCAGCAAAACAGCAACACCGCAGCCATTCATACCGAAAAGAAATACAAATGGAAAATGGTAACCACTTGGCCACCGAATTTTCCGGTATTAGGAGAAGGCGCTAAACTTTGGGCTGAATGGGTCAAGGTGATGAGTGGTGGACGTTTGGAAATAGAGGTTTATGGAGGTGGAGAGTTGGTCCCTGCCTTGGATTGTTTTGATGCTGTAAGAAATGAGGTCGCAGAATGTGCTAGTGGCGCCGCCTATTATTGGGCTGGAAAATCTCCTGCAGCGCAGTTCTTCGGCTCCATACCTTTTGGAATGAATGCCCAACAGCTAAATTCCTGGTTATACTGTGGCGGCGGCCTTCAGCTATGGGAAGAACTCTATGCTCCATTCAACCTAATTCCTATGCCCGGTGGGAATACCGGTGTACAAATGGGCGGTTGGTTCAATAAAGAAATAAATTCTGTTGACGATCTTCAAGGATTAAAAATGCGCATGCCTGGCCTTGGCGGAAAGGTTCTTGCCAAAGCAGGTGGTACCGCAGTATTGCTTCCAGGCGGCGAATTGTATACGGGCTTAGAAAGAGGAATCATCGACGCTACTGAATGGATTGGTCCATACCATGATTACAAAATGGGCTTTCATCAAATTGCGAAATATTATTACACTCCGGGATGGCATGAACCTGGTACAGCTCTGGAAATGATCTTCAATAAAGAAAAATTTGAAAGCTTGCCAGAAGACCTCCAAGCTATTGTTAGATGCGCTGCTGAAAGATTGAATCAATGGATGCTGGCTGAGTTCGATGCTAAGAATGGAGAGTATTTAGCTAAAATTAAGAAAGAATCTTCGGCTGAAATTCGATCGTATCCTGATGAAGTGATGATTCAATTGAAAAAGTATACCGAAGACGTAATTCAAGAGTTAGCGGAATCCGATGAGATGTGTAGAAAAATTTACGCTTCTTATCAATCCTTTAGAAGTAAAGGTCGCCCATGGTCAGATTTAACTGAGCGAGCCTATTTTGAAAAGGTAGATATTTAGTAAAAAATTATTTCTTCCCTTTACAAAAGCATCCCTCTAAATGATCATCTACTAAACCCATCGCTTGCATAAAAGCATAAGCGGTAGTCGGTCCTACGAACTTCCAACCTCTTTTTTTCAAATCTTTACTCAAGCTTATTGAAGACGGCGTTTTATTCAATTTCATCGCGGCCTCGTAATCCAAAACCTTCGGTCTTTCACTTGCGGGTGGTTTAAATTTCCAAAAGTATTCTGACAATGATCCAAATTCTTTCACCATTTCCTTCGCCCTTTTAGCATTGTTTATTGATGCTTCTATCTTGCCACGGTGACGAATGATCCCTGCATCCTGAAGTAATTTTTCGACATGTTTCTCATTAAAACGAGCAACCTTATTAAAATCAAAATTTTTAAATGCCTTCCTAAAGTTTTCCCTTTTCCTCAGAATTGTTAACCAAGATAAGCCCGATTGGAATCCTTCTAAACAGATTTTTTCAAATAGACGAATATCGTCATGGACTGGTCTACCCCATTCAGTGTCATGATACTTCAGATAATCTTCATGTTCGGCGGGCCACCAACAACGAACTTTTCCATCAGCACTTTTTATCAACCCTTTTTTCATTTTTTTTATGTGAAGTTAACAAAAGGATGAAATTTGAACATAAAATTCTAATATCTTCAATGACCTTCTTATTAATAGGTTTTGGAACAATTTCAATTGATAAACATCTTTTGAATAGCAAAAAATTATCACCACCTTTGTCACACTTTATGGAATACATCTCTCAAACAGAACTTATCTTAAATCTTATCATTAGCGCCACCCTTTTCGGAGTTATATGGATGGTTCAGTTAGTAGTTTATCCAGGATTTCGATGGCTCAGCGAAGAAAATTGGAACAGATATCACAACGAATACACGGGTTTTGTATTATGGATTGTAATGCCTCTCATGTTGGTAGAGTTTGGTCTCAATGGCTGGCTTGTTATGAGATCTGGTGTCAATGGAGATTGGTTCCTTCCATTTATGATTGTCTTATCAATTTGGTTAAGCACCTTTTTTATTCAAGTCCCTCAACACAACAAATTATCGGCCGGAAAAGATAACGGGGTCATCAAAAGTTTGATTCGTGGAAATTGGATTCGGACACTTCTCTGGTCTTTCAAATTAATTTACGTTTCTTTCTTGGTCTATGAAGCTTTGTTGTAATTCTCCATCTTATTATCTTGCACAAAAAAAACATGCGAAAGATTAGAATGGGTATGATTGGCGGCGGCCGAGGAGCATTTATCGGAGCTGTACATAGAATGGCGGCAGCCCTTGACGGTCAAATAGAGTTAGTTTGCGGAGCATTTTCTTCCAATCCTAAGAAGTCTAAACTTTCTGGCAAAGATTTCTTTTTGCCAGCTGATCGTGTTTATGGTTCCTATGAGGAGATGATTAAGAAGGAAAAAACATTGCCCGTAACCGAGCGAATGGATTTTGTGGCGATCGTTACTCCCAACCATGTTCATTTTCCTCCGGCGAAAATGGCGCTTGAAAATGGTTTTCATGTAATCTGTGATAAGCCTGCAACATTCAATTTAAAAGAAGCCAAAGCTTTACAAAAGATTGTAAAAAAGACAGGGTTAGTTTTTGCCCTGACTCATAACTATACAGGCTATCCAATGGTCAAACAGGCTAAGGCCATGATCGCCAAAGGAAAACTGGGAAAAATTCGAAAAATTGTTGTTGAATATCCACAAGGATGGCTGAGCACTAGGTTAGAAGCTAGTGATCAAAAACAAGCTGCATGGAGAACAGATCCTAAAAAATCTGGAGCTGCTGGAGCCATGGGAGATATTGGAACGCATGCCGAAAATCTTGCTGAGTATATTACAGGTTTGAAAATCACTCACCTTTGTGCGGACTTGCACACTTTTGTTAAAGGACGTAGATTGGATGACGATGGTTCGGTCCTTTTAAAATTTGACAATGACGCACGAGGAGTTCTGATGGCTTCTCAAATTTCGGCAGGAGAAGAGAACAATCTTAGAATTAGAGTTTATGGTGAAAAAGGAGGACTAGACTGGTCCCAAATGGAACCCAATACCCTGACAGCTCGATGGCTGGACAAACCAGTGCAATTGTTAAGAACCGGGTCTGCTGGTATCTATCCAGAATCCTCAAACGCTACAAGAATTCCAGCTGGTCATCCGGAAGGATACTTGGAAGCTTTTGCTACCATTTATTTAAATTTTGCACAAAGCGTTAGAGCTTATCAAGCTGGTAAAAAACCAAAGAAACAATTCTCAGATTTTCCTACAATTGAAGATGGTGTTCGAGGTATGCAGTTCATTGAGAAAGTGGTGGCTAGCGGAAAGTCAAAATCAAAGTGGACAAAATTTTAATTTCAGTAGAAGAACAACTATGGATCAGGCGCTTCAAACAATGATTGCTAATATGCCAGAGAAAACTGGAAAATCTCTGGAGGAATGGAAAAAGATTTTGACGAAAAAGGCATTTGCAAAACATTCTGAAGGCGTCAAATATTTAAAAACTGAGCATGGCATTACACATGGTTTTGCAAATACTATTGTGACGCTTTCCAAGGAAGAGAATAACGCATCTAATGATCTCCTCTCAAATCAATATAAAGGGAAGGAAGTATTGTTGCCAATTTACAAGGCCATTATTAAATATGTCAGCACACTAGGAAAAGATATTACGATTACTCCTAAAAAAGGAAGCGTTAGTATCATTAGAAAAAGACAGTTTATATTGATTAAACCAGCTACGAAGACTAGAATCGATTTGGGATTTAAATTAAAGGATTTTCCAACTACGGATCGACTCGGAAACTCCGGACCTTTTGGAACTATGTGTACGCATCGCGTTCAACTGAATGAAGCAAGCGAAGTAGATAAAGAGTTGAAAGAATGGATTAAATTAGCTTATACAAAGTCAGTATAGTTACTATATCTCCTCGGACGAATGCTCATCTTTCTTTTTCAATACAAAATTGAAACCTAGGTTGAAGGTAACTTTCCCAGGTCTTTGGTCTCTAATGTATCTATTCAGTTGTTGATCATAACCTGCCGCGATAAATATTTCAGTTTTTCTACTTGTTGTATATCTCCAGCCTATTGAAGGTTCAATGGTCACTCTTGCTTTATGAACTACTTTGTCAACATTTAATTGAAGATTAAAATTCACCCCAGTATAGAAAGAAGAATTTTCAAATTTAAAAAGGTGTAATCTTTCGCCAAGCGACAAGAACATTAGATGTTCAGTGGTCTTGAATTGATCTAGGACGATACCTTCGGCATTCTTCAATGTTTGCTGGTAGGCCCAATATCCGTAGCCTAAATTTGAAACGAGATCGAATTTTGGTTTGATTTCTTTTACTACGCCAATACCAATTTGCATCTTGGTCCCTATATCAATACCATACCCATTTTCACAATTATAACAAAAGTCATTATCTGGTGGAACCAATTCTAAACCACTTTGTGCTTGAGTTGTAACACTTATTACAATCGCGATAGTTAAACTGATGAAATATTTCATATTAATGGATTTACCTTAAGCATCGAAGTTTATCATTTTTTAATTAAATCTTCACTATCCCTCTTCTTGCTTTGCAATACTATGTTGTATCCCAAATTAAAAGCCAATTTTCCTGGTCGTCTATTTGAAATCTCGGAATAAGATGTCAAATGCTGATCGTATCCCACCGCAATAAACAGTTCACTCTTCGTGGTCAAAGATTTTCTCCATCCAAAAGTAGGCTCAATACTCAGACCTGCGTTCTTTTGCAAATCTTGGGTATACAATTGAACATTAAAGTTTAGCCCTGAATAGAATGAAGAATTTTTTAATTGAAAAAGATGAAATCTTTCTCCAACTGAAAAATTAAATAGGCTCATTTTCTCTTTGTATTGATCATAAAATCCTTCATACCAAATTCCTCCAGAGGTTTGAATTGTCACTTCGTAGTTCCAATATCCAAATCCTAAATTTGTCACCAAATCAAACCGCTCACTAACGGGTTTAACTAATCCTATTCCTATTGAATACTTGACGCCTGAGCTAAACTCAATATTTGTAAAGCAATTATTACAGAATTCTTCTGGATATATTGGGTCAAAATAATCAGGAATTATTAAAGCGTTCTGAGCATTGGCAGCTACAAAACCCAATAACATCGAAATGGATAAAATTAGATTTTTCATAATTCTATGGTTGAAGGTTCTGTAATCTAATACGAAGTCCTCTTAATAATGGATGCCTGACTATTATTCAAAATTAGAGATCTAGATCATTAAATAAAAAAGAGAGTTGCCCAAAGACAACTCTCTAAAAACACGCCTTAATAAAACCCATTCTTTATTCGATATTCATCTATCAATTAAAATGACCATCGAATCCTTATATTTTTCGACATAAACCAATTCACTTGACTTAGCGAAATGTACTATGCCTAATTTCTTTTATCACCTATTGTTTACTTGTTCAAAATTTACCTTTTTTCAATACACGATATTTAGTATCAAATAGTCCATTACATATAGAATTTCAAAGCCTAAAACTTGTTTTCTTTGGTAAATAGTAGTTACATTTACACATCGAATCTTCTTATAATCAATGGATTGCAGCCTGCAATTCAAATTTTTTCAGTGGTTAATATAAGGTCAATTTTGCACTAATCCAATACCAACTAGCAAAAGAATAAACATTTGCTTTTACCTTGTTATAATATTCGGGTTTTAAAAAAGGAAGCCGTCATGCGACGACTTCCTGAAAACACGCCTTAATAAAACCCATTCTTTGACCCTACAAATCAACAATTCTAGTAGAAGTGTAATTTGTAAGTCTATTCTTACTATCAATATATTTCTAAGGATACACTCCCTAAACATTTGATAATCAGCAACATCGTACTATCACAAGTGATACACTTATAGGTTACTATAATCCAATTTTGTTCTTAAGTATTTATGAAACGGAGCTAAGAAAGAGTAATGGACCTATAAGAGCCCAATTCCTTTCGTGTTAATGCAACACAAAGTTAATACCTTTTATGTTTAGAAAAAGATGATCTTAAACAGCAAAACGGAACGATAATAGCTTGAAATTTCTTCGCCATTGCTTGACTGTCCGCTAGTTATAGATATTTTATTGTCATAAACTAACAAGATTAATGATTAAAATGTCCGCTATTTTCCATCATTAGAGACAACAAGCTGTTTTCGGAGTTTACAATGTTATTTTCTATTTCAGCATCATAAATAATTATCTTTGAAATAAAAAAATGGCTTCAAAGAAAGAGATACTAGGAAAATTGAAAATTCTGATTACCCGAAGATTCAATACAGATGAAGATGCTTTTAACTATTTCGATAAGAACAGTAATTTATACCTAGACAAAAGTGAGGTAGTTGATTTACTGAAAGAGGCTGGTGTGAATAGATGGATTTCGGCACTTGCGGCTAGTCAAATCATTGACAAATTTGACAAAGACAAGAATGATCAACTTGATTGGAAAGAATTCAAAGGAGCAATCAAGGCATTAGGCAACGAAAAAGGCTGGTAAAACCTCTGATCTTAAATTAATGGGACTCCATTAATATCCGTTGTTAAAACTTCGCTCATATAATTAAAGAATGGGCGGGTAGCTTTCATGTATTTGAACACTTCCTTGACAAAGCCTGGAGTGGTCACTTCTTTATCCGTGAAACTATGGGTTACTATAAATGACTTGTATCTCAGCAAATCTATAGCTGGGTGATCCTTGGCATATCCTTTTGGTGCCGTTTTGACTTGATCTCCTTCTATCTGCCCCCAATGTTTTTTGAAAGATGCCGAGTTGATAATTTTTCGCAATGGTTTATCATCCATTGCAATTTCTTGTCTAATTCGTTTAAGATCTTTGGGCTCTGGCTGCCAAAATCCACCACCCACCATACTATTGCCGCCAGGTTCCAAATGAAAATAATAACCACCCCGAAGAGCAGTGGTAGCTCTTGAAAACCCTCCGCTAAAACTTTTCTTGTACGGTGTTTTATCTTTAGAAAAACGCACATCCTTATAAATTCGAAAAAGTTTCATTTTTTCGATATTGTCAAACTTTTCCATTTCTGAATTCAATTCAGCAGCAAACGCCTTGAAGTGTTCATGTGCTGCAATGTATTTGGATTTATTCTCCGCAAACCACTCTCGATTATTGTTTTTATCCAATTTTTTCAAAAACGTAAAAACCGATTTATCTAGATGTGTAACTTTAGCCATGATTCATTTTATTTGTTGCAAATTAATGAATTTATTTAAAGTCAACAAACGAATGAACTTCATCTATAAATTATAAAAACCTAAATTTATACCGCTGCATAAATGATCATTTCTTAGAGTGCTGGACATTTTACTTTGAATTTTTTACGCTTGGTATTCTTCTTGTCAAATATTTTAATCACTGAAAGTTCTGGGCCACCCAAACCTTGGCTAACTCTTGTCAGTTTAGAAATATTAACATCAAACGAAAAAGTATAAATGGTTGATTCATGATCAATTCTCAGTGAAAGATCTATAGCATCAGTTCCAATCAAATCTTTTTCTAAATACCATCTGACCCAACCTCCCAAATACACTGCATAATCATTATCTTTTCTGGATCTTCTGTTTTCATATTTAAAAAATGTACCCATTTTCATTTCTCGATGTGGTCCCTGATCTGCAATTAAAAAACTTGGTAAAAGACTAATATTTTTATGAATACCAATTTTTCCTCCTCCATGAATTATAAATTTTCTATAGAGTATTTTTCCCACTTCATCATAAGGTAATTCGTAAAGATCTAAATCTCCGAAGAAGCTAATGGATGGCTGATTCAAATGAAACAGAGCTGCTCCAATATAAAAATGATTCTTAGGGTAAAAAGAATGAAACCACGTCACCCCAGTGCTAACGTCCCAGGCATTAATGGTTTCAGGTGCATCAGTTATTAGTTCAGTCTCAATTTCATAACCAATCATTTTTGAAAAATCTATTCTATGATTAATCAATGCTCCTTGAAACCCAAAAGAAACTACATTCTTACTTTGACGATCAAAAGATTTTTGAACTGAAAAATTAATTGAGGCTGTATTTGTAGAAAAATTCAAATCTCCAGCTTTGTCAGAAGCAACTTGAATACCACCACTAAGAATGGAACTATTATTTAAATTCACTAACTTCAAATCAGCAGAAGCCATTACAGTTTTATAACCTTTTGTAAATGTCTCCCATTGCAACCTTGAGTTAGCGATCAATCTTAAATATCCATCTTGAAATACACCTGTCATCGCCGGATTCAAATGAATCGGTGAAGCATGAATATGCGACAAATGAACATCCTGCGCTTGCAGAGTAATTACTAATTGAATCACTGCAAATAATACTAAATATTTTTTCATGGCAAAATTCGTATTGGGAGGTACGTTTTTTCAAAATTATCTTATAATCGTTATGTTTCCTTTTTCTATAAAATCTACATTATTAAGACATACCCCTTCCAAATAATAAACATAAACCCCAACGTTTACAGGTACACCTCTGAATGTTCCATCCCAGTGGTCATTGTCTACATCATAAGTCTCAAAAATCAATTCTCCCCATCTATTAAATATCCTTAACAATGCAATAGACTTTACATCTTCGTAAGTCACAACATATTCATCGTTTTTACCGTCTCCATTTGGCGTAATAAAATTTGGAAAGAACAATTTGGCATCTTCACATTTATCATTAATTCGAACTACTATTTCATCCTCAGCTCTACATCCATCTTCATCGATTGCTGCTATAGTATATATTGAATTGTAGTCTGCAATAACAAAAAGTGTATCTGGGCAATTATCATTACAAAGTGTATCTCCTTGCGCATCTAACCACATTAATTGCGCAGTGGTGTCGGATACCTCATAAGTCAATTCCAGTGTATCACCAGGGGTAACATTTGCATTGCCCAAAATACTTACGGTTGGCAATTCATATACATATACAGTTATTTCTTGTTCAACTGATTCCCCTAAACATGAACTGGATGATACCGTATAAGTTGTAGATTGATTGGGTGAAGCGATTGGATTTAGACAATTTGTACAACTTAATCCTGTCGAAGGGGACCATTCTACTTCCACTGCACCTTCAACAAAAAGTTCTACGCCTTCACCTCTACAGATATAAGCGTCATCTACAATTAATTGTGTAACATCTATTATTTCTAAAATATGAACAATGTTACTATCACATCCATCAACAGACTGAGAAGTTTCAATAATTTCAGTTGGTACCGCATAAAAGTTGCCAAAAAGTGAAATACTATCTCCTTGACATATCTGATATCTACTTGTATCTTGATAAACCTCAGCCAGAATAACAGATACATTCGTCAGGCTATCGCAGCCTCCATTTTGAGCAAGATCTGCAAAAAACAGATCTGAATTAGCAAAATACCAAGATCCATTTATTTCAACCGAATCTCCAGGACAAATCAAATATTCTAATTCAACTTCGATATCATCCTCTACTACAAGAGTCAAATTAACAATACTATCGCATCCGTACTGATTTTGAAAGATCTCTTGATAGTCTCCAGCAATAGAAAGTTCAGTCCCATTAAAATTAAAAAATTGTCCGGAACAAATTTGCTCTACTAATTCAATAGTATCTAGCAAATTAAATTCAACAACATAATTAATAATACTATCACATCCATTAACTGAAGTCATAGAATTCGCATAGCTACCTGCGGTAGTAATGATTTGTCCATCTATCGCTATAGAATCTCCAAAGCACAATAAAACGGTATCTTGAAAACTATATGATGGGTTAAAAACAACAGTACTATTGACTATGCTGTCACATCTAGAACTGCCCGAAAACGTTTCTACAAAAAAGCCATTTTCATATCGCCAATTTCCTGCAACAAAAACAGAATCGCCTTCACATAAAATGTAATTTTCGTTTGTGTTGACTATTGGAATTTCAACAACATTATGAATATAGATTGTATCACACCCTAGTGCGTTTAATATTGTATCCCTCCAAACACCTGCAGAATAAATAAGATTTCCGTTCCAAATTATTGTATCGCCAGAACACAAATTAGAGGTTATCGAATTTTCAATATAATTTACAAAACTTAGTGTTGTAGAAAGTATCGTATCACAACCACTACTTCCGTTAATAGTATCTAAAAATACTCCCGGATCTGAATGCCATGCTCCACCGGCAAATAAACTATCTCCTAAACAGACTTGGACCAATCTTTCCTCAGTTGTATATTGTCCAACTTCTATGTTGATCGCATGTATACTATCGCAACCAGATACATTCGTTAGTGTGTCATAAAAACTAGTAGGTTGAGAATACCAATTGCCATTATAATTTACACTATCTCCTTCACAAATATTAATAAATTCTTGGCTTGAAGTTGGTAAGAGCATTTCAATCTCCAACTGTATTAGACTATCACAACCATTTTGAATATTTATTGTATCCAAAAAAGTTCCAGGAGTGGTAATTATTAAATTATTAATAATTATAGTATCTCCTTCACAAAATGTTAAGTATGAGATAACCGGAATTGGTAGAGATGTTATTGAGAGATCAATTTCTGGACTAATTATCTGACAGTCCTCATTACCAATGTCCAATAATTGTCCAGCTGCAATACATCTATAGACTCCTTCATCACTTGTTTCGGCTGAGGCAATTGTGAATATTGCCTGATCAGCTCCATCTATGTTAGTCCATTGTCCGTTTAAAAATACTTGCCATTGAAAAAATATTGACGAGACTTGAGCCTGTATATTAACTTGCATTGTAACTTCAGCGCCAAAACATTCTGTCAAAGAACTTGGCATAACCAATTCAAGATCTGGAGCACATCCCTCGACAAGAATTTGCTGTTGAATGCTGTCAGCATTTTCACAACTGTCTGTGGCCATCCATGTTCTTACAATATTTATTTCATTAAAACAATCACCTGCCAAAGTGTCCAAACTTGATAATATGATAGGATTTGATGAACAAGCATCTATGACATTTGGAGTGAATACTGGAAGTGCTTGACCGCATGATAAAGTCAAATCAGCGGGTTGGTTAATAAATGTAGGAGCCAATGTATCTATCAAAGTTATTAATTGAACTTGGCTAGTATCCCAGCCGCAATTATTTGATAAGTTCCAAAGTCGATGTACAATTATTTCGTTACAATTACTTGAGACTACTAAACTATCTTGGTAAGTAGTTAATCCAACTTGATTTTCGCAGTTAAAAAATTCATTGGCCACATTTCCAGTAATGGACAAATTATCTAAATTTTCTTCACAATTCAATGTCACATCTTGAGGCACTGTAAAACTTGGCCCAAGGGTATCCAACAAATAAATGATCTGTAAATAAGATGCAAGATTGTTACATTGATCAGAAAGAGACCATGTTCTATATAGCGCACGATGTATTGCGCAGGAATCACTTACAACTAAACTATCGCTAAACATAATCTGTCCTAGATTATTATCACAATTATCATCCGGCATGAAAGGAAGTCCAGTAATTGAAAAATCTAATGGATCTTGTGAACAATGAAGCGTTGTGTCAGCAGGTGAGAAAAACACAGGTTGAATTGTATCCTGAAGTGTTATGGTTTGAATTTCTCTGGAAATATTTCCACATTCATCTACAACTTCCCAAGTCCTATAAATTACTTCAACGATACAACTACCCTGGTCAACAATACTATCTCTATAAGTCGGTGTTGAAAAATTAATAGAACATTCATCTTGAATAGAATCTGGAACTCCGGTAATAATCAATTCATTAATATCCAAATCACAATCAATTGTAATATCATCAGGTGCAGAAAAAGTTGGGCCAATTTGGTCTTCAATGGAAATGACTTGAACAGCAGATGATTGATTATCACAATCATCGATTAAATACCATGTTCTCAAAAGTTCATAGTTCGAGCTGCAATTATTCAGCAGACTAATAGAATCCACATAATAAATAGTGACATCGTTAATACCACAAGCTTCTGCAATCTGCATAGTATCTACCTCGCCAGTTATTGTTAAATCACTAGGATCATCAGTACATGAAATAACAATCGTCGGTGGTGCAATAAATACTGGAGCAATTGTATCAATTAAAGAAATGTTTTGAATGGCAGAGAATTGATTTCCACAATCGTCTACTGCTAGCCAAGTTCTAACTACATTTCTAGTTGCTCCACATTTTCCTAAATCTCGAATTAAATCAACATAACTTATATTCAAATTTAATGAAGAACAATTATCCACCAAGGAACTATCTGGAAAACCGGTAAGCGTTACATTCGACACGTCGGCATCACAATCAAGGGTAATATCCGGGGGTACTACGAAAAATGGAGGAGTATTGTCAACCAGATAAATATGTTGCCACGCTTCACTACTATTCCCGCACATATCCTGTACTGTCCAAATCCGAATAACAGTGAATTGACCTTCGCATCCTGCATTTGCAACAAGACTATCTCTATGAGAAGAAACAATAGAAAATGGAGAACAATTATCAAGAACTGCAGTAACACTTCCAGTAATTGACAAGTCTGTTATATCTTCAGAGCAGTCTAATGTAACGTCATTGGGAGTTATGAAAGTGGGAGCAATGGTATCCTGAATTACAATCAGTTGAACTTGTCTAATGGAATTTCCACAAGCATCCTCTAAAATCCAATTTCTATATATTACCGAATTCCCGCTGCAAGATTGATCAACAACAACTGAGTCCATATAGATTGGATCTCCGATTATAGATTGACAATTATCACTTTCATCAATGACAAATCCTGTTAAATTTAAATCATTAACATTTTCAGAACAATCTAGTGTAATGTCTGAAGGAACAGTAAATGATGGAGCAATTGTATCTGAGATTACGATTGTTTGAATTCCTGAAATCGTGTTTCCACATGCGTCTGAAACAGACCAGTTTCTATAAATAATTGAACTATTTAAACAAGATGTATCTTGAACAATAGAATCTGTATAGGTCGGCAAATCAAGACTCGTATCACAATTGTCATCAATAGAAACTACGTTACCTGTTATTGAAAGATCTGCCAAGTCGGTTTCACAGGTAATTGTTATATCTGAAGGTAATGTCCAAGTAGGAGAAACAGTATCAATCATGTCGATAACCTGTACATGTTCATTTTCATTTCCACAGGTGTCCGACACCATCCATATCCTAATTATTCTTTGGGAACCTTCGCATGGATATCCATTCAAAACGGAATCGCGATAAGTTGTATTTAAAACAGTTGGATCACAATTGTCTATGGGATTTAAAATAGATCCAGTTTGATTTATATCTGACAAGTTAGCATCACATCCAATCAAAGTATCTGAAGGTGGAATAAAATTAGGGCTATTTTCATCAACAACTGTAATTGTTTGTTCTGCTGTATTAACATTTCCACAATCATCTTCCCATGACCAAATTCTAATTATAGCATAATTAAAATCACATGATCCATCGACTATAGAGTCATTGACGTTTACAGTAATAGACGAACTACAGTTATCATCTACAACAGCTCCTCCTGGAGGAATTATTGAATCACAAGAAACTGTCAAATCAGGAGGAAAGACTAAAATAATTGGATCACCCGAATCCTCAACCATTATTTCTTGCACCAATGAATCAATATTCCCGCAATTATCTTCAGCAATCCATACCCTTCTTAAAACATAAACATCGGGGCATGTAATATTAGTCTGTTCTTCATAAAAGGAAATGTTCAAGCTAGTATCGCAAGCATCCGTGATAAAAAGATCAACACCAATCTGAGGTGTAGGAATTACGACATCACAAGAAACTTGTGGATCTACAGCCACCATAGAAAAAGATGGCGGAGTATTATCTTCCAAGGTTATTTGCTGAATTGCAGATGAGGTATTTCCACAATCATCAACCAGTGTCCAGGTCCTTTGAATAATAGTACTTCCATTGCAAGGTATTCCGGAAGTAACGTCGTCAATATAAGTGGCTTCTAATCCATTTTCACTACAATTATCTGCTTCATCAAATACATTCCCAGTCAATAATAGATTAGCAGGATCTTCATGACACTCTATGGTAACGTCTTCAGGTACTGTAAACGTTGGATTGCTGGTATCTTCAAATTCAATCAATTGAATAATAGAAGTAATATTTCCACAATCATCCGAAAGAGACCAAGTACGTTCTATCGTTTTTGTTGAAGGACATGGACCACTAGCAATGATAACATCTGTGTAAGTAGCATTGGCAATACTAGCAGTACAATCATCATATTCATTGATGACATCTCCTAAAGTTATTAAATCACTTTCAGCGACATCACAAGCAACTGTAATATCTTCTGGCGCAGTAAATGTAGGAGCCGCTATATCTTCGATTGTTATTTCTTGAATAGCTAGGCTATCATTCCCGCAACCATCTGTAACCAACCAACTCCTATAGATCAGATAATTTGATACACAATTCGAATCTACAACAATCTGATCCCAATAATTAATAGTCAAAAGTGTATTACTGCAGTTATCCAAAGTGTCCTCAATAGTTCCAGTCAACCCTAAATCATTCGCGTCATCAGAACAAGAAATAGTAATATTATTTGGAACAGTAAATGTTGGGGCCTCACTATCTGCAAAATTAATAGTTTGAATTTGTATATTTTCATTTCCACAACCGTCAACTAATGTCCAAACTCTATATATTACATCATTTCCTGTACAAGAAACTCCACTAGCAATACTATCTTGATAAAATGCTTCTCCGATAGAAAAATCACAATCATCATACTCTCCTGTAGCATCTCCAAGATCACCTAGATCATTTACATCTATCGAACAATCAATTGTCACATCATTTGGTGCAATGAAAAAAGGAGGAATAGTATCTACCAAGGTTATTACCTGCGAATGGGAAGCTAAGTTTCCGCAGAAATCAGTAACATACCAAAGTCTATTATAAACAACTTCGCCTAAACAAATTCCGTTTGAAGACAAATCCAAATAAAAAGGAGCAGGTAAATTTTCAGGACAATTATCTGTTATTTGACCAAGCGTTCCTGTTAATGAAAGATTTAGAAAATCATCTAAACAAGAAAGCGTAATATCATCGGGCCAATTTACCATCGGTGGCTCATTATCAATTATAATCACTTGATTTCCGTCTCCAGGCAATTCTGATAAATCTATATTTTGACAAGGTCCACCGGGAAGATATATGGAATCCAGAGCCATACATTGTGAAATTGGATCCATTACGGAAACTATATACATTCCTTCATCTTGAACACTAATTTGTTGCTGATCAGATTGAAAATTAAATGGGCCAGACCATTCATAGACATGCCCCGCCGGCCATGCAGTTAGACTAGCAGAGACTCCACAATCAAAAATAGTATCTGCTTGTATATCTGCTGTAGGATAGTTATATAATTCCGGAACATAAAAAGAAGAAGTGTTTACCAGACATCCCGGAGCAGATGATGCATCCAATGAATAGGTACCCGGCTGATCTACTAAAATATATGCACTATCAGTTGTCCCTATAATATTTCCATCGCTAGTTGACCAGATATAAGATGCGTCTGGAATCACAATTTCTGGACCAAGGGTTACTGCGGCATTAATGCAATCAATGGTATCTCCTACAATGTCGGAAGGAATGGTTAATGGGATTTCAAAAGGATATGGCCCAGCAAAATCTTTTAACTGAGCGGTGAATGATTGCGAAGCCCTAGCTTTAAAAAGAACTGCGCTAAAAGGAATATCACAAGAAATACCAGCACCGGAAGACAGAACTACTGATGGATCAATTCCAAAGGCATTTAAATTCAATCCGAATTCTGCAAATTGACCTCCCTCATAGTTGTAGCTATAGTTTCCGTTAGAGTTTAATGTCCCCCAAGGCGGGGCAAATGTGGTTGAAGGATTTCCTAAACCACAAGAATAAATTCCGTTATTTGGAGGAAGGATATCTGCATAACCAAAATTAGAGTTATTCGTACCTCCGTCGAATTCTGAACCAAAACTAAAAGTAGTCGGTGAAGTATTCTGAAAATCCGATTGTGCCACCCAAATTCTTAATTCAATTTCTGGTGCCCCGTTTGTAGAAAAATTATAGGAAACAACAATATCTCCTGTTCTAGTCAAATTTCCGTTTGAATCAAATGTCCAAGCAGTATGACCTTCATCATTTCCAGCAGAAGTAAAACCAGAGGAGGGAGTATATTGTATATCTTTCGAATACAGTTCCATATCCAAATAACTACTTCCAATATTTGAGATTCTAGAAAATCCTCCAAATAACCATAGGTCATCATCACCATTGATTCCATCCCGTCTTAAGTGAGCAAAGCAATCAATAAGATCATTCTTGGGAGTGACATTAGCAGGTCCCGTATCCCAAATGGCTGGATCCTCCCCATTTTTACTGGCTTGAATATAAGAGGTGTAGTCTGTATTCTGTGTACCTCCGTAAAAGTCTCGTCCATATATAGCATCCAATAGCCGTACGCCTTGATGTACAGTATTGAATGGAATCGACATGTCGTAGATTAATGAAAGATTATCACCTGATTGCAAAGATTGCTGAAGATTCTCGGCATTTGATACGTCAATAACTCCAATACCCAAACCATTACTCACTGCTGGATTAAAAAACCAATCATCCGAATAATTATTATCGTTAGCATTTTGACCAAATGAATTACTATTCGCATATTGATCAGCATCAACACCAAAACTTGCTGCATTACAACCGTTTTCGATTGATTGACACTCAACTTTGATGATGCTAAGACATAGGAATATCAACAAAGTCATAAAGACTTTACATCCTTCAAAGAATTTGTTTGAGTCCATCAGAACATTTTATGGGAGAAAGGCGAAAAGTATGATATACATACATCCGGAACACTTCAATATTAATGCCAGAACTAGGCAATTAACTTAACATTAATCACTTATTTATTGATTTCATAATATGCTAAACCTCCTATTTAAAGTGGGATTGAAATTACATTAAAGAATTAAATAATATCAACAGCTTTTGATGATTTTAAAGATGATGGCACCCTCAATTGAAATGAAATTCAAAAAGCTTTCAATACATCATTCAAAAAATGAATTCCGTATTCGAATTAAATCGAATCCTAATAGTTTATTTCAAAAAATACATTAGCGCATTAAAAGAAGAAATCAATTCCTAATCAGAAAATAAATAATAAAATTTCCTCGATCTATTTGCATATCCAATAAACTGTCATAACTTTGTCATTGAAATGATTAATATATATACATATAACACAGCATTATGGTCGAATCAAGACCAAAGATGTTTCCAAGTGGAACTAGGAAATCCTAGAACCGTCTTTCATTTCAGATAACCACTCTTTTTACTTGTGGTTGTCAAAGACAACTACAAGAATCTACACTTTTTCTCTCAGTTGTCTTTATTTATAGTGCTTTTGCACGAATTAATCAATGTATTGTCGCTGAATACTGCAGGAATACATTATTACAAATTTTTAAATTAATCAATTGCCCATGTGGATAAATTGTAAAATTGAGAAATGCGGAATTTGAAACTTTAGAAGTACGAAGCGAAAATACAACTTCCTTTCGCTGAGTATAACTAGCTTCTAACTCAGCTTTTCTTAAAATTTATTTCATAAATATAAACCAACATGATGCTCCATGTTGAACAGTCAAACTATGTCTTGAACTGACAAGAATTGATTTGTCTGTGCTCATTAAATGAATTGACTTTCATTAAGCGGGAGTTGCATGTCTTAATAAAACCATTTTTTAAAACCATTTAATTCACTAATCATGAGTTTAACTTTAGCAGATCAGTACTTCTTGAAAGCATCGGATAACTATGCCTATGATGTAGAACAAACTGTAGAGTCTTTGAATTATGCTTTGAGTTACGATGAAATGCATCCAGCATCTAATTGCCTGATGGGTCGTTTACTCATGGAAAAATTGAAAAGATTCTCAGAAGCCAAGCACTGCTTTGAACAAGCTTTAGTTGAAGATCCTAACTATGTTGACACCTATAAATTCTATAGTTTATTGTTAATATGGATGGGAGAACTGGACAAAGCAAATTCACTAATCGATAAAGGAATGACCAAACTTGGAATGCCGAAATTGGTTATGATCAAGCGAAAAGCAACAGTGCTGGAAGCCAAGGGAAAAATCAAAGAAGCCATCAAAGAAAACAAAAGAGGACGTTTACTTTCTGCAGGCCAATTTGATTACGATTATTTCAATGGCGAGGTGAAACGATTGAAGCAGAAGTGCAAGAAAGCGAAGAAAGGGGCTCTTCCGAAAAAGGGGGAGCCCACTAAGCTGCTTTTGAAATCCTACTGATTAAAATGTCAGTTGAAATTTGTTGAAAGGTGGTGCTATGCACCTACCGTTGAAGTTTATTGAAATTTGTGTTGGAGAAAACAAGTTTTTCCAACGGTGTGACGCTAGTTTCATAGTAAAATGAATTTTTATTGTGAAGACCAGGTTCAAAAACAAATAAATTAACTTCAACAAGTCGTCCCGAACCCTTTCGAAGCGCTCTTTCAAAAAATTTCAGCGCTATTAAAATACATAAAGAAAGTTTACGCTTTTGTTCCTCCATCCGCGTCTAGTGTTTCTGTATAGCACTGAAGTGTGTGGCTAATAAGTCAACATATTCTGATGGAAAACGAGGTGAGACTGCCAGAACACTCAAAATGTTCAATATAATCCTAAGGTCGGAGGTTCGACTCCTCCAATGCTCAAAGAGCATTTAGTTCAGTCCGGTTAGAACGTAGGAATTCGAAAGCGCGGGTTCGATTCCCGTCATCGTAGAGACGATGTAGCTCAGTTGGTAGAGCAATGGACTTCCACTCCATTTAACGAGCAGATCACTCACAAAAATGATCTCAGTTTGTCGAGCCAATTTTCTAAAATGAAATTGCTTGCAATTTTTGAAATTCAACAATTGTCTGAATTTTTTGGATACCGCCATGTTGTTTTTGAAAATTTTTATTGAATAGGTTCCTGAGGCTCAAATTCAATTTGAAAATTCAAATCAACTGACTTAAAAGAAATTCCACAGGTGTCAGAATTTGAATTTTGGCTCGATAATTTTTTTTTAAATGCCTGACAAAATATTGCCCTAAAAGGGAAATAATATCCAGGCAAAAAGTGAAACAAGTTTTTTTTTAAACCTATAAATCACATACGAATCATGAAAAGATTACATGTAAATGCCTATCAAGTGGCATTGGTATATAAGCGTGGTGCATTGTACGATGTTTATACAGAAGGTCGCTACTGGATTGGCTGGGGATACAAAGTTGTGATTAAATTTATGACTTTACCCTTAGAAGATCCTGCTATTGAACTATTGCTTCAGCATCCTAAGTTACAAACTCTGGTGGATGTTGTTGAAGTAAAGGACAATCAAATTGCTCTACAATTCACTCGTGGGATTTTCAGTAAAATATTGACTGCTGGAATTTACGTTTACTGGAAAGATGTTTTGGATATCAAGACATTCATTTACAATATGGATGAAGTTGAAATTCCTGCAGCTGTAAGCAGAAAATTACTTCAGTCCTATTCGATGAAACAACACTGCTCAGTTGAAACTGTGGAGTCTTATGAAAAAGGACTTTTGTTCATTGATGGAAAATTTGTTAAAACAATAGAAGCCGGTATCTACCATTATTGGAAGGGTTCAAAAGCCGTGAAGGTTTTAAAGGGAGATTTGAGAAAGCAAGTCATTGACATTTCTGGCCAAGAATTATTGACCAAGGATAAAGCAAATATTAGAATTAACTTTCAAGCGCAATATCAATTGGTCAATATTGAAAAAGCCCTAATTGATACTAAAGAGGTGACCAAACAATTGTATTCATTGATCCAATTAGGTCTTCGCGAATACGTTGGGCAACTTACCTTAGATGAACTATTGGCAAACAAGTCTAAAGCTGGAAATTACGTAATGGACTTTGTTAAAATTGCATCGTCAGAAATGGGTATTTCACTTTTTGCTGCGGGAATAAAGGACATTATTCTTCCAGGAGACATGAAGGAGATTTTGAATCAAGTATTGATTGCAGAAAAAAAGGCTCAAGCTAATGTGATCATGCGCAGAGAAGAAACTGCTTCCACTAGAAGTTTGATGAATACTGCAAAGCTCATGGAGAATAATGAGATGCTTTATAAGCTTAAAGAGATGGAATATGTAGAGAAAATTGCTGAAAACATTGGCACGCTATCTCTTTCTGGAGGTGGTCAGTTACTCGAACAATTGAAATTGGTATTTTCAAATTCCAAATAATAAAAGGCTAGGGCAACTGCTCTAGCCTCTTTTTTTTATTTTTAGTACGAAACCGCTTTTATACCCTATTTATGGTATAATTTTTGAATTCACAAGGTGTTCAGTCCACTTTAACTGAAAAACTCTTTTGTTCAAATGAATGTATCCTACACTATTGAAGTCTGCCCTAAGGAGCTGTACGCCAGAGCTTTAGAAACGGCTAAATCTTCTCCTGAAAAAGGATTAGAACTGGCATTCGAAGCCATCAAACTAGCGGAGGAGAAAGGTGACTATAAGTTGGCCATATCTATTAATACAGAATTGTCTAACCAACTTAGAAAACAGGGCAACGTATTCGGTTGCATAGAAAGGCTAAATCATGCCTACCGACTTCTAAACACTCATGCTATAGAAGATAAATCTTTACTGGCAGAGATTTACCGAGAGTTTGGTTCTATATATATTGATGGCATCAAGGACTATGCAATCGGCATAGAATACTTTTACAAATGCCTAAGCTTAGACATTCCAGAAACAAATACAAGACTTTATCCAAGTATTGCATATGCCTTTATTTGTACCAAACAATTTGACCTAGCCGCAAAGTACTTGGCAATAGGAGAAAAAATTAATACCGAGACTAATAACTATAATGTTTTAAGTTTTATCTATGAGAACAAAGCTGAGATGTTTGTTCAAATGGGAAAAGTAAACGAAGCAATTGGTATCTATCAATTAGGAATTAATACAGCCAAGAAAGGAATTGCATTAGAGGGTGAGTTTAGTTATAGTTTCATTTTAGGGCATATGCTCACAGCTTTAGCAAAATGTCATTTGACGTTAGGACAAATGGAGAAAGTCATTCCATTGCTTGACCAAGTATTTCCTATTTCAGATAGATTTAACTTAAATCAAATTAGAACTGCTGCTGCCTTAGTAAAAAGTGAATACTACATTGAGAAAAAACAGTATTCAAAATTTACAGAAATATTCGATCAAGAGACTAAACTTTGCTCGGACTTTTCTTTGCATACCGAGCTTAACAGATGGTATGACAAAATGATAAATGTTTGTGAATTGCTGGGTGATTTCAGAAATGGATTAAAGTATAGCAAATTATTAATTAAGAATAGAAAAGAATACGACCAAAAAACAAAAGCAATTAATATAACCAAAGTCTTAGAAAGTAAAGAAAAAGAAATACTTACGCTACAAGAGAAAAATCGCGAAATGCAATTGCAGAAGCAAGAAATTGAACAATTCGCTTATATCGTTGCGCATGACTTGAAAACTCCATTATCAAATATTTCAAATTTTGGTGGATTGTTTCTAAACAACTTCAAAGAAAAGATAGACGCAAAAAATCAAGAACATCTAAACTTAGTAGTCGACAGCGCTAAACAAATGCATAAGATGCTAGACGAGTTACTAAGGTATACCTCGGTAGAAAAAATTTCTGGAAAGCTCTATCCAGTTGATATTGAAGGAATAATTAATACCATCAAAACAAATTTTGAAAGGGAAAATAAAACTTCAGCCTGGCCTAATATAATTTTCAAAGACCTTCCAAAAGTTAAGATACATCCAAAACACATTTATCTTATTTTAGATCACATGATTCGGAACTCCATCAAGTTTTGTAAAAAGGAGGAGCCTTCTCAAATCAAGATTGAAATAATTGAAACAAAGAAAGCATTCAACTTTCTAATCAGTGACAACGGAATTGGAATAGCACCAGCATTCAGAAGTAAGGTCTTTGAGCTTTTCAAGCGATTAGACAAAGTAGATTACACCGGCACAGGAATGGGATTGGCATTAAGTAAAAAAATCGTCAATACATATGGAGGGAAAATAAGCGTGGTTGACAGTTCCTTAGGAGGTGTATCCTTTGAATTTGATATTCCCAAGCGCAAATAATTACAATCGACAAGATTTATAATTATTGATTTATAAGTTTGGCAATAATAAATTTGTTATTGGTATCCAACGGAGAAATCTCTGAATCTTTCACTACCTCAAATCTTATAGCAGTTTCGACTTTATAATTACTCAAAAAGAAATTAGAGAGTGGTTCTACCGAAGAATACTTTTTCCCATTTTTCATTAGATTATTACAATTCTGATAAGCCAATAGTATCAAAACACAATTCAATTTATCTTTTAAGCTTGGCGCATAAGCGCTCCAAAAATAGTCAGGATTCGTAAAATGGTTACTCCCAAATATTACAACCGACTTAGATAAATATAGTTGGTCGAATGCTTTCAAATGGTTATGAATTGCTTCATCTCTTTTCTTTGAAGACATTCCAAAGTCTGCCTGAAAAACTGGATTAAAAATAATGGCCCGAAATAGTTTCAAATTTGATCCTAACACTTCTCTATAAATTTCCACATTTTCATTCCAACTAGCACGAACCCTAAGAATTATTTCTTTTACTTTTTTGGGTTTTGTTTTGCCAGTGATTTGAATCAAATCAAGAAGCATTTCATTGTTATCATTATAATTTACAAACCAATTAGAAAATACTTTTTCTAAACAAACCGCTCGTTCGAAATCTACTCCGGTAATTGTAAAGCTTGGGAATTTCAATTTCAAGTTGAAAAGCGATTTCATATAATTTCTATAATGTTTACCTCTGGCTCTAGTATAATCCAGGACTGCTTCGTTTCCAGTTTCCAAATATTCGTTTAACAATATCGCTTCCGAAACCCCACCCTCATAAATAATATGCTCGTACCCTTTTGATAATAAATCTGATAGAATAAAGGTTTCTAAACCATAGGTACCCTCAACTTCATGAGCTTCACCAATCAAAACCAGCGTATTATCAAAATTGAATTCATCAATTGCCTTTTCATAAGTTAAGGAATCAATATTTTTCTGCCCAAATAACAGATTCCCTAAAAAAGACAAAAGCATAAGCAACAAGTAACGATTCATATCAAGCTAGTTAAGAGATAGAATTACACAAAGAAGTAATTATTTTCAATTACATTTAAGAAAGAAAACAAATTTATATGCCAAATCTATTTTCCCTCCTTTTAATCTCCTTAATTGTAATTTTAGCTGCTTGCCAAAAGCAAGTCGTTGACAATTCTGCTAAAGAAATCACAACTGAAGAAATTCGAATAGCCAAGCAGCTCATTCAGGGTTCATTTGATGACCTTTGGGCTGGAATGGATTCAACAAAGATATTAAAATACCATACGGAAAATTTCTACATATTGGAAAACGGAGAAGTATGGACCAACCAAGAAATAAGAAACTTCATGAAAAGAAGTTTGTCAAATAATGATAGACCTCATAGAGAAAACAAGATGGACTTTCTGACCCTAGAAAAACAAGGCCATGCCATTAATATAGCCTATCACAACTATGCTACTTTTACTCAGGGTGATAGTCTTGTAGGTAACGCTCAATGGTTGGAATCAGCATTGGCAATTCCTACTAAAGATGGTTGGCGATTGAGAATGATGCACAGCACATGGGTTCCAAAGAAAAATTAAGAATAGTTACTCATTTCTCCCTAATAACTATTTGCTGCCTTTCCTCCAATGGAATTTACCAATAATCTCATCGTCTAATAAATAACAAGGTGAATCTATTTCCTTTGTTAAAAAAACAATGAAATCAACTTTTACACTAGTTGCAATTTTCCTAGTAGCTTTTAGCTCAGTTATTAATGCACAAGAATTTTTCAATTACAATAATCCTGATATGGATAATTCTTTACAAGCTTTAGCCATAGATCAAAGTACTGGGCTTATTTGGGTTGGCACAAATGCAACCTCCACTGGAGAGACAATAGCTTTCCTTGAAAATGAAGACTGGACCGTTCTTAATGCTAATGATCTGGGGCTCTTACAGGGACGCGCCACTGATATGGTCGCCAATGATGGGATTGTTGAAGTTTGTAGCTATGGAGGACTGAGTCGTATTGATTATAACAATGAAAGTTTTGAAACATGGACCAGTCAGAATTCTGATATGACAGTTGATGCAGTTCTAACCATGGCAAAAGACAATCAAAATGATATTCTTTATGTCGGTCTTGGCTCAGGGAATGAAATGCAATCCTTTGACGGAACGAGCTGGAATAATTTGAGCGAAGTTAAATTTTCAAAATCGTCAATCTTTGATCATCAAAATCAAACACTCTGGGTTGGTGGAAATTCAGCACTTTATAAAATCAAAGACAATATCATCACTAAGTTTGATCCTAATAATACCAACATCCCTTTTGGAGATATTCTTGACCTTGTTACAGATGGTAATGGAGATGTTTGGTTGGTCCAAGAGGACCAAGGTCTCTTACATTTTGATGGTATCGATAACTTTGATATCTACAACATGGATAATTCGGATATTCACTCTAATAGTCCTTCAAAGATCGCTATTGATAACAATGATAAAATATGGATTGGTGGTTTTGAATATAATGCACTTAGTAGTTTTGAAGAAAACTCATTTACCCATTTTCTCCCTTTTGTTTCAGAACTTCCTACTGCGAATATTAGGCAAATGAAATGTGATCAGGCAGGAAATTTATGGATGGCAAGTTCCATGGGATTAGTGAAATATGAAATCGCCACCACTCGCAATAATGAAATATCATTACAACAGTTAAATCTTTATCCAAATCCTGTTCGTGATCAATTAACGATAGAAGGATTAGTAGACTTTACAGAATATATCATATACAACAACTTGGGCCATAAGGTCGCTTCAGGTAAAAAAGTAGGCAATTACATTGACCTAAGTCTATTGGAGATAGGAAATTATTGGCTTGGACTTTTCGATGATTCAGGCAGATTACTTGGCCGAGATCAAATCTTTAAAGTTCAGTAACTGACAATCGCAAAATGGACTTTTCATCAAATGTTAATTCCAGTCAAAACTATCAACCTTAACACAGCTCATCATCTTTTCGTGTAAATTTGTATCTTAGGTGATCAGATTTGTGAAAATGATGAGATGTGTTTTTTATATTCTAGTGTTTAGTCTTTATACAACAAGCCTAATTTGTCAAACATTTTCTTGTGATGGCAATCTTCTCATATCTTACAATCAAAATGCCGCATTTAACCAAACAAGCAAGGTAAATTTTGGACCATTTGGAACACTCTTTTTTGATCCCATAAAATCTTTTCAAGGAGGACAATTTGATGCCTTAGGATACAATTTAGTCGACAACTACATCTATGGAATAGATCAAATCAGTAATAATATTGTTCGACTAAAAGCAGACGAAAGTTTTGAGATTATTGGAGATCCAGCAGTCGTAAGTTCACCAGATATTACTGCGGGGGATTGCACACCCACCGGCCAATATTTATGTATAGAAAACAACTTGGATCAAATTTTAATATTTGATGTGATCAACTCATTCGAACTTGTGAAAAGCGAAGAACTTTTCTGGGATTCAGAATCTATTAATAGCGGAACATTCACAGCAAAACTTGGAGATCTCGCCATTGACCCTACCAATTCAAATTTTGCTTATGCTTATCAAGGGAACTACATTACCACGGATTTAGAACCGGTATCAACTAGAGGATTTTTACATCGGATTAACATAAATCCCAATGACCCAAATTTTGGAATGGTTACTCCCGTAGGAAAATTATCAACTAACGAAGTACGTAAAATCGGAAGTCTTTTTTTCGATGTAGAAGGGAATCTTTTCGGCTACGGTTCTACCGAATCCGGATTGATTCTAAGACAAAATAAATTAATTCAAATTGACAAATTCACTGGTTCCTCTTCAGTTTTCCCATGGAACGGACCTACTGCCTTAACCAGTGATGGTTGCTCTTGCCCATACACCCTAACTTTCCAATGCAATGTTAATCCAAAAGATGTGCTTTGCACTGATTCAAAGATCACCTATAACTTTAGCATTGTAAATAGATTCCCACTTGGTATCTCCGAGGTTTTTTTTCAAGATAGCTTTCCTCAAGGAATGATCATTGAAAATATTACTGGCAATTTCGATGGAAATATTCGGGCAGGCACTGGAATAGGATTCTCAAATTTAGAAATCGAGGATCTTCAAATTCCGATAGGTGGCGTTATCAACATCAATGTTGATATTTTAGTTAATGATATTCCAATAGATTTCGTAGACAACCAAGCCTTTCTACTAAATTTACCAGACAGATTTGGAAATATACTTCCTTCTGACGACCCTGGAACAAGCGGAACTATCGGAGATCCAACGACAGTAATTGGCAACGCACAAATATTAAATGACTTTCAAATTAATGTAACACAACCATCAAATTGCTTCGATGTTGATGACGTCATTGTACAACTTTCTTCTCCAGTTTTTATTCCTAATGAAACCTATGAAGTCAAACTAAGGAATGAAAATTACGAAGAAAATTCATGGATAGTCGATATTGACAATTCGAATTCTTTTTCAATTCAAAATATTCTTCCTGGAGAATACACCCTATTTGCAATTACCCCCCAAAGTAGTAACTGCAGCTTTGAAATGAAAGATACAACCATTGATGTCGTCGCACCCAATGAATTGTTGGCTGCATCAGCTGAGAGTAATAGTCCAGTCTGTGCATATTCAACATTGACTTTTATCGCCGAGGCTTCTCCAGGCTCTACGATTGAATGGGATGGACCCGGCTTAAGTTCCAATGATTTTCAGACTTCTCTTTTAAATGCTCAGCCAATAAACAGTGGCACTTATAACATGATTGCGAGTTTAGGATTTTGTGAGCAAATTAGAACTATTGAAGTAGAAGTGGCCCCAGATATTCAAACTGAAATCATTGGAAAAAAAGAGTACTGCCAAAGAGAACCAATGAATCTGATCGCAGAAGGCAATGGAGATATTAAAACTTATATTTGGAGAGATCCAAACGGAGATCAAAGTTTTGATCGAGAATTGAATGTGGCTTCGATGTCCTCAGCGCAGTCCGGTCAATATAATCTCATATTGAATAATGGAATATGTTCTGATAGCAATTTTCTAAATATAGAATTACTTCCTTCTCCAACGATAATTTTACCAGATACCATTCTAACAGATATGTGTTATTCCATGAAAATAGAACCACAAATCAGTGGCGACAATAATGTGATTTATGAATGGATTCCTCAGCGAGGTTTAACTTGTTACAACTGCCCAACACCGGAAATATTGATCCCTTTTGATCCTTATTATAAACTTGTAGTCGCCAATGATTACAACTGCACAGATACTTCTGCCGTCAGATTTCTACTAGATACTGAAAATTTACTTTATACTCCTAGTGCGATTAGTCCTAACAATGATGGCCAAAACGATGTTTTTCAAATATTCCCGGGATGCGCAATATTTAATATTAAGAAAATAGATGTATTCAACCGCTGGGGTGCCAATGTCTTTTCTAAAGGAAATATTGATCCCGATTTCTTTGGAGATTTTTGGGATGGAAAAATCAATGGTCAAATCGGAGATACCGGAGTTTATATCTATCGTTTGGAATTAGAATTGAAAGACGGAACGACACGAACTATTTTTGGAGATTTGACTTTGTTGAGGTGATGGTTAAAAAATGGGTTGACTAGCGGGATTCGAACCCGATCCTCCTCATTCACATTGAGGTATTCTCGCCAATTAAACTATAGTCAACATATTGAATTTAAAATTGTACAGGGAGAGGGATTCGAACCCTCAGAAATCTGATTCTAAATCAGACGCGTTTGCCATTTTCGCCACCCCCGCTTGTTGAAATCCTAACAGGAATCAAACCTATTCTGTCAAAGTCAAATTTTGATTTGCTACCATTACAACATAGGATTATTTCAATGCATATTTGGTACTCCGTAAGGGAATCGAACCCTTATCTCCCGATGGAAAGTCGGACGTACTAGCCATTATACCAACGGAGCATCTGCAGTGCTGACGGGATTTGAACCCGCAACTTCTCGATAGACAGTCGAGTACTCTAGCCATTGAGTTACAGCACTATTATTTTTCCAGAAAAAATTGAGACTAAAGTCATTAATCCCAATAAAAAAAGCAGCTCCCAAAATATGGAAGCTGCTTTTCTGAACTAGAAATAATTATTTCTTAGCTACTCAAAATGTAGTTGCTTCCAATCTAGAATCAGTTCCTGATCCAATTGCTCCAGAACTTCTTGATGAAGTTGATGGAGATCTTGTAAGTTTATATTTAGTAATTCTAACATCATTATTAATTTTAATTGCCGATGCAAACTTATATTGATTAATTCACTTTTCCAAACAAGAAACCATTTCAATCAACTAAAAATCAATACATTAAGTTTGATTTTGGACATAGAAAAATCCGTCCACCATGAAGTAGATAAATTGAAAATCACAAATGCCTGTCTATCAAATGCTTTTCTTTCAAAGACTAATTTTCTATTTCTAATTATTTATGCATAAAATATTTTAAAAAAAATCACAAAAAAAGCGTCCAATGAATCATTGGACGCTTTAAAGAATTATTTGTCTCCTAAAATTATATTAGGTACATACAAAGGTTTATTGCGACCTGAAGTTCCAGATGCTTATGACAATCCAAAGATTGAAGTTCAATAGTTCCTGTATGTAAATGTTTCTTTACCATTTCAAAGGCAAAAGTAACTCATTTTTCCAAAAATAATCATTAATGATGTTTTGATTTGACGCTTTCCGAATATAGTATTAATGGAATGGAAAACCACTTTTATTCGTTTTAACTCATAGTACTATCCTTTATAATATATTTTTCAAAATCGTCACAGAATTCCAGATTTGCTAATTATTCTTTTCGGCACTTTACGCAAGTTGCTGATAATTAAAAAAGAAATTTGAATACTGGTTGTCTCCTATTTTCCAGCTTTCATTTATGGAAGTTATTTGATAAAATTTAAATAACGAAAAAATGCATTTACAACTGCTGCCCAAGAATTTTCGATTCCTATTTCTATGCCTAATCTTATTATTTTGTAAGAGTCCATCATTCGCAGAGGGAACAAAACAATTAGATCCTAATCCTACTGACTACACCAAATTAATGACCAATAATGCGAGTTATGGTTCTTTTGCTGAATATGGTGGAGCCATTAATTCTAGAATGTTTATTCATATTGCGGACCCTAGTACTGAATTGGTTTACTTAGGATTGTCAATTGGAGCAATCGAAAATTTAGACCCTAATACATTTGCTTATCTGGGAGATTCCTACACTCAAGAATACTACTTCCGGATTGTATCTCCCTCTGGTACGATTGTATACGGACCTACCTTAATAGATGCAAGCTCTGCCAACGTGAACTCAAGAGCAGATGCCATTGCTGGACCTGCGCCAGTTGCTGGAGCAGGAGGTTATTCTCCTTTCATATTTGACCCTAGTGGAATGACCGCGGGGGATTACTACATAGAATTTAGTGATAATGCAGCTGCAATTTCAACAACCATAATTGATATTCCATTTTTTGACATAACTGTTGCGGATAATTCAGGAGCTACTCCGGCAGCTATAGACGGACGACTATGGTCTTACAACTGGGCCTTTAAAACTACTCCTACAATCAACTCCAGTTCTTCACCATATGGTAATTTTGATCGCGGCTTCAATGGAGTGGTGTATGCTTATACAGATGATGGATTTGTTAACAAAATTGACTTTGCGAACTCAGGTTTTAGAGGTTGGTTTTTTACAATTGCCTTTAATGCACTAGGTACCGGATCAACGGGAGATGTAGCAGCAGATCGAAAATCGGTTCCAGATTCTTATAGTGTCGCACCACAATATAAAATATTCTTTAATGATCCTGATCCAGTAGAATATCCAGATGGTACACTTGGAACAATCACTGCAGATCCTGAAGTCAACATTTGTAATCAAAATGAAGCTTGTATTTGGATTGAAACATCGCTGGAAGGACAGGTAGAAATATTATTAGATATTAATAGTACAAGCGGAGCAGGAAAATATGATCTCAACTCAGAAGATGTTTTACTTTTAGAATGTATATCTGCCTTACCAGGCGAAAAAGCGCCTTATCGACGATGTGTTTCTTGGAATGGTCTAAACGGTTTTGGGAATGCAGTAAATTTAGGTTCTGATGTAGATGTATTTCTTAAATTACAACAAGGAGTTACACATTATGCTTCATACGATGTAGAGTATGTAGTTGATGGATATTCAATAGATATTGTAAGGCCTTCATCTAGTGTTTTTGTTGATAAATTATACTACGATGATACATCAATTCCCTTTGTGCCAGGAAATGGAGCAAGTCAAATTGAATTAGATGGTTGTACTTCTCCATGCCATTCTTGGACCAATTTTGACTACGGCAATGTCAATACCATCAACACTTGGTGGATTTCACATACCAGCACTGCTGCAAATATTCACATTCCGTGGTGCGTTCCGACTGCAGCAGAAGATACATCGCACACTGCTTTGAACACAGCTGTCCTAATAGATGTACTAACCAATGATCAAGGTACAGGTCTTGTACAAGGTTCAGTAAATGTTACTACACTTCCAGAAAATGGAATGACATCTATAAATTCAATTACCGGCGAGATTACTTATACGCCTGCCTCCGGATTTACAGGAGAGGATCGTTTCTGGTATGAAGTCTGCGATGCCAGTACTCCGCCAATTTGCGATGATACTTGGGTGACTATTTTCATTAATGGAATTACCGCAATTAACGACGACAATAATACTTTAATCAATCAAGGGATTAGCGGAAATGTTCTAACGAATGATGTTGACAATGAAGGAGATGTTATCAGTTTGACTTTAACTCCCCATGTTGACCCAGCAAATGGTTCCGTAAACTTGTCTAACGATGGATCTTACACCTATAATCCTAGCTCTGACTACGTCGGCCAAGATCAATTTGAATATATAATTTGTGATAATGGAACTCCTTCCGCCTGTGATACAGCGACAGTAGTCATTACCGTTACTTCCGCTCCATCATTTTCAAACAATGAAGTCATTGCAAATGCGGATGAAGGGATCACAAACATAGACGTTTCAATTTCAGCTAATGTATTAGCAAATGATGCAGATGTCGATGGTAACAATCTAATAGTAAATATTACTCCGACATCTCATCCAACTAGTGGTACAGTTTCATTAGCCGCAAACGGAGATTTTACCTATAATCCAAATCAAGGTTTTGCAGGTCAAGATCAATTTTCGTATGAAGTATGTGATGACGGAATTCCTCAAGCTTGTGCTGGAGCAGTAGTTGTAATCGATGTTATTCCAGACCTTAATGGAGATGCCATTAATGCTCCATATGCAGGTGATGACTTTAATCTAACCAATATCAATACAGCGGTTGCAGGAAATTTATCTACCAATGATTCTGGCGGGGGAACAATCACTACTACCCCTATTAACGCTCCCACAAACGGTCAAGTAACAATAAACAATGATGGTTCATATTCTTATACCCCAACCACTTCTTATACTGGCCCCGATCAATTTGTCTATCAATCTTGTTTATCTGGAGTAGGAGATGACATCGTTACTAATTACTCATCAACGGATATTCCTATAAATATTAATGACAACACGATAACCTCCACAATCAATATTTCTAATGGAGTTACAATCAATGATCTCAATGTAACCAACTTAGTTGTAAGCCATAGTTGGATGGGCGATTTGGCTATTTCTTTAACCAGTCCTTCAAATACAACTGTCGCATTATTCAATAACTTTTGTGGCAATAATGAACCAGGATACAACATTACAGTTGATGACGAAGGTACAGTTGTCGCATTTTGCAGCGAATTAAACAGCGGAGGCATTTACCAAGCTCTAAATGGTTTGCTCTCAATTTTTGATGGAGAAAATAGCGCTGGAATTTGGACCTTAACCATTACTGACAATGCAGAAGGAGATGTTGGAGTTTTAAATTCTTGGGGATTGGAATTTGAATCGCCAAATGAAGTATGCACTCAGGCTACAGCTTATCTGTTAGTTTTACCGGACCCAGTGACTGATTTAGATGAAGATAATGATGGAATACCAGATTTAAAAGAAGTATTTTCTGGAGATCATGATGATGACGGAACGCCAGATTATATCGATCCTGATTTTTGTATGGCTGTATTTCAAGGTGTAAATGGCTGGGATTGTAGCAATGGGATTCCAGACCCGGACTTTGACTTGGACGGTGATGGTACTCCAAACTATTTGGATGCCGACTACCCTTACACTATCAAAGACTCTGACGGCGATGGTTACTATGATTATCTAGATTTAGATTCAGACAACGATGGTATTCCGGATCTAATAGAGGCAGGTGGAACTGATGTCAATGCAGATGGTCTGGTCGATTCTTTAACAGATAGCGATAATGATGGTCTAGTCGATCTTTATGACGATGCAAATGCACTAAATCCTGGGGTTAATGAAGGTACTTCCCTGGTTATTGCAGATACAGATAATGACTTGGTTCCCGATTTTCTTGATTTAGATGCCGACAATGATGGTATTCCTGATTTATTAGAATTGGGAGGAGTGGATGCCGATGGAAACGGAATAGTAGATAACCTGACGGATAGTGATACTGATGGTCTGGTTGATCTTTATGACCCATCTAATGAATCAAATGCTGGAAGCAATGAAGGAATCCCTCATTACCTAACTGGTGCTGATAGCGGTGATGGAACACCTATAGAAATTTGTATTGGAAATTGTAGCCCTGACGGAGATGGGCTACCAGCTCATTTAGACTTAGACGCTGATGACGATGGAATTTTAGATATTATTGAAGCAGGAGGAACTGATTCAAATAATGACGGAATGATTTCAGATCCAGTCGGAACAAATGGATACAGTAATGGACTTGATCCTGCAGATGGAGGAAATCCATACTTTGTAGCTACTGAAGATGATCCCGCAGATCTTAATACACGCCCAGAATATTCTTCAATATCAGGTACTGGTGATAGTGACGAAGACGATGTCTTAGATTTTCTTGATGTGGATTCCGATAATGATGGAATCTATGATATCTATGAAGCCCAAGAGACCGGAAATTTTCTAGCTGCTATAGGGATGGATGATGATAATGATGGAATCGACAACGCCTTCGATAAAGATTCTCCGTTAGTCACATCAAATGGTTTTGATCCTTACAATCATGATACTGAAGATCAACCAGACTACTTAGACACAGATTCAGATAACGACAACATTACTGACTGGCAGGAAGCATGGGATGGATTATATGATGGGGATTCCCGAGCTGATAACATCTCTGATCCATCCGGAGATGATGCTGATGGTGACGGCTTACTCGACATCTACGATAATTCAGATAACGACCCTTCTATATTTTCTTGGGAAGGTAATCCAGCAGAAGATATCAATGGTAATAATGGAATAGATGCCGGAACGCTTTTCTCTGATAATTTATTACTACTGCTTCCTGAAAATGGAGGGGACAATTTAAATCAACCGGATTACAGAGATCAATTGATCGAATGTGGTACGCAGTCAGCCTACTACGCGATATCAGAAATGGGAGGTTCATTAGTTAGTTATTCATACAATTCTGCATCTGGAAAGCATGAAGCGAATGCCAACACCGGTGCAATAAGAGCTACAACCTATTGCTCTAACGAGGGATGGTTTTATTATTACAATCCTTTGGAACCTACGAATATTTTGTTTGCGATAAAATACAATGAAAGTAATCTAGGAACAATACCAATCAACGAATTAGTTGATTACATTGAATTAAGATTAGATGCAGACGTTTCAGATCGAATTGTATACAATGGTAATAACGCACTATTAGTGATGGCAAGAGATTGGCACGTAGTATTTAAAAGGGAGGCAGAACCAAATGCAATGTTTGATATCAAATACTATTTTGATCCTGCAGAATTTGTTGCCTTGATGGATGAGTCAAATGGTTTGGTGGGCTATGGTAACCCTCAGTTAAAATGGTTTAAGGCTGACCAAGGAGGAAATATTAGTTTTAATCCTTCTGACATTACTGCAGACAGCATTCCCAATATGGTTGACATATCTGGTTTAGCTACTGCATCAGTAAATATGGCTTCAGGAGAAGCGGCTATTGATACAACGGTCTCAGGAAATGGAAAAAACTATATTGGATTTGAAGGTTTACCTGGCTTTTCGGGAGGAACAGCAGTCATAGCCATGTCAGCGGTTTTACCTACCGAATTAAGCGAATTCACAGCAAATGAAAAAGATTGTGAAGCGACACTTGAGTGGTTCACCAGCTCTGAAGAAAACTTCAATCATTTTATAATAGAAAAAAGTAGAGATGGAATAAACTTTAATCCTACTGATATTATTGATTCAAAAGGAGCCATTAGCGGAGCATCATATTCTTGGAATGATCATGCAATTAATGGAAATTCCTACTACCGATTGAAGATGGTTGATCAGGATGGTTCCATTGCCTATTCCAAGATAGCAAGTGTTTTGTTTGACTGCGAAGAACCAAGAAGTAGTATTGAAATTTATCCCAATCCGGTACAGGGCGATAATGCTAGTTTGCATGTTATTTGCGAGAGTCCAAGAAATAATCCGGAATTTTTAATCATAGATATAATGGGGCAGACACTACTAAGACATCGCACTAATAAAGAGAAAGGACAAATAAGTACCAAGATAGATATTGGATATTTGCCGCCTGGAAATTATTTTCTAGTTAGCCGAGACTTAGGGTTGGAATTCAGCAAAATGTTTTTAAAAACAGAATAAATCCTGTACTTACTAATTTGAGAAACTAGAATGGGTCGTCATTTTTTGACGGCCCTTTTTTTGACTAAATATGAAAATATTTAGACCTAAGAAAACCGAAACCTTTCTTTATATGATCAATTCCTTTGAAATCTACTAAGCTCAAAATCACCCATATGGGTGAGTAGCTTTCACCCATGTGGGTGTACCCCAAACTGGATAATGCCCCTTTCTTTGTATCAGACAAAAAGTCGAAAACAATATTTACAAAAAACCTTAAAATACGAACATCATGAATTCTAGAATTTCACTTCCTACTATTAGTCTTTCAAATGATACTGAAAAAAAAGCTTTGCGAATTAACTATTGGCAAGTGGGCTTAACGACTGTCTTATTCTTAGTTGTCGCAGGTTACATTTTAAATTTGATGACTGGCTCCGCAACTATACTTTTTACTTGCACGATTATCATAGCCATGATAGGTAAGCCTATTTATGATTTATTGAATACTGACTATAAAGTAGATTTAGAAGGACTTACTTTTTGGAAACACTAAAAACTTCATTTTTTTGACATGCATTCAAATTATATCAAACCCTTAAGTTCAATATTAAACTTCCGAAAAACGATCTATAACCAGTATTGGCAAATCGTTACTTGGGCACTATTGATATTGGTTTTTGGTTCCTTTATTCTAGGAGTTATTCAAGGAGCTGTAGCCCTAATCCTCAGCTTAGCAATTGTTATGATTCTGGTTTTAAAACCAGTACATGAAATATTGACCACGGACTTTGATATTGTCCCAAAAAATAAAGAGGCAAACATCCAAGATGAATTATGGGATTGATATTGCCCCATAAGAAAAGGGGATGCTCCAATGGAGTATCCCCTTTTTTAATTCTAGCTAAATAAATTTAGAATGAGTACTTCGCCGAAACGTTCCAAGTTGTCGTCTTTCCAAAAGAAACACGATTAGCTCTATTAATTCCGTTCCAGTTATTTGCATCATCTGCATCAGCTTCAATTGCATCGAATGCTCTTGAAATGTATTGAGTACCTGTTAGGTTAAATACATTCGCTCTTAATGTCAACAATTGATTGTTTGCCAATTTGAAGTTGTAAGAAGCTCCCAAATCAAGAATTCCGTAAGAAGGTAACTGCAATGATTCCGTGCCAACTCCAATATTAGAGTATAGATTAGCATAGTAGTTATAGTCTAAATCAATTCTCAAGTCTTTGGTAATGTTATAATCAACTCCAAGACCAAATGAAGTCTGAGCTGCACCACCAACTTTAACACCATCTACATCATCACCTTCACTTTCTAAAACCAATTCTCTGTCTTCATTGTAAAAACGGCTGTCTAAAGTTCCCTCATAAGCCCAATCTCCAACAGAAGCATAACCTTTAATTCTTAAATCTCTCATAACTTTGTAAGAGAAATCTAACTCAACTCCTTGATGCAATTGATTCTGCAAAGTATTTCTAAATCCTTCAGAATTCAAAGTATCACCGTTTGGAAGCGGAGAATCTGGATCTAAGGTTCTAGTCGTTGCTCTATCTTTCCATGAAGTACGGTAAAGGTTCACATTAGCAGCAAAATTTTGGTTCGTGAATTTGTATCCAGCTTCTAATCCTAAAATCTTTTCAGGAACAGTTACTGGGTTAACAGTATTTCCAAAGTTCAAGTAAATATTATCATGGAAAGGTTGTCTCTGGTAATAACCAGCATTTATAAATCCGATGTTACTTTCATCAAATGAATAACTTGCACCACCCTTTACATTGTACCCTAGGTTATTAACTTTTTCTGAAGCTTCAGTAGCCTCAACTTCATTTCTCTTCTCAAATCTAATGTGAGATTGATTAGAAAGCGCACCTTGGAAGTAAGCACTTACCTTTTCGTTGTTAAATTCTAATTGACCAAAAGCTCCAGCGTAATTAATGGTCTCATCATTTGAGTAGTGAATTTGCTGATCTAAATCTGCATAATTTGATAATGCAGACCATGGATTAGCTTCGAATGTTTGAGAAACTTCTCTGCCATCAGGGAATCTAGCCGAACCTCTTTGAGTAAATGAAGGTGCGCCCAAAAGGTCAACCACCTGACGGAAGTGAGAACCTGAATAAGTCCTTAGATCACCACCAACACTTAATGTCAAGTTATCAGAAAGCTCAGTTTCATAGTTCAAAACTGATCCATACCAAGAGTGGTTATTTACAGAAGCACGAATAATCCATTCTGCAGATCCCATTGAATCTCTGTTAGCCTGTTCGATCATATCCCAGTCATAATACCCATCGTCGGTAAAGAATCTGTTGGAACGGTCTCCTCTATCTCCAGTTCCTCCACCACGCCCCCAAGAAGCATAGGCAACAGCAGAGAATTTTGATTTATCATTAATTTGAAAATCCCAGTTCAAGTTTGCAACAGGCTTATGATAGTAGTTTCTTCTTAGCGTTTGATACTCACCATTTCTTAGTCCCCAGTTGTTGTTATACTTAATGTTGAAATTTTCTCCATTTTCGTCAAAATGAGAGGCAATACTCTTCGTGAAGTTTTGATCGTGCCATTGCGGTGCACCAGTAATCAAAAAGTTTATTGTATTTCGATCGTTTACCTTGTATCCAGCAGATAAGAAATAGTTTTGACCTTGACCTTGAGTACCTTCAGCCCATCCATCACCTTGCCAGTGAGTAGCCAATACTGTAATTCCAAATTTGTCATTTAACATTCCAGTACTGTAACTTGCAGTAGCTTTCATGTAGTTATCGTTTCCATATAGAAATCCAACAGAACCACCTTTTGTTTGCTCAGTAGCTTTCATAATGATGTTCGTCGTTCCACCAACGGAAGAAATCGCCAACTTAGAAGAACCCAATCCTCTTTGAACTTGAATCGCATTGGCAACATCAGACATTCCTGACCAGTTTGACCAATACATTTTTCCATCTTCCATACCGTTAATCGGTTGACCATTTAATAAGAACGCAGTGTTTGTTTGGTCAAATCCTCTAGTGAAAACTTCAGAGTCTCCATATCCACCAGATTGATTTGCTACATAGATAGAGGGGGTAGATTTCATTAATTCAGGAAACTCAACGTTTCCTCCTTTTGCTTGAATTTCTTGAGCAGTAATAGTCGATACTGCAACAGGAGTTCTTCTATCTTGAACAATATCCATTACTCCAGTTACTACAACTTCACCTAAACCAAAAGCAGAAGTTCCCATGACTACTGTTCCAAGGTCCATACCAGCCTCGGCTCCAAATGCAAGATTCATTGTCTCATATCCTACATATGATACTACCAACATTCCGCTTGAAGCGTCAGTTGTTAGTTTGAAATTACCATCAGAATCTGTGATTGTTCCATTGGTCGTTCCTTTAATAATTACAGTGGCTCCAATCAATGGATCAACATCATCCATGATCTTACCAGTCACGACATTCTGCGCACAGATTGTGCCCGCAAAAATCATGAAAATGAATAAGTAAACATTTTTCATACTCTAAGTTGTTTGATTAAAATAATTTGACAAAAATACTTTCGTGGGATTTATTTATTGTAAACTATATATTAATAGTTAGCCCAGATCTGATGAACAGGATAGGCGGCAAGTGTTTCATAATGCCCTTCAGGGCACCCTTTAAGTAAAGGGAGATGTCGGTAAAAGCTATGGTGAACGACACAAAGGTAGGACAAAAACTGAGTTCGTCTAAATTAAGTTACTAACAACTTAAGGTAGTTTTCCTAACATTCTTACTTTGTAAAAAGATTCAATTTCAAGTACGGAGAAAGCATTTGCTGCTAAAGGAAAATAATGCTCTCGACACTTTTTCCCAATAAAAATTTTTTATTCTTCTTCAACAGTCGCAACCCAAATTATCGGTCGTGTAGGTTGTTGAATAATTTTCAAACAAAAAGAATTGGTCAAAGAAATTTTCGAACAAGTAAAGTCCAAACTTACTGAGGTGGCGTGGGACCACCGACTGATACATTTAAAATGTCTCTGTCCAAAAGATACAAACCAGATTTTTCATTCCCAATCAATTCCAACTTGTCGTTAATATTACGAGCCAAAGCTTCTTCTTCAATTTGTTCAGCTACATACCATTGCAAGAAATTATGAGTGGCATAATCTTTTTCTTTAAGCGCAATATCTACCAAATTATTGATGCTCTCTGAAACCATAATCTCATGTTCCAATAAGGTTTTAAAAGCGTGAGAAATTGAAGGAAAGGTTAATTGAGGTTGCTCAAAACTTGGAATCACCGCAAAGCCTCCTCTTTCATTAATAAAATGAATCAACTTAAGCATGTGTTCACGCTCCTCGTCACTGTGTCTATAGAAAAATGAAGTTATATTATCTATTCCTGGCTGAATTTCAGCCCATGAGGCCATTGCTAAATATACTTGTGATGATTGACCTTCTATCAGTACCTGCGCATTGAGCGCATCTTGCATTGTTTTCGAGAGCATAATTCTTGGTTTTAATTGCGAAGATATCTATTTCTTTTCTACTATTTCCAAACAAAACTGTTCACTAATTTAACACCAAAATAAATGGAAATGTTCCTTAAAACAATTGACATTTTTTTACTTCTCATATTGATAAAAGCCCTTACTTTCGTGGACAGAATAAGATTACATGTCGAAAATATTATTGATAGAGACCTCCACTGCAGATTGCTCTGTTGCATTATTGGATGGGGAAAAAATAGTTGCACTAGAAGCTGCGGTTGATCCCATGTCGCATACAACGCATTTAACGCTGTTGATTCAAAAGGCATTGAAAAAGGCCAATTGGAATATTTCCGAATTGGATGCAGTGGGATTAAGTAAAGGACCTGGATCATACACTGCGCTTAGGGTTGGAGCTGCTACAGCGAAAGGAATCTGCTATGGTCAAGAAATTCCGCTCATAGCTATAGATACCCTGCAGGCGTTAAGTGAAGCTATGGTTAATTCATTAGGCGCTCAATTTCAGGAGGAGGATCGATCTTTTCCAATGATCGATGCGCGCAGATTGGAAGTGTATGGAGCCCTTTATGACAATGATGCCTTGGGATCACAAAATCCGGCAGCAATTATTTTAACAAAAGAATTGCTAACCAACGAAATTCCTGACCGAGGAAAACTTTTTTTAGGTGGCAATGGGGCTACAAAGGCCAAGGCCTTGATTGACAATGATCGGGTCATTCTATTGGATATTGGATGCTCGGCTAGTCATCTAGCGACTTTGGCCTTACAATCCTATGAAAAAGAGCTATTTGCAGATTTGGCCTATTTCAAACCACTGTATCTTAAACCGCCAAACATCACAGTTCCAAGACCAATATGGAAATAAAACCGTCTATTTACGCAACAAATATTATTTTTTCATATTAATAGAATTAACGAAGTTTGTTTTTTCATTTTTATATCTCTCTCAATTCCAGTACTTTTATAGAGTACGATAAACTATTATCCTTCACTTTGGTATAGTTTTTGGCCTTTTTGTCCCGTATTGATTCATCAAAAACACATACTAAATATGAGAAAGCAGAAAAACGAAACAGTAGTCCTAGGGAAGGGTTCTACTGATATCGAATTGGATTATGCAGAATTGAGAAAGGCTGTTCTCGTCCTCCGCGCTGTAAATCACAAATTACGTCAGAATATCATCGACCTTTTAGAAGAAAATGATAAAATGACAGTTACTGATATCTATATCAAACTAAGATTAGAACAATCAGTGGCGTCACAACATCTTGCTATTCTCAGAAGAGCAGGAGTAGTTATTACCGAAAGACAAGGAAAATTTATTTTCTACGGTATTGACAAATCAAGATTGGGCCAAATCTCAAGACTAGTTGAAGAACTTGCCGCTTAATTAAAAAAATGCTTCTCTCTATCTCCTAAAAATTTCGACTCAAAAAACATTAAGAAATAAGCCGAAAATTTACTTAGCCGTGCGACCAATTGGTCGTACGGCTTTTTACTTATATATTTTGTTTTCATAATAAAAATTCTCATATTTGATCGCTAAGTGACAGTCACACCAAGCTTCATTTTGTAATCCCACCTCCCGAATTGACCGGAATTTTTATACCAGTTCTTCAAAAGAAAACGAATAACTATGAAAAAGTCATCTACCCTGATTCATCAGGATAAGTTAGATTTTGGCAGTGAAATTTTGCGCGCATTAGCCCATCCTTTGAGGCTCAAAATATTACAGTTTATAGATCAGAATGATACGATCAATGTTAACAAAATTTATAATACGCTTAAGCTTGAGCAATCCATCACTTCTCAACACTTGAGAATCTTGAGAAGCGCCGGACTAGTAGACACCGAAAAAGAAGGGAAATTCAGACACTACACGATCAACTACGAAAGAATACAGACCGTATTGTCGGCAATTAGAAATTTTAATGAACCAGAATAGCCTGATAAAAGAAAAATTTATTTTGCTTTTATATCTTTAACCAGCTAATCCACTTATCGACTTTTCAAATCCTAAAGCACGTTTACTGCTAATCTTTTGAATAGCAGCGAACAAGAACACTACTCTAAAAGCCTGTTTTTCTAATTATCTAAAATAACCAAGATGAGACTTGTAATCTCCTTGGCTTTACTCCTTTTATGCGCAGTAAAGTCTAACGCTCAAATGTGGACCAACATTTCGAATGACCAAATAAAATCAGAACAAAGGCTTATATCACCTCAAACCTATCAAGCATTCGGTTTACAAAATGATGAATTAGAAGACTTTCTTTACGAAGTCAATCAAGCCCCAGGTCTTCAAGCAAAAGATTCTGACTTTATCTTAGAAGTTCCTATGCCCTCTGGTAAGTTGGAAAAATTCAGCATTGCTTACGATCCGATTATGGCTGAAAAACTTGCCAATAAATACCCAGAGATCAAAACTTATGCAGCACAAGGTATTGACAATAGATTTGCTGTCGGAAGATTGGATTATACTCCAGCAGGTTTTCATGGAATCATTTTTTCTCCAAATGGTACGGTTTATATAGATCCAATCTATAAAAATGACAACACCAAATACCAATCCTACTTTAAAGGGGATTTAAAACCTACGGTAGAACAGTTCAACTTGCCTCCATGTCATCCAAAACCTTTTGAACCTGAGGTAAAAGAAGAAATGAATAGGCTCTTGAAAAATCGAGCGTCGCAAAAATCTGCGCCCTCTGGAACACAATTAAGGACATATAGACTAGCTAATGCTGCTACTGGAGAGTATACAGCATTTCACGGAGGGACAGTAGCATCCGCGCAGGCAGCCATCGTTACTGCCTACAACAGAGTTAACGGAATCTATGAAATGGAATTGGCGATTAGACTAGAACTTGTGGCCAATAATGATCTCTTGATTTTTACCAATAGTAGTAGCGACCCTTACAACAACAGTAGTGCATCTCAAATGATCAATGCGAACCAAGATGTTTTAGATGATGCAATTGGCAATTCCAGTTACGATATTGGACATGTATTTAGTACAGGAGGTGGGGGCCTGGCAGGACTTGGAGTAGTCTGCAGAAATAATAGAAAAGCGGATGGCGTTACTGGTTTGCCGTCTCCGACTGGCGATCCATTCTGGGTCGATTATGTAGCACATGAAATTGGACATCAATTTGCAGGAAGTCATACTTTTAATGGGACAGCAGGAAGCTGTGGAGCAAATGGTTCCGGCTCGAATTCCTATGAGCCAGGTAGTGGTACAACTATTCAAGCATACGCCGGAATATGTGGATCACATAATACGCAGAACAATAGTGATGACTATTTCCATACACATAGTTTTGATCAAATGGTAGCCTATTCTACCACAGGAAGCGGAAATAACTGCCCTGTGGTCACTTCAACCAATAATGGTGTTCCTGTTCCAAATGCAGGCGCAGGTGGATATGTTATTCCAATAAACACACCTTTTACTTTGACTGGATCAGCAACAGATCCTGATGGTGATCCAATGACTTACAATTGGGAACAATATGATCTTGGTCCGGCGGGAAATCCTAATAACCCCTCCGGTAATGCGCCTATTTTTAGATCATTTCCTGCTACCAGTTCTCCTTCCAGAACTTTTCCTCAAGAGTCAGATTTGTTGAATAATACGCAAACGATTGGAGAGATCCTTCCTTCATATGGCCGAAATATGAATTTCAGAATGACTGTAAGAGATAACCAACTTGGTGGAGGTGGTGTGGACTATGATCAAATTTCCATGACAGTGGATGCTTCCTCTGGACCATTTTTAGTCTTGGCTCCAAACACCGCTGTTACATGGACTGGACTTTCCAATGAACTAGTGACTTGGGATGTTGCCAATACCAACATGTCGCCAGTAAGTTGTACCAATGTTGATATTCTTTTATCAACAGATGGCGGTGTTACCTTCCCAATCACATTAGCGAGTAGCGTAACCAATGATGGTAGTCATTCTATTCAAGTGCCAGATTTATCGAGTACTACTGCAAGAGTAAAAATCGTTTGTAGTGATAACGTATTTTTTGATTTATCCAATATAGATTTTACAATTGAACCCTTTGTTCCTCTTCCAGTTGAATTAGTAAATATAAAGGCAACCGCATATGAAAATTATATTGAGGTAGATTGGTCAACAGCAATTGAAATAGATAATCGGGGATTCGAAATTTGGAGATCGGAAAATGGTGTTAGTGAATTTAAAAAAATAGGCTGGGTTGATGCTGGAGAAAATTCAACGACCAATATTTACAAATTCAATGACCGAAATGCCGCGACAGATCAAACATATTATTATCGCTTGAGTCAAATAGATTTTAATGGAAGAACAACGCTTTCGACTATAGTTTCTGCCAAAATTATTGGCAACGAAGATTGGAACATTACTTTGGCTCCAAATCCCGCTAGTAAACATTTGTCAATCATCAATTCCGGAAAATTAAGTGGAATTGGAACCATTAATATTTTTGATGTGAATGGGAAACTGATCTATCAAAATTCGCAGATGAATTTAGGCAAGGGCAGTTCATTAGAAATCAACCTGAGCAGTTACGCTCCTGGGGTATATTTACTGAAAGGAACCGCCAGTCATCGCACAATCACAAAACGATTAATCGTAAAACATTAAGAGAAAAACATTGAAAGTAATCAAAGCCTGCTGACTATTCAGCGGGCTTTTTTATTTTACTAGAATTCATTACTGAGGCTTGCTGGCGAATGGATTCGTCGTGAAGCGATCTAATAAACTCAGTCGAGAAATCATCTGACAATCTTTCCGCCTTCGTAGCGGCTACCCTTTTATCAAATATTGTTTTCCATCGATCCATTTGCAAGATGGTTATCCCAGCTTGGTCTTTGTACTTCCCTATTTCTTGGGCTACTTCCATTCGCTTACCAAGCAATTGAATAATTTCTGCATCCAATTGATCAATATCGTAGCGAAGCGCTTCTAGATTTGCCAAAAATTCTGGATTAGTGGATGAACTATCCCTATAGATTAAAGTATCCAACATTTTTTTCAAATCCTCTCCTTTTAACTGCTGTGCAGCATCACTCCAGGCGTTATCAGGATCACAATGTGTTTCTATCATCCAGCCAGCGAATTCCAAATCTATTGCCTTCTGAGAGAGACTTGGCAGCCATTTTCTTTTTCCTGCAATATGACTTGGGTCGACGATTATATCCAGGCTTGGAAATCTACGTTTTAACTCAATAGGAATTCCCCACATTGGAGCATTTCGGTAAGGGGCAGCATTGCTTACAGAAAAACCACGATGAATACCGGCGACTTTCCGATGCCCATTCTTATAAAACCTTTCAATCGCTCCAATCCATAATTCAAGATCTGGATTAATTGGATTTTTGATAAAAATTGGAATATCCTGACCTTCTAAAGCATCAACAATATCTTGAACGGCAAATGGATTCACACTTGTTCTAGCACCAATCCAAAGCATTTGAACACCGGCTTTCAATGCAGCTTTCACATGACTGGGCTTTGCGACTTCAATAGCAACCGGGCGATTGAATTTTTTAGCACTTTGAATAATCCAAGGAAGACCAATCTCCCCAACTCCTTCAAAAGAATTAGGCCTCGTTCTAGGCTTCCATATCCCCGCTCGGAAAATATTTGCCCCTGCATTCAAAGCACCTTCAAAGCTCTTTTCCACTTGCTCCGCTGTCTCAGCACTACACGGGCCTGCTATTAACAATTGATGTTTTACATCAAAATCAACCCCCCAATCTTTGACTTTTATAAAATCCATGGACAATACTTCTAAACCAATTTTTGTTTTAACAACTGGAAAGATAATAGAGTTCTGGGAAATAGAATATTTCAATTTTAGTACTCGTGGATTCGATTCAAAATAGGTATTATCGATGCTGAATTTCGCCGTTGATCAAATTAGCTAACAATGAAATTATCAATCTTCGACAATGTTGGAATTAGGATAACTCTAATTTTATTCGTTAGCCTTCTCTATTTTAATAGTTCTTCCGCTCAGGTTACCCAACAAACCGGGAACTACTATTTAGAATTATCGATAAGATCTGGCAATACTTTGAAATCAAACTATTTAGAGCATTCGAGGTTTAGTAATTTGCTATCTGACCCTACGGAAGAAATAGAGGGAATAAAACAGCATTGGACTGGTCTTAATTTTGGAATCGGATTATTGGCAGGAAAGAAACTATCTTACAAATTGCATTTGATTGGCAATCTCCAATTTAACAGAAGGCCTGAAAATGTAATTTGTTTTTGCCACGCATGCGATAAAATTTCTTTGCCTAATAGATTAACAAATTTGAATATATTCACTTTGGGAACAGGCCTTAGATATAAATTTCATAGCACTAATAAATACAATTTTTATTTACAAGGAAATACAATTTTTGGAGTAGCCATTGATGTAAAAAGTTATACATACTTTGGTTTGTCTTTTGCACCGATTGTTGAATTTCCAATGAGTGACAAGTTCGATTTGATCGCTAAGCTTGGTGTTGAAAATTCATTCTTAGTATTTAAATCGGTTGTACTCTTTTTGGAGTTGGGCGCAAAATTGAACTTAATACAGAGTTCAGAGTAAACTGAAAAGATTAAAACAAAATAATTTCTTTTGAGTAAAACAGGTATACTGATAACTCTTTTGAGCGAAGCTTTCATTAAAGGTCAAAAGGGCTTCTAGCTTTAAAACTGTTAAAATAATTCTCTATTTTTGAAGAGAAATCAATAAATCAAATTCTTGGCTTATGAAATCGAACATTCTCCTGCTATTTGTGGCTTTCTTAGTACTCAACTCCTGTAATCAAGAAAACATCAAGTACTCTGCAATAGACAATGAAAGTTCTATTCAAGCCTTGGTTATTGGCGATGACAAAACTTCTGATGCAGATTTTAAAGAAGAGGACAAAGGAAAAGAAGATTGCTTTCAGCTAGTTTTTCCAATCACTTTGACGATGCCTGATGGAACTTCAATCACAGGTGATAAAGCAGCACTTTGGGATGCCTTGAAATCATGGTATGAATCGAATCCCAATTCAGTCGAAAAACCAAGCTTGAATTATCCAGTAGATATTAAATGGAAAGAAGATTATGTAAAAACCATAGCTGATGAGGAAGAGATGGTAATTGCTAAAAAATATTGCGATCAAGAAAAAAAGGATTGCTTTGAGTTGGTCTATCCAATAACTTGGACGATGCCTGATGGCACTACAGTTACGATGAGCGATGACAAAGACTGGAGTGCAATCAAGTCTTGGTATACAGCAAATCCTGATTCAGAAGACAAGTTTCATTTAAATTATCCCGTTGATGTTCTTTTGGAAGATGGAACAGCTAAGATGGTCGCTAATGACGACGAGATGGCAATGATTAAAAAGGAATGCAAATAGTGAATACATTGAAATAAAAAAAGCGGCATCAATTGTAAATTGATGCCGCTATTTTTATTTCAATCTGAATGGAATTATTTAGCCAGTGCTTTTTCCATTTCTTTGATTGTCTTTAGATCTTTTTTTGCTCCGGTGAATTTATGCTCACCACGAACTTTCGCACGTTCTTTCAAAACTTCAAGAGTAGAAATTCGGTCGCAATCTTCAATAAGCATGGCTTTAGTAAAAGCTTCCTCAGCTTCCTTTGGAGAATCTGTAGCAGCCAATGCCTTTCCGTATTCGAATAACATATATTTCTTGAAACCAAAATTTGGATTGTCTTCTTTGAATTGTCTATGACAGAAAAGACGAAGATCCAAAAGCGCTCCTTTCGAATCACCTCTTTCTAGAAAGTATTCTGCTTTCTTTCTTCTTGCTTGCCAAAACAATGGTTGTAATGGAATTGTTGATTTAACAGCATTTTCCAAATCTTCCAAACGACCTTCTTCAATTTCTAAAATTCTTTTCACCTCTGCACGCCCATAATAAGCTCTGCTGTTTACAGGGTTTCCGGCAATTGATTTCGTATAATCTTTCAATGCACCTTTATAATCCTTAAGCTGCATTTTTACAAATGCTCTTCGCTCATATGCCTCTGAATGCTTTTCGTACTTCTCAATCGCTTTATTCAATGCCTCAACAGCCTCGTTTTCTTTACCTGTTTCCTCAACTAAACTCCTTCCTTTGATAAATGCTTGCACAGCCGCTCGCTCGGAATTAGGCTCTACAAAACCATGATCCAGAATCTTCCCATTTTCTGTCATCCATGCACCCATTTCACCTGCAACAGCAAATTGCGCAACATACTCCAATACCGAAATAGTATTGCTCCAACTTTTCTTTGATCCTTGTGTAATTGTTCTAGGTACGATTAAAGATTTTGTACCCTCGTCGAAGATCTCTTCTTCATCTAAAAGAATATCGGACTTGTAATAACTCTCTACTCTGTGTTGAAACATCTTCAACACCTTTTCATAACTCTTTTCGTTACCGAAGTCTAATCGTCCTTTAAAAATTGTCTTATAAGTCATCATTTGATTCACGATTTAGAGTTAGTGTTTATTAAACAATAACTCTATATGTTTTTAAAACCCCTTCCATTCAGCTTAGAGCAAAAAAAGAAATCAACGCAAGTTGAAATCAATTATGACTCAGATTCGAGCTTCTCTCACATGTGTAAGATTATCATACGATATCCGAATGCAAATGGGATTTAGGCCTCCTTAAAAGTATTAGGAAAGGACTTCAAAGTTCAATAATTTATTTGGATTTTACAAGAAAAAATTAGAACTTCGTCAGCTTTTGTGCTAAAAAATGCGTTTTAACTTTGTTAGGCCCAGACTTTACAGCCTTCTGTGCAATTTTGGCAAATGTCAATTTTGTCCCTTCCTTGGAGTAATTGGGTACGAAAACGATGATATTCCTCATTGTACCAAACTTCGCTAAACGAAGCTTTCTTTAAATCACCCAAGCGATGGGTCGCGTCTTTATCGAAACAACAAGGAACAACCATTCCATCCCAAGTAACGACACAAGAGTGCCATAACTTCCAGCAGTGATTCAACAATTCATTTTTTATAGCGTAGGTACCATCATCCTGTTTCTTGTAACGAGAATAAACCTCATTCTCGGGAATCAACGGATTTCCATTTTGATAATCATAAACCTGAGCTGTCTTTAGCCTGACCTCATCGATGCCCATAGCCTTGGCCAATCGATAGATTTCAGGGATTTGATGTTCATTTGGTTTGACCACTAAAAATTGAAAAATAGTATGGGGAGTTTTAGAGCCAAGCTTTCTTTTCCATTTAACGATATTGCTTGCTCCTTTAAGTACAGCTTCCAACTTTCCTTCCTTACGATAGTTTTCATATACTTTCTGCGTAGTTCCATCCACAGAAATAATAATTCGGTCAAGTCCAGATTCTACTGTTTTTCGAGCATTCTCTTCATTAAGAAAGTGACCATTAGTAGAGGTTATGGTATATATTCCTCTATCAGAAGCATATTTGACCATATTTAGAAAATCAGGATTTATATACGGTTCTCCTTGAAAATAAAAAATGAGATACATCAGCTCTCGATGAATTTCATTAATTGTTTGTTGGAAAAAGTTGGCTTTTAAATTACCTGTCGGTCTTGTAAACTGACGAAGACCACTAGGACACTCCGGACATCGAAGATTACAGGCTGTGGTAGGTTCAACGCTGATCGTCATCGGCATTCCCCACTGAACAGGCTTTTTTAACCATTTGGTTACGTAAAAAGAACTAACCACTTTGATAGCGTTCCACAAACGGCGAAAGGTTTGCTTTCGAATAAAATTTAAACTGTCTGCTTTGTAATAAGCCATGCGCTCAAGGTACTATACACCTCCCAATAAATACGGAGACGAAGATATTTTTTTTATTCCTATAACAAACTTACATCAAGTGTTTGAGATAAGTTATCACTGTATTAAAAATATTAATTGCACAAATGTTTTAAAAAAGATCAAAAACATTCTCATTACCTCCATCTTGGTAATTATTCCCTTGTATACCGCCCTCAAAAAGGGTATATTTGTAATACCTTCCCACCTAATCCCACTTCCCTCCGCCGATTACCTTACAGTTAAGACACTAAAAATTTAGTAGAATAGACAATTCAATGTCCTATTCAGACCACGATATACTTCTGACCTGATATCGGCATAAGGGAGATTTTTCTAATTTCTCCCTTGCCGGTATTGTTGTTACCTTTGCAATTCACAAACTCTCGAAATTATGTCCTTTTGGACGTTTATCCAATCTTTTTTTCAATCAGAAGTTCAGGAAGATCCTATGAAATATTTAGTTGTCGGCCTTGGTAATATAGGAGCCGAATATGAAGACACTCGTCACAATATTGGTTTCAAGATCGTCGAATACATGGCGGCGCAAAAAGATGTTTCTTTTAAATCTGATAGCAAAGCTTCCGTAGCTACAATCAAGCATAAAGGTAGAACTCTAGTAATGATCAAGCCTTCCACTTATATGAACCTCTCTGGACAAGCAGTTCGTTATTGGATGCAAAAAGAAAAAATTCCGAAAGAAAGAATCATAGTTGTGCTCGATGACTTGAACCTCACTTTTGGCATTCTAAGAATGCGCGGAAAAGGCGCAGATGGAGGCCATAATGGATTAAAGAATATTGATCAATTGTGTGGTGGAAACAACTATCCAAGATTGAGAGTAGGGATTGGCGCCGAGTTCTCCAAGGGAAGACAGGTAGATTACGTCTTAGGAGAATGGTCGGATGAAGAAAAAAAGGCGCTGCCGGAGGTCATTAAAAAATCTGCAGATGCTATCATGGCTTTCGCAAGTATTGGATTGGGACGTGCGATGAATCAGTTTAATACAAAAAAAGGAAAGAAAAAGAAGCAAGATGAAAATCCTCAATAGTAAATTTCCACCTCTACTCTTCTATTGATTTGTCTTCCTTCCGGTGTTCTATTAGAAGCAATGGGATCACTCTCTCCCATGCCTTTAGATGATAACCGAGTGGCCGCTATTCCATTTGTTATTAAGTATTTTCTGATTTCGTTTGCTCTTGATTCGGACAACATATGATTGTCAATTTCATTTCCAACATCATCCGTGTGGCCTATTATTTTTAGCTTAGTTTTTTCATTTTTAATTAAATACTGAACAATTACATCAAGCTTTTGATGAGCGCTAGTCGTTAAGTCTGTTGTTCCAAATTCGAACTCCATGCCTTCTAGCCGATTTAATCCAACTTTTAATTTTAAGGTCGTAATAGGCGTTGCATTTACTTCCTCTACTGGCTTTACAGATTGTTTTTCATCATATACAATTTCTCTTTGTACCGTTGAAGAAAAAATTGGAGTTATTGGCGTTTCAAATTCAAAAGAGTGTCTAACCTTATCAGAATAAATATATTTCTTCTTGGACATCTGATCGCAATTCAAAATTTCTGATCTTGAAATTAATTTAAGATTGTCTAACTCGATCCAAATTCTATTTTTTGGTTCATAAGAATTGTCCAATTTCTTTTGTTCTTTTTTGGACAAGGTAAACTGATCAGTTTTATCATCCGAATTAAAATTACCAATGACAAGGACTTCAGCATTTTTCTTCGCGACAAAATCTAAAGTATAAGTTTGCCACTCATTTGGATGATCATTTTTTAGCGCAACTTCCTGCGCATCTAAATTTTCTAATTTAAAATTTGATTTATCGAATATCAATGTGTCAGAAAAAAAGAATCCAACCGATTTTGCTCTTGGAAGTTTCGATCGGTAATCAAAGCTAATGCTGTAATGTTTACCAGTTTCGATCGGACAAAGCAAATAACTTTGAATGAATCTGCGATCGAAATTTCTTGCGAGATCTAGATATAATAAGGAGATACTTCTTTTATTTTTCGTCCTAACTTTTTGATTAGATCCATGATAAGTCGCTAATTTGAGCGAAGTACTTTTCCATGCTGAAGGAAAACATCCCTCTTGATAAGCAATGCAAATATTTAAATCTTCAAAACCTCCATTAGGAATTAGGTTTTGGCTTGTGCCAAAACAACATGTAAAACAGAGTAAAACTGCACCCATTTTTTTGATCATCAAATGATTTTTAAAAATGTCTCGAATCAATTTTACATCGACTTCAACACTGTAAGTAACTGATCAACTTCCTTTTCCGTATTGAAGTAGTGAACTGAAGCACGAACTAAACTCTTCAATCCTCTTTTTTGCGCATCAATCAATGCTGCTGTTGGAAAAATCGTAGAAGTATAGATTCCTTTATCAAACAAAAATTCCTTCAACTTATTGCTATCCCAATTTTCTTTTCGGAAAGTTACAATTCCACATTTTTCTCGACCGATATCGGCACAAGTTACTCCATCAATTTCCGCCAATCCATTCCTGAGTCTTTTTGCCAATTTTCGTATTCTCAGATAACACTCTTTGGGACCTTGAGCTAAGTAATAATCAACAGCTGCTCCAAGACCTAATTGCAAGGACTTGTTGGTCTCAAACAGTTCAAACCTTTTCGCTCCAGGTTCCAATTTATATTCAGATTTTGAAAGCCAATTCGCGGCGTATGAATCCAAAACTGTAGGGTCCATTTCTTCCACGACAGAAGACTTGATAAAGAGAAAACCAGTGCCTCTTGGAGCTCGTAAATATTTCCGGCCTGTAACTGCGAGAAAATCACAATCAATGTTTTTTACATCAATTGGAATTTGACCAACGGCCTGACAAGCATCTAATAAATAAAGACAGTTGTGCTTTTTTGCAATCGCTCCTACTTCACTTACAGGATTAATTAATCCTCCGTTGGAAGGAACATGAGTAATAGCAATCAACTTCACTTTTGGATTCATCATCTCTTCTAAAAGCAAAGGATCTAGGCATCCATCTTCATCAGAGGGAACCACCTTAATGACTATTCCTTCTTTTTTTTGCTTTCGTAAAAAATTGAGATAATTCGATGCATATTCTGCTTCAGAACAAAGTACTTCGTCACCCGGTTTAAAACTTAATGCGTTAAAAACTGCAGCCCAAGCAGCTGTAGCAGATTGAAAAAGCGCGATCTCATTTCTTTGTGCCCCAATCATCTTTGCGATAGAGTGATACGTCTGTTCTAATGCATCCGCATGCTTATTCATCAATTCATACCCTCCAATTATGGCTTCTTCATTCATATATTTGGTGATGGCATCTATTACCGATTGATCCGGCAATGAGGATCCTGCATTATTGAAATGAATGTGATGATTGCATCCTGGAATACTTGATCTTATTTTCGTAATGTCTAACATGGTATAAATTTAAACAGTCTGGACAAAAAAAACTTCCCAACCGCAAATTAATGCCATTGGGAAGTCTGAATTCGAATAAATTAATATTAATTAATTCAAACGCACTTCATCATCATTGTGATCGTAAAATGTGTATTCCGTCAATTGATATTCCGGTTCTGAATTTATCTTAACCCATTGGAAAAATTTGAAATACCATTTCATTTGTTGGTTTATCCAACCTTGTTGTAAATAAGAAGCTACATAAGGATGTACTTTCAAGGTTAATCTGGCATTTGGACGAGACTGCATAATAAACTCTAAGTCTCTTTGTATGTCATCCGTTAATAAAATTGACGGGGTTACTTTTCCAGAACCTTTACAAGATGGACAAATTTCTGCAGTATTAATTTTCACTTCCGGTCGAACTCGTTGGCGAGTTATCTGCATTAAACCAAACTTACTCAAAGGCAAAATGGTATGTTGCGCTCTATCCGTGCGCATACAATCCCTCATCTTTTGGATCAATGCCTTTTTATGATCAGGAACTCTCATATCGATAAAATCAATAATGATAATTCCTCCTATATCTCTAAGCCTTAATTGCCTTGATATTTCTTCGGCTGATTCCATGTTTACAGCAAGAATTGCATCTGCTTGATCTCCATGAGATACTTTGTGTCCGGAGTTCACATCAATAACATGCATCGCTTCCGTATGCTCAATTACCAAGTAAGCACCACTTGGCATCGTTGCAGTTTTACCAAAGCTAGATTTGATCTGCCGATTTACACCATAAGCTTCAAAGATGGGTCTACCGGATCTGTGCTGCTTGACAATCTTCATTTGAGCTGGTGCAATTGTTCCCATGTAATCTTTTACATTGGTAAAAAGCTCTTTGTCATTCACCACGATTTTATTGAAAGAATCATTCAATACGTCTCTGAGGATAGAGGAGGCTTTGTCTAATTCACTCAATAATTTTAATGGTGCTTCGGACTTATGAAGTTGGCTATGGATTTGCTCCCATTTCTGCATCATACCATTCAGCTCTTCATGAAGATCAGCGACTTTCTTACCTTCTGCTGCAGTCCGAACAATAATTCCAAAATTCTTTGGACGAATAGATTCGACTAGTTTCCTTAGGCGCTCTCTTTCATCCTCATTACCAATCTTCTTTGAAACGGCAACCATTTCATTGAAAGGAGTCAAAACGATATATCTTCCTGGAATAGTAATCTCACAACTTAATCTTGGACCTTTGGTACTTATTGGTTCTTTCAGTACTTGAACCAAAATGTTTTGTCGCTTATCCAGAACTTGGTCAACTTTTCCAGTTTTGAGAATATCAGCCTCAATCTTGAAGTTATCCAAGAGCGGAGAATTCTGGGTACCGTCAATAGAGCATTGCGTAAATTTCAGCAAAGACTTCAATCTTGGACCTAAATCTGTGTAATGAAGGAAAGCATCTTTTTTATGCCCAATATCCACGAAGGCTGCATTGAGCCCGGGCATCAGTTTCTTTATCCTACCTAAGAAAATATCTCCTACAGTGAAGTTCGTGTTGGTTTTTTGATAATGTATCTCTACCAACTTTGAATCTTCAAGCAAAGCTATTTCAACATCCGTGGGTGTTGAATTAATGATTAATTCTTTTTCCACTACTATGGCTTGGGAGCCATCCAGGGGTTATTCAGATGCGGTGCAGCAAAGATGATTGAAAATATGATAGCAGCACCACTTCGTGGACTGGACCAATTCTAGTCTCAGATAAGTATTAGACAATTGGTCAAGCAGCTACAAAAAGTGAATGCCGGTACACTGGAAGCGTACCGGCCAAATCTTTTATAATAGCTATAAATAAGGCCCTGAAAGGCCAAATTTACCTATCTGTTTTTCTTCTTATGTCTATTCTTGCGTAGTCTCTTTTTACGCTTGTGCGTCGAAATCTTATGTCTCTTACGCTTTTTTCCACATGGCATAATCTATATTCTTTTTATGTCTTAAAATATTTTCAGGACTAAGTCCTAATTTTTTGATTACCGGTTGCAGTTAACTGCCGCTTGTTCAGCAAGCGCTGTCTCATTTGTTGCAGTATACACTTTCACCAACATACAATCTATTTCTCTATCATTTGGCGCTAAAGCTTTGGCTTTTGTCAATCGAGCCAATACTTTTTCAAATTGACCAGTTTGCAATCCTAGTCTTGCCAAAGTTTTGATGACAGTTACATTCTCCGGTTGTTCTCTATTCAAAGTTAACAACATCTGAATTCCCTTCATAGGCTGACCTTCCGGTGGGTTATCAGCATAAACCAGCGCTAAGTTCAACTTATGGGCTGATTCACTGGGGTTCAATGAGATTGCATTTTCAAAAGATTCTACTGCTCTTTTCGAACAAAAATCTTTTTCTACTTCATCCTGACTCCTTTGTACACAAAGTGCATAAGTAGTTCCTGCGATGCTCCAAGAATTTTCTTCATTTTCAAGCGAAGCAACTTCTTGAGCAAAATGTCCAGAAATGGCTGGTTGTTTTAACTCAAACCATCTTCCCGAAAGCTGTTTACCATAGTTAATTTTGATACTATCAACTGTCGTGTTAACAAACTCTTGTTCTAAAAGTTCCAAGCTAGCCAACTCAGCATTTGGCAGTTTGGCTTTTGCATTTTTCATTAAAACGGCTGCGGAAGTTTTTTCAGCAGCTAAGGTTCTTGTCTTTTCAAGACCTTTTATATTTTCAGGCTTTGTATTACATCCAAAGTAAAGCAGCGAAAATAAAACCGCGGCTCCAGCAATCGAAATCCATTGGGTTTTATTCATCATTCTTTATTTATCCTGCAGATTTTGATTCATCTCTGGGAAGCGTACTTACGTTGGTTTTAACTTGTTCCACGAATATTTTAGCAGGCTTAAAAGCCGGAATAAAATGTTCTGGAATTTCAATCGCAACGTTGTTCTTTATATGGCGTCCAATTTTCTTGGCTCTCTTTTTAATAATAAAACTGCCAAATCCTCTGACATATACGTTCTCTCCACTTGCCAATGTATTCTTGACTTCCTTAAAGAAAGATTCAAGCGAAACTAGTACATCGACTTTGGGGACTCCGGTCTTTTCCGAAATTGCTGCTACTAAATCAGCTTTTCTCATCGTTAATCTTTGGTTTACAAAAAGTTATAAAAAATATTAGAGGGCCCCATTAAGGCGGGGCAAATGTCGGTATTTATTCGGTCATATGAAAGACCCAGTTCAAAAAAAAGTTAAAAATAACGACATATTTTGAATCTATCGAACTGATCCTCATCATATTAGTAACGAATATAATCTTTTTGAGTTGCTCAAAAGTGTAAACTTAGGACGTCAATTCTCCCTATTTAAATGGCTCAGGATAGTTTTTACCTATATTTACGGTTTACGGATGTGCTAAAAACAATGCGATGCTGTTATCGATGACTGGCTTTGGAAGAGCAAAAGGAACCTATAAGGATAAAACAATATCTATAGAACTCAGATCTCTGAATTCTAAGTTTACCGATCTTCGCTTTAAGCTTCCACAAAATTACCGTGAAAGAGAGCCAGATTTCAGAAAGAAAATCACGAAAGCATTGGAAAGAGGGAAAATCGAAATGACAATCGATGTTATCTCTATGCAAGGTGATGGAGAATTCGGTCTAAATAAAAACCTTTATAAAAAGTACTTCCGCGAATTACAGGCTCTAAATAAAGAGATGGGTTATGACGGAGCTGACATTAGTCAAGCCATCATTCGATTACCGAATGTGGTTGCTGCGGAAAGCACTTCCATGGATGAAGAAGAATGGTCCAAAGTTTTAGAGATATTGGATAGTGCTATTGAAAACTTTAACGCTTTTAGAAGAACTGAAGGAATGGCAATGGATGAAGATTGTAAAAAACGTGTGAATAACATCGCTAGTTTTTTAGATCAGGTGGATCCTTTTGAGACGAACAGAGTTGAAAAACTGCGAAAAAGAATGCTCCAAAATATGGAGGAATATGTTGGTAAAGAGAATATTGATGCGAATCGTTTTGAGCAAGAAATATTGTACTATTTAGAAAAGATAGATATCACAGAGGAGAAAGTTCGTTTGGCTCAACATTGCAAGTATTTTCTAGAAATCCTAAACGAGAAAAGTACTTTAAAAGGTAGAAAACTTGGATTTATTTCTCAGGAGATCGGAAGAGAGATCAACACATTAGGATCAAAAGCAAACAGTTCAGATATTCAACGGTTTGTTGTAAAGATGAAGGATGAGTTAGAAAAAATAAAAGAACAAGTGGCCAATACCCTATAGCAAAGGTCCAGTGATTGCTTTATGCAGAAGTTACCATTTGAATTAAAAGAAAAGCCAGGGATTGTAATTTTTACCGCGCCATCCGGTGCTGGAAAAACAACCATAGTTAGACATTTACTAGGAAAATTTCCCGAGCTGGGATTTTCTGTCTCTGCAACCAATCGTCCAGCAAGACCCCATGAGTTAAATGGAAAAGATTACTACTTTTTCAGAACACGAGAGTTTTTGAGAAAAGTAAAAGAAGGCGCTTTTCTTGAATGGGAAGAAGTGTACGATGACCAATTCTATGGTACGCTTAGTTCTGAAGTAGATCGCATTTGGGGACTTGACCAACATATCATATTCGATATAGAGGTCAATGGTGCAACCAATCTGAAAGAAAAATATGGTGATCGATCTTTGGCCGTGTTTATCAAACCACCATCTGCAGAAGTTCTATTCGAAAGATTAAGAGGAAGAAAAACGGAAACGGAAGCAAGTCTGAAAAAGCGAATTATTCGAGCGGAAAGAGAACTCACTTTTGAAGATAAATTCGATACCGTTTTAGTCAATGATGACTTGACAATAGCTTTAGAGGAAGCTGAAGAAATCATTCGCTCATTTTTGTCCCTTTAAGTAATTACCCCATAAGTAATACCATGTACTATCAATCAGGTATTTCTCGTTAATTAGCAGAAATTCGCTGAATTTGATTGACAAACCCCTTGTAATTTCCGAAATTGCCTATAAGAACTATAAGGGAAAACTTATTGTTCCCTTCGTAGAATCTTGACAAATACAACCATGGAGACGCTTACAACTAACGGCATACAGATATCAGTGAAAACATTTTATAGAAAAGAGCAATCTGATCCAGTAGCCTTTCAATTCATATTTGGATATCATGTTACCATAGAAAATTTGAGCAGCGAATCTGTTCAGTTAATTTCTCGTCATTGGAAAATTTATGATTCTATTGGTTCCACAAGAGCTGTTGACGGAGATGGAGTAGTCGGCTTACAACCCGTTCTAAAGCCCGGCGAAAGCCATGAGTATCAGAGTTGGTGTCCTTTGACAAGCGATATGGGACACATGAGTGGTACTTTTCTTATGAAAAAATTATTGGACGAAAGCACTTTTGATGCTACCATACCTAAGTTCAATTTAATAGCACCTTACAAATATTCATAAATAAGTACCTACTGCATTTTTAAGTGCTATATATTCTCAATATCGATGAGTCCAGTTTTTATGATTTGTAAAATATCTGATCATAATTAGACATTCTCAAAAAAAAGCAGCTCAGTAAAAAACTGAACTGCCGATAGACTATTAATACAATAATATGTTAAGCCAATAAGCTTTCCATTTTGGGATAGCGAACAGCTATTTTTTTCTTCAACTCCTTTCTAGCAAAAAATATTCTAGACTTAACCGTCCCTAAAGGAAGGTCCATATGTTCGGAAATTTCGTGATACTTGAATCCTTTGTAATGAAGCATAAAAGGAACTTTGAATCCTTCTTGGAGGTCTTCAATCATTGCCGAAAGTTCATCAATCAACATATTAGCCTCTGCTCCATTCACTTCTGTTTTCGTACCTGAATTCAAAAAGAAGTTGTTATCAGTAGAATCCGAAAAAGTATTTCTCTTAACCTTCTTTCGATAATCATTAATGAATATGTTTTTCATAATGGTCATCAGCCAAGCTTTAAAATTTGTTCCTGGTCTGAATTTGTCTTGATTTTTAATCGCTCTAAAAGCTGTTTCTTGAAATAGATCTTTGGCGTCATCTACATTCTTAGTGAGATTATAGGCGAACGCATTCAGCAAGGAAGTCGTCTGATTAAACTTGTTAACAAATTCTACTGTGGACATAACCGAAGGCTTTTGTTTAAGGAAATAAGGGATAATCCCGTTTAACTTTAAACAAACATACACACTTTGTCTAAGTATTCCTAACAAAAGGTTAAACAAAGTGCGACTAAATTTGAACATTTTGATATTAAACAATCAACAAATAAGCTTATTTTATTGATTTTCAATTATTTACATCCAGTCTTTACTTTCAATTAATTTTGAAAACAAATGCAAATGAAAGCTGAATGACATTTAAATTTAGGTTGACCATTGGATATTTATTAATTCTTGAGTCAAATGGCTCTATTAAAAATCGCATGGAACAGAAAAATGGGACAATAATAAATTAGTACTAACTTTGAGAAGCAATAATTTTTTCGAATAAATAACCAAACATGAAAACAGTTACTCTAATCCTGCTTTGTTTTTGGACAAGTATAAGTTTGGCCCAAATAACAACAGGCTCTGTTAAAAAAAGAGCAGAACAGAAAGTTGAAAATCGAGCAAATCAAAAAGTTGATCAAGCAATTGATAAAGGGATTGATGCTATAGAGGGACTTTTTAGGAAAAAAAAGAAATCAACTGGAACTGAAGAAAATCAAACCTCATCCACCTCTGAACAAAATCCTTCACCTAGACCAAGTGCAACTAAGGATATTGACTTTGTAGCTTCACAAAATGATTTCATAGGGACAGTAGCCATGGAATATCGTTTTTATAAAAATGATAAAGAAGAAAAGGATTCACCAATGGTTATTGAAATGCACCTTTCCAAAGTTGCCACAGCAATGAAGATGGTGAACTCTAAAGGTCCTACCAGCCTTTTCATTATGTATTTGGATCAAAATAAAATCATAATGGTTACTGATATTGAAAGTAAAGGAATGGCGATGGAAATGAAACGTCCGAATCTCGATAAATATGACGACATACAAGCGAATGTTGAGAAAACGGGAAACACCAGAACTATTGATGGTTATTCTTGCCAAGAATACATTATTACTGTAGATGATCAAAAAACCACTGCTTGGACTACAAAGGACATCACTTACGATTATAACTCTTTCCAAAAATCTATGATGGCAATAGCCAAAATGAATCCCAAGTCAAATAACAATTTTATCGGAGACATAGACGGATTCCCGATAGAAATGATTTCTCTTTCGAAGAATGGAAAAGAAAAAGTTGTGGTTACTATCAAGGAATTCAAAGAAGGATCTTACGATGCGTCGTTATTTGATACTAGCGGTTTGGAAATCATGAAGATTCCCAGCTTTGGCAATTAATTTCCGAATATTCCACCCCAGCGTTTTTTACGCTTCTTCTTTTTGGCTCGCTGTTTTTTAATGCGATCATTCTTTTTGCGAATGCGATCGCGCTCTTTTTCTAATGCCTTTTCTCGCTCACGATCGGGTGCACTTTTTACTTTAGGCTTTGAAGTTTGTGGAGGATCTTTTCTCCTAAATTTTTCGAACAACTCATCTATGGCATCATACAATCCCCCATCAAGCACTTGTACGGAGTCAATTGGAATAGGCTCTTCTTCTAAATAAGGTAGACAATTTAATGCCAATCGAACTTCCTCAGAGGGTTCCGGAAATTGTGCCGTAGCCCATTTTTGAGTAGCCTTCCATTTACTTACTTTATGCATAAATTTGCCATAGATTGGTAATGCTGTATTTGCACCCTGGCCTAAACTAATGGTTCGGAATCTCACTGAAGGATACTCGGCACCAACCCAAACTCCAGCCACCAGGTTTGGATGATATCCCATGAACCAACCATCTGCGTGACTTTGAGTGGTACCGGTTTTTCCCGCAATAGGACCGGCTAATTGATATTTAAATCTTAATCTTCTTGCTGTTCCACTATCAACAACCGCTTGGAGAAGATGGTCCATAATGGCGGATTCATCCTGGGTCAAAACAGTTACTGGTTCTGTTTCTTCTTTTTCATAAAGAATTTTCCCATCCTTCGTTTCAATCCGTTCGATAAATGACAAATCCCTTCGGACACCTTGATTGGCAAAGGTCTGATAGACTTGTACCATTTCGTACAAAGACAAATCTGCGGTTCCCAAAGCAATTGCTGGCGCATCAGGAATTTCAGAATTAATACCCATATCATGTGCTAAGTGACGAACATTTTCAACACCAGTTTTCATGATAAGATTTACTGCTATAGAATTGATGGACTTTCTAATTCCTCCTTCCATGGAATAAAAGCCACCGTATTCATCACCAGAATTGGCTGGTTGCCAATCATCATAATCTGTATAGGTTACCAACTGATTTGGAATATATTCACAGGGAGAGAGGCCTGATCTTATAGCATTGGCGTATACCAACGGCTTAAAAGTAGAACCTGTCTGTCGCTTAGCCAAGACATGATCATATTGCAAATATTTTTGATCGATACCTCCTACCCAGGCCAGTACTTTTCCGGTATGTGGATCTGCAGCCAAGAATCCCGCATTAAGCAGGCAATAATAATATTTCAAAGAATCCAAGGGAGACATCTCTCGAACTTGATCACCTTCATAAGAAAATACGGTCATTCGTATCGGCTTATCAAAAGCTTCTTTTATCTGCTGAGAACTTTTCCCAGCTTTTTTCATGGATTTGTAGCGTTCGGTTCTAGTCATCGCTTCCGCCAAATTTCTATTCGATCCGTAAGCTTTCTTTCCTTTCCAATGTTTATCAAAACTGGCCTGCAAAGCCTTCATATGTTCTTGAACAGATTCTTCAGCGAATCGTTGTAATCGGGATTGTATGGTGGTTTTGATGCGAAGTCCGTCAGTAAATAAATTCAAACTTTCACCATTATCATTCTGCAGATCTGGCAATATTGATTTAAGTTCTTGTTTTAACTGCGCTCTAAAATAAGTGGCTAAACCTTCTGTATTGGAATCTCTTTGATAATCTGTGACTAACTCCATTTGCTTCAATGAATCCAATTCTGACTGTTTCAAATATCCATATCTTGCCATTTGAGACAGCACAACATTTCTTCTAGTTTTGGAGAAATTTGGGTTCCTTACTGGATTAAATTTAGTATTCGCTTTTAGCATTCCAACAAGCACTGCAGCTTCTTGAATATTTACCTTTTTGGAAGATTTATTAAAGAATGTTTTTGCGGCAGCTTGAACACCGAATACATTTGCTCCAAAAGGAACAGTATTTAGATATAAGTTAATCAATTCATCTTTGTTGTAAATCTTTTCCAGTCGTGTGGCAATGAACATTTCTTTGATCTTGGCCACTGGTATGGTTAACTTCCAGTAATCTTCTCTTGGGAAAAGGTTTTTAGATAATTGTTGACTGAGGGTAGATCCTCCTCCGCCTGACTGATCTTGCAAAAGGACCGTTTTAACAAGTACGCGCACCCAAGCCCTGTAGTCAATACCTTTGTGTTCAAAAAAACGGGCATCTTCTGTGGCAACTAAAGCATTGATAAGATCAGGCGATATATCATTATAGGCTACCGAAGTTCGATTTTGGATAAAGTACTTTCCTAAAATCTGATCATCCGCTGAATAGACAATCGAGGCATTATCATTTTGTATTTGCGACAACTGCTTAGGAGATGGTAATGTTCCAAAGAATCCCCAACGAATAGATACTACCAAGCTAACCACCAGTAAGAATCCAACTAAGAAAAGTATCCCAAGTATGAGGGTTCCCCATGCAAGTATCGGTTTCTTCTTTGCTTTTTTCTTAAATGCTTTAATCCGTTTCTGAAAGAACTTCTTCATGCAATTTGTGCTTGTCAGCTTATAAACGGCTCAAAAATCGATAAATTTTGTTGAATCATAGCATGGTTGTCCCATGTTAAGTTCGAGATCAGTAAAACAACAGTTTTTTAGTAGTTGTAAAACGGGTAGCCAATTAACTAAGGATAGTTTCCAATACATCTAAAGAGCGTACTTCTTCCAATTGTTCGACATGAAATCGATAGAATTGAATCAATTCTTTGACGAGAAGTTTGCGTTGTGATTTTTCAACTTTAAGCTCATGAATTTCGGTCAAGTCTAATGGAAGAAATTTCCAAAGTAACTCCGCCTGAATTTCATTCAGAAAATAAGTATGTCCAATTGTTCTAGAGACAAAGTGTCCTTCTTTGAGATCGAAATAGACATCTTCAGGATCACGAAATTGCTCCGGTTGGAAACCTAAATAACTGCTAAGTCTCAAAAGAAAACCGATTGGAAAGTTTGCCAAACCATTTGTAGTAGCATCCAGCAATAAAAAGGAATGTTCTAGAAAATCGAATAGGCGATAATTCTGCTCTGATTCCTTGATTGATTTTTGTGCAACTTCGATCATAAATAATCCTACAGAGCTTTTGACTACATCATAACTAATTCCAGAAAATATTTGAGCTGGGATCATTTCTTTTACGCGGTGCATATCTCTGTCTACCTTAAAATAAGCAACAAGATCTACTATCGACATTACTTGCAATAGTCCTGGACTAAAGTTAGATTTTTGTTTTCGAACACCGCCAATTATAAATGTTCGTAAACCTTCTTCTCGCGTATAGATATCAGCGATTACAGAAGTGTCTCCATACTTGATAGAACGGAAAACAATACCTCTCGTTTTTAGCAACATGGTTTAAAGTATATACCTAATTGAGAGTGCAAATTCGTTAAAAAACAATTCCTTATTCAGGATGTGAAAAACAGGCTTGTAATCTAAAGAAAAATTCAATGGGAAATTCGGAAAAACATATTCCAGCCCTGCAATTGCTTCCAAATTTAGTCGAAAATCATCCTTTCGATAAGCAACACTCGTTCCGGCTCCTGCAAATAGATTTAATTGATAATTAATATGGAAATGATGCTCGTACAATCCTAGAACAGTTACAGTTTTTCCATTGGTATAATTATATCCTAATACGCCTTCAATAACTGATGGCACGCCAATGAATCTTTTATAGGTCACGCCTGTTAAAGGGCCTGCTCTAAAACCAATAGAATGCAAATAAGCATCTTGCCCACTTAAATTAAAAGTAAGTGCTAGGATAAAAAAGAAAGCCAATAAACTTTGTTTCATGAAATATCAGTTTGAGAATACTGTTCCAATTTTTACACCAGTTTGAACAAAATTCTAAGGATTTTAAAAATATTGGTTTCTCGGTATGACTTAAAAAGCCAGATCACCCATATCCTGATCTTTAGCATTGGTGCGATAATCTAACTTTGTTTGAACCCTTTGCTTTTGCCTTTCCATAATTAGTTTCGCCAATGCAATATTTGCTGGATCTGGACAAAGCGGAGACAAGGCATGATTGATATGTGGCTCTAGTACATCGAGACGATACAAAAGACTCATCAAAAAGTCTATCCTATGTTCAATCATATAAGCTACGGCATCACACAAAATCAGAAACAATGCGGCTTCATCCATGCCTTCCCCAGGAATGTCTAATCCAAAATCTTGGATAATCATTGCTCGGGTTTCCGAAAATTTATCTGAAGAACTCTCCATTCAGGGCGAATTTAATAAAATATCAAGGTGAAAGTACCAAAGACTACCGCTAATTGGGTAGCTAATCAATTACAAATTTTGTTGATTGCTTGCGGGCTCTAATAATCGTATTTTTACAGTTGAATCACGCTGTGATTTTTTACCTCCAACATACAACAAAGATACTGTGACCAAACGACTTCTAATTTGGGGGATGCTTTTGTTGCTATTGGTAAACCTTCCGATAGCACTATTCTCGCAGTCAAAAATTCAAGACCTTTACCAGCAATTGGATCGAACAAAAGATCCAAGGGAAAAAATGCGTCTCAACTATGAGTTGTCATCTCTAAACTTAATACGCAAACCTAGCGTGGCCACTTTCCAAGCCAACCAGGCTTATAATCTTGCGCAATCATTGGATGACAGTTACTATTTAAGGAAAAGTGCAGTTCTTTTGGGAAAATCATTTATCAACCAATCGGATAACTCAGCGGCAATAAAGTGGTTAAAGACCGGAGAAAATTTAGCGAAAATCAATAAAGATTTATCGCTATTAATCGAAGCCGCTACATTGCAATCAGGAATTGAAATTAGAAACAATAATTATAAAAAAGCTTATGAGATAAATCTAAATGCAATCAATTATCTCAAGAAACACAAGAACAAGTTTCAGAATTCAGCTCCTTCGCCAAATACGAATTCAGCCGCTTCGAATGAAGTGAAAATTTTAAAATCAGATCAAATAAAGTTAAAAAAAGAGAACGATGAATTAATTACTCAAAACTCTGTTTTAAATGAAGAACTTTTGCGGTTGCAGTATGAACTAGCAGAAAAACAATTGTTGGTAGAAAGTGCCAAAAAGGATAGTCAAATTGCGACTATCAATCTAGATTCAAATAGAAGCAAATATACTCGAGATAGCCTAATTGATCGTATTCCTGAATTTACAAATTATAATAAATCTAGTCGTGAGCAATTGTTTAGTTGGTTGTCTGCAATTCTTGGACTTCTAGCCTTAGGACTTTTAACTGGAATGTATTTTCTTAACAAAAGAAAGCAAATTCAGAAAGATAAATTTGCTGATGCCTTGATCAAAAAAGAAAGGTTAATAAACAACTACAGAGAGGAAATAGAAGAACAAGAATCCATTAGAAACAAAAGTATTATTGGAAGTAGAAATGGTGCAAAGGTGAACAAAATCGATCAACTTACAATGTTGATAGTAGACTTTGGTTCCAAGTTAGAATTCTCCGATGAGCAAAAAACAGAAAAGTTTATATCATTCTACAATGAATTATTTAATGACCTTAAATCACTTCTAAGTCAATATCCGTCTGTTTTTTATGTTAAAAAAATAGGTTCGACTTTTATCTTTGCAACAGGCGTAAAGGATTTAGCTGACAATCCGGATCAGCTTGTCTTGGCTGCAAAAGATATTCAATCTTATATGTTAGAAAATCCAGAACTGAAACAACATTTAAAACTTGGAATTCATTCCGGTCCAGTATTTTTATCAACCATAGATTATAATACAGAATCTTTAGATATCTTGGGACAAACTTTTGATCAATGTGCCTGGATACAATCGATTGCTAAGGAAGGACAAATTTTAATTTCTAAAAGTTCTAAAGAATTACTTGGTCGACCTTATCAATTTGAACTAATCGGTAAAAAGTCTGATTGGACAGGGCAAGAGATCGAACTCTACGAACTCAAATAAAATTTACTTTTTGGCCACGAAATTTGATCTCCAATCTCCTTTCACCCCTACCGGTGATCAACCTCAAGCTATCAAAAAATTGGTAGAAGGGGTAGAAGGGAATGAGTATGCCCAATGTCTCCTCGGAGTTACAGGTTCTGGAAAAACATTCACTATGGCGAATGTCATCTCAGAACTTAATCGCCCAACGCTTATTCTGACTCACAATAAAACATTAACGGCTCAGTTATATGGAGAATTTCGAGAATTCTTTCCTAACAATGCTGTAGAATATTTCGTCTCCTACTATGATTACTATCAACCCGAAGCATTCATAACACATTCCAATACCTATATTGAAAAAGATTTATCCATCAACGAAGAAGTTGATAAATTAAGGTTAAGAGCGACTTCTTCGTTATTGAGTGGAAGAAGAGATGTAATTATTGTAGCCTCGGTATCGTGTATTTATGGAATGGGAAATCCAGTAGATTTAAAATCAGGTATCAACAGAATATACCGAGGACAAACAATTTCAAGAAATACTTTTCTCTACAACCTTGTTGAAAGTTTATATACTCGAACACAAACGGAGCTGAAACGAGCTACTTTTAGAGTTAAAGGTGATACCGTTGACATCAACTTACCATATGTTGATTACGGTTTCCGAGTGGTTTTCTTTGGAGATGAAATTGAGGAAATTGAACGCATTGAAATTGAATCCGGAAAACGAATCGAATCCTTAGAAAATGCTGCAATATTTCCTGCGAATTTATACATTGCTCCTAAGGATAGAATGCATCAAATCATTCGCGAAATAGAGGATGAACTACATGCTCAGAAAAAGTATTTCGAAAAAGAGGGACGCTATGTTGAAGCCAAACGAATTCAAGAGAGAACTACTTTCGACATGGAAATGATGAAAGAATTGGGCTATTGTAGCGGAGTAGAAAATTATTCGAGATTTTTTGACGGCCGAGTACCTGGCACGAGACCATTCTGTTTATTAGATTATTTTCCAGAGGATTATTTGATGATGATAGATGAAAGTCATGTTACGCTTCCGCAAGTGAGAGGTATGTGGGGAGGTGATCGTGCTCGAAAATTAAACTTAGTTAATTATGGTTTCAGATTACCTTCCGCAATGGACAACCGTCCATTAAATTTTGGTGAATTTGAACAATTGACCAATCAAATCATTTTTGTATCTGCAACTCCAGCCGATTATGAACTGGAAAAAACAGAAGGTGAAATAGTTGAGCAATTGATTCGTCCAACTGGTCTTTTAGATCCGCCGATTGAAGTACGACCCAGCTTAAATCAGATTGATGATTTAATGGAAGAAATTAGTGAAAGGATCAAAGTAGATGAACGAATCTTAGTGACCACTTTGACTAAAAGAATGGCAGAGGAACTAACAAAATATTTAGGCGGACTTGACATTAAAGTCAGATATATACACTCCGAAGTAGATACCATGGAGCGGGTTGAAATCTTACGTGATTTACGTTTAGGAGAATTTGATGTACTGGTTGGTGTTAATCTGCTTAGAGAAGGTTTAGATCTTCCGGAAGTTTCTTTGGTTGCGGTAATTGATGCCGACAAAGAAGGCTTTTTGAGAAACAATAGATCGCTTACTCAGACTGCCGGAAGAGCGGCAAGAAATGTAAATGGGCTGGTAATTTTTTATGCTGATAAGATTACTGACTCGATGAAATTAACCATGGATGAAACGAAGCGTAGAAGGGCAATTCAGATTGCTCACAATGAAAAGCACGGGATCACTCCAAAGACGATCAAAGCCTCTAAAGAAGCCATACTGTCTAAGCAATCCATACTTGATATCAGAGGTAAAAAAGCTTATGTTGAGCCCGATGAGCCTTCCCTAGCTGCTGATCCAATCTTAGAATTTCTAAGCAGAGATAAAATTGAAAAAATGATCACAGAAACAGAGCGCAAGATGAAAAAGGCTGCGAAAGAATTAGACTTTATTTCAGCTGCAAGCTTTAGAGATGAATTGTTTGCTTTAAGAAAGAAACTAAAAGACACAGTATAGATTTGCAAAAAAAAGGGACGACATGCATACAGCACATCGTCCCTTTAATATTTCTAAGGATTTGAATTATCCACCGAAACGGTATCCAACTCCTAATTTGCCATTAAACATCAACTGAGTCCATTCAATTGTTACTGGGTCAATAACGTCAGATTCGAATTTTCTCTTATCCAAAAAGGCACGACCTGCTCCAATTCCGATGTCAAATACGATTCCTCCTTTTGATACTACTTTGTAGCCGATTCCTAGTCCACCTCCTACTCTCGTTTGAGAATAGTCAACGCTAGCAGTTCCAGTCAAAGTGTCATCAAAATTGAAATTTCTGTTGATAAATCTCAACCAAACAGAAGCATAAAATTTATCAGCTCCATTGTTAGGATTGAAGTAGTACTTACCGAAAACAGAAATTGGAATACTGCTCGATTTGTAACCTAACAAATCACTCTTGTTAGATCCAAATCCAACTGTTGGCTCTACACTTAAGTTATCAGAAATTACAATGTCTGCTCCTAAACTGATGTCTCCAAATAAAATCCCAATTGGGTTTACTGTTACATCTACTTGTGCTTGTGAAGTTGTACTTAGAGTAAAAAGTGCCAACACAGCAACGATCAGTCTAATTTTCATAAAATTTTAATTTTTAATAGATTATTGATTTTAGTTTTTATGTAGGTGTGGTTTACGCGAAGGCTAACCATCTGTTCACAAGAATAACAAAAAAATCTCATCCATATGTTAAAATTTGAAAATATGAAATCACAATTAGGCACTTAACTTATTAGCAGTCAGTGAATAACAACAATGGAAAATTTGAAAAAAAATACTTTTTTAGAATCAATCTATGGTAAATGCCCAATTTCCTGGCTTACTTAATTGTTCATTAAAACAATATCCATTGATATCCAGCGCCTTAAGGTCATCAGGGTTGGTAATTCGCTCTTTTATTACCAAATGAGACATCCTTCCTCGGGCCTTTTTGGCATTAAATGCGATAACTTTGTACTTCCCTCCTCTATTTTCTTGAAAATGTATGTTGAGTACGGGAGCATCGAGTAATTCCACTTTTACTGACTTAAAGTATTCTTTTGAAGCCAAATTCAATACAAGTTTACTTTTGCTGGTCTTTAAGTCATTATTAATTAGGTCGGTAATCTGATTGCCCCAGAATTCATACAAATTCTTTTTGCGGCCAACCTTTAGATGTGTACCCATTTCTAAACGATATGGCTGCATAAGGTCCAATGGCCTCAAAAGGCCATAAAGTCCAGACAATATTCTTAAATGTTTGTCTGCAAACTTTAAATCATTCTTTTTGAAAGTGTTTGCCTCCAATCCTAGATAGACATCTCCTTTGAAGGCTAATGCGGCTTGCTTTGCATTTTCAGTTGTAAATTCTTCCGAGAAAGACTTATATCGGTCAACATTTTCTTTGGCCAACTTTTCACTAATTCCCATTAAGGATTGCAATCCACCCACGGATGACTTTTTCAATTTTTTTACCAACACCTGAGCTTCATCAGAAAATCTTGGCTGATGAAAATCCTTAATCTCGGTTGGAGAATAATCGAGTGTCTTTGCCGGAGAAAGTAATATTATCATGTATAAAATATTGTGCTGCAAAAATAACAAAGGCAAAGAGAATTTGTTGCTAAGTAGCCTGCTTTAGTCTTACCTTTGCGCCTATGGCTACACCGCAAACAGTCGCTTTTCACACTTTGGGTTGCAAACTCAACTTTTCAGAGACTTCTGCTATTGGCAGATCTTTTGAGTCTCATGGTTTTTCTGAAGTCAAATTTCCAGAGCCTGCCGAAGTTTATGTTATTAACACCTGCTCAGTAACTGATTTTGCGGATAAAAAATGTCGCCAAGTTGTACGAAAAGCTTTACGCTCGAATCCTGCTGCGAAAGTGGTGGTAATTGGATGCTATGCACAATTAAAACCAGACGAAATCGCCAATATTGAGGGAGTTGATTTGGTACTTGGTGCTGCCGAAAAATTTAGAGTCATTGATTACATCGATGAGATATCTAAAGCCCCAGGGAAAGGAATGATCGTCGCTGGAGAGGTAAAAGAAGTACATGAATTTAAAGATGCTTTTTCCTTTGGCGATCGTACCCGATCATTTCTAAAAGTTCAAGATGGCTGTGATTACAAATGTAGTTTTTGTACAATTCCTCAAGCGCGTGGTGCAAGCCGTTCAGATGAAATTCAGAAAGTCGTGGTGAATGCTGGAGCAATCGCTGACATGGGTGTTAAAGAAATTGTATTAACTGGAGTAAACATCGGAGACTTTGGCAAATTGAGAAATGCTGAAGGCTATAAGAAAGGTGGTAAATTTATTGACCTAATTAAGTCATTAGATACTGTCAATGGAATCGAACGATTTAGAATTTCAAGCATTGAACCCAATCTTTGTGATGATGATGTAATCGAATTTGTGGCGAAATCAAAACGATTTGTTCCTCATTTCCACATGCCTTTGCAATCTGGCTCAGATAAACTTTTAAGAATGATGCGGCGAAGGTATAAGTCAGAGCTATACAAAGATCGCGTTGCCAAAATCAAATCTCTGATGCCTCATGCTTGTATTGGGGTTGATGTAATCGTCGGATTTCCAGGAGAGACCGATGAAGATTTTTTAGAAAGTTATCAATTCATTGAAAACTTAGACATCAGCTATCTTCATGTATTCACCTATTCAGAAAGGGCCAATACCCTAGCTGCTGAAATGCCGGATTCAATTCCAATGGAGAAAAGAAGAAAGCGAAATGAAATGTTGCGTCAACTTTCCGATAGAAAACTGCATGCTTTTTACCAACAATTCATAGGGCAAAAGCGCTTAGCACTTTTTGAAAAAAGTAAGTCCCCTGGAATGATGAATGGCTTTACAGATAATTATGTAAAAATCGAATTGCCCTTTCAACAAGAATTAATCAATGGAATTCAATCAGTAACATTGGATGCCATTGGGAAAAAAGGAATAGTTAGTGCGAGCCTAGCCTAAAAACTAGTTTATTTTAATCAATGATTTAGTTGTAGCACCAGACTTTCCTTGGATTCTTATAAAGTAATTTCCTGGTACTAGGTCGTGCACTTCGAATTTTACTTCATGTTGCCCTTCTTGAAATTTTCTAGAAGAAACCACTTTAAGTTGAGAACCAATCGCATCAAATAAAGTTATTGATATTTCTTCTGACTTAGAATTAAATCTTACTGAGGCATAATTTGTACATGGATTGGGGAAAATATTTAGATCGAAATCCGCAGCAGACAAATCATTTGTAGCTACGCTATCACAAGGTTGAAGAATTGGTAAATATTGAAAGTCATCAAAAAGAATATCTTTTACTTCTGCTTCAGGAACTTCAAACCAATCCATCAAGATGGATCCATAAACGGAACGAAAGTCGTATTGCATTGGGACACCAGCTTGGTTTTGAACTGTGATAGGAATATCAGGGTTGTCTCCAATTATTCCAGGATTAATACAAGAACCAAATACAAACAGCGGAGCCGCATTACCATGGTCAGTACCAATACCATCATTTGATTTTATTTGTCTTCCAAATTCCGAGAAAGTCATTCCAACTACCCGTTCTTCAAGACCTAATGCAGTTAAATCTTTTTGAAAAGAGTTCATTGCATCTGAAAGTTCTTTCAACAGACCTGCATGTTCTCCAGTAGTTGGGGCACCATCTTCAGTTTGATTTGCATGGGTATCATATCCTCCCTGCGCCACAATAAACACTCTAGTTTGACATCCACCACTTATTAATTTAGCTACCGTTTTCAATCTATTTGCAAGGCTATTATCATCAGGATATGCTGCAACATTATTTCCAGCCTCATAGGTTTCGGTAATCCTATCAGCGTATGCATTGGTTTGCAAAATAGCAGTTCTAACAAAGTCAAGCTGAAAACCATAGCAAGTACTTAAATCTGGATTCCCCCCTAAGCCTTCTGGCAATTCAAAAAGATCATTTGGATTGTTCACCGCTAAGCTATAGTTCGAAGAAAGTCCTTGACAAGTTTCTGAGACGGAATTACCTATTGTTAATGCGAAGGGATCTGGACAATCGTCGTTTGGATATTCTGCTGGATATTCTGGAAATCTATTTTGAAAATATCTACCCATCCATCCAGTACTTAAATATTCATCAGCTGCAGAACCTGTTGACCAAATGTCCGAGGATCTAAAGTGAGACCGGTTCTGATTAGGATAACCAACAGATTGCACGATGTTCAATTTTGCGTCATCAAACATTTCCGCCATCCCTGTCATACTGGGGTGAAAAGAGTTATCTCCAGTTATTTGAATAAGACTTGACTCTGGAAGAATAATATTAGATCGGAGATTGGCTAAATTGTCATAGGCATCCAAAGGTATCAATGTATTTAATCCATCATTTCCACCATTGAGTTGGATTAGAACCAAGACGCGATCAGAGTCTCCATTCATACCACCAAATGCTGAAGGCATACCCATAGTTTGTAATGGAATTCCATTCAGAAAAAAAGGTAGTGAAAGAGCTGATCCCGATTTAATAAATGATCTCCTTTTCATAATATTTATTTTAAGCTACGTTCTATAAAAATAAAGCGTCGAATATTTACATTTTTTACATTAATTGATATTCAGCCATAGTGACTATGATCGTGAACATATTTTTCAATTTAGACCGAACTGGATTTGCTAAATTTTCATTCGTTGGGTCTATTGCATATTCCAAATATTCCACTTCCCATTCGAAGTCTGGCAAACCTGGAATCAATACAGTCTTTAAATACACTCTTTGACTAACCGTAATCGGTTTAGGTAAAAATATTTTTACCACCTCACTAATCATTTCATTCACATCTGATGGATTACTGAGTGCGTCTACTATTTTTAAAGGATCAACAATAATCCGTTCCCCTTCTATTTCAAATCCGTTGTTGATTACAACCCAAGCATATCCCATTCTTTGAGGCAAAGTAACTGAGTTTAACCAAATCTGATGAAAAACTGGTTCTTGATAATATGCTTTCCAGCCGGCTACATTAGGAGGCCTAAAGTAGGCCATTTGCAAGTAGCCTGCATTTTCTAAAATGGCTGCCTGTTGACGATATCTAATATGCAAGTCTGCGCTAAAATCCATTTCGAATTGCTTCGCCAATCCAAGCGAAAAATCAATTGGATTCTTAACTATACATCCATTTGCATCTTCCCCAAAGAAATGTGCTGAGCGTAATAAGGTATTCATTATGGGAAGTATTTCATAGTTCCCTGTTCGAAATTGATCGGCCAACGGAGTAATTACATCTTGCTCGACTTGATCAGTGATATCGTAATAAATAAACCAACGATAAATTTTGCGAACTATAAACTTTGCGACTTCATCTTGTTGCAAAATAATATCAACAACGTTTGAATATTCATTTTCTCCTCCATTTTGAATGGATGCAAAACCAAACCTATTTGACAAAGTTTTGGTAGTTGTATCATGATTGTCGGCATTAAATCCAGAGCCTGGTAAAGTATTGTCATAAGCATAGTATCCTATGTCATACCAACCAGTTAGTGCTTTCGAAATTTCTAAGATATCCTCCTCTGTATAAAAAGTGTAATCACCTGGTCCGGCAACGTCTCCTTTTCCTATGGTAAACAATTCCAGTAATTCCCGTGCGAAGTTTTCATTGGGGGCTGAAGCAATATTTTGATTACCATTAAGAAAACGAAGCATGGCTGGATCTATCACCATTTTTTTTACAAAATCACGGAAGTTTCCAAGACAATTACTTCTTAATGTTGCTATGTAGTTATAAAGATATCTCGGCTCATCTTCATCAGTGACTACAAAATGATTGTGCCAAAACAAAACCATTTTTTCTCGAATCGAAATACTATTCTCAAATAACCTACCAGCAGTCCAACCAAACAGGGATTCACTTCGATAACGTCGAATATCATCGGTCGATCCACTAAACGGTTTATCAATCCAAGTCTCCCCAATCGCACAATTCGGATCATCTGCAAAATTAGTGTTGAGCGGAAGTTCACTAACTGGTTCGTTAGTTAGAACTTTTTGAAGGGTCAATTCAAAACCATCAGCAACGGCTTGCTCAATTTGTTCTTTTGTTGGGCCAAAACTAGTTCTACGCAAAAGATGGGAAGCAGCTGCAAAATCAAATTCTCCAGTATAAGGCTCTAGACCTGCATTGATCACCACAGCAGGCAAATTGACTTTTTGAGTTAGTTTTTTGTGCTGTTGTGTTTTTTGACCAAACAAAGATGCTATAGTAGATCGTCGATTCATTGGTAGCAAGATTTAGGATTAAGAATAAATAATATCTCCTTTAATTGAATACACAAAAAAAGTGCCTTACCCTTAGTGGACCATTTTTTTTCTTTCAAGTTTAACTAGGAAACAACTTTTAGACGTAAAAATCGCCTTTCAAGTTGTCCATTAGCCTAATAAATCCTTGTTTTTCAGCATTAAGTTACATTAATTGAAATTCTGCTAATCCCATCATAGCGGTAAATAAGTTTTTTAGTCGCTTTCTAACTGGGTCTGCCAAACCTTCATTGGTTGGATCAATAGCGTATTCTAGGTATTCCGTTTCCCATTCAAAGTCTTCTAAATCTCCCAATAGTTGTTCTTTTAAGAATTCAAGCTGTCCCAGCAACAAAGGTTTCGGATAAAACAAACGTGACAATTGGTCCAACATTCCATTAACCTCAGATGGAACTTCCAACTTATTTACGAGAATTAAAGGATCCACAACCAAAATTGGCGTAAAGTAAGAAAGTCCCGCATTGTTGATGCCTGATGAATATCGAATTCTTAATGGGAGTGTAACCGAGTTAAGCCAATGTTGATAGAAAATAGGACTTTGATAATAGGCTTTCCATCCTGCCACGCTTGGCGGATCAAAATAGCGCATTTGTAACAGATTAGAATAGCCACTCATAAAAGCAAATTGTTGATATTGGCCCGTTAGGTCACTTACCAACTCCACTTCACTAGTTGTATGAATTCCAAAAATATAATCCAAAGGATTTTTAATTTGACACCCATGCATTGTTTCATTCAGAAAATGTTCACTGGCAAGCAATACGCGCATCACCGGTTCTATTTCGTAATTCTCAGCTCTTAGAAGCTGAGCCATAGGCTCTATAATGTTTGCTTCTATAGCATCATTAATTTCAAAATTCACGAACCATTGGTAAAATTTACGGCAGATAAATTTAGAGACTTCTTCTTGTTGAAAAATAACATCCACCAAGTTCCTATATTCTTCCTCTCCTCCGGGAAGTATGATTTTATTGCCAAACTTATCTGACAATTGCTTTTCTCCATTATCGTGACGATTGGCTACAAAAATAGCATGTGGCAATGTATCGTCTGTTGCATATCTCCCTTGATGTCTCCAACCTGTCATGACACGAGCCATCTCACTAATATCAGATTCTGTATAATGCGTGTAGTCTCCAGGACCTATCAAGTCTCCTTTTCCGATAGTGAACAATTCCAATAATTCCCTTGCAAAATTTTCATTCGGAGCAGTAACACTATTCTCATGTCCATTTAGAAAAACCAACATCATTGGATCTACACAAATGGTTTTCACAAGCTCTTTAAAGTTTCCGAGACAATTGTTCCTCAAGGATGAAATATACTTGTATCCAAATCTTGCATCTCTAATATCATGAATGGCGAAATGGTTGTGCCAAAACAAAGTCATTTTCTCCTGAATAGAAATATTCTTTGCAGCCATTTGCTCATAGGTCCAAGATTGTAATGAAGAGATTCGGTAAAGGATTGCGGGAACTCCTCCTGCAAAGGGTTGATCCACCCATGACGCCCCGATTGGAACATTTGGATCATCCTCAAAACTTGGGTTGAGCGGTTCAGTTGTAGGTGCTATTTGAGTTAGAATTTGATCTAAGGTTGTTTCTAGACCGTCTTCAATTGCTTGTAAAATTTGTTCGTTAGTGGCTCCAAAATTACATCTAGTGAGCAGATGTCGAGCTGTTTGATAGTCGAAATTTCCAGAAAAAGGTTCGATACCGTTATTGACTGCAATAGGGCTGATTTTTACCGATTTGGGCGATTCACCAGTGGTAAAAGCCCTTATAGCTTGTCTCCTATTCATCACTTTTCATTTGATTGATAGCACGATAGCTTGATTGAAGCTATATCAATCTTCGATGGAATCCAAAATATTAACGAAAAGTTTTGATCAGACATGTACCACAAGAGCGGCTTTTCCGACATTTTTTGGCACCGATAACGTTGAATCTATTCAGCTGGGCACAAACTAGTCCTGGGCGACCTTTCCATGAATTCTTGCAATAATTTCTGGATGATGTTCAACACCTAGCCACCGCAGGACATTGTCCTCCCAAATTTGACCATATTGTTCATCGTTCAGCAATTCTCTTTCTTTGGCCAAATCCAATATTTTGCCTGGATATGATGATTGTGGTTCGGATTCCATTTCTCCCAAAGGATAAGGATCGTCCAAGCCCATAATTATTTGATTCGTACCATTTCTTCGGATCATTAACTCCAGTGAATCTGTATCGTGTACCAAGGTATCAAAGAATACACTCGGATGTCCAATTGCATCTCGCGGATGCGTTTTTCCTTCAAACAAATCAGGACGGCCATCAAAGCCTTGAATTCTTCTTCCTAAGTTCATTTGTGCTAATTGTCCTCCATGAGCGAAACACACCCGCATATTTTCATATTTGTTGTGGTATCCATTTAGGGTATAAAAATGATAGGAATCTGCACATTGAGCAAGCATCCAAACCAAGTGGAATCGCCAGGCTGTATTTTGAAGTTTAATGAATTTTTCTCCATCATAAGGGTGAATCTCCACAGCCAACTTGTAGTGATCGGCTAGTTCAAAAATGGGTTCACATTCCTTGTCAAAAATACAACGCCAAGTTCCAACCGAATCCATGTAGTGTGTTGGAAGGCACATTACATTCAATCCTAATTTTTCTACACATCGTTCCATCTCCCAGAGCGCAGACTTAATAAACCCTGCATGAACAACAAATCCAGTTGTAAACTTTGTAGGGTGATCGTGTTGCACTTTTGCATTGAAGTCATTTTGAAAACGAAGGACTTGTTTCATTTCTTCATAGCGCAGTCCATTTCCGTAAAGCTGTGAAAGATTGAGCACTACCGCATGATCAATATTATTGGTCTCCATCCACTCAAGCTTTTCATGTAGGAAAAAACTCTTGTCAGTAACTGGTCGCTTCCAGTTTTTTTGAAGCATAAATTTACGATCATCATCTACCCAAAAGATTTCTTGTTCTTTCATAAAAGCAGGGATCTGCTCAGGGTAAGGCAAAAGATGAGAATGACCGTTTATTTTCATAAAATTGATTTTTTGAATTTCTAAGGGCAAGATATGTTTTAGTCTTTAAAGAAGTTGCTCCGGCGACCAATATTCTAACTTTAATTGGGGTTGATATTTAATTTTAATATCATTGAGTATGAAAAATATATTCTTGATCACTACCTCAATACTTTTAGCGATTATAATTCAATCTTGTGCTTCGAAAGAAGATCAAGCTGCCGAGCAGCCAATGATTCAGAAAGTGGTGCTTCCTACAGTATTAGAAAAAGGATTAAAGGCCCATGGAGGATTAGAATTGTGGAGAAAAATGAAAGCTATGGATTTTTCCTTTTCAAGGGGGCCTGAAATAGAGCATCAGAAAATCGCATTAGATAACAGAAAAGCATTGATTACCAGAGATAGTGTCCAAGTGGGTTATGACGGTAAGGAGGTCTGGGTAGCTCCTAACAAAGCAGCTTTTGGAAAAAGCTCAGCGCGGTTTTATCACAATCTAATTTTTTACTTCTATGCTATGCCTTTTGTGCTAGCGGATGATGGTATTATCTACGAAGAAGTTCCTAATAGAGTGCTTGACGGAAAATCTTATCCTGGAGTAAAAGTATCTTATAAATCTGGAGTTGGAGATGCGCCGGATGACTACTATATCGCATATTTTCATCCCGAAACAAAAGAGCTGTATCTCCTGCTCTACACAGTTACATACTACAATGGAGGACCAAGTGACAAATACAATGCCCTAGTCTACGAAAGCTGGCAGGATGTCTTTGGTCTAAAATTACCATTAAAGATGGCTGGATATAAATTTGTAGATAATGAACTTGGGGACAAAAGATACGAAAGAGAATTCACTGAAGTGAAATTATCTAGTGAAGCATTTGATGAAAGTATATTTAATATGCCAAAAATAGCAGAAATCGATTCTTTAATTCAACATTAAAGAAAGGACAAAAGAAAGCCCTTTGCTACCTGTAGCAAAGGGCTTTCTTTTTGATATTAAGTTGTTCTAATTGCCCAAGAGTTTTGCATACTCCGTAGGATCTCCGAGAATTCTTATGGCTTCTTTAATTTCTGGATCATTTTTCAAACCTACCTCAATCTTTCCTTTTTGAAAGTGGAATCTACTCGCAATATCTTTCTCAATAAGATTGATAATTGTAGATTTATTTTTTTCTAGGTCTTGCTTCTTTGAATTAACCACAACAGTTTCCAAAGCAGTTAGCTCCGCTTTCATTTCATCAGAAAGCCCTTGCTTTTCCGCGGATGTTTTAAGCGCTTTCAAAGCTTTCTCCGTCTTAGTTTCATACTCAAATTTATTCTGAGCAACAAAGTTTAAAAACGCATCAAACTCTGTAAAGTTGAATGTTTTTGGATCTTCTATTTCCTCCTTTCCTGCAACAAATTGCGTAACGTAATCGAAAATTACAAATTTGTCTTCAAGCTCTTCTACGATATCTTCGTTTGCTCCTTTTTTCAACTTTACATCTGGTGCAACCCCACCTCCGTCTAATACTTTTCTTCCATTTCTAGTTTTGAAAGCTTGGCGCTCATCATCTGGAATATCCTTTGGTTCTCCATCTTCATATTCAACTCCTTGGATACATCGTCCACTTGGTATATAGTATTTGGCCGTAGTCATTTTTACCTTAGAATTGTATCCTACGTCTTTTGTGTTCTGCACCAAACCTTTTCCATAAGAACGTTGACCTAATAATACTCCTCTGTCCAAATCTTGAAGTACACCCGATACAATCTCCGAAGCAGAAGCAGATCCTTTATCGATCAAAACGATCAATGGAATATCTGCATCAATCGGTTGATTCAATGTTTTGAAACTTCTATCCCAATCCACAACTTTTCCTTTGGTCGTTACCACTAACTCTCCTTTAGGGATGAAAACATTGGACACATTTACAGCTTCAGTCAAAAGACCTCCGCCATTACCACGCAAGTCAAATATGATTCCTTTTAAGTTTGGATTTTCTGCTTTCAATGTTTTTAAAGCATTACCCACATTTTTTCCAGCTTCTCTGGTAAAAGTTGTTAACGCAAAATATCCGATGTCATTAGAAACCATTCCTTGGTAAGGTACATTTGGTACTAGGACTTCATCTCTTACTAAGGTAACTTTCATTGGAGCCGGAGTGCCTGGACGATTGATGGTGAGCATAACTTCGGTTCCTGGAAATCCTTTAAGAATATTACTTACGTCATCGGCAGATTTTCCTTTGGCAGATTGACCATCAATTTCGATCAAAACATCTCCCGCTCTTAGCCCAGCCTTTTGAGCAGGACAATCGGCATAAGATTGAGTAATGGTAACATCTTCTCCTATTTGACGAATCTGCGCACCAATACCGTTGTACTTACCATCGGTGATGTATCGAAAACGTTCGATCTCTGTCTCCGAAATATAATTGGTGTAAGGATCCAATGATTCCAACATGGCATCAAGTCCAGTTCGCATAAGACGAGCAGGATCGAGATCATCTACGTAGTGGGTATTGATCTCTTTATACAGGTTGGTGAAAATTTCAATGTTTTTTGAAATCTGGAAATAGCGATTGTTATCATCAGTAATCGTGGACATAGCCAAGATTGCTAGCATGAACAATGCTCCGATTTTCCAAGTATACTTCATCATTGTCTTTTTAATTTATTAGGAACAGATTCAGGTATAATAAGAACGAAAATCTTCCAAGGTATTGCCTTTTGAAAGCTAGAAAAAAGCTGCAATCCCTAGTCGAAGCCAAAATATCAATAAAATCAACGTCTACAGAGGGATGTTATCTTATGTTAGAAGTAAAAATAGTGCCAAAATCAGGTATTCATGAATAATGATTCAAAAACGGTTGAAATACGCACTACTATTCATCTAGAGCAGGAAATTTCTTACCGCTTCACAAAGCTCTAATGGTTTTTCTGCGTGCACCCAATGACCGGCATCGAAGCTCAATTGATTCGCTTCTGGAAATCTTTGAAGTGTTCCTTCGCTTAACCGAACGGGCAAGTATCCACTCTTTTCTCCTCTAATAAAAAGCGTTTCACCTTCAAAAGACGCCCCCGGCATTGCCTTCAAAATCTCTTCATAACTTTCATGAATAATTGGCAGATTCATCTTCCAGCGAAACCCTCCGGCAGGATTTCGTGTCAAATTTTTCATCAAGAACAATCTTACACCAGGCTCTTTAATAAATTGAGTTAGATGATCTTCAGCTTCTCTTCTACTTTGGATCTTATCAATCGGCAAAGAAAGAAGAGCTTCAAAAATTAAGTGGTGACCGGCCTTATTTTCATCAGTCCCCATATCTACAATTACCAATTTATCGATTAATTCCGGTTCCATTAAAGCCAATTGCATGACTGCTTTTCCACCCATACTATGTCCTAGAAAATGAGATTTATGCATCCAGTTATCGTTTAAGAATTCCTGAAGATCATTGGCCATAGCTTCATAGCTGAATTCATCATCATGAGGTGATTTTCCATGATTCCTAAGATCGACTATGAAAACTGTAAAGTCATCCGCCCATTTTTTAGCCAAAGTCTGCCAATTATCTAGCATTCCAAATAAACCGTGACAAATCACTAAAGGCGGTCCTGAACCAAAGGTTTTATAATTCAACTTCATGAGATACAAAGGAAAGGGGAAAAATGGGGAATCTGAAATACCCATAAGATTATATATAAAAAAGGAGCAAACTTCCGTTTCCATAAGCTGAATACTAACTTTTCGCTACCTTAGCCCGAGCCTTTATTAGGCCTAAAGCCATATTATATGACTTCAACCATTTATAGCGATTTATTGGCGGCAAGAGCTGCTGGTGAAAAAAAGTTTGTTGTACTTATTGATCCTGACAAATTGCGCTTGGGAAATATGGATCAAGTGATCCAATTGAGCCAAGAAGTCGGAGTAGACTACTTTTTTATTGGAGGTAGTCTAATTGTCAACAATATGCTAGATCAATGTCTGGAGTCTATTCGCAAGGAATGTCCAATTCCGCTGATTTTATTTCCTGGGAATTCCTTTCAATTGAGTTATAAAGCTGATGGCATACTATTTTTGTCACTTATCTCGGGACGAAATCCTGACTTATTAATTGGCAATCATGTTATCTCCGCTCCATATCTTAAACTTAGCCCATTAGAAATTTTACCAACAGGATACATGCTAATCGATGGAGGCGTTCCTACGACAGTATCATACATAAGTAATACACAGCCCATCCCTTCTAACAAAAAAGACATTGCGCTTTGTACTGCATTAGCCGGCGAAATGCTAGGATTAAAATTGATGTACATGGATGCTGGCTCTGGCGCAAAAAATCCAATTCCAGTTTCTATGATCGAGACGGTAAGTGGCGCTATAGATATTCCACTAATTGTTGGAGGTGGAATTCGAACTCCAGAACAAGCACATGCGGATGTAAAAGCGGGTGCTGATGTTGTAGTTGTAGGAAATGCAATTGAAAAAGATCCAAGCCTGATCCGCGAAATTGCTGCTGCTGTTAAGGAAGGAGCAAAGGCCTAAATGAGCCTTGATCTAATAAATATTTCCCGAATAATATTTCACTTCTTATGAACTTTCGCCTAGTTCAGTTTCTCTTTATTTAAAAGTAGGTCTTTTTAGAATTCAACTGTCTTAATTCTAACAGAAACATTCTTTATCCAATAAAATATTTTTATCGACTAAACACTACTCAAAAATAATATTGAAAGTAATTGTTGACGGCCGCAACAATAACGAATTGAACTAGCGGTGATTATTCACCAATTTACTAACATCAAAATATTTAAAAATGAGTAGTATCAAATTAAATTGGATATTTTTCCTAGCCCTTTCCTGCCTAATATTTCATGGTTGTAACAAAGATGAAGAATTTGAAGACATCTTAGGTGATGATATAGATAATCAATCTGGTCAAGACATTAGTGATGTAGATATTGACGAACTCGATAATGATATAGTAAAAGAATGGACTAATTTGATGCTAAAATTGGAACGCTACGCCAACGGAATGCGACCAAATGCAAGTGCCCGAGCCATGGCTTATATTTATTTATCTGCTTATGAAACTGCTGTTCCAGGAATGAGGAATAATCACTCTAATAAGCAAAGATTTGAAGATCTCAATATTAGTACTCGACAACTTCCAGACAATCTAAATTTCGAAATTGCGTTAAACAGTTGTTTTGCAAATTCGCTTGATCATTTTCTGATCAATGTACCTACGACCTTTACCAATCAAATTTATGAATTAGAGGAATCTTTATCGGGAGAATATGAACGAAATTCTACAGAACAAGTTATAGAAGATTCTAGGGCATGGGGAATTTACGTTTCGAATAAAATTATCGAATTTAGTCAAACCGACAATGCAGCTGAAGCTCAAATTCTCAAGCCTCAACCTTTGTCTTATGAGCCTCCGGTTGGCCCAGGATTTTGGACCTATAGTGCTGATGAAGAGCGCGCCTTATTTCCTTATTGGGGCGAAGTACGAACCTTTGTAATAGCTCCCGAAGAAACTACAACTGTTGCTCCAATAGCATACAGCTCAGTACCAGGTAGTCCTTATTTCGAACAAATGAATGAGGTATATAATCTAAATTATGAAGCAAGGGAAGAAAACGGAGAACAGCTTTGGATTGCAGAATTTTGGAGTGATGATGTAGAATCCTTAACATTTAGTCCGCCAGCTCGCCAGTTCTCAATAGCCAATCAATTGATCGAGGATTTCGATAAAAATTTGGAAGAAACACTGAATCTTTATGTTAAACTTGGATTTGCATTAAATGATGCAGCCGTGTCGACCTGGAAATACAAATACCAATATATGGTCATGAGACCCAATGTATTTATCCATAAGTTTATAGATCAAGAATTTCAGACAAACCTATTTAGGTTAGTTTTTTGGCCTAATCCTAGCTTTCCTGGATACCCTTCAGGCCACTCTTGTTTTGCATCTGCGGCTGCAGGATTATTTATAAATGAATTTGGCAATCAAATAAACTTTACAGATCGTTCTCATGAAGGAAGAACTGAATTCAAAGGTGAACCTAGAAGCTATTCAAGCATTAGAGAAATGGCAAAGGAGAATGCATTTTCACGAATCCCACTTGGCGTACATATAAGAATGGATTGCGCAGAAGGGTTACGACTTGGATACGAAATATCAGACGCCGTAAATAATTTAATACTAAATTCTACTCCAGAATTATAATTAATTTGCTTCAATGGCCCATACCTTTCATTATGGGCCATTCTCTTATCAATAAAATTTAGCTAAATTCGTCTTAATCGAATATTAAAATGCCACTTAATGATTTGGGAAGAAAAAGAGAATACGCTTTGCGCGAGTTTTCAATTTAAAGACTTTAAAGTCGCCTTTGATTTTATGATGGACGTTGCCAAAGTCGCAGAAGAACACGGTCATCATCCCGACTGGACAAACATTTACAACGTAGTTTCTTTCCGACTTAATACCCATGATGCTGGGGGAATAGTAACCCAGAAAGATAGGAAGCTAGCAGTTGCAATTTCAGGAATTCATTCAAAATTTAATTAAGTCCAAATGGTAAATATAGAATCTAAATTGCCGACTGTTGGAACAACGATTTTCACAGTTATGTCCCAATTGGCAAAGAAGCACAATGCCATTAATCTTTCACAAGGATTTCCAAACTATGATATCGCAGAGCGACTTAAGACTTTGGCAAAGGCCAACATCGATGGAGGATTTAATCAATATGCACCGATGGCCGGAGATGCAGGGTTGAGAGAAGCTTTGGCAAAAAAATTAGAACAAAGCAGTGGTTCCAAAATAAATATGGACACCGAAATCACCATTACTGCTGGAGCTACCCAAGCAATTTACACGGCGGTATCTGCTTTTATTCAACCAGGTGATGAAGTAATATTGATCGAACCAGCTTACGATTGCTATGCCCCTTCGGTAATTGTCAATGGCGGAAAAGTAATTGCCTATCCTTTACAATTTCCAGACTACAAAGTTGATTGGGAAATCTTTGAAAAACTGATTACTCCTTCGACGAAGATGATTATGATCAATACACCTCATAATCCAACCGGAAGTATACTGAGAAAATCAGATTTAGAACAATTGGAAAAAATAGTCGCAGATACAAACATCATTGTATTAAGCGATGAAGTCTATGAGCATTTGATTTATGACAATGAAGTACATGAGTCGGCGCTCAAATATCCTAAGTTGAAAGAGCGATCTATTGTAACTTACTCTTTTGGGAAAACATTCCATGGAACTGGCTGGAAATTGGGTTATGCAGTTGCTCCGGAATACCTGATGAAGGAATTTAGAAAGGTGCACCAGTTCAATGTCTTTTGCGTGAATCATCCTTTGCAAAAAGCTTTGACCAGTTTTTTAGAAAATCCTGAAGAGTATCTAAATCTCCCATCATTTTACCAGCGGAAAAGAGATTTTTTACAAGCGGTTCTGGCGGAAAGCGGATTTAAGCCAATTCACTGCGCAGGAACTTATTTTCAACTTTATGATTATTCTCAATTGTCTGACGAAGACGACATGACTTTTGCAAAAAGAATAACCAAAGACTATGGTGTAGCTACTATTCCGATTTCGCCATTTTATGGTTCAGGAACAAAAGGTAAAGTGGTGAGATTCTGCTTTGCTAAAACCGAAGATTTACTTGAACAAGCTGGAGCACGATTGCAAAAGATTTCTGCAATTTAATTTTAGTTTTAAACTCTTATTGGTTCAACAAACTCAGCTGGCGTCCGCATGACCATTCCAATAGCGCATTAAAGTGAAACAAGTTTTTACCTATAAAATCGATATCCAATTCCAATTCCTATTTGATTTCTATTTAACAACAATGGATTAATTGCATTAATGGGCAGGTTCGAACCGAATTCAACATGCCAAGCCAATTTACTCCATAGTTCTCCTTGCACACCAAACCTGGTGGAAAGATTTCTTACATGAAATTTCCTTGTTTGAAAATCAAAAGAAGCTTTTTCATCTGGCGTGTAGGTACTATTCTGATCAAAAGTAAATACTTCGGTTCTTGATGCATTCCAAGTAAATTCAGGAATTAAAGCAACATAAGGTTGAACCTTCCATTTGCGGAAAGGGGTATAAATAACACCTGCTCCTAGAACCAGTTCTGTTTGTTCTATGGTTCCAGTCGAACTCTGATTAAACGCAATTTCATTAACAAAAACATTACTATTATCAATGGTCATATCTTGACTGATAGCAGCAGGTTCGGGACTTAGCGAGGTTACCACAATCCTTTTCCAGCCTAACTCTGAACGCAGACTTATTCCTTTGGTAAATTCTAATTGTGACCACCATTTTAAATTAAAAATATTATTTGATCCTTGAATATAATTCGTTTGGGAAACAACAGGCTCAGCGACCAATAAATCATTTTCTCGCCCAAGATCATTCAGGAAACCAGAAGTAATATTTTTAACTCCCCAACCAAGCTGGCTAGAAAATCCAGTGGCAATACTTTTTACCCCAAATTTGTTTTTAATGTCGGTAGGAATTGGGTTAAAATTAAGAGCAGTATTATTTGCGACAATATTTTCTGACTTATTATCAAGGGTTTTAAAAACACTCCAGTCGATTGACTGATCAACTAATTCACTTTCTTCTTTTAGTTCAACATTGGCTAATTCTTCGGCGTTGTTCTTTGGGGCATAATTATTTTTAATTTCTGGCTGGGTGTCAAGCGTATTGTTTGTGGCAATTGGTATGACCACTTCTGAACTTTCAACTTTATTTTTGCTCGGTTCAATTAAAATCGGCTGAGATAATTTTTCCGTTGGGTTGATTTTAGGTGTTAATTGGGGCGCTTTTTGAGGAGCCGAAACATTATTACTCTTTGAATCATTTTTCCCACTAGGTTCGACATTTATATTCGTAGTTTCCGTTAATTCTATCTCAGTGTTTGTTTCTTCAATATTTTCAAAAGCTGTAAATTCATTTTCAATTTTTGAAGAAGAATTTTCATTTTGGTAGTTATTAACTTGTGATTCAAGTTGATTGATTCTTTGCTGTAAAAAAATTGAATTCACTGAAAAACCAATGAGCAAGATTGCAGCTGTCGCAGCACCCCAATACCACCAAATGATACCTCTTCTTTTTTTCTTTTCATCTAATTGTGCTTCGAGTGTATTCCACTGATTTTCATCAAATGGAAATTGCTGCTCTTCGCCCAATTTTCTTCCAACAATGTCGTCAAATTCCTTATGATCCATAACGCTCTAGTTGACCGTAATTTTTTGTAATTAATCCCTGCAATTTTTTTCTAGCTTTCACAAGATTGGATTTTGAAGTCCCTACTTGGATACCTAATTTTTCGGCAATTTCTGCATGTTTAAATCCTTCCACTACATACAGTGAAAAAACCATTTTATAAGCCGGGGGTAATTTTTGTACTAGTTTCATCAAATCCTCATAACTCAATTGCTCCACAATATGATCGGATTTTCCTGGTTCTGCCACTTGGTTTATATCCAAGATCAAGGGTCGTTTTTGCAATTGTCGCCAACGATCAATCGAGGTATTCACTAGGATTCTCTTCAGCCAAAACTTAAAGGGTTTGTCGGGGGAATACTTGTCTAGGTTCTTAAAAACCTTCATAAACCCATCGTTGAAAACCTCTTTGGCATCATCCAAATCCTTGGCATACCTGCTACAAATGGTCATTCCATAGTTGTAGTACTCCTTATAGAGGGCTTTTTGCGCCAAGCGATCTTGCTTGCGACAGCGGTCTAAAAGCCTACTTATTTGAAGCTCATCCATGTAATGCAGTCTCCTTGCACCTGTTATAATCGGTGACAAGTTGGTTTTGTAGTTCTATTCCTTATCAATATACACGAAAGAAAGCAGGAAAAGGATGCCTGAAGAATTGTAGGCCTGCTAAATTATTCGATTCATGGACCACGCCCTGATAAATCGAGTGGTATTTTTTGCGTCAGGGATAGTAATGAGTCCCAAGAATTGGGAAGTCTGTGTGCAGCTCAGACCAAGCGAATAGCGAGTCATGGATAGCCCACCCGGACGTCCTCAAAAAGATAATGCTCATATTGTTCAATAAAAAAGCCCAGCACGAAAAATCGTACTGGGCTTTGGAGGAATTTCAATCCTGCATTTTTATTTTAAATATTCAACCGACTTATTGATGAATGATGTCAAGTCTGGACCAGTCAACATGCCTTGGTTCAATCTTGCCAAATCAAATAAGTGTTTCACGAATTCTTCTTTCTTATCTTCTGATCGCATCTTCAATAATCGCTCAGCGATCAATGGATGGTTGGAGTTGACAACCAAGTTGTAAGTATCTGGGAATGCGCCTATATTGGCCATGCCTTGCAACTGCTGCATCTCTTTCATTCGACGCATGAATTCTGGTCGAGTGATCAAGACTGGTTGATCTGAAGGTGAAAGTGCTTTCATCACAACGGTAGCTCCGCTATCCTTGGTCTTCGCTTCAAAAATCTCTTTGATCTTCGTTTCTTCTTTTTCGCTGAGGACTGAATCTAGTTTTTCATCCTTTTGAACCAAGTTGTCGACCGTATCTGAATCTACACGAACCATAGTGATGTCTCCCTCTTTGTGCTCAAGGTGCTGCATCCAATGATTGTCGATAACAGTGTCCATCTCCACCACGTCGTAACCGCGATTTATCGCAGATTGTATAAAGCTATCATGCTCTTTTGGATTGTTGCTATACAAGACAACGATCTTTCCGTGCTTGTCTGTTTGCTCGGCTTTGATCTTTTCTTTGTATTCTTCTATGGTGAAAAATTCGCCTTTGGTATTTTTTAATAGGGCAAACTTCACAGCTTTCTTGTGGAACTTTTCTTCTGAAAGCATTCCATACTTTACAAAGACGCCAAGGTCATCCCACTTGTTTTGGAAATCTTCTTTGTCCTTTTTGTAAAGCGCTGCTAATTTCTCCGCTACTTTTTTGGTGATGTATCCGGAGATTTTTTTCACATTGGCGTCTGCCTGTAAGTAAGACCTAGATACATTCAATGGAATGTCCGGAGAATCGATGACACCATGCAATAAGGTTAAAAATTCAGGTACAATCTCTTTCACGTCATCGGTGACGTATACTTGATTACTGTACAACTGAATTTTATTCTTTTGCACTTCCATTGAGTTCCCAAGCTTCGGGAAATATAAAATTCCCGTTAGGTTAAATGGAAAATCAATATTGAGGTGAATCCAAAATAATGGTGGTGTACTATATGGATAGAGCTCGTTGTAAAAATCTTTGTATTCCTGCTCCTTTAAACTTCTTGGGGATTTCTTCCAAGCTGGTTTAGGGTTGTTGACAATATTAGGTGAGGTAACTTCCTTTGAAGTTCGATCTTCTCCTTCGCCTTCATATTCGGTCTCAGTTTTTTCTCCAAACTGAATTGGGAATGGCAAGAACTTACAATACTTGCTCAACAGGGTTTGAATTCTTGGCTCCTCTAAATATTCCTTTGCGTCATCAGAGATGTGCAAGATGATATCTGTTCCTCTTTCTTTCTTATCGTGCGCTTCGATGAAGTATTCTGGATTTCCTTCACACATCCAACGTGTTGCTTTTTGTCCACGTTTGTATGATTTGGTAATCACCTCTACTCTATCGGCCACCATGAATGCGGAATAAAATCCTAGTCCAAAGTGTCCAATGATGCTTGCTTCGTCCTTGTATTTTTTCAAAAAGTCTTCTGCTGAAGAAAAGGCCACTTGATTCAAGTATTTGCCTACTTCTTTCTCTGTCATTCCAATACCGCGATCGGAGATGGTTAAAGTTCCAGCTTCTTTGTCCAATTTGATTTGCAAAGTCAGGTCACCCAATTCTCCTTTGAAATCGCCTCTGGAGCTTAGGGTACTCAATTTACTAGTTGCGTCAATTGCATTGGATACCAGTTCTCTTAGAAATATCTCTTGATCAGAGTAAAGGAACTGCTTGATTATGGGAAATATATTATCAGCTTCTACCGATATCTGCCCTTTTTGCATAGTTATCTCGTTTTTATGGTTAAATCCTTATGTTTTATAAGGGTTCAAAGCGCATGCCATTGGAATTTGTCTGTCATATTGACCGAAAAAGGAAAGAAACATATGGCTGGGCTATTGAATTTGGCAGAGAAGACTGTCACAAAAGAAACATCTAGTTGGCCTCATTCACAAGAGCTTGGTTTCAAATTTGCAATAAAATTGGTAATCCAACTAAATAGATATGAAAGATATAAGGATAATCCAAGGCTCTTCCGTTCAAAACTTAATCACGAAATTCTACTATCGTGAACAGAAGCTTTGTTTTCAAATTTTATTGCATTTAGGATTAGATCAAACAATTCCGTATCAAGAATTTTCAGATTACAGCTTGTATAAGCAAGTCTATAACAAACTGTTAGATCAAAAAAACGCCAATGCAGCGATAGAGGTTCAGGTAAAAAGTATAAAAAAGAGTTCTACGGCGGCACTCTAGTGGCATAGTCTTTGCCTAATAGTAGATGTCCTCAAATGGGAGATGTTTGAAAGTTATCCGGGATATAATCGGAAAAAAATTTACTGACGTCTTGACCAATTCCGCCCTCTGCAAAAGGAATCATTTGAGCAAAACGACACTTAGAAACTAAGGCCAAATGCGGTCTTATACGTAGTGAGTGAGGCCAGTTATATTGGGGGGTAAAATTGGCCTCCTTGCTCACTACAAATTGAAAATATTAGTATTAACCGTACAAAACTGGTTTTTGTGATTCCCCCCTCTGTAAGGAATGTTGCCCTCCCCTGGTTAACAATATTTCGAACAGTAATCAGTAGGGATATAATGCAAAAATCTTGAGGTCAGAAGTGACCTTAAACTAGCGAGTAGGATCTTTTTATTGGGGGGTAAAATTGATCCATGCTCGCTTTTTTTTTACCCTCCCATAACAATGTTTTTGCTTTTTTGATTTTAAATGGGATTGTACCCATTCGTTTTTCTTGCATTCAGTTGGTATATTGTTTTATAAACTTCCTGAAATGAGAAAGACTTATGGTCTCCATTTGATTTTCATTTTTACTTTTCTTTCTGTAAACCTACTTGGTCAGGATTGCGGCCTAGTTACTATAGATTACTCTAAGATCAGCGAACATGGAGATGCTATTTTTCTCAAAGATTTACTTTCCACTTCCGAGACGGATAACATTCGCTGCCAATTACAAAATATATCTTCCAATTATTTTTCTCAATTTGAATATAAGCGGGCCATTCTATATGGTCAAGCGTTGGAGAAAAATTATGGCAACGACCCTTCTATAGATTCAAATTTAATATTAAAGAATTGGGAACTTCTTTGTAACGCCTATCATGAGATGGGATTGCCAGACTCTGTATTGGTATATGGGAAAAAATTATTATTTGCATTAGATCGAAGGATTTCAGAGAACCCTAAAGCACTATCAAGAATTTTAGAAATAGTAGCTATGAGTTATATTGACAAACTGCAATATGACTTGGCATTAGAATGGGTAGATTTGATTGGCTATCACTTGCTGCAAGCAGGCATGCAAGATTCCCAATTGTTCGCTGAGATGTTGTATGTAAAAGGTGTGGTAAAAACAATGCAATATGAAAATGATGCCGCCTTAGGTTTGATGGATTCAATCCAAAATTGGTATCGGGAAAATCCATTGACAGATGGCAAGACCTTGGCTCGAGCTCACACTTTGAGTATAAGGCTACATCTATTTTTAGGAAATCAATCTAGGCTTGATTATCATGTGAGCAAGGCGCAACAATTATTAAATCAGCAATCTCCGATCGATACTGCGACATATATTTCATTTTTGTTGAACAAATCCTATTATCATTTATTTGCCGGGGAAGTTGAGGAAGAGCAAAAAGTAAGTGATGAGGCTTTGGCGCTGAGCGAGAGGTTTAAAGGGGTACCAGTTTTGCGGGCTAAGGTTTTGTTGTTTCAGGGAATGAACTACATGGACAGTAATGAACTAAAACTTGCCGCGAAAAACGGAGAGGAAGGAATAAAGCATTTAAATGCTGAATTATTTGAGCCATATAGCTTTATGGAGTTGAAAAGAAATATGATAGAATTTCTTTTAATCCAATTATTTAACCAACAAGTTAGAGATTCAACACTTGATTTGACAAATAAGCTTTGGTCGTACAGTAAATCCTCTATTGACAATTTAAAAACGAAAATTTACTTTGGGAACGAAAACCTTTCAGACTTGAAATTTTCCGAAGAAGACCTAATAGCTTTTGGAGAAAAAATTCTATTCCTTTGGGACTACTATCAAGGCAAGAACCAAATCATTCCTTTCGAAATAATTTTCGACTTTTTCGAAAATTACAAGTCATTTATATTCAACCATTACACAAGTCGTGACAATATTTTTTTTGATAACTCAAATGACATCCCTATTCTTAAGAAAGAAAATACATTAAGAAATGAAATCCTCAATCTCAAAGCTAAACTACTGATTCGAAAAAAAAATGAATCAATTTGCTACAATGCTACTTTACAGATTTTAAAGAAAAGAGTTGATTACAAAATATTAATCGATTCTATTCAAAATAATTTCAGTCACTTTTTTGATGAGATCAAATCGCTTAATTCAGTATCATTCAAAGAAATTCAAAAGATTGCTCATGCGAAAGATGAAACTTTCATAAGCTACATAGTGTATAGAAATTTTTTGTACTCAATGGTAATTAGTGCAAATGGAAATTATTTTAATCGTGTCGCCATTGACTCTACTAACTATTTAAAACATGCTATATCAAAATTAGATGATTTTCATATTTCGCCGGAAGCTAAAAACTACAAAAATTATGTCTCCGTCAATCATAATCTCTATAAATTACTAATCGAACCTTTAGAAAGTCGAATAACTCAAAATGTTGTTATCATTCCGCATGCAAGTCTTTTTGATATTCCTTTCGGTGCACTTATTTCAAATACTCCAAAAGATATAACAAATTTTAGTAGCTATGAATGGTTAATTCACAAATACAATTTCTCCTACTCTCCATCTATAGGCTCCTATATTTTGAACCGTAAAAAATCGGATAAAACAAGCAATCCTAACGTATTAGCTGTTGCACCAAAATTCAATTCTTCAAAAAGTGGATCGCTGATCAGAAATGATTTGTCTAAATTAATTTACAATATTGAGGAAGTAAAGTCCATTGAACAAAATATAAAAACTACGGTTTTGCTAGAAGAGAGATCTACTGAAGAAAATATAATAAAATACTTTAAGGAATCCAACATCATTCATTTTGCTACTCACACTATCACTGGACAAAATTCAGACAAAACAACTAACCTCGTTTTATCAACCGGAATAAAAGATTCATTTGAACTTGTGGAAGTTAATGAAATATTCCCTAAAAACAACTCAACCAATTTGGTAGTTCTAAGTGCCTGTAACTCCGGAAGAGGAAAAACTATTCAGGGAGAAGGGAAAATGACCTTAGCGAATAATTTTTTCAGAAATGGAGCATCTGTAGTTATTTCAAACTTATGGGATGCAAGTGATTACTCCATGAAAGAAATTTTTGATTCATTTTATCAAAAGTTAGACGAAGGAAAATCCATTTCAAATTCTTTAAGAGTTGCCCAAATTAATTTCCTAAACACAATGCCAAACGAATTAAAACATCCATTTTATTGGGCGGGTCTTACAGCGACTGGTAATTCGGATATCATATTTAAAAAAAGAAATTCCAACACTTTAGTGCTACTAATTCTATTTTTAATCTTAGGAGCTTTAGGACTACTATACAAATTAAAAAATTGATTCCAAGTCTAATTTCAGCTTTAAAACAATAGATACATAAAATACTGCTCTAAATTTTTGAGGGGTTCCTCTTTCCTTCATCTCCTCCTTCACCTTCAACAACACCCCATCCATTTCATCATCATCCGTCATCCCTAATTTCTTTTTCAAAAAATTATTTTTTACATAAGCCATCTCCTCAGGATCACTAGCAGCAACAGTCGAACTATCACGATTGTATATCGTTGGTCCTAAGCTGAGTAAAACGCGATGCATAAGTTTGCGCTCTACATTTAGCCCTAATTTATCGGCTTGGGCCATGCATTTGTCCAGATGTTCGTCAAATTTGGAAGAAGACATAGTTCTAATTTTTGGAAGTTGATCTAAAATTTATGAATAATTTACGTCATAACTCATTCCCAATATAACAATATATATTTTTAAGGCAAGAGGTGGAGAATTTCGTAGCGCACTATCAAGAAATATACATCAACCTCAATGCAACAATTGTTGTAAATACTAATTCACTAAAAATTAATTGAAAATTTAAGCGACTTCTTTAAGGATATTATGCAAACTACTCTTTCACCACTTCCCATTCCTTTTCTACAAATACAAAACGACCATCTACTTGTACAGTTGCAACTGCGGTGAATATTTGCTTTTGTTTTACCTTTTGCACCAATGCTTTCATGTCTGCGGTGATGGCTCCAGTGGAAGAGGCATCTTGGTAGCGCCGCTTTTTGGTGATGGAGAATAGCAATTCATTCATTGGAATTTTATTCCCTGACTCATCTAAGACAAATACTTGGGCAATAAGATTGGCGTTTAATTCTGCGGGGGTTATTGTTGATCGATTGGATATAGTTCCCCACAAGATTCTATAAGCTTGGTCCGGTTCGGGGCGTTCATTTCCTAAGTTAAAGGAAATAGGAAGTTTCAAATTAACCTTCACTGGCAGGCCGTCTTTGATACCTGGCTTCCAATTCGGCATCATTTCAAGCAGTCTTAAACCTTCTGCTCCACATCCTCCACCAATATCTCGTATTACTTCTGCTTCGGTAACTGCCCCATTTTCATTTATAGTAAAACCCAAAACAACAGTTCCTTCTATCTGCTCCATGGAAGCGGCAGGTGGATACTCAAGATTAGCAGAGATAAAGTTGATGAGGTTTTGATTGGAGCAATTGGTTACCTCACTTTTTTTCCCCCCTTTACAATCGCCATACACTGGCATGGATTCACCCTCTGCAATCTGTGCTTGAAGTGGAAGATTGATTAAGCCGAAAAAAAATAAAGCAGGAAGAAAGAAGTATTTAATCAATTTTGTCGGTTAAGTTCCTTGAGCGTTTGTTGAATGGCTAGAATGTCTTTTTTCTTTGGCTTGGTTGCAAAGGCACCATCTTTATTGATGATATAATATTGCGGTAAGATCCTTACGCCATATTCCGAAGCAATCCCTGATTCAATTTCTGAATTTGCAAACAAGTGAATACCCGAATTATTGAACTGGTATCTATTTAAAGCGGAAGCCCAAGCTTCTTTTGTTTTATCCAAAGATATATTTACAAATTTCACGCCTTCTTTTTCAAGTATTGGCTGAATGGATTTTAACTTGTCCATTTTTTGAATGCATGGTTTACACCAACTTGCCCAAAAGTTTAAATAGACTACATTACCGCGCATATCTTCTAGGCCAACCGTTTCTCCACCTGCATTTATCAAGCTAAATCCTGGTGCAGGACTTCCACTTGCAAATTTCACTGCTTCCTCAAAATTTGCTGCCGCCTTTTCACCAAAGTGGGCGTAAGGATTAACCTCGGAAAATTCAAAATACTTGCTAACCATATTCATTGGCTCATTAGATCTAAATCCTTTGGCAATCATTTCTGACTGAAAATAATACAAAGACTTATCGGTCAAAAATTCTTGAGCCAGCTTATATTTCTCTAACTCTGGTGTTCCAACTTCGCCTTGGTCCTTAAACTTTTTTTCAAAATATCCTTTTAAGAATTCACGGTACCAATAGTTACCAATGGTTGGAATATCTACCGGAGTCTCCTGAAGAAATCCGAAATACTCATTTGTAATGCCATATTTGTTTTTGAAAACGACACCGTACAACATCAAGTGATATGCCCAATCATAGATGATCTCAGTATTGATAAACTCCACAAAAGCTGGCGTGAGCGCATCTGGGTAATTCGCTCGATTCAAATCTAGCATGGATTGAGCTTCCATTTTGCGTTTGTCCATGGTCCCTCGAAAAATTACAGGCGTTTGGGCCAACATCCATTGGTCCATCTGCGGTGTATTCACATACCAGTAATTTCCTGTTTGATACTGCTTTAATTTGAATTGATTTAATTCTGGTGGGTTTTTCTGGTAATAGCTATCCAAATAGGCATTATTCTTTCCACCTTTTCCACCAAACTGCATACCCTTTGGAAATTGAGCAGCATTCAATTCAATGTGCAAAGTATCACTTGGTTCAAGGAATAAAACTCCTCGCTTATTGTTGTATCGAATGCTGACAAGCTGAGCTTCTTTCAGTTCAATATTAAATGCGAAATGACCTTCCCGGTCAGGCGTTCCAGTATAACTAGTCAGATCTCCATTCAAGTACTTTTCATTAACCGTGACTTCAATTTTTTGTACTTGATTGCCAAAATTAATTTTTCCGGAGATGAGAACATTTGGGACGGCCATTGCCGGTAATGACAGTAAAAGCCCTATGAATAAGTTAAAAACTATGAATCGCATGGTATTGTGTCGTTAAACTGTTGCCAATATTATATGGATTTAAGGGTCATTTGTTACGGTTTCAAGAGCTAAACGTAGAATAATAGGCCACTATTATTCAAGCCCCAAACTCTCCTTGTCAGCCCAAGAATTGTATCTTGCACGCTCACATTAAACTCGGTCTTTGGATGGATAAAAATAATAAAATTCAAGCTTCAGCAGCCCCTAAGCCAGTGGGTGCTTATCCTCACGCGCGAAAGGTAGGAAATTTGCTCTTTCTTTCTGGTATTGGGCCAAGAGATCCGGAGACGGATGGTGTACCAGGTTTGGTACAATCCAAGGCTGGAAACTATACAGAGTTCGATTTTGCTGCTCAGTGTCATTCGGTTCTGCAGAATGTTCAAAAAGTCCTAGAAGCTTCTGGAGCTAAGTGGGAAAATCTTGTGGACATCACCGTCTTTTTGACTGATATGAAAAGAGACTTTGGAGTTTACAATAAGATATATGCTGAATATTTCAAAGATCATCAGCCTTGTCGAACGACAGTTGGAATAGACTCCTTGCCTACTCCAATTGCCATTGAGCTGAAATGTGTTGCTTGGATTGATTAAGGTTTTCTTGCGCTTAATTTTTTCTGATACCTTCCTTGAACAACATCCACAACTACAAGTATAAAGAGGATGAAGTAAAAAGTGGTCTTATTCATTGGCGTGATTTCATTGCCTAAAATCTTTAGGTGGGCAAGGTGTCCACCTTCGGTAACAAGCATAATTCCCACTAAGAACAAGACAAATAGCCCTAGAACCTCATACATTTTATTTTTTTCCAAAAAATTTGATACGGTATCCGCTAGGTAAACCATTAGAAATCCACTGATAACTATCGCTGCAGCCATTACCCAGAAAACATCTGTCAAGGCTATTGCAGAAAGAATAGAATCAAAAGAAAAAACAAGGTTCATAATCACAATCCACATGATCACCTTGGCAACTGTTGAAGTCTTTTTATTTGCAGCATCTTCATGCTCTTCCATCCTCATCATGTGCCAAATTTCTTTTATCGAAGTATAGATGATGAATATTCCACCGGCCAATACGATTAAACTGTGGCCATTAAAATGACCTTCCAGCACACCATCTTGATTAAATCCAAAAAGTTCAGACTGTGTATATTCTATTAGGTTGACCAACAGGAATAGCAAAACGATTCTTAAGGCGATGGCAATAAAGATTCCCACTTTTCGAACATAAGCTTGTTTGTCAGCAGGTGCTCGTTTGGACTCCAATGAGATGTATAAAAGATTATCAAATCCAAGTACACATTGAAGTAGCACTAATAAAAGTAATGTGAGAATATTTTCCATTGTGTTATTGTATTAGAATCTGTTTATTCGATTATCATGCAAAAAAACAAAAAAGTTATTGATTAAAGCCAACTGAGGTAAAATTTCATTTTCCTTATCTTTCCCCAATGGCGAGACATGAATTTCCACAAAATGGAACTGTTGCTGAAGATTTAATCCAACAGCTTAAAGATAACAAGAGCAATGACCTCGACTGGGAACATGGTCGATCATTTAGCTATATCTATAAACCATCTGCGGCCATTTACGAATGTTTACAAGAAGCACAACGGATTTACTTTGCGGAAAACGCATTGAATCCGGCAGCTTTTCCCAGCTTAAGAAAATTGGAAGGAGAAGTCGTCGATATGTGTATTTCTTTATTAGGTGGCGGAGCTTCCGCTGTTGGATCTATGACTTCTGGAGGCACTGAAAGTATTATGATGGCCTTGAAATCGGCAAAGGAATGGAGTAAAATTCATAAACCAACAATCAAACAGCCGGAGGTATTATTTTCAAATTCCGCGCATCCTGCCTTCAATAAGGCTTGTGATTATTTTTCTTTAAAACCGGTAATCGTTCCATGTGGAAAGGACTTTCGTGCTGATCCTAAATTAGTGGAATCAGCGATGAACGAAAATACCATATTAATCGTAGGATCTGCCCCATCTTATCCGCAAGGTGTTGTTGATCCAATTGAGGCATTGGGTCAGTTAGCAAAAAAACGAAATATACTTTTGCATGTCGATGCTTGTGTCGGAGGTTTTGTATTGCCTTTTTTAGAGCAGGCTCCAAAGTTCAATCTTAGTGTTCCTGGCGTAACATCTATTTCTGCAGACATTCACAAATATGGTTTTGCTTCGAAAGGTTCTTCTGTTGTACTATACAATGATCCAGAATTGCGTAAGGCGCAATTTTATGTTTATACTGGCTGGCCTGGAGGTATGTATGGTTCTCCTACGATCGCAGGTACTCGGCCGGCTGGTGCAATCGCAGTAGCTTGGACGACCTTGAAACTATTGGGTAGAAAAGGATATGACAATGAAGTTTCCATTTCTATGCGCGTGGCAAAACAGTTGCAGGATATTATCACTGCAATTCCAGATCTTGAAGTAGTAGGATCTCCAGATATTTGTATTTTCTCTTTCCGATCCACCAGTTTTGATATTTATGAATTAGGCGATGAGATGTATCTAAAAGGATGGTTAATGGATCGCCAGCAAGATCCAGCTTGTCTGCATATTTCTGTGAGTCCTAATCATGAAAACTATATTGAAGAATTCAAAAAAGATCTATTGGAATGTATTGCCAAGGTAAAGCGCGTTTCATTGGCCACCCTTAATAAGAATATTCAAATCGGTGCAAGTAAAATTCTTCGCAAAATTTTACCATCGCAAACCTATCAAAAGGTGCAGAATTTAGCCCTAAAAAAAGGAGGAGTGGAAGGGAAAAGGTCAGCCGCACTTTACGGCATGATTGGCGACTTAAAAGGAACTGGAGATTTAGAGGCGCTAATAAAAGGATACTTGGATACCTTAATGAGAAAACCAGAGGAATAATTATCAGTCTCCAATTATGATGTAGTCCCGAGTAACTTCAATTACGTCAAATTCTCTGTTGAATATTTGAATAACCGTTGAATCTATTTCGTAGTAAATGTTAGGGCTAAAACCTTGATAGCCCTTAGACACAAATGGAGAAAGCACGAATGTTTCGTTATTGATCATCCCGCAATACATAATCTTAAAATAACCTTGCATGAAACCGTTTTTAATTTTAATTACGGTTCCAACATAAATTTTATACTCCATTTCAAAAATTGTTTTCCTAAAAATAATCAAATTATCAAGGACTTCCATTGAGTCAAAAATATCATCCGCCAGTGCCCTCGTGTCAGGGATGGTAATGGTGCTGAGTCAGCATCTCGATCACTTCGTGTCGAGATGAGCCTTCCTGTCTAATAAGGCAGGTGAATGGCGAAACCGTGGACAGCCCGGCCGTTAGGCGACACCCAAATAATTATTGTAACCATAGCTCTGTTGAACATAATTCCTACTACTTCGTATTGATTAGCGCTCTAAATCATTTTATTATCTTTAGTCCTCAAGAAAAACGAAAACTATATGAAAACTAATTTTCGACAGCGCATGGCCTATCGTTTCGAGCGCTTTTTGAACAAAGGAGGTTCCTCCATTTTTAAAAGTTTATTGATTGTCTTTCTTTCCGGTTTTGCACTAATTATAGCGATCAGATATTTGATTCTTTTGATTTTTCCTGAGATGCAATACTTAGGTGATTTTGGCGATCACATATGGTTAATCTTTTTAGAAATGACCTCTCCGGGAAGTATGGGACGAGATACCGATTCTCCAGCGTTCTTAAAAATTACAACGATTCTTGCAGGATTTACCGGTGTAATCATTCTCTCGATGTTGATTGCATTCATCACTTCTTCTATTAATCAATTGCTTTACAACTTTCGAAAGGCAAGGGGAAAGGTTTTAGAAAAAGGCCATACTGTAATCTTAGGTTGGAACGATCGTGTGGTTGATATTATTCGTGAGATCATCCTGGCAAACGAAAGTGAAAAGCGGGGATGTGTGGTCATCCTTGCAGAACATCCCAAAGAGGAAATGGAAGATTTGATTGCGAAAAGATTGCCCGACACGCTAACTACTGAGATTATATTTACAAATGGAAACTCCTCTAACATCACGGAATTAAATCGGATCAATATTACTACAGCAAAGTCTGTAATAATTTTGGCAAAGTGTTCAGAAAATGCATCTGATGAAGAAAAACTGGATTCAGATGTACAGGCCATTAAGTCCATCATGGCGATTAAAGCTTGCCAGGATTCAGAAAGTGATACACCGGTAATTTCTGAAGTGTTTTCAGAGGAGAAAAGAAAAATCATCGAGTACTTTGACGATGACAACATGATCACTTTAGATACTTGGACCATCATGGGAAAACTTATGATGCAAACATCGTTGACTAGTGGATTACAATTGGTTTACAACGAAATGTTATCGTTCGATGGCGGTGAAGTTTATTTTACAGAAGGCGATTGGGGCGATGTTAATTTTTTCGATTTAGCTTTCCACTTTGAAGATGGTATTCCTTTGGGTATTTACAATGAAGAAGAAGGTTTGGTTTTGCGGCCGCCGATAGATCGTAAAATGAAAAAAGAGGACGAGGTAATCATTTTTGCGGAAGATGATTCTACAATAGATTACAAAGAAAATCAACTTTATACGCCTAAAGATTTGAACTTAGTAGACAAGCGGCTGGAGAAAACTGAAAAGGCTACTTTGATTCTTGGTTGGCACTCCGTTGCCGATGTTATCATTGATGAAGCAGGAGAGTATCTTTTAGAAAATTCTCGATTCGACATAATGTATCATGAACCAAATGATACTATGAAATCGAAGGTCAAACAATTGCAGGAAGATTACCCAGATTTAAGAATCAATCTGATTGATAAAAATCCTATGAGAAGAGAAGATCTCGAAGAAATCGATCCTTCTCAATATGAAAATTTATTGATCTTATCTCAGCATCCAAATATTAGTAATGCTGATAAAGTTGATTCGGATACCTTAATTATTTTATTGTTATTGAGAGGAATGGTCAAGGGAAAATCTGCTCCAAAGATCATGACGCAAGTATTGAATTCCGAAAATCAACAATTGATTAATCAAACTGCCGTTGATGATTTTATCATTAGTAATAGATTGATAACGATGGTTCTTGCTCAATTAAGTGAGGAACCTAAGATTAAGATGTTCTATGATGATATATTTTCAGAAGATGGCAGTGAAATTTACATCAAACCAGCCGACTTGTACTTTGATAGTTTCCCTCAAAAAATACGATTTGCTGATGCCATGGGTATTGCTAATAAACGAGAAGAAATTTGTTTAGGGATTAGAAAAGGAGATCAAATGAAAGACATGGATGACAACTTTGGCGTTCGATTGAATATACCCAAAGATGAAGCCATTGAAATTACTGAAAATGATTTTCTGGTAGTGCTATCTGAAGATGAGTTATAAAATTTAACTATCTTCCATTTAATAACAGAAACAAACTAAACGAAAATCAATGAAATTCTTATCATTTCTTTCTCCAATTTTGGGCATTCTAAAGCGATTTGGTTTTATCTATCGGATAATAGGTATTGGATTAGCTTTTATGTTTTTCTCAGGCTCGGCTAAGGATCTTATGTTTTTATCCTCTTCGAGCGACACTGAAGCCATGACAGTGGATGAGCTTATGGAATTACCCAAAAGTGAAATTCCAAGATATTTAAAGTTAAAAGAATTGGCATTATTAAGCGACTCTTATGTTGCTAAAGAAAATGAAAGCGGTAGAATACTAGAGGCCTCTTATCCAGTTTATTCCCTAAGCCAGATATCTGATTTTGACACAATAAATAATCGACCCCCTCCGGCTCATGTTATTATCAAGGATACTCATTTCAATCCTGACTCAATGAATATGTTTATGACTGTGGACGGATTATATGACCACGAGTCTTTTGCTGAGTCTAAGAGAATTTTAGAGGAAAACAATGTTTTTATTGCCGATGATGCGGTACTAATTGTAAAAGAAAAAGCGCCGAGCTATAATTCTTCTTTGATAAAAACAATCCTGAGTGGACTACTTGGTTTGTTGATCGTACTTTCGTTCATTCCGAACGGCATGCTGGGAATGCCCGAAGAGCAGATCTTGCAAGCTCCACCGCAAGGACATGACAATAGTGGTCACCAACATAGCGGATCACAGAATATTAGTGACATTGGACGGCCTCAATAAACTCTATATTAGATTAGAAAAAAGAGCTATTTGGTCAACACCAAATAGCTCTTTTTTTATCCATATTCTTAGATGAAATTTCCTCGATTTATTCCTTGAACACTTTCCTTACCGCTTCGGATCGGCTCTTTACTCCAAGTTTTGAGAATAATGTTTTCTGATAAGACTTCACAGTATTGATACTAATGAAAAGTTTATCTCCCACCTCTTGGTATGTCAATCCTTCAAATAATAATTTATAAATATCATACTCTCTGCTGGAAAGTTTATTGACTAATTCTTCATTCAACTTATCTTGAGTTGGGAAAATATCTTTCTGATCTTGAGCATAATTGAATAGCGCGATTTCGATTGTAGATTTTAAATCTTTGTCTGTAAAGGGTTTTACGATATAGCCGTAAGGCATGGTTGGTTTTACTTGTTCTAATGTTGCTGTGTCGGAGTATGAGGTTAGAAAAATGTAAGGGAATTTATATTTTTCTTTAATTATTTTTGCCACGTCTATTCCGGTAAGAATTCCTTTGACATTGATATCCAATAGAGCCAAATCAGGCTCCAGACTTTTCAATTTATCCAAGGCTGCATCAGCACTTCTTGCACGACCAACCACTTGGTAGCCTAGCAACTCCAGTGTAGAAGCTATTTCTTCAGCAATTAAAGCTTCATCTTCTAAAATAAATATTCGTTGTTTGGCCATATAGGTATTTCTAGATTGTTTTTAAGCTGCTAATTTGAAATGATCAATAATTATTTTTATACGTGTTCCATTATTGTTACTAAGCAAAATCTTTCCTTCTAGTTGTTCGGCTAAAATTCTCACCAACCGATTTCCGAATGAGCCAGAGGAGCGAAACATTTCTTCATCCATTCCAATTCCATTGTCGAGCAGTTCGAATTCCAGTTTTTGATTCTTTTCCGACAATTTGATGGTTATCTTTCCATTTTCTTCATTTGGAAATGCATACTTCAATGAATTCGTCAGCAACTCATTTATAATCAAACCCAAAGGAACAACAGTATCTACATCTAATTCCAATTCTTGAATGTCCAGTTCTAAAGTAATTCTTTCCGATTGTATATTATAAGTATTGAATATTTCATTACAAAGCTTTTGAACATATTGTCGAACAGAAATCCCTGTTAGGTTTTCTCTATTGTACAAATTCTGATGAATCAAAGCCATTGATCTCACCCTTGCCTTACCATCATTAATAGCGGCTATGGCAGATTCGTCAGTAATGGACCTAGATTGCAAGGTTAAGAGGCTAGATACCAATTGTAAATTATTTTTGACACGATGATGTATTTCCCGTAGCAAAGTGTCCTTTTCAGCTAATGCTTTTTCTATGATTCCTTTTTGACTTTTAATTTTGTTGTTCTGTCCAAAGAGGAAAAAAGAAAGGAAGGTGATCACCCCTAATACCAAGCCTCCTCCGAGAAGCAAATATCGCTGCCTAGCTAAATTTTTCTGAGAAAGTAATTCTTGTTCTTCTAAAGCAGCGATTTTTAAATTGTTTTTCTCAAATTCAAATTCAGATTCAAGATTCTTTGCGATTTGAATGCTCTCCAAATTAGTCAGTTCCCTAAAGGTGTTCGTATATTTTTCTAATAAGTCATTCGCCATTTTATAGTTGCCCGTTTTCTTATAGTACTTAGCGGCTATTCCATAATACTCAAGCTGAGGTCTCAAAAAGCTTAAATTGGTGACAAGTGTTTTAGTCTTTGCCAACAAACCAGGGATTGATCTACTTTCATTCGTTTCTATCGCTAATATTAATTTATTAAGAAAATAACTAGTAGCGACTTCTTTATTTTTTGTTTTTTCCAATTCAGAAATATCATCCAATATTTTACTCGCTTCATTGTATCGTTCTAATTGAATCAAAATGCTAGCCTTTGTTAAATAATTATCATTCAGTTTCAATCGTTTATTGTGTTTCAATTGCAATGCAATAGCTTCGTCAATAATATCTAACGCTTTATGATATTCTTTTTTACGCCTGTAAAAAGCTGCTTGAATCCCCATAATACCTGCTCTAGATCCGACAAACTTGTCCGAATCGCAATACTTAAATGCTTGATTCAAATAATGTTCCTCTTTTTCGGTGTTATTCAAACTTCTAAACACGCCAGAAATATTCATATTGATCGTATGTTGTCGAAAAGAATCTGTTGGAGGAGTGATATTCAATAATTCCAAATAGTAGTATATTGAAGAATCTATTTGACTGGATTCTACATGCAACATTGCCAAATCATTGTAAACGTAAATTATAGGGTAATCATTTTCAGTGCGGTCTATTTTTGGAAGTAAATTTTTCGCACGATAGACGTAAATAAATGCGGAATCAATGCGGCCAAAATGTCTTTGAATGTTCCCAATTCTAGCATTCAAAAGACTTTGCATACCATAATCTTCATTTGTCGAAACTAACTTTAAATTTGCTTTACAATATGCTAAACTCTTTTCATAGTCTTGGTGATAATATGCCATCTCACCAGCCGTCTCATAAAATTTGATCAAGTAAAAAGTGTCATTTCTTTGAACCGAAAGCTGATATAGGCTATCGAGTTGTTCCATGGCCAAATCAGACTGGCCGCGATCAATATTCTTTAAGAGACCGTTCCAAAATTCTTCTAAATCTATTTTGACTTCTGGGCTCTGAAATGCAAACGCAATAAAGACCAAGGGAAAAATCAAATACTTTTTGAGGGACATCTGTCGGATATTAGTTAGTTTTAATCATTTCTTTTAACCAAACAATAAATCTAGTCACTGAGCTTTTAGACGTTTGAGGTGATTCAAAGTTATCTTCTTTTTGGTTAAAATGATTTGCCAGAATTTTTTCAATCTGGTCCAAAGATTTATTGACTACCCCAAGTTGCTTTTGGGCATTACCTTCTTCATTTTTAGGCTTCAATTTTATAATTTTCATAAAAGAAATTATTGTATCAGAGCAAATTACAGCTAGCCAAAATAATTTCTTTTATGAACCGTATGATGGCGCCGTGTTGTACAACAGGTTTATGAACAAATTTGAAACTTACAACACAAATGCGGTACACCCATTCGGGTGAAAAATAAATTTATTCAACGAAAAACTTAGATTGCTTTACAACACCATCTTTACCTAATAGTCTTAGAAAGTATAACCCGGCTGTATAGTTTGAGACATCGATTTGCCCTTGAAATCCTTTAAAATAATAGATTTCCTTTCCAAGCGCATCAAAGATTTGGGTAGTTGTGGGATTAAAATTCTTGGGTAAAATGATTTGAATAAAATCAGTAGCTGGATTTGGAAAAAGGATTGGGTCACCTTCAATGTTTTCTTCTTCAAAAACAGCAATTATTGTCTGATCTGCTTGAAAAGCTTTTTGAAATGAAGCGGATGAAGGGTTATTGTCATTTGCGGAATCGAATTGCCAATGACTAAAAGTAAATCCGGGATTTGGAATGACCTCGAGATCTATAGGAATATTTTTAAAGTAGGTTCCTGACCAAGGCAATTCTTCTGGGGAAATAGTATTCAGTTTCATTTTCCCTGCTCCAATTGGAAATGTGGAAATGTTAAGTTGAAAAGTTGTGTCAATATCAAAAAAATGCTGAAGTTGCGCTCGAACAAATGTTGGGCGTTCTTCAAAAAATTGGGCCAGAAAAGGAATTCTGACATCTTGCCAAGTTTCAAATGATCCTTCGTACCATCTTTTGAAATGTTTGCGCATTTCATCACTTACCAGGTCAGCAGATTCATAAGTATAGTCAATGATTTTCTCTGATCTAAAACTTGTATTTAATATATCGGAATATCGATTGATGAACTGATTCCTATACTCGGTATTTTCAAAAAGTGCACCCATTATTCGAATAAGATAATTATCAGCATAATCTTCAAACCTAGAGTTTATATTGTCTCTCAAAGCTTCGCTCCAAGGATATCTTCCGCAGCAACCATCCAAATCAAAAAGTACATATCTCCATTTAGCTCCAGCCTTTTTTTCCCGCCAATATTTAATATTATTTTGAGGCCAATCAAAATTATTGAGCATTGTTTCTAGAATAAAATAATCAGTAACTTCTCCTATTTCAAACAATCTTCCCACCGAATCAAAATTCTCTTGTAAACTCAAATCATTTGAAATTACGAAATCAAACATTTCAAAAAAGATATTAAAATCTCCAGCTAAGGTAATCGTATCTCTTTCTAAAAAATCAACATTCAAAGGATCTGCTCCGTGTTTCTCATTCAAAAAAAACTCGTCTAACTTATCCCTCATATTCATGATACCATAATATTCTCCATTCATGTAAACCGCCGCAGGACGATATCCCGGCACATCGACATTCAATCCTTCAGTCTCAATATATTTACAGAGATAGGCATCTCTAATGTGCGCATTCCCCCAGTCACCCGAAGAGTTTCGCAGCACCAAATGTTTGTATTCAATAATATCTCTATAGTCGAAAAAAGGAAAATTAAATTTATCTGGTCCGTAAGTTTTTGTAGCCGTAATCCTTAACGGTTTTTGTGGAAGCGTTCTCGCACCTCGCCCACCGTGAACTTCCGCTTTTGCCTTTTGCTGAAGTTTCAATTCTTGTTGTTCATCGAACAACATGATCTCCATTGGAATTGATTTATTCAACCAAAAGTTTGCACCATAAAATGGAGCTACGGAATCAGCGTTTGGTCCTTTAACTAAAATTCCTTTTTCTTCATCCCAAAGGTTAATTGGATCAGACATTAAGGCAATAACTGCAAGATCATGATCAACATCTACGAATACAGTTTGACTTTCAACTGCAGAAGCTACTTTACCAATAGCGAAACTTCTTGCTCGAATACAGAAAGAATTGTCAATTGAAAATGATGCAGTATACAAAACGCTAGATTCGGAAGGAATCGAACCATCTAGCGTATAGTAAATCTCTCCTTCTCCATCAATCTTTATGGTCGCATTTTCTGCATTGAAATATTCATCAAAAATAATTCGAGGTGTAGCTAGCTGTTCAATAGATCCATTCAAAGAATTCTCCAATGAAGGACTGGGCATGTTTGTAAATGAAAAATCGCCAATACCATCAGGCAGTCTGGCATAACTGAAATCAGCACTTAATTCTGGTACTTTTATTTCATCTACGATGTTTCCTTGAGTATCAGAAAGACCAATATATTCTCCGACACTAGATAATTTGAAATCTACATGTAGATCTTGTACTCCATCAGCTCTCCCTGATGCAAATATTATAAGATACGAATTGGCTGGAATCACTACTGAAGGGAATTTCCATTTGGCCATATTTTCAGGATTGTCGGTTAGAAAAAAACCGGTAAGATCAACATTTGAACTACCAATATTTTTCAACTCTATCCAATCCGGGAAATCTCCAAATTCATCTTCTAAGGTGATATCGTTCTTCGACATGAGTTCATTTATCACAACTTGCGCGTTGATGTCTATTGAAAGCAATAAACACAAAACTAGGGCTGTAGCTATTTGGATAAACTTCATTACTTCTATGCAAAAGTGGATCAGCAAGTTATGGAATAGATCGGATGAATGCCATGCTATTTATAGGAATTGTATTCGACGTGTCAACAAGGCTATGATTTTCTAGTAATTTTGGTCTAAACCCATCTAAATTTTTTCCAAGCAGCCATTTGCCTTGTATCCATAAATGTCCAAGCAAGAATACGACTTTGCTTATTTCCTTGTCCCATCTTGATCACTCTTACCTCTTTCGGTTCGAGTTTTGACAGTTTTCGCTTCAACTTGGGCAAGTGAGCCTCCTTGGCGACTAGCGTTGTACACCACAAAATTTGTCTTTCAAAGATTTTACTTTCAGTCATGATTTTTTGAATAAAATCCATTTCGCCTCCTGGATAAATCAATTCATTCTTTTTACCGCCAAAATTCAAACCTCCACCTTTTCCTTTTCCAAGATTTCTCCATTTTCGCTCAGTTCCTTTATTGGCTTCTTTTTCTGTTAGATGAAAAGGAGGATTACAAACAACTAGATCATAAAATTCTTCCGGCTGAATACAATCATGAAAGATTCTTCCCTTTTTAGTCTGGGTTTTAATCTTGATGGCCTTTTTTAATTTATTCTCTTTAACTAACAAAGTTGCATTGGACAATGAATTTGGATCAATGTCCGTTCCTACTGCATTCCAACCATAAATTTTATTGGCCAACAAAGGATAAATCAGATTTGAACCAGTTCCAATATCAAAAATGTTGATTTTATTTCCTTTGGGAATTAATTGGTCTTTACCTCCACTAAGTAAATCTGCTACATAGTGAATATAATCTGCTCGCCCAGGAACCGGAGGACACAAAAACCCTTTCGGAATATTCCAATGTTGAATTTTATAGTGATGTTTCAGCAATGCTCTATTCAGCAGAATCACAGATATCGGGTCTGAAAATTTAATGGTCTTGACCCCTGCTTTGTTTTCCGTAATGCATTTTTTCAATTGTGGTACAGCCTTGATCAAAGACTGAAAGTCATATGCATTTCGATGTTTATTACGTGGATGTAAATTTATTTTTTCAGTAGAATTTTTTGGTGTCGCCATTGTGGCGAAGGTATTGAAAAATTCTGCTTGAATCAAAACTAAGTAACAGCAGTCAATTTAGTCAACCCTTTCCATTTGTAATGTTTTCAAACCCATGTTGAGTTCAAATAGACACCATGATGATTATTAACGAAATGATCGATTAAAGAATTATTTTTTTCTACAAACTCCTACATATCTTACGAAAAAACATGTCTCGACAGTTAACACAGATCGCACTTTTAGTACCAGAATACGACGAAGCCATTGACTATTACACCAATGTCCTAAATTTCACCTTGGTAGAAAATACTGACATGGGAAATGGGAAAAGATGGGTGGTCATTTCTCCTGGAAATACTGGCGGATGCAACCTTCTCTTGGCTCGAGCCAAAAACCCCAGACAAGTGGCTGCAATTGGTGATCAATGTGGTGGACGTGTTTTTCTATTTCTTCATACCGACAATTTCCAACGCGATTACAACGCTTACAAAAAAGCAGGAGTTGAATTTATAGCAATGCCAAGGAATGAAGCATATGGACAGGTCATTGTATTCATAGATCGCTATGGACACAAATGGGATTTGATTGAACCTAAGTAGTATTTCTGCACATCAGTCAGTACCAAAACCATTCAATTAAAATTATCAGATTCGCACGCTACATGAGCATAATTCCTGTATTTTAGCCATCCTCCCTCTGGAAGCATACTTGGATAAATTGCAATGAAGGAAATAAGAAAAATAATAGCAGCTTATGACGCATGGCGACAAACCGGTGCTGACATGGCTTTGGCCACCGTCGTAAAAGTTGAAGAATCCTCTTATCGCAGAATTGGAGCTCGAATGCTCGTAAGCTCAAAAGGGCTTTTCGTAGGAGGAATCAGCGGTGGGTGCTTGGAAGGCAATGCCTTGAAAAAAGCACAAATGGCCATCCATAAAAAAGCGGTTTCCAAAGTGGTTTATGATACATTAGAAGAAGAAGATCATCAAATTGGAATCGGCCTTGGTTGCAATGGACGAATTGAAATTCTTTTTTCCCCAATCAACTTGGCAGACACCAACAACTCCATTGAATTGCTAAGGCAAACAATTGAAGCTGATCGGCCCGCAATATTGCTTAAGATTATCGCAAGTACGGATCGATCACTTCTTGGTGTAAATCAACTACTTGTTGATGACTATCAAGAGGCATCAATTGGAGGAATTAATGTCTTGGATTTGGCATCGGCAATTGATGCAACATTGGAGCGAAAAAAACCAAAAGTTTTTCATTTCGAAAATGCTGCTGGAGAAAAAATAGAACTACTTTCAGAATACTTGCGACCAGAAACGCGACTTGTAATTATTGGCAATAACTACGATGTCAATGCTTTGATTGGAGTCGCAAATGAACTGGGTTGGCAAGTATCTGTAGTAGGTAAAAAAGGTAAGGTTTTAAAATCCATTGCCGACAAGGTGGAAAAAATCTATGATTATTCGGAAGCCAGCAATATTCCAATTGATGAATACACGGCTGTTATTTTAATGACGCATGATTATAGAAGGGACCTACAAATGCTACCATTTTTTATCCGAAAAGACCTACCCTATTTGGGAATGCTCGGACCACGTAAAAGATTCGAAAAACTAAATGAAGAACTAAGAGAAAAAGTGCACTGTGATGATTTAAAAAACATTGCTCATATTCATGGGCCAGTTGGTCTAGATATCGGGGCTGAATCTCCAGAAGAAATTTCCCTTTCTATCGCTGCTGAAATTGTTAGTATATTTAGAAAAAGAGATGCGCGTCCCTTAAAATTTAGAACAGGTACCATACACGAAAGAGAACATAACTATTCCCAGTAAAATAAATGTTAAAAGACAACCACAATAGAACAGTTAATTATTTGCGCCTAGCCGTAACGGACAGATGCAACTTGCGTTGTTTTTATTGCATGCCCGAGGAAGGAATTAATTTTGTGGAAAAAAAAGAGTTGTTATCCTACGAGGAGCTTGAGCAGCTGATTACAATATTTGCAGAACTGGGTGTTTCAAAAGTTCGAATTACAGGCGGAGAGCCTTTCGTTCGAAAAGGATTGATGGAGTTTCTTGAAAAATTAGTAAACATCCCGGGTATAACCAATGTACCGATCACGACCAACGGCACAACTACAAGGAAACATTTGAATGACTTGGTTAAACTGGGAATCAACTCGTTTAACTTAAGTCTGGACACTTTGGATAAAAAAAGATTCTTTGACATTACGCGCAGAGATTATTTTGACGAGGTCTATGCTTGCATGGAAGAGATGATAGACAGAAAACTCAATGTCAAGTTGAATGCAGTAGTCATGAAGGATAAAAACATTGAAGACATTCTTACAATGGTCGCTTTGACAAAAGACAAGGACATTGCCGTTCGTTTTATTGAAGAAATGCCATTCAATGGAGACAAAGTACATTACCAACAGTTAGAATGGAATTATATAAAAATATTAGATTTCATTTCCAATGAATTTTCCAATATTGAAAAAATACCTGATCCACTATTTTCGACTTCAGTGAATTATAGAATCAAAGGGTTTAAAGGAAGCTTTGGTATTATCCCGGCTTATTCGCGTAATTTTTGCGGAACATGCAATCGATTGAGAATGACTCCAAAAGGATTGATCAAAACATGTTTGTATGATTCGGGAGTATTTAACCTAAGAGATATCTTACGCTCAGGTGCTAACAAGGCACAAATTAAAACTGCCATCCTAGAAGCAGTAGGCAACCGCGCCAAAGACGGATTTGAAGCGGAAAGAAAAAATCGTCACGGCAATCAATCTTTTGAATCGATGGCTTCTATCGGAGGCTAAGCAATACATTTATGATAACAGTTGAAGAAGCTTTAGAGATTATTATTTCCACTACCAGAGATTTTGGATCGGAGGAAATAAATCTTTCGGATAGTATCTATCGCATTCTTAGAGAAGATTGGCATGCCGATCGCGACCTTCCTCCTTACAATCGAGTAACTATGGACGGAATAGCTATTCAATATCAAACCTTTGAAAGCGGTCAAAAAACATTTCCCATTGAAGGAGTTGCCGCAGCTGGCTCCATCCAGATGACTTTACAAAATCCATTGGCTTGCTTGGAAGTAATGACTGGCTCCGTACTTCCAAAAAACTTAGATACTGTGATCCGCTATGAAGATGTACTCATTAAAAATGGAACGGCAACCATTCAAGTGGATCAAGTGACTAAAGCGCAGAATGTACACTTCAAAGGAGAAGATCGACTATCTGGAGATTTGATTATTCCAAAGCACACGAAAATCTCTCCGGCGGAAATTGGTGTTGGAGCAAGCATTGGAAAAGCCAAGGCATTGGTGGCTAAATTACCAAGCGTTATGGTTCTTTCTACTGGAGATGAATTGGTCAAAATAACGGAACAGCCAGCGGCGCATCAAATTCGTCGCTCCAATGTTTATCGCTTGGTCACCACCCTTCGTGCCTACAAGATTGATGCGGCAAGTGATCACATCAATGATGAGCCGGAAGAGATTAGAAAAAAGCTTGAAGGGTACTTGGAAAAATATGATGTCATTATTTTGAGCGGCGGAGTATCCAAAGGCAAGTTTGATTACATTCCTAGGATTCTTGAAGAATTGAAAGTTGAAAAATTATTCCATAAGATCAAACAGCGCCCTGGCAAACCTTTTTGGTTCGGTCAATATAAGAATCAATGTACCATCTTTGCTTTGCCCGGAAATCCAGTGTCTTCGTTCTTATGCATGCAACGGTATTTCTTGAGTTGGCTAGAAATAAGTCTAATAGGTTCGCGAAGCGCAAGACCCTATGGTATTTTACAATCTGATGTCTATTTCAAACCTGATCTTACATATTTTTTAGAAGTGGAAATTGGTTACAATGACAAAGGTCAAATATTGGCAATTCCCAAGAAGGGAAATGGCTCAGGAGATTTGGCCAATTTAGTTGAAGCTGATGCTTTTATCGAATTGCCAAGAGGTCGAAACGAATTTAAAAAAGGGGAATCTTTTCCGATCTATTTTTATCGTTAGTATTTATAAAGCCTCCGTGATAAATATGGCATTTTTATTCAAATCATAAAATCCAAATTCATTGGTATTCCAAGCGGTTTTCAATCTCAGTTTGTCTTCAGTCACAGTGCCATACTGAATAAACTCCTGAAAAATTGGTTGAATATTTTCAACGCTAATTCGAATAACTGAACCTCCAAGCAAAGGATCATCTATTGTATCAGCATGCCATTGCAAATGAAGGCCAATCGCTCCTCTTCTCAAAACTGCATACATTTTATCCTGGTAGATACAATTAAAGCCGGTGTGTTTTTCATACCACTTTACATCTCGCTTAATATCTAGGCTCGGTAAAACTGGGATAACTTGCAGCAATTCATTTTTCATCTCTAAGTTTATTTGACAAGTGCGATTAAATATTTTTCATTTTGTCCCAATATTTTGCAATGTTAATTTGATCTGGGGTTTTACCATAAAAACTGGGATGCTTACTTATTACTTTAGACAAATTATCGGTTAATATTTGATTCAAAACAGTAGACATTACTAAGGGCATTTCCTTCATTACAACCTCCATTACTTGTTCAATATTATTACCGGCCAATTCCCCTAGGTTCTTCTGTAAAACAATTTCTCCAGCATCAATTTGTTCATTAATCTCATGACATGTTATTCCATGTTCTTCGCCTTTAACTATTCCCCAAAAGATTGGCCAACGTCCTTTGTTGTTTGGTAACAAACTTGGATGAAAGTTATAAATTTTAAATCCAGGAATATTTATAATTTCTTTTCGGTACAATTGAGAAGTTAGAGAAAATGCCGTTGTTATTTTTTCATTTTTTATTTTTTGCACAAAATCACCATCATTAACATCCAGCAATTCGAGAAACTGAATTCCATAAGAATCAACAAGACTATTTAGACTGTATTTTTTTCTCCAACGTAAAGGAAATATGAATGAACCAAATATTTTATTTCTAACCAGCCTAATGATATATTTTAGCCAATAAATCTTGTTGGATATTTTCAGTGTTGTTCTTATATAATCTGATTTGTCTGCTTGTGGGGGAAAAAACGGGGTGTGATAAATGGCGTGGATATTATTGGCGTTCCGAGATAGGAATTGGGCCAAGGGCGCCAGGAGTAGCACTTCTTCTTTATTTAAGACTAAGATAATTTTGTGGCTTGTAGATCGTTGAATATTATTCATTGATATTGGTAAGTATTCTCCGTTTAAATTCAGGTTTGGTTTCAAAATTCAAGGGCAGTCCAACTTCGTATTTAGTCGCTTTCACATAATTTAACAATTGCACCTCAAGTGCCTCAATCAATTTTGATACTGCCTTTAATTCTAACATCACTTTACCATCAACAACAATATCTGCTTTAAATTGACTGAATACTTGTTGATCATTATAACGACAATACTTTCTTGTTTTGAAAACAGTAATTCATATTTAGTCAACTTTATTATTAGCGTATGTTCATATATGTTCCAAAAAACTATAACCCATTCGATTGTAAACGTTGTATTACGCTTAAATTATTTTTTGTACTATTTCTTCGTGTAGCACATATTATTTTCTTTCTTGGGTTGCGACTAATCATAGATATAAGCAAAATATTGCTTTAGCCATACCCGCGAATATCATTCATGCAATATCGTCAATTCGCGAAAACCCACACAATGCGCCTTATCCAATTTCAGAAACATCCTCGTGAATACCCACTCGCTCTATCGTCGCTGCACAATGGCAAGGTATAATCACCACTTCCCGATTCGCCAAATAAAAATCATGCACCTTTTTCAAACTAACCTTATAATCCACCCAACTATCAAAAAACAACCTCACAATCTGAGAAGGTAGATGCATATTTTTATAATTCTCCTCAACCCAAGCTGCGTCTGCTGCCAACAATATTCGACCTTCTTCAGTTTCTAGCAAAGCTCCAATTTGTCCCTTTGCATGCCCGGTCAAATCACATAATAAAAAAGAACCATCATCAAAAAGATCAAACAATTGCCCTAGGTGATTATCATTACAGCCACCTTCACAAATATTTACTAATTGTAATCGTGACTCGAAATCTTCAGGCAATAACTCTGGGATAAAAGCTCTGCGAACCGCTGCTATTCCTGTCTTATCTTTTACATCATGATATGCTTCTATCGAGGCGACAAATTTCGCATTTGGAAAATCTTTCAAGCCTGCAACATGATCAGCATGAAAATGAGAGATGATGATATAATTAATATCTTTTGGATTAACACCTTTCTCCTGGAGTTGATACCAAGCTTCTTCTTTTTCACCAATGAATGTCGGAGTCATTTTCCCATAAATGATACTTGGAAATTTTTTAGTCGCAGCGTAGAATCTTTTGGTATATCCTGTATCAAATAATATATGTCCTTTAGTAGGATGATAAATATAAGCCCAAGTGGCATAAAAGCGAATGGTTTCTCTTTTGGCTCCTGCCAAGACATGATTCTTATGCGAAGTACAATAGCCACTGCTCCGCAGTTCAAATTTAAGCTTTGGCATCCGATTGGGTTTTATACCAGTTAACAAACTCTTCAACAGCTTCTCGAGTAGTCATCTTAGGAATGAATCTCAATTGTTTTCTTGCTTTAGTAATATCCATGGTAAAATTGAGCGCTAATATACCAATGCCATAAGTCGTCAATGCTGGTTCTTTTCCTCCGTTAAAGAATGCTAACTTCTCAGAACCAGAAGCCGCTAAGTTGGCAATCCAATAAGGCAATTTCCTAGTGACTATTGGTAAATTTAATCGGCGTAACATTTCATTGATCTCCTCCCAAAGCAAAATGGGTTCACCATTGGTGATGTTATAACTCTGCCCCATTGCTGAAATTGACGCTTCAATACAACAACGCACTGCTTCTATTACATTTACCACCGCTGTCAGATCGACTTTGTTTTTTCCGTCTCCAATGATTCTTAATTTACCCTCATGATATGCGCGCAATACCCTAGGCATGATGACTGTATCTTCAGCGCCAATAATCGCTCTAGGTCTCAAAGCTACTGTTTGAAATTCTGGTCGATTCAATCCCAAGACCATTCCTTCGGCCTCCAGTTTTGTTGAAGCATAATGATTGATAATTGGTTCAGGCAACGGATCAGACTCCTTGACATTCCATCTTTCTTTGTAATTGAAATAAACACTTGGTGTGGCAATGAAAATAAATTTTCTCACATTTTCATTTTGAGCTATGGTTAGTAAGTTTCGCGTAGCTTCTACGTTTGATTTATAAAATACTTCGTATTTACCCCAGGGCGATGATAGCGCTGCACAATGAATAATTAGATCGGCTCCTTTTAACAGCTCGACACAAAATTGCCTGTCTGTTAGATCTCCGGCCAAGAATTCACAACCTAAATCTTCAAATTCTTTCTTGCGATGATTTCTTCTTCCCGTGCCGACTAATCGCGCGTTGGGATATTTTTTTCTTAAATCTTTAAGCACCCTTCCGCCTAAAAATCCAGAGGCACCAGTAACTACAATTTTTTTAATTTGGTCAAAATTCATAGCTTCTATTTAAAATCTATTTCATCTCCATTCCATTCAATATCATATGTTGTAGCCTCCAATATGGTCAATCCTTTCCTCCAAGCTAAGGCAATTATTTCTACCATACTCACTACTTGCATAATCATTGGCAACAAATCTTTTGAATCAAATAAAACATCTTTTGTCGCTCGAAATTTTTTGGAAAAAAGCAACGATGGTTTATTCATTAACATCAAAAACTTAAGCCCCTTCGTCGACAAATTATCATAGTCAGATATCTGAGATTCAAAATATATTTTAGATAGATAACTAGAAAACAGATGTGCACCACTTGTGGCTCTGGGATTACATTCAATGACATAGTACTTTCCATTTTTCTCGATAAAATCAAATGACAATTGGCCTTGATATTGATGCGCTTCACCAAATTTTTTAATGCTCATTTTGAGATCATTATATTGACTTGGTTCAAAATGTATACTAGCTCCTTTGCCAAATCTAATTTTAGGTTGATAGAAACAACAAGCTTTCATTTCTCCATTGTCCCAAATAGAATACGCACAAATTTCTTTTCCTTTGATAAATTCTTGAGCAATCCAATGAGACTTGTTTTTCACACCATCTATTAACTCTTTCTTCAACGGCTGAATAAATATATTATTAGCAAATCGGGAATAAATAGGTTTAAATATAAATTGATCTAAATTTGAAAAATCATCAAAATCAGCATAATTCAAAGTAAAAGGAACATCAAAAAAATCTTTCGCTATTTCAATGAATTTATCCTTCCTGTGCAATTTCCTAGTAAGATCAATACCGGGCATCCAAACTTTACAATTCAGTTCATCTCGGATTTTTGAGATATAAAATGACTCCTCGTACACAGGAATACAGTCTGTTATTTTTTCTTTTTCTACAATATTCCGAACTGCTTCCTTAAAATCACTAAAAGCTTGAACTGGAGGTGGGATATGATAAAATTGATGCTTGAACTTTGACCAACGACAAAGTGCGGAAGATTTAGCGTCGGCAATAATCACTCGATGTCCAGCTCGGTAAAAACTTCGAATCATCTCCAAGGCTACAGGTGAGCGACTGCATAAAACAAGAATATTTCTTTTTGATTGCACTACACAATAAATGCAATAAATAACAAAAGAAGAAATTCAATGTACTTAGGAGAAACAATAATTTACTTTGCTTGGAGTTTTTCTAATATTTCAGCAGATTCACTCTGACGATAACGGCCTGCTTCTCGCGTAGCAAAAGCTTGAAAAATGGCTTCAGCGGCTGGAATTTTCTCTTGCTTAAGATATGCTAACGATAAATACCAGTAAGCAATGTCGATGTACTCTGAACCGTTCACAACAATCAGACCTTCTAAGATCTTTTCTGCTTGGACAAAATTCCCCAAATCAATATGAGCAACGGCCATATACAATTGCAAACGAGGATTGCCAACGGTGTTCGACTTTTTGAAACTTTCAAGAGCTGCTTGGTATTCTCCTTTTTGGTAATGATAAAATCCCTTTTTCAAATTATTGGTTGAATTGCCACTCGCTGAACTAACTGTAATATAGTCATTTGGATGCGGGCTAAAATATTCATTGGCGATCAATGCTCCTTGGCCTTCGCCAAAAGAGCAGGCTTGCAAAATTACCAGTACCAAAGCTATAAGAGAAATCTTAAAATTCAAAGCAAGTATATTTTCAGTAAAGTTAATACAAAATACACGGATTCTTGGTTGTCGGCCGGAAGTATAATTATTAGTGGTCAATAGTTATCTTAGCACAAACAAGACTCCAATGATCAATAGATTCCAGTTCCATTCAACCATTTTATTTTTAACAATGATGGTCTTCTTGCTTGGAAGTTGCTCCCCAAAGGTGGTGACCAAAGCAACAGATAGCCCCACTGCAAGTACACCAGTTTCTGCTCAAGCAGCAAGGCTTACTAAGGCAAAAGAATTGGCAAAGAAATTTATAATAACGGATGGTCATGTAGATCTTCCATATCGGCTTCGTATTCAAAATTTTCAACTCACCAAAGAGTTTTTAGAAATTCCAATAAAATCAGACAAAGGAGATTTCGATCATGAACGTTGCAAAATCGGCGGTCTGGACGCTCCTTTTATGTCAATCTATTTACCCGCAAGGTATCAAGAAACTCCAGGCCGATCAAAGGAGGTAGCTGACACATTGATTAATATGGTAGAATCTATCTGTGCCAAGAATCCTTCCTATTTCCAATTGGCCAAAACTTCCTTTGAAACGAAGCGAGCGATAAGCGCTGGATTGGTTGCTTTGCCGATGGGAATGGAAAATGGTTCTGGACTTGAAGATGATTTGAAAAATGTGGCATATTTTAAAAAACGTGGTATTTCTTACATCACGCTAACGCATTCTAAAGACAATTTAATTTGCGATTCTTCCTATGACACGACCGGCACTTGGCAAGGACTTTCTCCCTTCGGAGTGGAGGTTGTCAAAGAAATGAATAAGCAAAAAATCATGGTTGACATCTCTCATGTTTCGGATAAAACATTTTACCAAGTGATGGAATTAACAAAAGTTCCAGTCATTGCTTCACATTCTTCTTGTCGAAAATTTGTTCCGGGATTTGAGCGAAATATGAGCGATGACATGATTCGGAAGTTAGGAGAAAACGGGGGTGTCATGATGATCAATTTTGGTTCTACTTTTATTGAGAAAAAGATCCGAGATCAAAGAGATCAACGGAGAAAAAAATTGAGTAAACTGCTCGAAGAAAAAGGATTAAAACTCAATGATGAGGCTGCTGAACCTATTAAAGAAAAATTCTACTTGGAGCATCCAAATTTATTTTCTGACTTAACAATGGTTGCTAATCATATTGATCATGCTGTACAACTTGCCGGTATCGATCATGTAGGATTCGGTTCAGATTTCGATGGTGTTGGAGATAGTTTACCAACTGGTTTAAAGGACGTGGCAGATTACCCGAATTTAATTGCCGAGTTAATCAAGCGTGGATACAGAGATGAGGATATAGAGAAAATTTGTTCTGGAAATTTATTTCGAGTTTGGGAGGCGGTAGAATCCTATTCATCAAATTAAAATTATGGCTAACATTAAGAAAAATTTATTGAAATATACAATCGAATTATTAATTGTAGCCTTCGGTGTAGTACTAGGTTTTGCTATCACAGACTTCCGCAACAATCGCACGGAGAAAAATAAAATAACCAAAAGCTTGTCCCTAATAAAGAAGGAATTGACAGACAATAAGGCCAGAGTGGAAAGTGTTAGGGATTATCATGAAAAATTAGACAGTAGTATTGCTGTATTTTTAGACAGCAAAGATTCCAATTTCCTAAATGAATCTTTTTTCGGAGAAGGCAATGGTTTTGGACAAATTCCCAATTGGACTGGCCCAGGAATTCCAAGCATAGAAGATTATGCTTTTGAAACTGCGAGATCTTCACAACTATTGGTTAAATATGATTTGGAAACCTCCTAGAATCTAACCAGGATTTATAAATACTTGGAAAACTATGGTGTACTTGGCGACAAAGTAATGACCAAACTTTTCGAAATGAATAAAAGCACGACTAATGAAGATGTATTATTTTTACTTGAATTACTTACTTCTGATATTCATAGCAACGAAGTTCATTTAGTCAATAGCTTAGAAAAAGTGATTTCTAAGTTAGAATAGAATTACTTTTTTTTCTTTCGTTTCTTATTTCGCTTTTTCAATTCTTCACCATACTCCAATAATTTTTCCAGATCTGTTTGTCCCGGATTTGAAAAAACTACGGTCTCTTTAACATCAGCTTCGCTGATCTTCAAAACAGTAACTTCTTTCTGCAAAAAGCCTTCGATTTCCTTTAGCATTTCTTTTTCTCCATCACTACAAAAAGAATAAGCTTGACCTTGGCGATCTCCCCGACCAGTTCTACCAACTCGGTGAACATAATTTTCTGCCTTATCAGGCAAGTCATAATTCACCACAAAATCTACATCTGGAATATCTATTCCTCGAGCGGCAACATCCGTGGTGATCAGCAATTTTTTTCCACCTTCTCTAAAAGTATTTAAGATCTTTGTTCTTTCCTCTTGCGTCTTATCTCCATGCAAAGTTATTCCTGTTACATTCACACGCTCCATTGCTTTGAGCACACGCTCGGCTCTCACCTTTGTACGAACAAATACCAATATTTTTTCTTCTTGATTTTCCTGAATAAATCGTTCTAGAAAAAAACGCTTGTTATCCATATCAATGAAAGAGACAAAATGCTCTACATTTTTTGATACTAAATCTTTTGGAGAAATCTGAATCCGAATGGCCTTTTGATCAATCAATGAATAAGCCAATTTCTTGATTCGCTTATTAATTGTTGCAGAGAAAAATAGAGTTTGTCTTTTCCTCGGAAGCTTTTTCACCAAATCATAAATATCTCCAAGAAAACCTAAATCCAACATGTGATCAGCCTCATCCAGTATCAAGGTATTTACACGATGAATTTTCATATGTCCTTGAGCAATAAGGTCAAACATTCGACCGGGAGTGGCAATCACGATATCTACTCGGTTCTCCAGTTTTTTAATCTGCGGATCTTGTTCCACTCCGCCAATCAAAGCCATCACTTTAACTCGAGTATACCTCGCCAGTTCCTCGAAAACTCCTGTGATCTGCAAGGCCAATTCATGTGTCGGTACGAGAACGATACATTTAAGACCGTCAACTCTTCGTTGGTTCTCTTTTTGCTGATTGATCGCATGCAATATAGGAATTGCAAATGCTGCGGTCTTTCCTGTACCCGTTTGAGCAACAGCAAGCACATCTTCACCTCTTAGAATATTAGGTATCGCTTTGTATTGTATATCCGTCGGTCTTCGAAAACCAAGTTTATTGATGGCTTTTTTGATCTCTGGTGCAATGGGATAATCCTCGAATTTCATGCGGTCGTAATTGAACCACAAAGATAGGGATTAATTTAACGGATGATTGAAATTGGTATTCTGCGGCTCTTTTGAAGAATTATTTAATACGGCGAATCAAGAAAACTACGCCGAATATTATCGCCAAAAGAATAATGAAAAGAAACAATATGTAAATTACATTGGATGCGAATCCAATTATGAAAGGCAATGACTTAAAAACACCAAGAATCAAAAGTGCGATAAACGAGCATCCCACCAATATTTTTTTTGACTTGGTATTCATTCAAATAAATTTAAAGTTTATTATCGTCTAGTTCAACAAACTATTCAATCCACCGTCGATAAAACTTACCATCGCCGCTAAAACAAATGCCCAGAGCATACTTTTGACTTCAACATCTTCTATGAAATAGTCCGCAATCTTTATCAAAATCGCATTCAGTACCCATTTCATAATTCCCAAGGAAAGAAGCCCTAAAGAAAATACTTTAAGTACGGGGCCTAGAAATACATTGAGTACACAGACGCTGATTACCAATAAAACAGCTGGCCAAAAGCCCCTGATGGTCACTCCGCTAAGAATTTTAGCGGCGATGTAAAAGGCGGCGGCGTTTACGAGAAGTCCAATTATCCAATTCATACCTACAAGATGATATTAATTCTTAGCAGAATGAAATAGAATCGACAAAATATGATATTTGGTCTACGATATTAATAAAAAACAGAAACAGGCAACGTTTTATTTACTTATTGGGATATTGGTATGTCCAAATGAAAACTTGACCAACCCAGCCAATATCCTATATAATTAGAAACCTCTTCTAGTTTGGCTCCCGAATCCGGACCTTCTACTATTTCACCAAATACATTGTAGCTGTTACCAGAATCATCCGCTGCAACGATCTGCCCATCTCTTGGTATGGCAACAAAATTTACTTTTTCACCATTCAAATCATTTTCAAAAGCCACTAAAAAATTTTCTGCTTGACTACCAAAAGCGACAATTGATTTTCCAGCAACCATATCTTCCTGTATACTGACAATTCCAAAATTATTAAAGTCTCTAAATCGAAAGGCCAAACTGCCCAATTCTTCTTGAATTCCAAGCACTCTTTCTTTGCTTGGGATTCTTGTATCCAAACCATTTGGCAAAGGAAAAATCACGGAGTTCGATGTTTTATAATCACCATAAGGGTATTGGCCATAGTTTCTAGAAAAACCTGTATTCGTACTCAAAACCTGGGCATCAGGAAACATACTTGTAGCAATATTCCATTCTGTCTCCACTAAATGGAAAGTTTCAATGGCTGTTCCAATTAGTTCTCCATTTACACAATCCAACCTCATTTGCGACCAGGTCGAATTCGACTCTCTATCGTAGGGCATAAGATTAGTGGTATATAAAAGACCAGAAACTCCAAAAGTGGTATTCTTTCCATTTACATTGGCGTCCCAAGCTACAGCAGTTCCAGTAAGTGGACAGTAAGTTATAGCCAAAGCTTTTCCTCCAACATTATCATTTACGATCTCATGCCAATCCAATATTACATGTGGATATATCTTGACATCATCACCAACTTTAGCTAAAATGACTAGATCATCATTTGCTAAAAAATCAACTTCATTTATTGAAATAAAGTCTGGATTATCAACAGAAGGAATTCCATCTTTACCTGGCCCACCATCTAGCACTTGATTACTATCAATCAACCATTCTCCTCCGCTAGGGTTCTCGTCACTATTACAACTCCCCAGGAGTAAAATTGCAAATACAAAATTGAACAATTTGATTCTTCTAATACTTAACATTTGGAATTGATTTAAGCTGTTTCTTCTCTAAATTAAGTTTTCGATAATATCCTATATTGATACGAAGTGTTGGAGACAATTGAGTACCAACCACTTCTGAAAAAAAGGGTGCTGAAAAATTTAACGAAAAATGCTGGTCAGGATTTGACCAATAAGTCAAGCTAGGTTCTAGGAATATCCATTGGCCTCCGGTACTTGGAACATTCGAATCATTTATCTTATCATCATAGGCTTTTCTATAACGAAAACTAATTGCTGGATCTATTATTAAATTTTTAATTATAAATCTATCTGAGATACTCAATGCAGTCTGCCATTCATTCCCAAATTGGTAATGTTCGCTACCTAAATAATTCCTATTAACTCCTTTCCTGGCAAATACATTCTGAATGGCCAATCCCGTTGACGGTCTAGATTTAAATACTGCTTGAAAGTTCGTCCAAAAAAGCAAGTCAAAGGCTCCAGAGCCAGGTTGTAAATCCGCAACGTATCTTAAACCATTTTCATCTCTCAAATCACTGGCTCCTGTTGGAAACTTTGGACCGGTGCCTACACTCCAAGTTACCCGATCCTTCTTTAGCAATTTATATTTAAGTAAAACAGCGGCATCGCCTTTTCCTACTGTTTGAGAACGACTAAGTATTGAAAATTGGTTGACGTTTCTAATTTGCTGCACGAAAGAAACAAAAACATCTGCAGACCATTTATCGTTAAACGAATATCCACCTTCAAATAAAATTGTATTTGTTATTCGCTCTCTTGATTCGTCCTCAAGCAATGTCCTTTCACTTAACAATCTTCTAACTCTACTATGATCAACACTTACATTTAGTTGAACTACTTTCCCTTCCACTGCAGGCAAACCCAAATTTGCAGAAACCGGAACTCCACCTGAACAACAAGTTTGTCCAAATAGTGAATTGGTTAGAAAACTGATACAGATCATTAGAGCAATGAAAATTCTCATAATTGCAATTTAACAAGTGAATTTATAAGGCACTGTTTTTTTAGGCATTAGTGTCCGCAGTCATCAATTGGATTGTCCTCGATCAGACTTCACAAAGGAAATTTCTACTGAATTTGTAAATAAAACCTAAACAAAAAGAACTATTAAATGATTGTAATAAGAACTACCTTTAATACTGTGAATAAAACTTTTCGAATAGAAGGAATGACCTGTATGGGTTGTGTGAATTCAGTGAAAACTGGACTAAAATCTGAAAGCGGTATTAAGGATGTATTGGTTGACTTGGAAAGCGGCACGGCTAAAATCGAAATGGATCGCGTCATTCCTTTAGAAACCTTACAATTATTAATTGGACACTATAAAATTTCGCCTTTGAATGGCGAAATGAATGCCATTGATGAAGATCTTATTCCAGAAGTCAACACAACCACTTATCGCCCATTAATCTTAATTATTTTATTTATTTCCGGAGTAACACTTCTCGCCCAATTCCCATTCAATGAATTTTCTGCGATGCGATGGATGAGACATTTTATGGCCGGGTTCTTCATCGTTTTTTCCTTTTTTAAGTTACTGAATGTTCAGGGGTTCGCGCAGAGTTACAGCATGTATGATATTGTCGCGAGCAAGTGGAAACCTTGGGGTTATATTTATCCTTTTATTGAACTAACCTTAGGAATTTTATATCTCACGAATATTGCGCCATACTATACAAATTTAGCTACGATCTTAATCCTTGGAATCAGTAGCATCGGTGTGATTCAATCCAACCTTAATAAACAAAAAATAAAATGTGCTTGCCTAGGAAATGTTTTTAATCTCCCAATGTCCACGGTAACTATTATTGAAGATTTGACGATGGTAGCAATGGCCGTTATTATGCTTGCAGTATAGTTGATAAGGAAAAAATTTGTTTCACTATTCTGCTTGATTTTTATCCTACTTTCCAGTTGCAATGAATCAGTCGAAAGCAACACAAGATGAGAAAATATAAATAGGAATTTTTAATCAATCTACTTAGCTATTAAAACTTAAATCCCGCAGTGAAGGTTAAAACATTGCTAGATTCATCTGCATCGTTCAAGAGCTTAGAAAGTCCTGTTTCGTAGTTTACAAAAAAAGTGGCGAAAAGTATATCAACGCCTGCTCCAAAATTACCACCAAGAACAAATCCCTTACTCCTGATAAGTGGTCCTAAGTTCGGCAAGATATCTTGTTCTTTATTAAAAGCGAAAGAACCTGTTACCCCACCTTGAACATATGCGCTGACGACTTTCAAGTTTATGAATTTCAAGGCAAGATTGAAGGGAATTTTGATAAATTTCGTTTCAGCTTTGCCTAACTCCACCGAACCATCTGAAGAATACGCGGCCATATTTAACCCGGCATATTGTAAGCCTGTAACACCGTACAAATTACTATCTGTGCCAATTCTGAGATATACCCCTCCACTAAACCCAACTCCACCAGAAATATTCAAGGTATCAATCGAAGTATCATTGGCAATGATATTAAGGCCAAAGTGCGGATTCAACTTAACTTGACCGAAAACGGAACCAATGCATAGGAAAATAACAAGAAATGAGATGCAATTTTTCATTCGAGGGATTTTAAATAAGATCAATGGAGCAATGCAATAGTTGCATTCATTTTCAGCAATATATGTTCCAATCCACTTAAAATCAATTGGATTCCATAAAAAAAGCCTCGTCTTGAATATCTCAAAACGAAGCTTTCTTTGTGGTACCTCCAGGAATCGAACCAGGGACACATGGATTTTCAGTCCATTGCTCTACCAACTGAGCTAAGGTACCTTACCGAAGAATTACATCTTCAATTACCTTCTTTTTTCAAATAAGGTGCCGCAAAAATAGGCGGTTTTTTTATTCCGCACAAGATTGATTCTGTTTTTTCCGAAAGGATTTAATCATCTCTATTGAACTACCTGAAAAATAAGCGGTTATGTATAAAATAATTATCCAAAAAAATTATGAAAATTCTAATTACCGGGACAACTGGCTATATTGGCAAGCGTTTACTGATAAATATGCTGCATTTGCCGTATGAATTTGTCTGTGTAGTTAGAGACAAAACTCGGTTTGAACCAATTCCTTTAAAAGGAACTGGAACCTATGAGGTTATTGAAGGAGATTTCAGTGACCCTAGATCTCTTGAAAAGCTTCCAAAGGATATAGATGCCGCTTATTACCTCATGCACTCAATGTCCAGCTCAACTGTAGATTTCGATATACTCGAGGCTACTATAGCCGAAAATTTTCGAAACTACATCAATAAAAGCTCTTGCAAACAAATTATCTACCTCAGCGGAATTACCAACGACCAAGGCCTCTCCAAACACTTGAAATCAAGAAAAAATGTTGAAGATATTCTCAAAAGCGCCAAACCCCAATTAACCACTTTGAAAGCTGGAATTATTGTTGGTTCTGGCTCCGCAAGTTTTGAAATCATCAGGGATATCGTTGAAAAACTTCCGCTTATGATCGCTCCCAAATGGTTGCGATCAAAATGTCAACCTATAGCCATTCGCGATGTTCTCCAATTTCTAATCAGCGTTCTACACAGAGAAGATAGCTTAGGAAAAACATTCGATATTGGCGGGCCAGATATTTTGACCTATAAGGAGATGTTGTATCAATTCGGTGAAGTAAGAAAACTCAAGAGAATAATTATTACGCTACCTATCTTATCTCCACGATTATCCAGCTACTGGCTAAACTTTGTCACTTCAACCAGTTACAAATTGGCGGTAAACTTGGTCAACAGCATGAAGGTGGATGTTATCGCACAACCAAATGACCTGGCTGAAAAACTGGGAATAAATTTGACACCTTACAAACGTGCGGTTGAATTAGCCTTCCAAAAAATTCAACAAAACGATATTACTTCTTCTTGGACAGATGCAATGAGCTCTAGTACAAACAAGGGCAATCTTTTCAAATATAGAAAAGTGCCTACTTTTGGCTGTTTCAAGGATTACAAAGAAAAACCATTGACCCAAAGCAAAAAAAAGGTCATCGAAAACATATGGTCTATCGGTGGAAATCGCGGTTGGTATGCTTTCAACTGGCTTTGGAAAATAAGAGGGTATATGGATAAACTCGTCGGTGGCGTTGGGCTAAGAAGAGGGCGAACCTTGCCAAACGAAATTAATCCAGGAGACGCTTTAGACTTTTGGAGAGTTCTTATTGCGGATAAAAAAAACGCCAGGATGTTATTATTTGCGGAAATGAAATTACCCGGTGAAGCTTGGCTTGAGTTTAAAATTGAAAAAAATAAAAATGGAATAGACATACTAAAACAAACTGCCACTTTTCGTCCTCATGGTATCTTGGGTAGGTTATATTGGTATAGTGTTGTACCACTTCACTTTTTTGTTTTTTCTGGAATGATAAAAAACTTGGAAACCTATTCCCCAAATAATTCTTCAGATAACGCAATATAAGTTTGTATCTAGCAATCACTCTGAACATTCTTTTTGTTGAGAAAAGGAGAGTTGAATCTATATATATGATCGATCAAAGAGGTTTTTCATTTAATAGAAGCCTCTTTTCAATTTGAGAAATTGAGGTTCTCACAATAAATCATGCCAGTAAAAATCTTGCAAGAACGACCAAATAACTACTGTCCCTTTCCAAATAATTGCTGTAGGTAGCTTTGAAAAATTGAATAATTTGAATACAACTTCTAAAAAGGAAATGTGGATGCCCTACTAGAGGCGAGTATATTTCATTTAGGAAATATCAACAACTAAGAGTTAAAATTCCCACTACTGTAAAAGGATTGACTGATTCGAGTTAATTAAGAATTAAAACTTTGGAATTTGTGTTGAATATAGAGTACTTAGCCCTTCTTATCTTCAAGTCCAAAACTTTTAAAATTGCATAAAATGAATATTGAATTAAAAAGACTTAATAAAGCTGTTCACTTTGAAGCTACAAACGAAGATGGCAATTCGATTATTATGGACGGATCTCCAGCCATTGGAGGTGAAAATTTAGGTGTTCGTCCGATGCAAACTTTGATGATGGGATTGGCCGGCTGTGCTAGTATTGATGTCGTAGTGATATTAAAAAAGATGCGTCAACAACTTGATGACCTAAAAGTAAATGTAGAAGCCGAGACCGCAAAAGAAAATGATGTAACGGTTTTTAAAAATATAATTCTTCACTTCACACTTTGGGGAGAAATTAAAGAAGAAAAAGCAAAAAAAGCCATTGAAATGTCTATAAACACCTACTGCTCAGTAGGAAAAGTCATAGAAAAATCTGCTCCGATATCTTACACGCTTTCATTAAATCCAGGGTAATGAATTTTGAAACCAAAGCGATTCGTAATAAGCTGAGCACAACCGAACAGCGCGAACATTCAACCCCCATTTTCCCGACCTCTTCCTATATTTATGAAGATGCTGAACAGATGCGGCAATTATTTGCTGGTGAGCAAGAAGGAAATATATACTCCAGATTCACTAACCCAAACTGTACTGAGTTTGAGGAAAAAATGGCCGCATTAGAGGGTGTGGAAATGGCCATTAGCACAGCTAGCGGGATGGCAGCTAATTTTGCAGCTTTGTTGGGTCATCTAAAATCTGGTGATCACTTGTTGGCCTCCAGAGCATTGTTTGGTTCTACATTCAACATGGTCTCCAAATATTTACCAAAGTGGGGCATTACCTTTGATTGGCTAGATCGCTCGGATTCGAATAAGTGGAAAGCGCAAGTCCAGCCAAATACAAAAATGGTTTTCATTGAGACGCCTTCGAATCCGGGACTAGAAATATTAGATTTGGAAGTAATCGGATCACTCTGCAAAGAGCACAGTTTGATTTTTGCAGTAGACAATTGTTTTGCGACACCTTACCTTCAACAGCCTGCAAAATTCGGGGCTGATATTATCATACATTCTGCTACCAAGTTTATCGACGGGCAAGGTCGGGTTTTAGGAGGAGTGGTATGCGGGAGTAAAAAATTAATGGAACCGATCTATCAATTTTGTAGAAATTCTGGGCCATCTCTCTCGCCATTTAACGCTTGGATTCTTTCCAAGTCTTTGGAAACCCTTCATGTACGCATGGATCGTCATTGTGAAAATGCAATGAGCCTAGCGACTTGGCTTTCTGAACAACCAGGAATCAAAAAGGTCAATTACCCTTTTCTTTCTACTCATCCTCAATTCGAAATTGCCAAAAAGCAAATGTCTCAAGGCGGAGGAATTGTAACTTTTGAATTGTCCGACGGGTTGACAGCTGGAGTTAAATTAATGAATTCGGTTGGGCTACTTTCACTTTCTGCAAACCTTGGAGATACTAGAACCATCATTTCACATCCAGCGAGTACAACCCATTATAAATTATCAGAAGCTGACAGATTATCAATTGGCATTACGGATGGACTAATCAGATTAAGTGTTGGGCTAGAACACATTGATGACTTGAAAAACGATTTAACACAAGCACTCCAAAAAATATAACATGGTTGTGGCTAATATAGATTACAAATTACCAATCGAGATAGAGCGATTGAAGTACATTCGCTCTTCTTACAAATTTCCGCTGGAACTCGGAGGAGAACTTCCAGAACTCGGCATTGGATATCACACTTATGGCAAACTGAATGCGAAAGGTGACAATGTCATTTGGGTTTGTCATGCACTCACTGCGAATTCTGCAGTAAAAGAATGGTGGCCGAATATGGTCGGTCCAGGACTTGCTTTCGATACCGATAAGTACTACGTCGTCTGTGCCAATATATTAGGCTCTTGCTATGGAACTACGGGCGCCAGATCATTAGATCCAATTTCTGGTCGTGCCTACGGTATGGACTTCCCAAAAATAACGATTCGCGATCAAGTAAAAGTTCATAGACTATTGGCAAAACGTTTGGGTGTCAAAAAAATTCAACTTTGCGTCGGAGGTTCTTGCGGAGGGCATCAAGCAATGGAGTTCGGAATTATCTTTCCGGAGTTAATCAATCAATTGTTAATATTAGTGAGCAGTGCCTACGAAACGCCTTGGAGTATCGCAATACACGAAGGGCAACGCATGGCCCTGAAAGCTGATAATGAATTTAGTAAAAACAGAGACGATGCTGGTCAAAAAGGTTTGCGCGCTGCAAGAGGTATGGCCTTGAGTAACTATCGAACTTACGAGGCCTACAATGCAACCCAGTCTTCGCCAGATGACCGAACAAGGGATTTCCCTGCAAGTTCTTATGTACAATACCAAGGCGAAAAATTAGTCAAACGATTTTATGCGCATTGTTATTGGCATTTACTCAACACATTGGATACACACAACTTAGGAAGAGGTCGTGGTGGAATTGAAAAGACGCTCTCTCAGATGCATCAAAATACTTTAATAATTGGAATTGACTCAGACCGATTGATTCCACCATTAGAACAACAGTTTTTATCTAAGCATATGCCGAACGGAAAATTTGCGTTGCTTCATTCCGAATTTGGCCATGATGGTTTTTTAATTGAAACTAGAAAAATAACGGCACTCATTAAAAAATACCATTTGATTTAAATATAAACTGCTTCAAATCTATCGCAATTTGCATTTGCCATTTTGGCAATAATATTTTTCAATTGCATCAAATGAAACAAGTTTTTTCCAACTCATTAAGAGTTTAGCTATCGTCATCATTTTATTGAATAATTTCAAAGCCCCAAGTAATACTTGTAATTTTCCAATCGCCATTTGCTTTATGTAGTATCATCACTTTATACTCAGGCAAGTCATAATTAAATTGATCTAGTCTTAATCTTGCCACAGCAAGTTTGTCATATATTTCTACGCTCAGTAATTCTTCTTTATAGTTTGGATCTGCATCGTCCGATTCCAATTGAAAAATACTCTCGGAATATTCTCCATTTTTATTCACATAGCGATACGCACCTTTTTCATGCATCGAAAGTTTTTTATGCTCAATACTTCCAGTATGATCACCGATATAAAAATTCTTTATCGTCTTGAGAACGGCTTTCCTTTCAGATAAGTTGATCTCATCAGTAGAAGTTTCCAATTTTTCCTGAGCTTCCTGAGCAGAAATTGAAACAACGAAGAACAATGGAATAAATAATACGGAAAGAAATTGCATACCTTTTTTCATCGTATTTAGTTTTTAGCTTGATTAGAATAGTTCATGATAATAATCAAAGAAACAACATTCTATTCTTAATCACGATCAACTTTTTCTATTTAACTATTGATTGATTTTATCCTCCATAAAATATACAATTACAAAATGTGGTGAGTCTATAATTTTTCACTATCCTTGTAGATATGATCGCATATTATGACTCTCCAATTGGCCGTCTTGAAATTAAAGCTTCTTCTGAAGGATTGATTTCTGTCAATAAAATTAAGCGGGCGCTTAAGATGGAAAAAGAAGGAGCAGGTATTGTGCAAGAATGCAAAAGTCAATTGGAGGAATACTTTGCTGGAAAACGCACTGAATTTGATTTACAATTTGATTGGTCCGAACATGGCGATTTCCAAAAATCTGTTTGGAATGAATTGTTAAAAATTCCGTTTGGACGGACCACTTCATATGGTGCAATTGCGGAAAAAATTGGTGATAAAAATGCCAGTCGCGCTGTAGGCATGGCCAATAGACATAACCCCATCGCCATCATTGTCCCTTGCCATAGAGTGATTGCAAAAAACGGAGAGCTACAAGGATATTTTTACGGATTAGACACTAAGCGATTTTTGCTCCAACTCGAAAATCCTAAGAGCTTCGCAATTCAAGGAGAACTCTTTGCCTAAACTATCAATATTCCGATTAGCATACTCCTAAGTAATGACACCCATCAGAAATTAACTGCCTTTACCTTTTAGTTTCCTATTCGTATGGTTATCTTAACCTTGATGTTTCGATATCCTAAAAGTATATAGATGCCAAATAGATTGAATCTGCTCTTAAAAATTTTGTTGATTTTACTTTTATCTAGCTCCTGCGCGAATAAAAGTCTAAGGATAAAGCAAGATGACTTTGTTGTAACTCCAGCACCCGCAGAAAATATCCGACATACGGTATATCTCATTGGAGATGCCGGAAACTCCTCTCCAACTGAAATGAGTAAAGGATTAAAAGCACTCAAAAATGAAATCGCCGGTGATTCCGAAAATAGTACCGTGATATTCTTAGGCGACAACAACTACCCAGGAGGAATTCCTCCAAAAGAAGAATCTGAACTCCGGGCCGAAGGCATCAATCACCTCGATAGACAATTAGAAGCTATAAAAGATTACAAGGGACGTCCAATTTTTATTCCAGGAAACCATGACTGGAGAACTTATGGCAAAAAAGGATTGCGCCGACAAGAAAAATATATTGAGAAAAAACTCAACGCAGGAATTGAAGATAAAGATGACTGGCAAAATTACTTCCTTCCAGACGACGGATGCCCTGGACCAGAAGTTATAGAAGTCAATGATCAATTATCCATAGTTATCATTGACACGCAATGGTGGCTACTTGACTGGGACAAAGAACCGGAAATCAATGATGGCTGCGCAATGAAAAATAGGTTTGCATTCAATTTCTATTTTGAAGAAACTTTAAGAAAAAATAGAAATAAGAATGTCATTATTGCCTTACATCATCCAATGTACACCTATGGGACTCATGGCGGAGCAAGCACATTCAATGAACATTTTTTTCCTTTGACGCAATTCAATAAAAATTTGAAAATCCCTGTTCCCATTGTTGGTTCGATGGCCGTGCTTTACAGAAAATTTATTGGCAGTAGACAAGATGTAACCAATGCAACTTATCGCAACATGCGGAACAAATTAGTTGGTGCGGCTAAAAAAAATGGACGATTCATTTTTGCTTCGGGACATGACCACAATTTACAACACATTGAAAACAATGATCAAATTTATTGTGTAACTGGAGCAGGTTCCAAAGAAAGTCCAGTTAAACTTGGAGGAGATGCCGACATGGTATACGGCAAAGAAGGATTTTCGAAAATTGATTTTTATGAAGATGGTTCAGCTTGGATTTCATACTTCGCCGCCAATGAAGACAACATTCCTGGAAAATTAATTTTTACCAAAAAAATAAAAGGTCCTCTGGAAATTTCTGAGGCAAACATTCCAGATTCTTTTCCAAATTACAACAACGGAGTTGAAATCATTGAAACAGAACTTTTAGACTACGAGGTAAAACCAAAAGGTAAATTACACAATGCTATTTTGGGAGAACACTATCGAGACATTTATATTCCAAAATATGAATTCCCGGTTTTAGATTTGGCGAAATTCCATGGTGGTACAGAAGTCATTAAAAGAGGCGGAGGCAACCAAACCAATTCCTTAAGATTACTAGATGCTGAAGGCCATCAATGGGCAATGCGCAGTATGACCAAAGACGCTTCGAGGTTTATTCCATTTCCATTTAATAAAATAGCGGCAACCCAAACTTTAGTAGAAGATAACTTTTTATCTACTCATCCTTTTGCTCCCTTGGCCGCTGCCAAACTTGCTGATGCGGTTGATGTATTGCATGCGAACCCCAAATTGTATTTCATACCAAAACAGCCTGCCTTGGGGGTTCACAACGATCTATTTGGAGACGGAGTCTATTTGGTCGAAGAACGAGCTGCAAAAAACTGGAGTGAAAATCCAAGCTTTGATTTTGCAGAAAAATTTATCAGCACGCCTGATTTGATTGATGAATTAGAAGAGGACTACAAGCATCGAGTCGATCAAAAATCTGTTATTCAAGCGCACTTGTTGGATGTTGTGATTGGTGATTGGGATCGCCATGATGATCAATGGCGATGGGCAGTATTCAAAGAAGGAAAGGGTAAAAAAAGATATCAGCCGGTTCCAAGAGATCGTGATCAGCCATTTAGTAAATATGACGGAGCTGCTGCTGCAATCGCGAGACAACTTCAACCATTTTTAAAACAATTGCAAGTTTACAAAAAGAAAGTAAAAAGTCCCAAGTGGTCTGCTTGGGGAGGACGGTTGTTTAATCAAACGTTTATGACAGAATTAACTTGGGAAGATTGGCAAGTAGCGATAAAAAATACTCAGGAGAAATTAACCCCAGAAGTCATAGAAGCTGCGTTTGCGACTTGGCCTAAGTTTGCTTATGACAATTCCGCAGATGAAATAAAAGAAATATTAACTCATCGGCTTAAAACTTTAGCATCTATATCTAGAAATGATTTTCTTCTACTAAATGAAAAAGTAGATGTCGTCGGCACCAAAGAACGAGAACGATTTGTTGTCGACCGGTTGGACGATGAACGAACTCATGTTCGCGTATACCATTTGAATAAAAAAGGAGAGCAGAAGAAAAAATTCTATGATCGAATTTTCCTAAGATCAGAAACCAAAGCGATACATTTACTTGGGTTATCTGGCAAAGATGAATTCATAATTAGTGGCCAAGTTAACAAAGGAATTAAACTTAGGGTCATCGGCGGACTTGATCATGACTTGATAAAAGATGAATCCAAAGTCAAAAGCGGAAGTAAAAAAACCTTGGTATACGATTACCCAACGGACAATACTTTTGAACTGGGCAAAGAGTCTAAAGACAAGACTTCTTCTCGTCCCTATATCAATATTTACAATCGGAGGGATCCTCAGTACGAATATGACTTCACGATTCCATTTCCAGTCTTGGGATTTAATATTGATGATGGTGTAAAGTTGGGAATGAAATTACAACGAACCAATTACGCATTTAAAAAAGATCCTTACGGTTCCATTCACAGTATCGAAGGAAGTATATCTACATCAACTGCTGGAGTTGACTTTAAATACGAAGGAAATTTTGTAAAAGCTATTGGGAATTTAGATTTCATTCTTGCCGGCGAATTTCATTCTTTTAGACATGTAAACAACTTCTTTGGCCTTGGCAACAATACTTCTAGGACAACCAATGATCGAAGTTTTAATAGAATTAGAAAAGCCTTTGGCAAATTCAATCCGAAACTTGGATTATCCTTTGCCGCACAAAATGGACTTCTCTCAATCGGGCCACTTTTAGAATATACCAGAATACAGAAAAGCCCAATGCGGTTTATTTCGGATATTAATTTAGACCTTCCATCTTATACTTTCGAAGATCAAATATTTGCTGGTATGGAAGCGGCTTTCAAATATGAAAATGTAGATGACAAAAGCCATCCCAAATCTGGGGTTAAAATTAATGCACTTTGGAATTACAAACATCAGCTCAAAGAATCTCTGGGAAGTCAATTCCTTTCTAGTGACCTCACCCTTTATTTTTCACTAACACCAAATAAAAATATTGTACTTGCTACAAAAGTGGGCATGGAATCTGCTTTTGGTGATTTCCAGTTTTTCCAAGGCGCTAGGCTTGGTGGCCAATCCAACCTGAGAGGAGTTCGAGTCGATCGTTTTACCGGCCAAAGTGCATTTTTCCATAATACGGACTTAAGAGTAAAACTTTTTTCCGTGTCCAATAACTTGCTTCCTTTTTCGCTAGGCGTTCATGGAGGCTTTGATTATGGTCGCGTAACTACCAGCTCTGCGGATATCAATGATGACTTTCACTACGCCTATGGCGGTGGAATATGGATTGCTCCTTTAGATTTCTTACTTTTAAGTACAGACTATTTTTCTTCTGATGATGATAATATATTTTCATTCAGACTAGGATTTTCGTTTTAATTCAAGATCATGAAGAAAAAATTAAGTAACATTCGAAGCCAAGCGTCTTCTCAACCTTGGAGAAATTCCGATCGTGTACAAGGTTTTCAACAGCTTCCATATGAATCCAAATTATGTTTCGCTCCACTAGTCGAAAGTATGGAGCAATCCTATGATTTTGATAATAAAAGTATTCAAGCCAGTAAGCAGCAATTAATAGAAACCATAAAAAAATATCCTGAGTTAATTGCACCAATAGAAGATGTCAATGTTTTAAAAAAGCATAAGGAAATCATCCAACTGATGATGACTTTTATATTTCCTTTAGCCAACCAAGATTCCACATTAGGTAGAGCAATGGCGCCATTTAGTTTTGACCATTTTTTTTCCACCAATGGATTGTACAAATTGGTTAAGCAAGAAAAAATGGAATTATTTCTAGATCGCTCAGCTTATACCAATCCGGCCATGTTTGTTATCCATGCCGGAATAAGGATTTTAGAAATGCACTATGGGTTCTCTGTTAAATTCGAAGTACCTTTTATATTCTCGGCTAAAACTGGAGGCAAAACCAAATATTTTAAAACACTCCCTAACACCGACTTTGTAAGATTGGAAGTTACTGGAGATGCTCCAGAAATTACTGAAGATACTTTTAATCATTTGATCAAAAATCTTTACGATACCAATCTTTGGCTAAAGACTTTACCTCCTTCGGTTTTTCAATTCCATGGTTTGGTTCATGCTAATCTCACTGATGTTACGCACGAAGAATCTCTTTCGCGGATTAAATTGAAGCTACTGAAAAAAGAAGGTGTGCTTAGTCGAAAGAATATTGACGAGATGGAAGAGCTGTTGCGGACCTTTTTCGATGTTCCGGAATTAATACTAGGCCTTACAGCAATAGACTTCCCACTAGAGAATGCAGTTTTCCATAAATACAAAATCAGGTATGACATTCTTGCTGAAGATGTAGATTTACTTTTAGCTCCGAAGCACAACAACTCCATTTATCATCGAGCTTGTAAATATAAAAGTGAATTGATCATTGAAGACTTGGAACAACATGAACCCAAGACTCAAATCGAATACAAACTGCTTGCTAAAGGAATTCGATCAATTCTTCTCATTCCTTTACTCAATGCTAATGACAGAATCATTGGCTTGCTAGAGGTTGCTCATCATAAGCCTTATGGATTTAATTACTTCCACCGATTAAACATGGAAGAAATAACAGATCTTTTTAAAATAGCGGTTGAACGAAGTCGCAATGAAGTTGACAATCAGATTGAGGCGATAATAAGAGAAAAATACACCGCAATTCATCCTAGTGTTGAATGGAAGTTCATCAAGGCGGCTAATAATTTCATGGAAAAAAGAGTTACAAATTCTAAATTTGAAATTGAAGAAATCGTGTTGCCGAAAGTTTATCCATTATTTGGTCAGGCCGATATAGTTGGCTCTTCCCAGATTAGAAATAATGCCATTGCCTCAGACATGTTGCAGAACTTAAGGCTAATTCATATAATTTTAAAAAGAGCAAACAGCTTAGTTATTTTTCCACTTATAAAGAAATCCATCATTGAGATTGAAAAAGAAATAAGCTCGTTGACTTCTCCCACCGCTAATATTAATGAAACGGGATTGGTTCATTTTATTCACAACGATCTTCATCCACTTTTAGAACAACTTTCAGGAATGAATAAAAAGATCGAAAGCCAAGTTCAAGCTTATTTCGAAAAATTGCATCCAAAACTCAACTTGGTTTATTTGCAAAGAAAGGCCTATGAGAATTCTGTAACTGCAATGAGTAATATTCTCTCTGACTACTTGGAAAGCGCTCAGAAAGAGGCGCAGAAAATGATCCCTCATTATTTTGAAAAATACAAAACGGATGGCGTCGAATACGACATCTATATTGGCCAATCTATATTAAATAGTGGAAAATTCGATCAAATACACCTTAAGAATTTACGCCTCTGGCAATTAATCAATATGTGTGAGTTAACCCGAATAAGTGAAGAAAAAGGGAAAACACTTCCAATTCCTTTGCGCACCTCGCAGCTCATTTTTGTACATGAACATCCTATCTCTATTCGATTCAGATCTGATGAAAAACAATTCGACATCGACGGAGCTTACAATGTTAGATATGAAATCGTCAAGAAAAGAATAGACAAATCTATTGTTTCTGGAACTGGAGAAAGACTAACCTTACCAGGGAAGATCAGCATTGTATTCAACAACGACAACACCAAAGAGGAATATCTTGAATATTTGAAATATCTGAAGTCTGATGACTACATTGAAGACAATATTGAAATATTAGAAATTGACGGACTGCAAGGTGTCAATGGCTTAAAAGCGCTGAGGGTATCTGTAACCCCAAGAGGAGATGAACAAGTGAAAAATAAATTGAGAATTGCTTAGCAAGAGAGAATATAGACAATAATTGCAGCGATAACCGTCAATGTCATTCCTATCATGAAGATGGTATAACAAAGTCTAAGCGTTTTGTATTTATCCCCAAGAGAAGCTCCTAAATGATAAAGATCACTAATCACTGATTTTTCTAAAATAGATTCATCATTGATCACACCAGAAATCGCTTCTACATATTCTTCTTTTTTCATTCTATAAAAATTACCAAAAAAGAAAAGATTAGCTGACCCAGATTTAATCTTCTCTTGCTTGGAAATCCCATTCATAGCAATGGGCCGGGTGGCCATTGTTGCAGTGACCACTGAAGCAATACTTGTAATGATTAATATTCCCGCTGGAATTAGTAACATAGGGTTCTCCTGAATATATCCTGGCAAGTAAGGAATCGAAATGGTAATCAATATAGCATTTACACTTAGCATAATATTTGCCTTGTTATCTGCAAGGGCTGTCAAATCAATATGATTTCTGAGCGCTGTTTTAAAAGCCATTTGCGCGGATTTACTAGAAGCTAAAGCCGTGTTTACTTTCTTAACTTTTTTTTCTTTAGTCATTTTAAGCAAATTTTTCATTTTACCTTTCCCAAATAATTCCTCCGCTCCTGATGTATGATATTGATGGTTTTGATAGAAATTAATATTTTTAGACTTCCATTCCTCCTTTGTATTTTCCTCTTTCAAAAACTGCGCTCTTTCCAATCTTAAATTGTTCATGAGCGAAACATACTTTTTACTGGCCAAATGATTCATGTCAGCATCTCGAATGATTTGTTCTGACAAATTCTTTGGCTGATGATCTAACTTCGTAGCCAAAATAATTTTACCTACGGTTTTAATCTTTGCGGGATCATAGTTTTGAGCCTTCAGAAAATCAGAAGCAATCACAACACTTTCTTCTTCATGACCAGTATACACGCTTACATATCCGCAATCGTGAAATAATGCTGCAAGTTCTAACTCCTCTTTTAACGCCTTGGTTACATTCATCTTGCCACATATCAACCGAACAGACTCCCAGACTTTTGCAGTATGTCCAACATCATGAAAAGTCATTTTGGAATCTAATTCCTTATTTAGAAACGTCATCACAAATTCTTCCGCCTTTTCTACGATGCTATTTTGCATATTTCTCATTTTTACAGTACACTAAAGTAACTTTATTTCCCTTTACTCCCCTATCTTTGAACCATGCAATTTGAAAACACAGTTGCCTTCGCGCAAACTTTAGACAAGGTAGATCCTTTGGTGGAATATCGTTCAAAATTCCATTTTCCGCTACACCAAAATAAGCCAGTAACTTACTTTTGTGGCAATTCCTTGGGTTTACAACCAAAACATACCCGCGACTATATTTTAGCGGAACTGGACCACTGGGCGAAGGAAGGCGTCGAAGGTCATTTCCGTGGAGAATTTCCATGGATGTATTACCATAAATTTTTAACCCCTCAAAATGCAAGGCTCGTTGGCGCCAAAGATTCTGAGGTGGTTGTAATGAATACTTTAACAACAAATCTTCACCTTTTGTTGGTCAGCTTTTATCGGCCAACCCCAAAAAGGTTTAAGATTATTATGGAGGCTGGTGCATTTCCATCGGACCAATATGCTATGGAATCCCAATCCAAATTTCATGGTTTTGATCCAGAGCAAGCTATTGTAGAAATAGCACCAAGAACCGGCGAACATTGCCTAAGGACTGAAGATATTCTGGACAACATTAAAGAACATGGTGATGAAGTGGCTTTAGTTATTTTCGGAGGGGTAAACTATTACACAGGTCAATTTTATGATATAGAAAAAATTGTCGAGACCGCGCACGAAGTTGGAGCGGTTGCCGGAGTCGATCTCGCGCATGCCGCTGGTAATGTTCCATTAAAGTTGCATGATTGGAATGTTGACTTTGCTGTTTGGTGCAGTTATAAATATTTGAATGCTGGACCTGGTGGTCCTTCTGGATTGTTCGTACATGAACGACATGGCAAGAATTCGGATTTGCCAAGATTTGCAGGCTGGTGGGGACACCATGAAGCGGAACGATTCAAAATGGAAAAAGGATTTATTCCAATGGAAGGTGCAGAAGGATGGCAACTGAGTAACGCACAAATTTTTTCTTTTGCGGCATACCGAGCAAGCATTGAATTCCATGATGAAGTGGGAATGGAAGCCATTAGAAAAAAATCAGAATTGCTTTCCGCCTATTTAGAATTTGTAGTCGAGTCCGTCAATCGACCCGGCTTAGATTTAAATATCATTACACCTAAGACTTCAAAAGATCGCGGCAGTCAATTGTCAATATTAACTGGTGAAAATGGAAAAGCAATTTTTGATCATCTGGCTAGCCGTGGAGTGATTTGTGATTGGAGAGAACCAAATGTAATTCGCCTAGCTCCTGTACCATTATACAATAGCTTTGAAGATGTTTGGAAATTTGGTGAAGCTTTAGTTAGTTTTTTCGACATAGCTTAATGCCATCAAAATTTCGGAATCCAACACCTCACACGATTGCGATATTCCACATAGTCATCTCCAAATCTTTGGATCATGTCCTTTTCTTCTATTGGCCTAACTACAAAATGCCATAGGATTGCTCCTAATATTACGTAGCTCAACAAATGGATCGATCCAAAGAATATTGCGATGGCTATTCCTTGCCCAATACCGGCAATAGCCATCGGATTTCTGACATACTTGTAAGGTCCCTTGGTTACAAGCTTTTGAGTTTGATCCAATGGCAACGGAGTTCCTTCTCCGATTCGTACCATGACAATAGCGCTATAAAGTCCGAGCAAGCTAAACACTATGAACAACGCGATTGCCGAAACCTTCATTGAAATAGTTGCTGAGGGCTCAATGCCAAAAGCATTCATAATCAATACCGGAAATACGAAAAGGGTAATCATCCAAACACAAACTATTTGAAATAACGTTTTCAAAGCATTGATAAAAACATTACTTGTGGATGAGTTTCTGAACAATTTTTCCGAATGGACTAAGAATAGATTGTAACACAAGCCTAGAATCATTACCGTAGTTGCCAGAAATCCACCGCCGGTTAATATGGTGGCATTAATGCAATACAACGTCGCGAAGGCGAATCCCCCTAAAATTACATGATCTAGATTTCGCCATTGCTTGTACGCCCGAACCACTGACAAGAGTGCTACTACCAAAAGGTCTGGCAGCATCAAGGCATTAAAAGCTTTCTTTCCTATTCCTGGAAATTGAAATGTATCATAAAAATTCTGGTCTACTAACAAGCCAATCCACCAAAGTGAAATTAAGGTTGCTTGAATTAAGTAGGCCGTCCCTTTCAATATTCTATTTATTAATTGTTATTTCGACTTAAATTATCATTGAATTCAATCCACTAAATTCCTAACCTATTCGGACATTAATTTCCCACAAGCATTACCTTCTTCCACTCCAACTTAGATCCTAGTTCTAAACGGACAAAAACTAAAGTTTCATTAAAACGCCTTAGATCAATTTCAAGATGAGACAGATTGTTATATTCTTCATTGAACAACAATTGTCCTTTTATGGACCATAATTGTAACGCGCTAATTCCATTGGCCTTTATATTTATCAAATCCACAGTAGGGTTCGGAAATATTTCAATTTGAGCTTCTTGAACTGTTTGATCAATACTCACCGGTTCACAGTCATATACACTGGCCAGCGCGCTCCTCATTTTTTCCCAACCAATACTGTCCGCTCGCAATCGCAATCGCTCCTGTTCGACATGCAAAAATCTTCCGCTATTCAATTCTGCCGGATCATTACATGGCTCTAAACTGGCATTGAGCATTCGTCCTTGTACATTGGTAAAACCTACGAGTCGATTCCAGTTTGTATCGATGTGCGGAATTTTAGCTGACAAGGAATCATCAATATTAAAAAGTGCTTCTGCCAACATTAGCAAACGATCAACAAGCGGTGGCTCTTTAGATCCATTACTCAATATAAGATATGGATCATCTGGCTTTTTAGAAAAACCATGTAATTGAATGAAGTTGTTGTTCACATTTTCAAATGCTAGCCATTCAGTTGTCGCTTGAAAAATAGATTGATCATTATGTGCCAAATCTGAATTGCGGAATTTATCTGGATCGGCTGAACATGTACTAGTAGTTCCGTCACAGCTTGAAAATTCAAGACTATTGCAACGATGCGTTCCGGCCAACATCAATCCATTAGCAGACAGTCTTGTAAAACAATAAATCGCTTGTTTGCCGGTATTATTGTCATGTTTGGTATGTGGCGCCTGGAGCACAACATTTGGTCTACAAGGATTTCGATTAATCACATAAGTGCCCCAAAAATTTTCTGCCGGCTCCATTTCTTCAATTAAAAAATAATTGGCAGTCTCCAGTAGTGAACTGTCCTGATAAGAAATTATTTGATAGTTGAGTTGGTTAAAAATGGGTTCTGCTGCAATTTGACCAACATCTGAAAGTGTATTCAATCCTTCTTTCCATAAATCTAACTCAGTGTCAGTTGGCAATACAAATTCATCTCCATCTGCCAACGGAATTTCATTCAAATATTCACTTAGATAGATTTCTAAATTTTCAACAAGATCTTGGCTATAGATTTTTTCTGCTGCCAATAACATCAAGCAAGTTAGAATCGCTAGAACTTTAATTTGAGGCTGGTTTTGCATTGGACAGTAATTTTTCTTTTTCTATATCCCAATTTAACCCAAATTTATTTAAATAACTTTTCATTGGCTCCATACCCATTTCAGATCTTCGGAAGTTGACATTTTTTATATTTTCAATTGGAGCTACTTCATACTTTCCAGCGACATTTTTGACGAGTTGAGAACCATAAATCTGAGGTTTATTGTTTCCTACTTTTACTCGATCAGTCATCAAAGCCAATTCACTTTTTGATGCTGTTCCTCTTTCTACTGCTCTCTCCAACATCGGAAAATACTTTTCCTGAATGGATAATTCTGAATGTTGCAATACCAAAAAAATGGCCCTGCTTCCTTTTCTAAATCTTGGCCCTCCTACCCAACCGTGTTCTGCAATTATTTTTTCTACTGCAGCTAAATTTTCTAGATCTGTCTGATCAATTTTTTCCCATAAAGATTTCATCTCTTGGCTATCATTGCCAAATTTAGATCTAGTACTTTTGATCTGTTTACGATACTTTTGATCATTGAGACTTATAGCCTCCAATGCTTCGATCAATTGATTATCAGGCAAAAGATATCGTTCCCTTATATAGATGGTATCATTCATTGCAACAGTGGTGGAATCACAAGGTTGCACCACGATTTCAACCCTTCTATTTTTTTGTTGCTCATCTTGATCATAGGCTCTTGGAAATTTCATTTCCCAGTTTCCATACCCTCTAGCCATCAATCGATCAGGATCTATTCCATGCTGATACAAATAATCATGTACAATTAAAGATCTTGCAATGGATAACCCATGAGTACTCGATTTAATCTTAGTTTTTGGAGAAAAAGGGAGATTGACATGCCCTGCGATTTCGATACAAACCTCAGGATTCATTCGAAGCATTCGCTCTAATCTTGGCAAAATAGGTTCCGACTCTGGCAGTAATACCGCCATACCTCCTCTAAAGAGCATCGATTCCAATTCAAATATTTTACCAATTTCCAACTGCCCTAAAGGAACCGTAATTGGTTTTATGACTGCATTGGAATCTTTGAATAAGCGAATTGTTTTGAAAAAGTAATTGTCTGCATTTAAATCAATGGTCACCGCTTCATTAGAAGGAATCATTACATCAAATTTCCCTTCAACATCTGTTTCTACCTTCTGACTATAATGTTTTGATTTGACTTCAACCCAACCGGGTATACCCTCTTTAGAGATATCATCTTGAATGGACCCAGTAATTGGCAATAATTTTTTAGGTAAATATAAGGCCAGAGTCGCTCGTCTATTTAAACTTCTCCCAGCCTCGGAATCATTATCAGCAAGTGGATCGGACTCTCCAAAAGCATTTTTCCTAATAGAACTTCTGGATACATTTCTATCTACCAAAGCAGCCTCTAATGCATTCACTCTTTTTTCAGACAATCGTTTATTGAATTCGGAATCCCCGACATCATCAGTATGTCCTGTAAGAAAAAAGAAAGCCGAACTTTGATCCAACTGAAGCGAAATTATGCTATCAATTTTCTCTAAATCTACTTCCTTTAGATTAGCACTGTTTGATTCAAAATACACTCGATGTTGAACGATTAGAAGACTGGTATCAACCCCTGACTGTGCCGTACATTTGACGGCCAGTAAGCACATAATCAGCAAGCTAGTTATCTTGAAAATTGTTACACGAGACATATCAAATAGATAACGAAGAATAATTCAATAGTGACATAAGTCGATTGAGATTCTAAAAATCAAAACTTTAACAGACTAAGGTCTGGTTTTTGATTCATATAACTTTTAATTTGCATGTTAATTCGATTACAATCTCACATATGTATAAATTTATTGCGCTTACCCTAGTATTCATTACCTTTTTTGTAGTTCAAGCCGAAAGCCAAAATTGTACTTTCATCGCTATCGAGTCCACAGAAACTCTGCCCAATGAGCAAGTTTGCTTAGATTTTATAATGACTCCGGTAGAGGATGTCACGGGATTTCAGTGGACGAATAGTTGGAATTCAGAAATCATAGAATTTGATACCATCTTAAATGTTAATCCCATCTTGAATGAAGGAAGCTTTATATACAATGATCAGCAAGCAGGAGAAACAAGGCTGACTTGGGTTACTTTCCCCGCAAATCCTATAATTCCGAAATTAGTTTCCTCACATTTATTTACAGTCTGTTTTACAGCGCAAGACACACTAAATGTGGATTCTCAAGTATTAATTGATCCAAATGGAACAACTCCTCTTGAAATTGTATACGAAGATTTTTCATCACATTCGTTTTGCTCTTCTGAAGCAACTATCGATATTACGGACACTCCAAGTTCAAATCAAGATATTTTACTTCACGGATTCTCTCAAGACAATAATTGCGAAATTGGTCAAGATGGAAGCATCGACGCTTTTGCTTTTTTTGGATCAGAACCTTACCAATTTGTCTGGGGTAGTCCAAATGGATTCAATAGTACAAACCAAAATATAAACGGGCTGAACGCCGGGTTATATTTTTTAACTGTGGTGGACAACAATGGAAATGCTGCTGTAGATAGTTTTGAAATATTTGAAATTGGAACTCCTACGCTGCCCATTCCATCTTTTACCAGACCTGAATGTGCAGATGATAGTACCGGAATTATTGACATTAGTCCAACCTTTGGAACAGCGCCTTACACTTATGCTTGGAGCAATTTTACTTTTGAAGAAGATTTAACCAATGTCCCGCCAGGAACATACGACGTAACCGTAACTGATAGTAATGGTTGTGAGGCTGTTGGATCTTGGATCTTGAACTATTCTAACTATCACATTCTCTCTGTAAATGTTGGAGGTTCGGCTTGCCCATCTGCCATGGACGGATTTATAGACGTGTTCGCTAACCCTGACGCTGCCAACCCACTAATTTACACTTGGAGCAATGGAGAAACTACAGAAGATTTATCAAATATTCCACCAGGGATTTATCACCTTTCGGTTACTGATGCTAATGATTGTCTAAATACTTATGAATTTGAAATTGCAGGCCTGCCGATTCCCACCGTTACTAAAAATATGTATTGTCCATCATTCGGAGCTTCAGATGGAAACGTCGAAATCGAACTTTCATTTACACAATCGGACTTCCAGTTTGTCTGGGAAGATGGCTCAATCAGCTCTACTGGAACTAGGACTCAATTGTCCGCCGGCAACTATGCTTTCACGGTTGTGGATGGTTCCAATTGTCAACTGATTACAGATTCGTTTTCATTAGCCTCTACAATAGAAGACTATAAGTTTGATTATTTCAGCTGCGGATTGGACAGCATTGCGTTGGAGGTCAACGCCACATCTATGACTGATTCATTTAATTGGTATCCTGTTCAAAATTTTGATCATCCAACAAGTGAAGATGCCATTTTACTTTCGCCAGATTTTGACTTCAGCGGTGGAACTCCCCCGCCTTTCCAATTCACCCTTACAACCATTGCTACTTCAGGATGTCAGTCGATCAGTGACTTTGTATTGACTCCTCAAGAAGATTGTGTATGGCCAGGAGATGCGAACAATGACAATATGGTAAGTGCTATTGATATATTAAATATAGCTTTGGCCAATGGCTCGACTGGATCGCCAAGATCGCCGCAAAGTTCTGAATGGTTTGCGCAGCCATCTACAGATTGGGGTAACAGCATCCCGGGAACATCATTGGATGAGCGCTTCGCAGATTGCGACGGAAATGGAATGATCGAAGGTGCAGACACCAATGTAGTACTTCAGAATTTAGGGCGCTCTCATTATCAATTTACGAGTTCAATTGGAAATAATAGGGCTATGGAAATTCCATTGAGCATTAATATTCCGGTCGAATTTAGCGCAACTGATCAAAACCAATTTGAAATTTTATTAGGAGATGATACCAATACTTTGGACGATGCTTATGGTGTTGCTTTTCAGCTGCTCTTTGACGAAACTTTAGTAGAAGGGGAAAAGGGGAAGGTGATCGCCGCCGGTTGGCTCGCTAATGGAAATACTCCTTGGTCCATAAATATAGATGATATCGCTCCGGGAATATTGGACGTGGTATTAACTAGGAACGATGGCACAGCAGCAAGCGGCTTTGGGGCAATAGGTAATTTGTATTTACCATTTAAATCTTTCTCAGGAAATATGCCTGTAGCGTTAGAAATTCGAAATGCGACTCTCGTTACTTCCTCAGGCGAATATCTTTCAGTAGAAGGATCTCCAACGTCTTCTACATTGCTTGGAACATCAGTTGGGACAAATGATTTAGCTTCGAGATATTCGGAACTGATTTTTCCAAATCCTTCAAACGGAATTCTAAATATTTCTTCTAACAGAACCATCGAATCTATTAATATCAAAGACATCCGCGGCAAGCTTATTTATAATAAATTCGCAGACGATAAAATCATTAATATTAGCCAATTCCCTCAAGGAACTTACATTATAAAATTGATTGGAAGTGAAGGTATATCTTCTCACAAGTTCATTAAAGTAGATTAGTAGCGAATTCAATTAATGAAAATAAAAAGCGCTTGCCGAAATATCGACAAGCGCTTTTTCAATATATGTTAGTTAATTACTTTATAATGGAAATTCTCTTTGAAGTAAATTTATCATTTGCTGTAATTTGCATAACATAAACTCCAGCATTTAAACTTGATCCATCAAATTGAATATTGAAGAAACCAGATTGCTTGGCATAGTCCTTCATCATTACAACTCTTCCATTAAGATCAACAACTCTTATATTAACATCTGCCGTTTCTTCCAAATTAACACTTACGGTAGCAGTGTTTGAAAATGGATTAGGATATATGCTAGTAGAATTCCCAAGTGCAATATCATGTGTAGCAGATACTGTATATCCATTTTCAATTGCCTCAGTAATGGTCACTGCCTCTCCATTATTTATTGTCCCATTTGGAGCAATAATCATAGAAACAATGTGCATTTTAGTCTCATCGAATTCCGCAGGAATCGTATAAGTGAAGTTGAAAGTTTTTTCACCATCTGTTGCTAAAGTTTCTGTAAAACTATCTGGCAGCCCAGAAAATGGTGCTAGAATTGCACGAGCTACGTGATCATAAACACTTTGATTTGCAGGAACTGGATCTGGAAGATCAGCCCAGTTGGTACCATCTAAAGAAAATAAATCAGACCCTCCAGAATAGTAATTAGCTTGAGCCCAACCATTTCCAGTACCGGTTACACCATCTTCAGTTATTGCCATATTTACTTTATATCCAGTAGAAATATCTTCAGTTGCAGTAACCGTTAGCGATAATTTTAATTCTCTGGTATCTGCATTCCATTCTGCACCATTTTCCAATTTAGCCACTGCTGAAGTTTGAACATTTTCAATAAATGGCCCTTCAACATTAGCAGGATTCATCCAAGCACCACGATCCACTTTTGCATTAGGAAAAGCCGTCGCACCTAGTCCGCTATCATAGTCAGTGTCGGCCATAGGATCATTGTCATGAACTGCAATTCCAATAAATCTTTCTGGATACTTATACGTTAATTTCTCCAATGCAACAGTACCTCTTGGGCACCATCCACACCATGTTCCAGTTGCTTCTTCTACGACAATTTTCTTATTTGGTGCAGGAACAACTGCAGTAATATCTCTAGACTGAGCATCATTACACTGATCTTGATCATCAAATGCTCCTCCGTTAACACTTAAAATATTTATTGAAGTGGTGGTAACTCCCTCTGGCATCGCGAAGTTTGTATTGATATCAAAGTCCATGCTTTCTCCAGCAGCTAAGTTGATTCCTGTTTGACTGAAAGGGATTGTTTGACTTCCTATTACAGCTTCTACATCAAAAGATGTTATAGTCTCGGTACCCAAATTAGCCAATGTTCCGATGATCGAAGTCTTAGTTCCAACTAGTCCAAGCTCTTCAGTAACATTCAAAGTTGCGCTAGCATCTTTTGTGATTGGAGGAGCTGCATCAACATAGGTATATGCGAAATCATCAACAAAGAACTCATCACCTCCTCTTGGAAAAATATCTATGGAAGCAATTGTGTTTGTCGGATTGGCAAAAGATCCTACACATCCTCCGTCAATAAACACTTGCCATTTGTTGGCATCTAAATTTACATTAACAGCTACATTAAACCATTCGTCAGCTGGATAATCAAAAGTAAGTGTATTGGCAACTCCACCAGCAGTAACACTACCCTTTCCATTCGCTTCAAAAAACAAGTCCATAGCCCATGTTACGCCAATAGCCGTCTCCGCCTGATAATTAAAATATCCTGCCGACTTTACGCGCATCATCATGTTCATGTTCAATTGACCTGAAGTTATTTTATCGCCAGTAAAATAGAGTACAACATCTTCTGGCCCACCGGCAGCAGAAGGTCCCAGTTTGATAGAATTTGTTCCACTACTTGCATCTTCGTCTGAGACACGAACATCATCGGCCCCACCAGTATTTCCACTCCAAGTGGTCCATTGTGCTGCCGTAGACCCCAACCAATCTCCTGCAGAATAGCTTTCAAAATCATCACTAAATGATTGACCGAAAGAAAGCGAACTGAAAAGAATCAGTGTAAAAAAAGAAAGTATAATTTTTTTCATAAAAGGATTTTTTATCAAAATTTTAAAATAAGTTCCATGAAAATAGGGAATATTTGCTTATTCCTCTTCATCTGCATATAAAAAGAAAGTATTAATCACCTTGGCGGATAATAATTTCCTCAGACGAGTTCAAAATCATAAAGTTTTAAATCTTCTATTGTGCCAAAATTTATTCTTTTTTGTCGCTCCTAAACTCCTGATATTCTGGCCGGAAAGAGGTATCTTGTAAGCAAATAACTCCGAGATGAAACCAAACAATCCACAATTCACACCGAACATGTGGCAATCCGAAGATTTTCCAAATATATATGAGGAAATGAAGCGAATCGCGCATGGCAGATTGAAGTTTGAGTCTAAAGATTTGACCTTGAATACGACCGACCTCGTCCATGAAGCCTATCTTAAAATGTCCGCTCAACGTAATCAGAATTTTGCTAATAAAGATCACTTCTTTGCAATGGCCTCTACTGCAATGCGTAGAATTTTGATCAACTATGCACTTCAAAAAAAGACAGACAAGCGCGGAGGAGATCATGTAAGAATCACCATGTCTAATAATGAGTTGGTAGCAGAAAGTTCTATGGAAGATATTATTGAACTGGATGATGCCATGAAGAAGTATGCAAAGCTAAGTACTCGAGGATCTAAAATTATTGAGTACTGGTTTTTCAGTGGATTTAATCAAGGGGAGATCGCAAAAATGATGAATATTTCAGTGGCAACTGTGAAAAGAGAATGGACGCTTGCTAAAGCTTGGCTAAGTAGAGAGATGAATCATGCCAGACTTAACATGAGTGCCTGATGACAAACAATTGGACAGCCATTCAAAAAGCATTTGACGAGTTGTCATTGCTTTCAGGAAAACAGCGTGAAAGTGCTTTAGAAAAACTTAGGACGAATGACCCCGAAGTTTATAAAGAAGTCGCAGACTTACTTGGTCAAGAATTTCAACTACATTCTATATTTGGTAATAATCCATTTGGAGATTGGAGCTTTTTTGAAGATGAAGGTTTGATCAATTCTATTGTTGGTCCTTATCGTCTAACAAAGCTGTTGGGCTATGGAGGAATGGGCTCTGTTTTTTTGGCAGAAAGAGAAGACAAAGAATTTGACCAAGAAGTAGCTATCAAATTGGTTCGGCCTAGGAAATACTCTGAAGCGACAGTCAATAGATTCAAAGAAGAAAGACAAATATTAGCCAAACTGAATCATCCAAATATTGGCAGACTTTACGATGGAGGTTCCATGGATGACGGAAGAATGTATTTCACAATGGAGTATCTTCCTTGGCAAGATGTAGAGGCTTATATTGAAGAAAAAAAACCAAGTCTCACTGATCGCTTAAATTTATTCAAAAGTATTGCTCATGGAATTGGCCATGCACATAGTCAACTGGTGTTACACTTAGACATCAAACCAAAAAACATTCTGGTCAGCGAAAAAGGAAATCCAAAGATTTTAGACTTCGGTATTTCTCAAAGATTTCTCTCTTCGGAAGAAAAGCCAAATATAGAGACTGATGTCATTCCTACAGACAACAGATACACAATGGCCTTTGCCTCTCCTGAACAACTGAATAACTCAGCAGTAAGCACGCAAAGTGATATCTATAGCCTCGGGAGTTTACTTTATTTTCTAATTACAGATCAACTGCCGTTCGGTAAAAACGATACTACTCGAGAAGCATATTTGGAAAATGTAATGAGCGGAAAATTCATCCCTCCTAGCCATGTAGCTTCTAAAAACAGAGATCTTCTAAAAACAGATTTAGATGCTATTTGCAAAAAAGCACTATCACTTGACCCCACAGAAAGATATGCATCTGTAGATTTATTTATTCGCGATATTGAAAATTTCCAAATCGGATTACCAATTTCTATTCTAGAAGAAGATCGTATTTACCGCTTTAAAAAATTCATTAAAAGAAACAAGATAATAGCAACCCTTAGCACCATCGCAATGGCGACGATAATTGGTCTAACTATTTATTACACCATTAATCTTACCAAAGAGCGGAATATTGCTATTGCAGAATCGGCCAAAAGTCAAACCTTGACAGAAATGTTGACTGAAATTTTTTCGCTTGCCAATCCATACGAAAATCAAGGAGCTCAAATTACAGTAGAATCTCTTTTGGATAACGGCGCAGCCAATCTTGAAAATAAATTTAATAATGAGCCAGAAATCAAGGCGTCATTGATGACAATTCTTGGCCAAGTATACAATGGAGTCAACAATTACGAGAAAGGCGATAGCCTTATACAACTTGCACTTGATCTAAATTTAAATACACCGAATATATCTTCTAAAAATTTATCGCTTAGCTACTACGAGGCTGCCAACTCTAATCATGACTTGGGAAATTTCGACCTAGCTACATCTTATATTAAGAAAGCTGACAGCCTGTATCAAATTGTAAAAAGGCAAAACATTAGCCAATATGATCCTTTTCACCAAGCTAATATTTATCATTTAAAAATAAACAACTTTGATCAAATGGGTTATTTCGCTCAAGCCGATTCTTTAATTCCTTCCTATTTAAATTTGATTGAAGAAAATGCCATAGGTAATGACCAGAGATTCGCAGATGCATTATTGATATGTGGTTCTGTAAAAAGACACATGGGGAAATTTGAAGAGGCTAGAATATTTTACAAGAAATGTTTGACGATGCAAGAAGCTTTGCATGATGCCCCGCATTCAGAATTAGCAATTACTTTAAATCACCTTACAAGCTTGTACTACAATACAGGAGAGTATGAAAAAGGAATAGAAACTGGCAAGGAAAGTCTGAAACAACGTAAAGCAATCTTTGGAACTAATCATAGAGAAACTGTAGCCTCTGCCTCAAATCTCGCAAGAATTTATTCCGCCAATGGTAACGTCGACAAAGCCTTAAATAATTATGTTGAGATATTAGAAATATTAAAAACAATCTACAAAGAACCCCACCCCTACCATGTGGCTATCATGAGTACCATTGGGCATATCTATCGAAATAAAAAGAACTACGATGAGGCTATTCGGCATTACGACTTGGCAACACTAACTATGGAAAAAATAGGAGGGGATAAAAACCCTCGAATGATCATTCCTTTGCTTGGGGGAAAAGGTATTCTATATTTAGCTAAGAATCAATTTGCTACTGCTAAAATATTTTTATCGGAAGCTTTATCAACTTGCAAAAATGCTTATGGAGATGACCATCCTGAAACTACTGGCAATCAATACTTACTTGGAAAGTGCCTCTTCAAAATGGGAGAAAAAGAAAAAGGAATGGAACTTTTAGAATTAGCACAATCCAAGTATCAGGTTAATTCGGAAAAATGGAAAGTACAATTGGCAGATATCAAAGAATTACTTGCTCAGTAGCTCTGATACTTTTTTCCAGACGGCGGCAAAAACTTCATCAATTGTACCGGTAGCATTAATTATTTGTACATTATCTTTCGTTCCTTCTTTTTCAATAGCCTCCTTATAATTATTTCGAACTTGTGTTAATCGCTCTTCAGTTTCAAACAAATCGTTAGAATCTCGATTATCGGCTATTCTTCTTAAAGTTTCTTCCACAGGAATATCTAAAAACAAAACTAAATCAGGTCTTAGTAAATCTGCACACAATTTATTAGCATTGATTACCCAATCCAACGATAAATGCGGAACATGATAAGCATAGGAAGAATAATAGTAACGATCAGAGATTACATGCTCGCCATTTTCCAAATATTGCAACATCCCGTATTCTGGATGTTGAATGTGATCTAATCGATCAGCTAAGAACAGTGCTCCAATCGTTTGCTCATTAGTCGCTACCTGGCGGGTGATTATTTTCCGGATTAAGGCGCCAACTGGATTTCTTGTAGGCTCGCAAGTATGATGAATGGCGAGCTTATTTTCCTCCATTTTGTCCTGCAGCATTCGACTAATGGTTGTCTTTCCTGAACCATCTACTCCTTCAAAAACAATAAATTTCCCTCGGGCCATTTTTATTCAATTTTTGGCAAAGGTAATATTTTGAATTTGGCCAGTAGAAAAATTTTAAGCCGAAGTTATGTGATACACCAAATTTCAGCGAGCAATTTTATTGAATACATTTTACCAAAAAAGCCTTCCATTAAACAGATGCAAAATGAAAGGCTGAAAAACCCAGATAAAATTAACTATCCTCTAAGGCGTGTTTTAGGGCCACTAATTTTAGGTTTTGATTTTCCGTTTTTTAAACCAATTTTATTTCTTCTGAATTCCCCTCGGAGTTTTCTTCGTAGCAATCGGCTATCATCATCATTGGCCGGACTGAGTTGTACTTTTCGAAATTGATTCTTTGCTTCTTGGACTGCGGCAGCAGCTATTTGTTGCGATTCAGGATCGTCCGTTCTAATTTGATATTTTCGATGTCGAGCTTTCGTCTGGGCCTCCGTCTCAACCGTACTTTCAATATCTATATCGCTGTTTGTATTTTGAAATAAACTTTTGAAATTTGCAATCAAGCCTTCAGAGCCTGTCAAGACTTTCAATCGTTGCTTGTCCTTTGTGTCACTAGTAGAAACAATTACCGATAAACTCGGAGCCGTATCAGTATTGGCCGTGCCTTCAACTGAAACTCCACCTTCACCAGAGGCACCTTCGTTCGGACCAGCGTAAGTATAGAATTGTTTTCCAGTAGTTCGAGTATCTAAAGTCTTTAAACCATAATCTTGCAAACTTGGATCCGCACTTTGCCAAATTCCATGACTAGCATCATAATACCTAGCACCAAAATAAGACAAACCTGATTCAAAATCATATTCTTTACCCGCATATAAATAAGGTTGAACAGCCACCAAAGTATCTTGAGCAATCCAAATTTCTCCAGATGGGAAGTACGTATTGTGCTGTCTAATTTTTCCGTTGAAATCCGTGATGTAATTTGTATTTCCAGAAGGATCATAATGATAATAACTGCAATCAATTTCTGGAACCACAGGATTTCCTAAAAATCCGTAGCCTGGTTGAATCTGATCATGCGTTGGAGCATCTGGATAAAAAACTGGAATACCTGGAGGTCCCATGCTATCCTGTTGCATGATACTGGGCCAACTAATCGGCGGAACTCCATAAGCATTATCTGGTTCAGCATTGGGAATTGAATTTGCATTTAATTCTGGTTGTCCATAAAAACCAGGAAGTGTTGGTGGCCCTGGCGGAATCCCTAAGTCTTCGTAATACTGTTTAATTTCATTTCTTAGCAACTGAGAACGCTGTGCATAATTTATTTTTCCAGCTGCCAAACTTTGATCCGAGATTAAGTTGAAATCAAATTGCCCAACTCCACGTTTGGTTAAAAAGCGTTCACCATCTATAAAATAGTGTTTGTGAAATTCATTTTCTTCTACGGTAAAATATGGATTGACGTAAGCAGTGTAATTTTCAAAATGATTAATTAGACCAGCTGGAGCTCCATTGATAAATATACCGGCCAAATCTCCATGGCTTTTCACCGCTCGCTCTCCATTGGCATCATAAGTAAATTGAGAAATTTTACCATTCAAAGAAGTTCCCAATAACCTGCTTTCCTCATCCCACAAATGCTGTTGATGGGCATAAGAAGTAGCACTATTCCATATGGCCAAATTTCCATTAGGATCATATTCCAAATCTCTCGCCCCAATTTCACTTGGATTATGCGGTTTATCAGGATTGTCATATTTATAATCTCTGGTAAATGAATTTAAGGCAACTTCATTTCCATCTTTCAAATGAGTTTGAGATTTAAATATCAATTTATCGATTGCATTGTACTCTTGAATCAGTTGATAACTTTCTGTAATATTTGTTCCAGACCACTCCCCTGCGCCTTGAACCAAACGACTCAATTCATCATAGATAAATTCCTCTTTAGATGCCCCGCCAATTTGATCAGTCAATGGTCCAGCTGTATTTCGACTTGCCGTTAAATTGCCCAAAGGATCATATTCCATATTGTAATCCATTACTACACCGAATGGACTCTTCGTTGAAAGTTTGTTTGGCCTTCTTCGCTTTTGATCATATTCAACATTCAAACTGGTCTCATTTCCATTTTTCATCCAAACACGCTCCCCGAATTTATCAAAACCCATGCCTGTTATATATTGATAATTACGATCAGATTTTTTCCCAACCATCCTATTCAACCGCCCACCCAGTGCGTATTCAAAATCCACAATCTCTCCATCTGGATAGATTAATGTTTGAATCCGATTCCAACCATCGTACTTGGCACTATCAATATATGTTTGGACATTTGATTCGCTAATCAGTATTGTTCGAATGGTTTTTTCAATCTCCCCTTTCATTCCGTAATAAAATTCTTGTCCACCAGAACCATCTTCTTGCAACCATACCCTTCCCTTTCGATTGAAGTCAGCATCCGCATCACCATAATGCAATTGCACTTTGTTTTGAAAATTCTTTGGATAATCAATTCCGATCAACCGCTCATATTCATATTTATATCGAATAGCACCGTCTTGATCATCAGGAAGAATTTCACGAATATTAGAAGTGATTCTTTTGATTAAATTTCCGTTGAGATCATAATCCAATTCTGTTCTTCCGGCGTCAGGATATTCTATGGCCACTTTTCTTCCCAATAAGTCGTATTCACTTTTTGTAACATTGCCTAAGGCATCAATTTCTGCTTCCAACTCCGCCATGGCATTTAATTGATATTGGATCCATTGCTCCCCTTGAGGACCATTATACTTTATAGCGATCAAATCATCGGCAGAATCAAAATGCTGTTCGAAAACATTTCCCAAAGGATTGGTTACAGAAGTTCGCAAAGTTTTATTGCCAGCAACATCTTCAGAAACATCATACGCATAGCTGGTAATCGCGCCGGAAGATTTTGTGTTGCTAGTCAATCGGTCAAGGATGTCGTAAGAAAAAACATTGGGTGTGATCTGATCGGGGTTCGTATTGTAATTTGCGTTGTTTCCGACTCCTTCTTCGCTGGCTTGGTATTTTTCAATGATTCTTCCGAATGCATCAAACTTATTTAAGCCTGAAACCACCATTGAGATTTGGTTACTTCCATTTTTATAAACGTTGGTCGTCTTTTTGGTTTGCACCGCACGGCCAAGCTTATCTGTTATACTAAATATCTCAATATCCGAATTGGTTTCTGGATCAAAATGTTTTGCGATAGCATAAGGGTTTGTTGCCAAAGGATGGTATTCAAATTTTATAGTATACTCATTTCCATTTGCTAATTCATAAGGGCCTGTAATTGACGCAAGTCTGTTGTGCTTGTCTACTTTGTAATTGGTTTCATGTCCATTGATGCCAATGACCTTTGTACGAATTCCTGAAGTTGGATCAGTTTCAAATAGCGTTTCATATCCATAACTATCTGTAATCTTAGTGATGAATTTATTAAACAAACTATCAAATTCTATGGAGTAGCTTAATCGCTCTCCAGCCTCATTCTCTGGCCTGGTTATTTTGATGATATTACCATAGTCATCATATTCCAAATCTGTATCGGCAGAAACCGAATTGTTCAAATATCTACGGACCTGTGTCGGATTTCCAAACTCACCAATTTCGTATTCCGTTCTTCTCTGCAATGCTCCTTGATTTGTTATTTTTATCTTATTGATTACATTCAGAATATTATTAGCAGAGAGATTCTCATAAGAATAATTTGTCTCCACAACATTGGCTGGTTGATCATCCGGAGAATCAATCAATTTAATGACATTGCCCACCAAATCGTATTCCAATTCAATATTGGACTCTAATTTTGGGATTGCTTCTCCTTCATTGTAACTCGTTGTTTTTTTCACCAATGCGGGAAAAGCTCTTCCTGTGTCATTTAGCAAAAATTGCGATGAGATTTCATCGCCAGTTTCTGGATCCAGAAAATTGTAATAATATTTTTCATCCCGATAAATATTTCCTGCTCCATCAATTATGGTCTCGCCAGTTATTAATCCTTTATCAAAGAAATTATTGCCACCGAATTCCAAGGCATATGTTCGATAAATTTCATCATTTGCTACAGGATTCAAATGATGCATTTTTACATTTTTGTATCCATAAAATGTTCGCTCGCGACGATCAAATTTCCCTCCGATATATTCATAACTATACTTGGCAATATCGACTCCATCTCCTGAGGTTTGGTCATTCACTTCCAGGTTTGACAAAACATATTTTGACAAAGGCACCTCGTAAGAATTGGGACTATTGTTGTAGTCCAAAGCATAAGTTGCCCCAAGCGGAGTAGTTACCCTTCGCAATAAATTACTTTTTCCAATTAGCGATCTTTTAACGATCAGTTCATTATCTGCAGTCGAAGTAACATGGTCCGCATAACCATCTCCATCAATGTCTGTTAATTGATCTATTTGTTGACTAACTCCGCGCGAAGTGGCAAAATCTGGATTTATACAAATTCTGAAAAATGGAAAATTGATACAGACCGTAAATGCTGCATTGATAGATTCTCCTGTAGCATTCCCGTGATCAAATCTCGTGATGCCACCCCATTTTTTCGCCGGAGACAACGAAGAGCCTGTATTTAATTGAACAAATATTTCTTCGTCTTCAATGACAAAATAATCCAATAATCCATCGCTGTTAAAATCTTGAAAACCGTTCAAGACATCCGTTTCCGACCAAGAACCAGAACCACCAGCCACGATGGAACCATTGAATAAATTTATACCCAGTCCACCTCCTGCTTCTCTTGTAAAACCAGAACGTATCTGATCAAAGCCCCAATTTTCTGGACCGACAAATTCTTGACCATTGTTCAAATAAACATCTCCGCCAGACATCAAGATGTCATCTAATCCATCGGCATTGATATCCAGATAAGTGACACTCGTCGTATCGTGATCATTGCCATAGGCACCGCTTAAACCAATTGCGCTTTTAGTAGCTTCTTCTGAGTCAGTTGCTCTTGCACCACTAATGGTGACTTTAGATTTCTTTCTTTTATTTTTTTGGTTAGAACCTGCGCCTGCCGTGTCACCACATGCATTGGGACTGGTTTTGGTAAAACTTCCTCCTGCAGAAACTCCCCAACCATAGGAATAAACAAGGTGTGATCCAAAGCCATGATATTCCATTTCTTCCTCTAGCCCACCAAATTGATTGGTATATTGAATATGATCTGGGGTCGCGATATCTGGATAACCATCACCATTAAAATCTCCAATATCTCTCAAGTTCGTAGTGGTTCCCAACGCCCCAGATACAGAGCCTCCTACTCCAACATTAAAACCTAATGATAATGCATTGGCAATAGTTTTTGATTCCAAAATTGGTGCTGGAAAACAAGTGACATCTCCCGGGGAATCCGCAGATAAAATGATATCATCTTCTCCCAGTCGCGAACTACTTTGTCTCGTCGGTTTTACATATGTAAAATCATCTAAGCCCCTCCAGCAATTGGTTTTAGGGTCAGCATACATGACTACGAATGGTGCGCCGGTGGGACTTTCCAGATCCTGAATTTGATCGTTAGTCAAACTATCTTGCCCCAACAAACTGTCGTCCACTAAATTTGAAAAATCTATGTTTAATTCTGACTCATCAATAGGCATGAGTGCGCGATCTCGATTTCCGTTATAAATAAATTGTCCCCATCTTCTGTGCAATGAGCCCATTACAGAATCGCGCATAAATATACCAGAGTGCAAGCCAGCCAAAACATCAACAGACTCGTTTGGGCCGGTTAAATTAACATCAACATCAAGTATAGTTTCAGTCAATTCTGGCTGAGAAGAATGATACTCTACATAGATAGAATCGTTTTCTTCTAATTCTACTTGGAAGTTAAAATTTTCATTAAATGGAGCAGTCACAATCTTTTGCTGCGAAGCATAAATTTTATTGTTTCCTTTTACAGAAAGTGTTACAAAACCGGACTCTGGAAAAATTCCTATTACATCAACGGTTCCGGAAACATCGTAAGTTCCAGTTTCTGGCGCAGTTGCCAATTCTGGTAATCTTAAAGTCTCATTATGCATGAAAAAATCAACGGCAGGACAATAAACGAAGATTGGTTCACCTTGATCGTTATTCACTTCAACAGCTGGAGAAGAAGTATAAATAACCAATGGCGACCATTCAACCGCCTGCCAATCTATCGTGGTCCGCGCGTAAACTCGCACAGTAATTTCATCTCCGTCACTAACATTAACATTAGAAAGATTCAAGCTATCATTAAAAACTTGATTATAAGGATAGACTTCTGAATATATTAATGTTCCAGATTTCTTTTCTTCAATTTGAAGTACGATCGTATCTGATAAAACTGGTTTATTTAAAAAACTTTTAATATTGACTTGACCATCGAAAGGCATGGTAATCGATTGAGAATAAGCTGTCAAATAATCTTCAGAATATTGGTAGCGATAAATCTCTTTTCCATTTAGATCCAATTCGGAAACATTCTGATCTCTATATTCAATAATTGGATCCCATTCTACTTCATCATACAATCCATTTTCTATTGATTGCAATCTGAAATAAATACGATCGCCGCGTTCCACTTCAAGATTGTTAATTCCTGTGGGATTCTTTACGTTAAAATCTTCTCTTCCGATATTGGTGGCCCAGAGTTGTGTACCTCTAATTTGAATGGCGACTCTCACGCCATCATTTTTTAAATAGGTTGCAGCTTCTGGAAACTCAATTAAATTCACAGGAGCAGTCACATCCACTCGCCCATCAAAAGGAGCAGTCCAGACTTTAACAACATCATGTAATGGAAACTGATCAATTAATGCTTCTTGTTCATCAATGTCTATTCCACCCGGCCCGAAGTCGATTCCTGATCCTTTGACAATTGGATTTGGTGTATCGGCAGAATTTTTAGTAAATGTTGGATCACCTTCGTCATTTAAATGATTGAAATAAACAATCTTATTATGCGCGATATCGACCAAGCCATCTGCATTAAAATCCATCAAATAGGTTCCAACTTGGGTTTTGTCAGTCGTGTTTTCCCATCCAGCAAAAGCAACTCCTAGATGCCCCTCAACTCCCCCAGAAAAACTTGATCCTTTGAATTTCACAAAGTCATCTATTCCATGAACTGGCCGAATTGGACCGAAAGTATTTGGATTCGTAATATGTTGATTGGCCCGATAATACAATTGGTCATCCTTGCGAAACAACTTATCCGGAAGGTTATCTCCATTTATATCTACTAAAGTTATGATGCCATGACCTTGATTGGTATCATAACCAAGATTACCTCCCAAAGTATTTGATAAGTCAGTAAAACTTCCGTTGAAACCAATAGTCATGGAAGCACCACCTCCGACTGATGAAGAAACTGTTCCTCCCAATAATGGTGTTTTATCACTGACGGTTGGAATTCCTACAAGCAATCCTCCATCTAAGTTATCATTAGGAACAGTCCATGTTTCGTCAGCGCCGTAAACATTCCAACTTCCATTAGTCTCTGGTACTTCATTGAAATATTCAAAATCATGCGAATAATATTCTATTCCATCTCGATCGAATTCAATTAGTCTTTTCAAGATCGTTTTGAAAAATGCTCCTTCTTCGTATCTAAGTTCATAACTTCGAATAAGATTATCTTGAAAAGTAATTTCAATATTCCTGAGTAAATCTGCATCTACCTTTTTAAATCCAAAACTGAGGTCCATAGAGGCATCTACTTTCCGAGCTTCACTTAATTCTCGATCCCGGGTAAATTCTATTTTAAAATTCCCAAGTTGATCATCCTTACCTGCATAATAAATTCGCTTTAGATAAATATTAGAACCCTGCACAGCGCTCCCCGGAACTAGCGGATCTGATATTTTGACATATTCATATTTGATGTTATTTCCTCGAGGATCTAATTGAGCTGCGATATTCCATTGCACGATTTCTCCTTCAGAATTGGTTAGGGAAAAAATTGAATTGTGACCGGTCTCAGGAGTTCCTCCATAGTAAGCTATCATTCCAGATTTGTCAATTACTTCCCACCAGTAGTTTTTAGGATTGGTTCCATGGCGAATGATCTTTTTAAAATCAAACTCTACTCTTTCATAGAATTTTTTTTCTGCAGAACGAGCCACTGCCGAATCTCTGTGCGCTTGCGGACTTAAGGTAGCTCCATTATATAGATAGGTTTCTGATTCGACATCTGCCTTGAACGTTGGCACTCCCCAGCGCGTATCTATTGTAATAGACGAAATAGAAAGATCCCAACCTTGACCGAGCCACCCACCAGTGCTTTCATGATTATAACTGATACTGATTTCAGGCGTCATTCCGTTTCTACCTTCGGGCAAGTTTAATGGATAATTCATGGAAGCAGTGCCATAAGCATTGGCCGTCGGAGGAGACATGATGTTGATACCTGCTATGGGGTCCGGAGTAACGAAACCATTGATTTGATTAGGGAATATCTTTTCAGTTCTTGACACCCGTGGTATGGTGTCTACACTAATTGTTGTTGCAATTAAAGAATTCTGTCCTAATACAAACAACAATACCAAAATATATTTATTGATTTCTTGAAGTTTCATTTCATCAGGATTTTTGGTGTACAATTAATTTTCGCGTTTCAATTGAACCTGCAGAAATCAGCTTCACTAAATACATTCCAGGTTCAGGAATATATCCTTGGTATTGATGGTTGATTTGACTATCCAGATGGATGCTGTTTAAAAGTGTTCCCGCAATACTGACCAATTGAATTTCTAATTCTGCCAGTTGCTCTAGTTGTACATCCAATTGAAAAATTCCATTTGAAACAGGATTCGGAAATAAATTGATTGCCTTAAAATTATTTGGAGCAGCAGAAGAAATTAGAATATGCTTTTGAGCAATACAATCATCTTTAGTTAACTTCAATTGATAAATCCCAACTTCCTGGATAGAAATAGCAGTATTGTAAAATGAATTTCCACTTGGTGTTGTCCATTCGTATTTTATTCCTGTCAAACCCTCAATGGATCCATCCAGGATGAATTCTTCCTGATTGTTCCAAAAATATTCATCAGCAAGATCCGAGATTGGCGCTTCTTTTGGATTTATGAAAAAAGACTCTTGATATCTCCGATTATCCTTATCAGTTATTTTTAGTCTGTATGCCCCTGCGGAAATATTATCTATCTCAAAAGGGGTATCATCGCTTCTTGTGGTAACATTAATTTTTTGTCCAGCATCATTGAATAATTCAAAAAGGTATGGTGCCTGACCTCCTTGTGCGGTTAGTAACAAAGATCCATTCCCTTCTCCAGAACAATCCGGAGCAACAACCTGCATCACTGGAATAAGTTCTGGGCCTATGCCAATAGAAAAATGTCCTGAAGTAATATTCGCCCAACTCACACCACTGAATGAAACCATTCCTGATTCACCAATCTCCGTCATTGGAAAATAGTTCGTCGAATGAATATCAAATTGATTTGAACCGGATTGATCAATGATCAACCAGAATATTTCTTCAGGCTTTTTAACAGCAACAATTTTGCTTACATCAAAAATTAGATGGGTAGGCTGCGAAATATTTCCATGATTCTGGATTCTCCACCTCCTATTAAGTTTTTGGATCAATCCTGGCCGTTTGTTCTCTTGACTCAACGACTCTAAATTGGATCCCCAGATTAAATATTGAAAATCACTTAATGTAGAATTATTCGATGCGTTGTCTTCAGCAAAATCATTCAACGCAAGAGAAAAAACATTGTCGGAATAAGCTGATCCACTTTGCTTTTGAAAAAAGCTGCTGGCATCGTCTCGTCCGACACCAGCAATATTATTGGAATAAATGGTATGCATTTTTGTGTTCCACAAAATTTTTCCTGCGGCATCAAACAAGGATTGATTGAATGCTTTGTCAATGGTTAATCCATATTTTAATGCCAAATAAGTTTCGACTTTTGCTTTGTCCAAATTGTTTAAAACTCTATCGTAGACAATAAACTCTGCAAATTTTCCAGCAAAGGGAGTTACTGGTACATCATGTTTTAATTGATTGTCACCAAAAACTATTTGATAATTACTTTCCTTTTTAGAATTAATAAATCTTTGATAAGTATTGAGCTGTGGTTGATGTTTTTGATGCTTAAGATTATTCATAAATCTTCCATTTCCAAAATCTGCCAAGCGATGAGTGGTTAATAACAACTCATCTTTTTCATCAGATTGGACATGCCAAACGCTTTTTTCCAAAATGGAATCTCTTGGAGCAAATACCGAAAAAATATGCAATTGATCAATATTAGGCCGTGGATAATCGATGCTCGGAATCAAAGTGTTTTCATCAAATAAAATCGTTGGATTGCAATTGAGCAATTCTATTTTCTCCACCGCGTTTAGTGCAACGGTGGATCCTTTTTCCCTTAAAAAGAACGTCTCATCTTTTTCTTCAACGGATAACCACATCGCTGGGTCGCTTACTCCTCCTGGCGATTGCCCGTATCCTAAAATTGGAAACAGTAGCACTATCAGTAGAATAACCACGGACTTGAAATATTTATAATTAGCCTTCAACATGTTTGCCTGATTCTAATTGTTATAAAAAGGGATTGCGTATCCGAGAGTAACTTGGTAAGCAGCCGTGGCATTTTTATTTTCTATGAAATAGAAGCCATTGGCTTGGGTCTCAATCACATCAGAAAATCCAATATGGTATTCAAATCCTAGACTCAACCCAAAGGGCATATCGTAGCCTAATCCAATCAACACATTGAAATTATTTTTTCCTTTCAAGACTTCTCTAAGACTTTGTTGAATTTGCAAATCCGGTCCTAATTCTGGCTGATTAGATACATAAGTCAGGTTACTTTCCTGCAAACCAAAACTAAGTCTGGGTGCGACATTGAAGTGTAATCCGTGTGCCAAATACAATTTCAATATTGGGGCAATGTTGAAGTAGGAGTACTTGAATCCTATCGTATATTCTAAAGATTCAACATCAGAATACCTGAACATTCCTCCTCCTTGAGTATAGCTCAGCTCCGGCTGAATTGCCAACCTAGACCGATTAAATCGGTGATGTACATAAAAGCTACCGGTAAAACCAAGACGCGGCTCTGTGAAGACATCATAGCTTTCTTGTGGAAAAAAAGAAGGAATGATCGTAGTGGATACATCGTTAATTTTAGAAGATATGGCTCCGGCTTTGAAGCCGTAGTACCACTCGCCATCTTCTAACTGGGCATACAAGTCATTGACTAACAACCACATCATTAGGGTTAAGAGTAGGGTAATTCCTCTCATGAGTCATCTGGTTAATAGGAGTTATCTGGGCTCCTTAATACCAACATAAAATTGGTATTGGTTAAAAAATCTGGATCGTTTTGTGCTGTTTGGGTCGGGGTCTATTAACTACGCAAGAAATTTAGGGATAGTAGCTCATGGGAATTTGGAAAAGTTGAAATTGGTTGAAAGTGGTCCGCTTTGGGCGGACTGACCGTTGAAGTTTGTTGAAGTTTGTTGAAGTTTGTTGAAGTTTGTTGAAGTTTGTTGAAGTTTGTAAAAAATCTTCGATTTTTTAACTGTGCTGTGTAGCTCCGCGGGGTTATACTTAGCTAATTCTGGTAGTAAAGCGGGGCCGTAGACAACAGTTGAGAAAACAAGTTTTTCCAGCACAAATTTCAACTAATTTCAACGGTAGATCGAAGCTTTGCTGAGATCACCTTTAAACCAATTTCAACTGATCTTCTAATCTTCAATTATATTATCGATCTCAGCTTGAGTAAGTGCTCTATTGTAGATAAATACATCATCAATCTCACCAACGAATGTAGGGATGACTTCTCCTCCAGAATGAGCAGCTCCAATCAAAGTTGGGGTTTGCGTATCATTCGGATGAGTTCCCCAATCCATGACCGCCAATTCAACTCCATCGATATACAATCTTAGCGATGTTCCATCGAAAGTAGACATGATGTGATAGTAAGTATCTTCTTGCATAACAGCAGCTGTCTTCATACTCCAAGGTGCAACATTTCGGTAGGCTTGAAGCTCATTATTTTGACCTACAGAGAGATACCAACCTGCGGAAACACCTCCGTCAAATTTCGACATGACCGTAATTCGGCCAGTAATTGAAGGGTCCCTTTGAAATTTAATAAATGCGCCCATAGAATAGGAGTTGTTACTACCAAAACCGAGTTCTGTATCATTAGGCAATGTGATAAAGTCGCCCAATTCCATTTTAAAGGCACCTTCCTCGGCAGTATCACGATCTTCAACATATTCTCCACCATTGATAATTCCATGGTGTCCGTTGCCAGATTGATCATCTACATTTTCATTAAAGTTGATGTACAATTGAAGTCCTGCGGCTGGGAGATCTAATACATCAGGATCTTTTTCGACCACTGGAGGTGGTGGCAGTGGTGGGTCTATAATGATGGGATCATCATCCGTTGAGCAAGCGCTGAATAAAATTAAGCTGATAATTACAGCAAAGAGTACGTTCCAATTTTTCATTATCTAGGTTTTTTGAATTATTAATACTCTTTACGCAGTAATTCTTTTGGAAGTAGCTCATGGGGAGTTGGAAAAGTTGAAATTGGTTGAAAGGTGGTCCGCTTTGGGCGGACTGACCGCTGAAGTTTGTTGAAGTTTGTTGAAGTAAGGATGAGAGAAAACGACAAATTTATTATTTGCTGAATGGCGCTAGACAAGGAACTAGCGTATCCTAGGTTCTAAATAATGCCACATTAATTCCAATGGAAAACTTACGATGGATTGGAAAAAGCGATTTTCGGAATGAGATTATTTAATTGCTTTTATGATTTGCAAGGCTTCTGCTGTCAGTGACTTTATTTTATCAAACTCCCCTTGTTGAACCAAGTCTTTACGGATTAATTTAGAACCCATCCCTACGCAGGTAACTCCAGCTGAGAACCAACCTTTTAAATTTTCTTCTGTAGGTGATACCCCGCCAGTAGGCATAATGCTGGTCCAAGGCTGAGGTCCTTTGACTGCCTTTACAAAGTCTGGTCCATAGATTCCACCAGGAAATAATTTTACGATTTCACAACCTAATTCTTCGGCTCTAGCGATTTCTGAAAGACTCCCACAGCCTGGTGACCAGAGGACTTTTTTCCTATTACAGACTATAGCGATGTCTTCTCTGAGAACAGGCGTAACTACGAAATTGGCTCCTAATTGTAAATATAAGGAAGCGGCTCCGGCATCCGTTACGGAACCTACACCAAGAATCATTTCAGGCAATGTTTCCAGACAATACTTGTTTAATTCTGCAAAAACTTCATGGGCAAAATCTCCACGATTGGTAAATTCTAATAACCTTGCACCACCATCGTAACAGGCCTTTACAATATTTTTTGCAACTTCTACATCCTGATGGTAAAACAAAGGAACCATTCCAGTGGAGGCCATTGTTTGAGCTACCTGTATTCTTGAAAATTTTGCCACTTCTAATTTCTTTTAATATTAATTATCTACTTACTCTTCCAGATGCATCTCCGGCCATTAGTTTCTTGACTTCATCAATGGTTGCAAGATTCGCATCACCATAGATCGTATGTTTAAGACAGGAAGCAGCCACTGCAAAGTTCAAGGCATTTTGATCATCATCAGGATAAGTCATCAAACCATAGATAAGCCCTCCCATAAAACTATCGCCACCACCTACTCTGTCCACTATGTGCGTGATGTCATACTGCGGAGCCTCATACAAAGTCTTACCATCATATAGTACACCAGACCAGGTATTGTGAGAAGCACTAATAGAACCACGAAGCGTAGTAATCACTTTTTTAGCCCGTGGAAACATCTCCATTAATTTCTTCAGTACAGACAGATAGGACTTCGCATCCACATGTCCAGAAGTAACATCAGCACCATCGGGATGCAGCCCAAAATGTTTTTCTGCATCTTCTTCATTCCCTAATATCACATCGCATCCTTCTACAAGAGCCGGCATAACTTCTCCTGGCTCTTTACCATACTTCCACAATTTTTTACGGTAGTTAAGATCTGTAGAAACGGTTACTCCCATTTTATTGGCAACCTTGATTGCTTCAAGACAGGCGTCAGCCGCTCCTTGAGAAATTGCTGGTGTGATACCAGTCCAATGGAACCATCCTGCATCCGCAAAAACAGATTCCCAGTCAATCATTCCAGCTTGAATCGTTGACATTGCTGAGTGCGCACGATCATAGATTACTTTACTTCCTCGACTCACAGCACCTATTTCTAAAAAATAAATTCCAAGTCTTTCTCCTCCTCTTACTATTTGAGAAGTATCCACTCCACGCTTTCTCAATTCCATTAAAGCACATTGCCCAATGTCATTGTCTGGTAATCTCGATACAAAAGTAGAAGGGAGACCATAGTTAGCCAGTGATACTGCCACATTGCTTTCTCCGCCTCCATAGATCACTTCAAAATTATTCGTCTGAGAAAAACGCTTGAATCCTGGAGGAGTTAACCTCAGCATTATTTCTCCAAATGTGACGACCTTTTTAACTGCCATGTTTAAACTAAATCTTAAATATAAAATAGTAGGAGAATTCTGGTTCTCCGTTGTCAATACCTTAATTTAATTCATAAATAATTATGAATTGCCCATTAGATTCCCAATGCTTGTCCACCACCGATTTGGATAGTTTCGGCCGTAATAAACGACGCATCTTTGCTTGCTAGAAAAGCAACAACACCTGAAATATCATCTGGCTGGCCCAATCTTCCAAGTAGAATATTGTTTGCCCAAGAAGCGAATACTTCTGGTTTTGTAGATTTGATTTGTTTGTGAAAAGGTGTATCGATTGTGCCTGGCGAAACAGCGTTCACTCTTATACGATATTCCGCTAAATCTTTTGCAAATGCTCTTGTCATCGCATGTACACCAGCTTTTGAAGTACCGTAAATTCCTGCTCCAGGTCCTCCTGCATTCCATGCAGCATTTGACGTAAAATTAATAATTGAAGGATGCTCTCCTTTTTTCAAAAAAGGTATCGCAGCTCTAGACGCAAAAAATACAGAGTCTAAATTTAATGCCATGACGTTTCTGTAAAACTCAGTAGTCATTTCTTCAAATCGAGATCTACCTCCTAGTCCACCGGCATTGTTAACCAGTACATCAATTCTTCCGTATTTCTCACCAATTTGTTTGATGTTTTCTGCTACGGCACTTTCGTTAGTGACATCGAATCCGCAATATTCAGCTGTATAACCCGCAGCTACAAGCTCTGCTGTTCTTTCAGCTCCTACTTCGTTGTTTCTACCATTAAGGATAACAGTAAAACCATCTTTACCTAATCTTTTTGCTACTTCGAAACCGATACCACTTGTGGCTCCTGTTACAATAGCGACTCTATTTTTATTCATTACTACTTTTTTTAACTTTCAATTATTAAATTCTATGCGCAAAAATAATACGATTAACGCAAGTCTTATATTTTATTTACCTATTGGACAAATGTTGATTTAAGTTTATTTCATCAGGGCTTCAAAGGTTCTATTTTCGGGCATAGTATCCAAATACTTGCCAAGGCAATAATTGCCAAAGCTGCACCAATAATAAAGGCTGGTGTATAGTTTCCTCCTGTGGTAATAAATGTTACCAGTATTGTCAATCCGGCTGCTCCTAGTTTTGCAGCCATTCCCGCAAATCCTGATAATGTACCAACTGTTTTTCCACTAAACAAATCACTTGGAATTGTTTGAACATTTCCAATAGCAGTTTGAAAACCAAAAAGCAAAACAGCCATTATGATTACTGCATTTATTGCAGAACCAGGTGCTCTAAGTAAGAAAAAACAAGGAATCATTATTAAACAACCTAAGGTGATTACCATCTTTCTGGTTTTATCAACAGACCATCCAGCTCCTAATCTATTTTGAGCCAACAATCCACCAAACCATGCACCGATCATAGCGCCGACATATGGTAGCCAAGCGGAAAATGCTATTTCTTTAACATTCATTCCAAAAACTTCGGAAAGGTAAATTGGAATCCAAACAATGAACAACCACCAGATCGGATCAATTGCTGCGGAGGCAATAATTACCCCCCAACTCTCTTTATGTTGAAGTAACTTTCCTGTTGAAGGATTGTATCCATCATCATAGGTTCCGTCTTTATTCAGGTCTTGATTTTGTTGACCAGTTAAGATATAGTCCTTTTCACTTTCTGAAAGCCAAGGATGATCTTTCGGCGGTGCTTTGACAATATAAAACCAAGGTAACAACCAAAGAAATCCTAGCAATCCAACAACAATAAAAATATATTGCCATGAAAGATAAGCCGCAAGCACACCAATAAATGGATAAGCGATGATCCCTCCTGCAGCAGCTCCGGAATTAAAAATTCCTTGTGCGAATGCTCTTTCTTTGGTTGGAAACCATTCCGCATTTGCTTTCGCAGCTCCTGGCCAATTGCCAGCTTCTGCTATTCCTAACAAGGATCGAAAAATAGAAAAACTTAGTAATCCTTGCGCGAATGCATGTAGCATTGTAGAAGCAGACCAAACACCTATTGAAAGTGCAAATCCTAACCTAGTTCCAATCCAGTCAAATATTTTTCCGAAAATCGCTTGACCAGCAGCATAGGATAAAATAAACACGGTGGAAATCGTACCATAGATTGCTTTGTGTCCATCTTCGCCCATTTCTGGAAAAAGATCTTTTGCGATATCAGGCCACAACGCACCAAATGCCTGTCGGTCAATATAATTGATCACTGCAGCAAGTGCTACTAGCCCAACAACCCACCATCTTAATCCTGATTTTTTCATAATGTTGGATCTTTATCGAGCATTTCATATCCTAAAAAATCCTCTCTTGCAGGACTAAATACATCAATGAGAATTCCGGGCTTTCTGCAAACACAGCCATGCATTAATTGTGGAAGTACATAAAATGAATCTCCACGTTTCAATGTCTTTACTACTCCATCAATCGTCATTTCGAATTCACCACTTTCAACATAGGTTACTTGTGAGTGGTAATGCTTGTGCATCATACCTACAGCTCCAGTTTCAAATTTTGCCTTAACCAGCATAATCTTACCATCATACCCCATTATCTGTCGCGTCAATCCTGGAGCGACTTCTTCCCATGGAGTATCACTATCTATGTGAAATCCTTTTGTAGCATTTATTTCAATCATCTTATTCTATTTTTTGAATTAAAAATGGACCTTGCCAAGTGTACGCTGTATCGCCTACCAAAACCTTATGATTCACATCTTTTGCTGCTGATTTATTAGCAATCATCACAGACCATGCACCGGCGTTTTTTGTCTTTATTTGAATTATTGAATATTCATCATCATGGTATATCTTATCAACGCTTTCCATCTGAGCATATGGATTAAGTGGCACTTCACTCACCCTACTATACACACCATGTGATTCAATAACGTTTACAAATAATGCATTTTTTGCAGCAGGCTTTTTATGAATAATAAGTGCATCTCTTCTTAAATTAAAATCTGGATCATTTGCACCTAATCTTGCAAAAAGTAAATCATCATTTTCAGCTGCAAGTGCGGTCAGTGTAAAAAAGTGATCATCTTTGATCCAACTAAAATTATATTGCTCTTTCAAACTGCCTTTTGCTTCCAACCAGAGATGTTGATATCCATGATTTTCACCCATCACTTTTAGCCCATCTTCTAAGTGATAATCAACATCTGTTTGCAAAAGATTTTCTTGATACTGAAAAGGCAATTCATATTCATGCGTAGAATCACTTGAGGCAGAAAAAATATCCACCAGCATTGGCCTAACCAAAAGTTCGTCTTCTATTAATATTAAAGTCCTTTGTAACTCTACTCCAGGGTAGGCTGACGAAGATTTTGCAGAAACAACCTGTGAAGATTTATCAGTTACATCAAAGAAATAAGGATCAGCATGTTTATCTACTGCAATATCATATTCTCCATTAAAATGAGATATACGATCTACAACAATGGTATTATGCGCAATGGTTTGTTTGGCCCAAGAAGTATTCTCTTTAAGATATCTACCACCTGCTTTTTGATCAATATTAACCCACCTTGCAGCACCATAATCTTGAAGTCCTTCAATTTTTCCATCGTAGTAGCTATAGGAAAGTTTATCGTAATGTCCATGACCTAATCCTTGAGCGGTATATTTGAAAACTACTGAAAGTTCATCTCCTGCATCTCCTGCTCTAAGAATTCCTAATGCGCCTTCATTACCATCTGGACCATCTCTCAGTTCTATAGATTTTTTAAAAAAGGGAGCCTGTTTATTTTCCTCAAGTCCTTTTGCGATTGCAAAACCATTCTGGTCTAGTAAGACTTCTCCTTGGTCTCTTGCTACAGTCAATAATTGTGGATCTTGATTTCGTCCGTAAGCAATATTTACCGCTGAGATTACAGAAGGAGACAAATAAGACATTCCTTTTTGAGCATCGTTAATTGGAAAAAATGCTCCATTGCCATCCGTTTGATAGAGCAACGCGTATACCGCCTTTAAAAGTAAATTTTGTCTGTATTCATAAATCTTAACCTCTGGTCTTGCATTTTCTAAGGCTTCGGCAAATATCATAAATGGCGTCATGGCGTAACGCTGATAATAAGGTCCTTCGGTATAATAGCCATCCGGAGAAAAAGCATAATCTAACTGGGCAAAGAATCCAGCTTTTGGTTTATCTCCGTCATAGATAAATCCGCCATCATTGTCTTTTTCTAATTTTGCATCTTTAGTTATTTTAAGTCCATTCAATGCGCGATCAATCAATACCTCATCGCCCATTACTAAGCCGAGTAAACCTACGCCGGCAATTCCCCAAGTACTGTGATTGTGTACCCTGTTAAAAAATTTAGGATTTTCGATTGAAATAAAATCTGCGTAAGGTCGAAATAGTTTTGTGTTTAAGTGAGTGCGTTCTTTTTCTGATAAAAAATCATAAATACAATCGTAGGCTTGCGCTGTATAAACCATCCAATTGGCGTCGTTCAAACATTGCCAAAATATTTTTCCGGTCGCATAAGATCTTTTTGTAGGATGAATTCCAAGCGTTGGAAAAAGATCCGCATACTTCATCAACATATCTTTGATGTAGTTTGCATATTTCACCTCATCTGTAATTTGAAATAAAGCTCCTGCTTTATGCATGATTCGGTAATTCAACTTGTGCCTTTCGTGAGTATACCCACCACCCATGTCTTTAGGAATTGGAACATCAATACCCTTTTCCATTTCAATGGCCACCTCTTCCTTGATAGCGTGGAGACTATTTGAAAATAATTCAGGAAGTTTTGTAACCGATTTTATTTGCGCTACACCTTCGGCTGTCAAAATAAGATTAGGATGACTCTGGGTAAAAGTGTTCCCAGATAAAAACATCAATATTAAGGTGATTAGAATGTTGCTTTTCAAATTATAGTTGTTCTTGTTGCTTTAAAATTCCGAAATTAAATCCCGACTAAATCAGCGTATCATTTCGGGAACTACATAATCCCTTGAATGTTTTTTGAAATTAGATTTGGAATAAAAAATATTAGTTGTTAACAATTGCGACCATCACTGGCCACTAATGACTAGCATCAATAGTTCTTTATTTTTTTGATTTCGTTAAATCAACTTGATTGCTATAATCCAAAACATCCTGCAAATGCTCTTGCATTGCATCGGCTGCCGCTTCAGCATCTTGGTTTATGATACATTGCAATATTCGTCTATGCTCGTCAAGTGGCTTTTCTATGTTTCTATCATCACAGACTTCCAGAGAAATAAAACTATTGACAATATCCGGCGTAATGATCATCATCAAAGATTTCAACACAGAATTTTTACTGGCTTCCGCGATTTTGAGATGAAATAATAAATCTTCCTCAACGGCATTCATTCCAGAATTGATATTTGCTTGATACGCTTCAAGTGCATTGCTCATTTCAACGATATCTTCATCCGTTCTTCTCAATGCTGCGAAATATGCACTTTGCTTTTCTAAGATTACACGAGTTTCTACCAAGGATTTGAAATCACTTTGTTCGATTTTAAGAACATCTGTAATCAAACCTTCTAGCGCCGAAATACCTAGGCCAGCAACTATAGTTCCGCTTTGCGGTAGAGTTTTCACGATACCGTAGAATTCCAGCTTACGAATGGCATCGCGAACTTGCAACCGACCAACTCCCATGCGCTCAGCGAGTTTTCTTTCCGGAGGCAATTTGTCTCCAGGCTTTAAATCTCCAGATATAATGAGGGAGCGCAGTTGTTCTATGATTTTATCAACCGGCTTCTCAATTTTTATCCGCTCTAAATTATTAAGCATATGAAATATTCTTACCTTTATTTTGGTTAACCAAATGCTGGTCAACCAAATATACTTCTACTTTTGAGAAAACAAATAGATTTTTGAATAAAATTCTGGGGAAGAGGAAGTTTATCGAGATACCGATAACTGATCTGAGGCAAAATATAAGGAATTGTAGCCTTTAGTTGATGAATATTGCTAGGTTTTTTAATTTTTTCAAATTCAAACGGCTTAAAACCTTGCTTTTTCTCAATTTTCCTGAAAATTCCTTTGCTAAGTCGGGCAATATACATTTACACACAATGAGCAAACTACAGTTAAATATGAAATTTCCAATTCTGTTATCGATTCTACTTTTATCCATTTCTAGCTGTAAGAATTCCGTTGTAAAAAATTTGACTGTATCGACGAAGGATGAACTGTCCACAAGAATTAAAGAAGCTAAACCCGGAGATCATATTGTACTATCGAATGGCATATGGGAAGATACTCAGATTGAAATTACTACTAGTGGAACAGCAAAACAACCAATTACGATCGTTGCTGAAACGCCGGGTCAAGTCATACTTCAGGGTCAATCCAGCTTAGCACTTGGAGGCGATTACATTGTTATTGATGGATTATATTTTACAAACGGATACTCCCCTTCGAGATCAGTCGTAACCTTTGCTGTTGGGGATACCGTTGCTAACCATTGCACCTTAACGAATTGCGCAATTGTAGACTACAATAAACCGCAAAGAAACCACCAGGATCTTTGGGTGATCCTTAAAGGACGACACAACCAAATCGACCATTGCTATCTTGCTGGAAAATCAAATAGAGGACCTACTGTCAGAGTAGATCTTGAAGGCAATCCGAGCATCAACAATTATCATAAAATTATCAATAACCATTTTGGTCCACGTCCTCCAAAAGGTGGTCCAAGTGCAGAAACCATTCAAATTGGGAATAGCTATACCTCTATGTGTCCGAGTTATACACTGGTTGCTAATAATCTTTTTGATGAGTGTAATGGTGAAGTGGAAGTCATTTCCAGTAAAACAAATTTTAACGAATTTAGAAATAATGTTTTCTATAAAAGTGAAGGTTCTCTGGTAGCAAGACATGGAAATTATTGCACAATAGATGGCAACTATTTTATTGGTGATGAACAATCAAGTAATGTTGGCGGAATCAGATTAATTGGAACCGGCCATACCGTAACAAATAATTATTTCAGCAACTTAAGAGGCCAAGAATTTAGAAGTCCAATTGCTGTGATGAATGGTATTCCTAAATCGCCGCTCAATAGATATATTCAAGTAACTGATGTAACTATTGCGCACAACACTTGGGTGAACTGCATCGCTCCGTTACAATTTGGAGTAGGATCAAATGTTAGTCAAAAAGATGTACTCCCCGCATCGGAAATCAGATCTGCCCGACCAATTCGTACTGTGGTAGCCAATAATCTAATACATAATACAAAGGGAGACAATTCCCCAATCGTTGCACATGATAAACTAGATGGAATTCTTTTTAAAAACAATATCATCAATAATCAAGGTGTCGATTTCCAAAAACCGGAAGGTGTAAAAATTGCTTCGATTGAAATGAAAAAATTATCTGAATATGTTTCTGCGCCAGCTGGAGGACTATCAGATGAAGAAATACATACTGGATTTGGATTTGAAGCATTCAACAATGATCTATTCGGAGCATCAAGGTCAGACAATAATGCAGTTGGAGCCATCACGGGAAAACCTACAACTGCCCCTTCTATTCTTGACAGAACTCAATATGGCACAGATTGGTATAAAGGTTCTAGTGAAGACTCTGTTTCTACGACCCACAGCATGAAAGCCGGACAGGTACTGACTCAAGTTATTGATCAAGCAAAAGATGGTGATATTGTTGAAATAGCCAATGGAGAATACGCGATTCCTTCTTCTTTAAAAATTAATAAAAAGCTAACCATTAAAGCAGTTACAAACGGCCAGGTTAAATTTAAATATACTGGACCTGCCAACACTCCATTGTTTGAGATGAATCCAAACGGTAAACTAACATTAACTGGCATTCAATTAGAAGGATTCAATGCACAAATAGCCTTTGCACCTCTTAAAGAAAACATGTCGAGTTTGTACAATCTTACCATTGAGGATTGTGTGGTGGAAAATTTTGAATACATTTTAAAGGCCTATAAATATTCCTTTTCAGAACACATTATATTAAGTAATTCCACCTTCCGAAATTGTAAAAATGGACTGGAATTATCTGAGGAAATTGAAGACAAGGGAGAATACAATGCTGAAAATATTACAATTGATAATTGCAATTTTGAAAGGATAGCTGAAAATGTGATGGATTACTATCGTGGAGGATATGATGAATCAACGGTTGGTGGAAATTTATTAATCACCAATAGCACATTTTCGCAATGTGGCGCTAAAGAAAAAAATGGAATTCTACTAAACACCTATGGAATAATTAATGTAAATATTTCGGGAAATACTTTCAAAAACAATGCTGTAAAAAATATCGCATTACTTTGGGGCGCCAAGAACAACAGTCACTCCAATAATACGGCAATGAATTCTGGCCAAATTGTAGTTGAGGAAAATCTGAAATTAAAAACTTTTTATTAGATTAAAATCTAAGCCTCCCCGCTTACTTTCCGGTCCCTCAATCCCAGGTATTGCTCAATGCTTTTTTCAATGAATTTAAAATGAGGAAGATACATTTCTTTTCCTCGCAACACCTCCCGCATCTTATGATCTTTAGTAAATATATTTACTGAAAAAAGTTTTCCATGCGTCGCGCTCAGGTCTTTGACTGATAGTTGATCAATCATATAACTGGGGAATTTCTCAAGCGCTATTTTTTGTTTATTTTTATATTGATAAATAGAAAACTCATATGGATTGACTTGGAGGAATAATTTTCTTTCGCGTTGATTCATGATTCTCCGAATGACCAATGCAGTGATAGCAATTAGAACAGCCAACGCAACAGATTTTATTTTCCAACCTTGGCTAACTCCATTGACAGTCATGGTAAAATTAAAAAAGAAGCCAAAGATCATCCAGGCGATTGGCAGCACAATACATCCTGCTTGCTTAAAATTTGGGAGACGCATTTTCGAACTTGGAAGCTCAATGGTTATTTCATTTTCGTTCAATTTGAACTTAACGTCTTCAGGCTGCGGGACATTGAGACCCATCGGTTTATAAACTCTTTCATCATAGATGGAAGAAACAACATCGCAATTGTTGCAATGATAAATTCCTTTCTCTTTATTCACTTTAGAATATGGAATTTCAAAATTACATTTTTTACAATTTTGCAAAATACTGATCATAACTGAATCTCGGTTGGCTGCATTTCGTCGGTAATGTTTAAGAATGTTTCTATTTCTTGCTCTATGTAGAGGGCGTGATCTAAATTAAAAAATGGCATGAATAGAAAATGCTGCTGATTGAAGGAGTCCAAGAGGACAACTTGATATGCTGTGATCGCCATATTTATTTCAACCACGAAAACTTGCTTGATGTCTCCAGCTTTCATTTCAAACTTTAATGGTTTTTTAGGTTTGCTACTCCTATTTTCATTGTCTCCATTATTCAGTCGCGGCAATTTTATTTTGAGCAAATTTTTATCCAAATGAATAATAGAGCTTGGTGTCGCCCAAAATTTTTTCCCAATAAAAAAGATAATTGTCGGTAAAATCAATGCTCCTAATAAATTCCAATATGCTCCCCAAGATTTATCGTATTGAAATTGGTCCCAAACACCCTTGGCAAAGAAGACTGCAAAAATCGAAAGAAAGACTATCATACAGCCTGATTGTACTTGCTGAAACCTCATAATCAACTTGACAGGAACCATTCCTGTTGAAGGCTCATTGGTTTCAAAAGGGATTTTGATTTCAAGTTCAGACATGGATTTCATGGTATAAAATCCTTCAGGTTGAAAAATTTCTCCTTTTTTTCGAAGTCTTTGATTGATGTCAAATGAAAAATCATAGCTATTGCCACATTTCTTGCAAGTTGCATTGAGGGCATTCATATCCACTTGCGCTTGCTTGGCCAGTTCGAAGCATTTGGGGCAACGGATTTCTAAATACATAAAGAACCTTTTATCATTGAACTAAATCAACAATAAAGGTATGCAAAGTTTAATGTGCTCTCGTGACTATTGGAGCAATGGTGCAATGAGTTGGACGAAAGGAAATTAATCCTCATTTTTCTGAAAGTCTTCAAAGGACTTTCCATCATAACGGTATACTCCATCCGCAGTTCCCAACCACATATCACCATTGGAATCTTCAATTATCCCAAAGAACATTCCTTTTTCTCGTTTGATTTCAGTGGAAGCCATTTTCATGTTTTCAAAAGATTTTGAATAGCGTTTAAAGACCACCCATTCCCTGGAATTTCCATTTTCATTTGCCGCTTCGCTGGTCCAAATATCTCCCTTCCGATCTTCATAAATATATCCGGTAAAACTTTCAGTGTGGTTTAAAAAAGTGCTTCCATCGTAATTCCAAAGACCATCGTTACCACCAAGCCAAATGCTCCCTTTCTGATCTTCAATAATGCATCGGACATTAACGAAAGATTGATTGTCTGAGCGTTCGATTCGCTCAAATTTTTTCCCGTCATAAGTATAAGCTTCTCCTCTCGTCCCAATCCAAAATTTTCCATTTTTATCTTCTACAATTGAATTGGTATCATTATTTAGAATTCCATCCTCAGTCTTATAATTCTTAAAAGTTTCGCCATCCCATACGCTAATCCCACCTTCGGTGCCGATCCAAATGTTTCCGTTGGAATCTTCCAAAAAACACAGGACCCGATTATTCACCAAGCCATCTAAGTTTGTAAAATTCTTGAAAGTCTGACCATCGTATTTATACACTCCAGCGCCAATGGTTCCGATCCAAATATTCCCTTGACGATCTTCCAAAAGTGTAAAGGCACGATAACGTCTTAATTTTTCTTTGTTAGTGATATTCGTAAAAGTTGGTTTTCCAGAAGCCATTGATTTTTGTGTGGCGTGGAGGATTCCTTCCCAGGTTGCAAACCAATAATCTCCTTTTGAATCTTGGAGGATGTTGCGCGTGATGTTGGAAGGTCCAAAGGGAGAGGTGATGGATTGGTTTGGGGTGAAATAAGGGTCGTGGTCTTGGATGGGGAGGTTGGGGGCGTGGGTTACTTTAGTGGGCAGAGCTGCGGATGATTTTGGATTGGGGGTTGTGGTTGGATTGCAAGAGAAAAGAATTGCCAATTGCACCAGAAGAATGATTTCTTTCATTTAAATAAATTTGAAAATCCGGGTTCAACTTTGAAGTGAATTCAAGTATTCCGGACCTTATATAGAGCCCAAATATTTATTAAATTGGAATTGTAAACAAAGCCAAATGTAATATCAGAATTCGTTTACACAAATTTACACAATACCCTACGTATATTCCCCTAACCCAAACAAGGCATTATCCCTTTAATTAAAGCAGCTACCTCCTTTTATTTGTATATTTGATGACCCATATTACCACATTTAAAGTTGACACAATTTATTTGTGCGTTTTCCCCGAAGGCTTAAAATAAGTACCTATTTTCAATACCAATATTTACATGCCATGATTAAACGAATTACCCCATTAATTTTACTCTGCTTTCTTTCTATTGGGCTTTTTGCCAATGGAGGAAATGACCCTATCGTCACTTTATGCTCGGGTAAAAAAATGACTTGGAAAGATTACCAACTTTATAAAAAACTTAGATCGAATGACTACGATCTAGAATTGGAATCCATGTCCAATGATAATTTTGTTCCTTTCGAAGTTGCTACGGTAAACAATACTTCGGGAGCTTGGAGTTCTGTTATTCAAATGCCTTTGGTTTCTGCAGCCGCAGCTAATCTTCCAGATGGAAGAGTAATAACTTGGTCTGCCAAAGACAAACTTTCTTTTGGAGGAAATCTTGGTCGCACTTGGACCGCAATTTTTGACCCTTCGTCAAACACTGCTGCTGATGTTTTGATTGAAGAAACTCAGCACGATATGTTTTGTCCAGGTACTTCTACTTTGCCTGATGGAAGAATCATCGTAAGTGGAGGTTCAAGTAGTAACCGTACAAGTATTTATGATCCTGGAACTGGACAATGGAATACAGGAGATCAAATGAACATCGCAAGAGGATATCACTCGAATGTAACATTAGCTTCAGGAGCAACCTTTGTTATCGGAGGTTCTTGGTCAGGTGGTGTTGGAGGAAAAGATGCGGAGGTATGGACGGAAAAAACAGGATGGTATCAGTTACCAGGTGTTCCTGTTTCTACCATCACCGATGGAATTGTATCCAATCAACCGGAACGTCAGGATGATTATTTCCCTTGGCTATTTACTGCGCCGAACGGACAACTTTTTCACGCAGGACCAAGCGCAGAAATGCATTGGATAGATGCCTCTGGTGTAGGTAGCGTTACGAGTGCTGGACAAAGAGGAACTGACACCTACGCTACAGTAGGAACTTCTGTGATGTATGATGTTGGAAAAATAATTACAGCGGGAGGTAGTGTAACTTTTGAAGCCAACACTCCAGCAAGTAATCGAAGTCATGTTATCGATATTAATACAAACAATGCGGTGGCAACAGAAACTGGAAACTTAAACTATGCCCGTAACTATCACTCCACTGTTGTTTTGCCAAATGGAGAAGTTATGGTCATTGGTGGAATTCCAGCTGCAGATGTTTTTTCTGATAACAATTCTGTACTTATACCAGAGATTTGGAATCCTAATACTGGACAATGGACAGAAGTTGCCACTATGTCTGTACCAAGAAACTACCACTCGATTTCAATGTTGATGTTAGATGGTCGTGTCTTCACTTCTGGTGGCGGACTTTGCGGAGGATGTAGTACCAACCACCCTGATGCGCAGATATATTCTCCGGCATATTTATTTAATCCAAATGGATCACTAGCCACTCGTCCTGTTATCAACAGTTCTCCGGCAACAGCCAATTGGAATTCTTCTATTACTGTTGCTGCAAATTCAGCAATTTCGAATTTCTCATTGGTACGTATGTCAGCGACCACGCACAGTACCAACAATGACCTACGAAGAATACCTCTGCAAAAAACAAACCTTGGAAACAACCAATATAGTTTGTCGATTACAAACAGGAATATAATTCCTCCAGGTTCATATATGCTTTTTGCAATGAATGGTAATGGTACACCAAGTGTTGCTAAAATCATTAATATTGGAGATGATATCAATGATTGTACGCCATTAAATAATCCTAGTCTTGGAGGCTCAGGTTTGGAAGGCAAATACTACAACAATCTTAACTTTAGCTCATTGGCTCTTACTAGAACCGATGCTACAGTTGACTTTAATTGGTTTACTGGATCACCAGACCCAAGTATTAATCCAGAAACTTTTTCAGTAAGATGGACTGGACAGATAGAAGTGCCCAGAGCTGGTACTTATTCTTTTTACACCAACTCTGACGATGGTGTTCGCCTTTGGGTGAATGGCAGACAGATGGTTGATAACTGGACAGATCATGGACCTACAGAAGACATTGGCTTAATTACATTGGACGCTAACCAACGATATGACATTGTGTTAGAATATTACGAACAAGGAGGCGGAGCTGTTATGGAATTGCGATGGTCTGGACCTGGAATTGAAAAAGAAATTATTCCTGCTCAAAACCTTTTCCCACCAAATCCTTGTGGCGGAAATACCGGTCCATGTAACGATGGTGATGCTTGTACAATTAACGATGCCTATGACAGCAATTGTAATTGTGTAGGAACATTAGCTGATGATGACAACGATGGTGTTTGTAATGCCAATGATCAATGTCCTGGATTTAATGATGCTTTAATTGGAACAAGCTGTGACGATGGAAATCCTAACACTACGAATGATATTTATCAAACTGACTGTAATTGTGCAGGGATACCAAGCACAGGAACACCTGATTGCAATGATATCGGAATTACAACTTCTCCTGGAGCAATAGTTGTTACTGCTGTAGATGGAGCTCCTGTTACTTCGGTTCAAATTTTCTCTTCTTCTTGGGCAACTGTTTATACCTGCTTTGCAGATTGTAATAGTCCAATAGAAACTGTAAATGTTCCGAATGGCGATTACTTTGTATTTGTTAAATATTACACTGCTAACTACAACTTGGTTTGTTCTAAAGATGGAAGTTATACGGTTGGTGGTGGAGGTTGTCCTGATAATGACAACGATGGCATTTGTGCGGCGCAAGACTGTAACGACAATGATGCAGCATTTCCAAAACCTGCAGGAACTGCCTGCGATGATGGAAATGCAAATACAGAAAATGACGTTATTCAATCAGATGGATGTTCCTGTTTAGGAACTCCTGTTGGTGGCGGTGGAGATTGTTCGGACATTGTAATTTCTGCAGGCTCAGGAACAATCTCAGTCACTGGACTTTCAACTCCAATTACTCAGCTACAAGTTTTTGATCCTAATTGGGCGACAGTATTGAGTTGTTCTGGTAACAACTGTGGACCGACCAATACATTAAACAACTTGGCATCCGGAACATACTTTGTAAAAACAAGATTGTACACTGCTACTTGGCAATTCATTTGCGAGAAAGAAGAATATGTCAATGTAACTGGTGGAGGTACTGGTTGTACAGATATTGACAACGATGGTGTTTGTGCAAATGTTGATTGCAATGACAATGATCCGGCATTTCCAAAACCTGCAGGAACTGCTTGTAATGATGGAAATGCAAATACAGAAAATGATGTAATACAGTCAGATGGATGTTCTTGCGCGGGCACACCAGTTGGCGGTGGCGGAGATTGCGACAATGTTATTTTCGGAGTACAAGGAAATGAGATAACAATTTCTGGATTAAATTCGACGCCATTGTCTCTGTTACAAGTTTACAACGGAAGTTGGCAACAAGTGTATCGTTGTTCTGGTGATTGCGATGCCACCGTTATCTTGCCAAACATGGCCGATGATACTTATTTTGTGAATGTAAAATTATTGACTGCTCAATGGGCAGAAGTTTGTGTTAAGGATGCTTACATCACAACTGGCCCTAATGGCGGAATCAATAGATTGGACCCAAGAGCGTTCAAAGTATATCCTAATCCAACGGACGATGAAGTATTCATTAACTTGAGTGAGTACGAAGGACTAACTGGAGATGTAGTGATCTATAATAGCATGGGGCAAGTAATGGCAACCAAAAATCAGCAAGAATCTGATGTATCAATTGTCAGGTTTGAAACTGAAGGATTCAGTCCTGGACTGTATTTCATTACCTTGCAATTAGAAGGTCGTAAGCTAAAAAGTGAAAGACTGATTATTGCAAGATAGTATTACTTAAGCCATAAAAAAGGGACTTTACAGTAGCTGTAAAGTCCCTTTTTTATTTCCTAGCGCTGGTTACCAACAGAATTTTTCCCCAACTCTTAAAAAACCTATCTTTTGCATAATTTTTGCATTACCTAATAACGTTGAAACATTGAGTTAAACTTCTGAGCGCTTTCGGAGTCTCATTAGGAATAGAACCGATATATGAATAAAAATAATTTGTGGTCATTACGGCTTGGATATAGTGTGAAACAGGCAAAACAGATTGAAGATTTAGGGATTAGGAAGTTCTTAGAAAAATCGTTCCAAAGCAAAATTGATGCAGCATTGCCAACATGCTTGGAGGATTCTCCGACTACATTGGAAGGTTTTACTGCTAGAAGAAAAAAACTAAAACTCGAATCCAAAGAAATTCAGAAGAAAGCCAGACGTCAAGAGCGCGCTAATTTTTTGGAGTTAAAAAAATGGTGGATAGCAAAGATGCGTAATGACAACTTCCCGCTTCGCGAAAAAATGGTTTGTTTTTGGCACAATCATTTTGTTGCGACAAAGAATAAAGTCAAAGTTAATTATTGGATTTACCAACACAATCAACTACTTCGAGAAAATGCTTTTGGCAATTTTCGAGAACTGACTAAAAAGGTTTTGCGCAGCAATGCATTAATCAAATATTTAGATAACGATGACAACAAGGTTGGTAGAATCAATGAAAACCTGAGTCGAGAATTGCTTGAGCTCTTCACCTTGGGTATTGGCAATTATTCCGAACAAGATATTAAGAACGGAGCGAAGGGATTGGCTGGACTCACCATGGGAGATGAAGGAGGTTGGTATAAAAAAAGTAGATTGGATCAAGACGTCATAGAATACTTTGGTCGATCAGGAGTATTCAAAGTTGACCAATTAGTAGATATCATTTTCAAGCAAGACTCTGCGCCCTATTTGATTACCGAAAAAATTCTTAAGTGGTTTGTTTATGACAACCCGGAAGCATCGTTGATAAAAAAATATGGAAACTACTTGCGTCAAGTAGACTTTGAAATTCAACCTTTGTTACTAAAAATATTCACCGAAGAGTTTGACAAACCTTCGGCTGGATCAAAAATAAAAGATCCTTTAACTTTTGGATTACAATTATTAGACACATTTCCTGAACATCAGATAGACAATAAGCAAGTCGCTCAATTTATCTCAAAGCAAGGAATGGACTTATTCAACCAGCCTAATGTAAAGGGATGGGATGGTGGAAGAAGTTGGATTACTTCTCAAATATATTTACAAAGAAATAATGTGGTTGAGCTACTCTGCCAGGGAAGATCCATGGAAAAAATGATGCGTGGCGGCGGAATGCATTTAGCAAAAGATGAAAAACCAATCAAGGTAAGTTTGTTTTGGAATTCAAAATCAGATGGGAAAGAATTAGTAAAAGGTTTCTCAGATAAACTACTTTTTCAAGTGGACGAAAATATGCAAAAGGATTTAGATAATATTATCGCTCACGATTTTGATCCCAAGGCCGAGAATGCAGAAGAAGCAATTATTAGATTGGTCAATTTTATTTGCAAGACGCCGGAGTTTCAATTGGTGTGATAGAAAATAATTTGTGTTGAGCGAAAACAAAATAGAAATGAAAAGAAGAGCATTTATATCGTTGGCAGGAACATTTACTGGAGGCACTTTATTACTTCCTAATTTCCTTCATGCCTTAGGAAAAAGACCGAGTTTGATTACGGGACAAGAATCTGTCGTCTTTATTCAACTTAATGGTGGCAATGATGGCCTGAATACTTTTGTTCCATATGCTGACCCTTTATATTTAAAATATCGACCAAAAATTGGTTTGAGCAAATCACAAGTTATTGGTAAAAATAATGGAATGGCTTTTCATTCTGCCTTAGATGGTTTTGTAAAAATCCAACAGGAAGGCAATTTATCAATAGTTCAAAATGTCGGTTACCCTAATCCCGTGAGGTCTCATTTTCGTTCACAAGAAATTTGGCAAACAGGATCCGGATCTAATGAATATATTAATCAAGGTTGGCTTGGGAGATATTTAGATTTACAATGTAAAGACCATCAACCAACAGCCGGAATTAATATTGACGGTACAGACAACTTGGCGTTGAAAGGAAATTCACCAAATAGCTTGACCGTAAGAAACCCAAATAAATTCAAAGTTAGAACTGGAGCTCAAGAAAACATGCTTTCTACGGATAACCCACAGTTAGATTTTGTGCGCAAGGTGGCACATGGCATCGTAGAAGGTTCGTCTGAAATTCAACAGGCCTTAAAGAACTCTGGCAAAGAACATCCATATCCGAAGTTAGGACTGGCAAAAAATTTAGAATGGATTGCTCGATTAATAAAAGGGGAATTAAATACTAAAATTTACTATACTTCATTGAACGGATTTGACACCCATGACTATCAACTCGGGAAGCATGAAAAATTGCTAAAAGAATTGAATGATTCGGTGTACGCTTTTTATAAAGATCTAAAATCCGCGGGTTTATTAGCGCAAACAACGGTAGTCGTATTCTCAGAATTCGGCCGAAGGGTGGCAGATAACGGAAAGGGAACAGATCATGGAACAGCGGCTCCTATGTTTATCATTGGCGGAGGAACGCAAGGAAAGATCATTGGCAATAATCCTAATCTATCAGACTTGGACCAAGGAGATCTAAAACACGAAATTGACTTTAGGTCTGTATACGCGACTTTGCTAAAAGAAAAATTGGATATGGAACCGAATTTGGTTGGAATCAAACAACCTACTCTTAAAACCATATTTTAAGTTAATCAAAGCAATCTACACCCTAGGATTCAATTTAATTCTGGTTAATCTATTATTCTAGTTTTAATAGTTCCAAAAATTTTCACCGCAAAACAGACCAATGAATTATTTAATCCCAGTCTTTATTTCTCTTTTCATGTACTCATTTAGCAATCAATCTTTTGCTCAAGATTACAAAACTGCCGAGGCCTTAAATTAGGATATCCCTCTTCATTTTCAGGAAAATATTTTCTAAATGAAACAGCAGCAATTGAAGCAAACATTGGATTTCTTACTGTTGTCAATTATATCGGTTCTTTGGATTACAGTTCTATCGCTTTCGGCGGTGCTTATCTAATACATCAAACACTAAATATTTTTGATGGAGTAAGAGATTTAAATTACTATTATGGTGGTGGTCTTTCGGCTTACTTTTGGGCATTGAACTACAAGGAGAATTTCACTGGAGAGGATTACGAATCCATTTCCTTTGCAGTTCAAGGCTACCTTGGTGCAGAATACAGCTTTGATGAAATCCCATTGAATTTATCGCTCGAAAGGGTGCCAACAATTTCTGTAGATTGATATTTCAACGGGATCAATGCCAGATTTGGAGCTTTGACTGTACGTTAAATCATCAATCGGTAGAACCATTCTAGAATTAGAGCATTCTGTCGACTAGAATAATTAGGATAACACCACTTTTCGCATTTCATACTTTCTAGTGACTTTCAAAAGAATGCAACCGCTATAAGGTACTGTTCAATATTGATTCTTCTTGGCTCTATTTGGCAATCTATGAGAAACATTCCAATCTAGCATTGATTGAACATACCATGTCAATTAAACCTTATGGCTATTAGTAGCCAAAGATTACGAAAATTGTCAATATGATAAAATACTATACATCCTTGTTAATCTAGTAGAAGTTTCAACTAAAATGGTGCTGCATCTTTGCGTTGTATTTATTAAACAAAGAACGGATGGAATTTCATCAATTCTTTTATCACTTAAATATTGATACATATGTTAACGCAAATTAAATTATTCCCAACACTCCTTATTCTTTTGATGGCCAATTGCATTTGGGCTTCTCAAGGTGAAAATGTACAATTCACAGTAGTCAATACAAGTTCTTTTGTAATTACATTAGAAGATGCTTCTACAGAAAAAATCGAATTGTCGATTAGAGACATCAATGACCAAGTATTTCATTCAGAAACAATTTCTGAGGAACAACTAACCAATAAGCAATACAACTTAAAAGAACTTCCTGATGGAGCGTATTCTGTTGTAATGACTTATGATCAGTACATTACTGTTCAACCCTTATTAAAAGAAAACAATTCAATCATCTTTGATACAGATTCAAGTCAAAAAATTTATCGCCCTACTTTCTCAGACAAATTAGGATATTTAGACTTGGCTATTCTTTGTTCACCGAGTGCCGCTTACAACATTCTAATTCAAGATGATCTTGGAAATATTCTTTTCAATGAGACAATTGATTCAGCAGCTACAATCAACAAAAGATTCAATTTGACAAAACTAGAAGAAGGAAAATACGATATCATGGTAGGAATTGAAGATATTAACTTCAATGAATATTTCAGCAAAACAATCCATATCAACCCAACACTTGCATTAAAGTAAAAAAAATTGAGTGGTCAAGAAATTATGTTACCATAATCTTAGCCATTCACTTGCATACAGATAATTTGATTTACTATTCTAAGTCCGATTGATCCAACGATTAATCGGACTTCTTTTTTTCTACAGCAAAACTTTTTTAAACTGCTTCCGATAATCAGATGGACGATCTCCAGTAATCTCTTTAAAGAGTCTGTTAAAGTGCGAAAAGTTATTGAAGCCTACTTCGAACGCGATGTTCGTAATACTTAATTGCTGATCGCTTAGCAATTTACAAGCTTGAACGATTCGGATTTCATTTACAAACTTGGTAAAGTTTTTACCAGAAATATTTTTGAAATATCGACAAAAGGAAGGAACCGTCATGTTTGCAATTTCAGCGATTTCTTTCAAAGGAATCGTTCGGGAATAATTCGCCTGAACAAAAGCATAGACTTTATTGATTCGATCATTATCACCAGGCTCGACAGTAAATGAATATCCAACGGCGTTCAGCAAGATGTATTCATCAGATAGCGCAAGTTCTTGTAAGATTTCCAAAAGCGATACTATCCTCGAAAAATTATCCAAATTGTTTAGTTGCTCTAACTTTTCTCCAACTCGATCTTTAGTTTTCCCATGAAAAGTAATTCCGGATTTTGCGCGTTCCAAAAGTCTTTGGATATCTCCCATTTCTTCTAAATCAAAAATCCCTTTTCCAAATCCATCTAAGAACTGAACGACTGTCTCTGACGAATTTCTTGTCAATCGATCGGTAAACCCAAAATGTGGAAGCATGGAACCAATGAGCACCAACTCTCCAGAATGATAATAAGAGATATGATTTCCAATGTGCCGTTTACCTGAGCCACCTTTCACATAAACCATTTCTATTTCTGGGTGGAAATGCCAAAAAGGCGGTTTATCTCTTTCGGAAGGTTGATCGAAATGCTTGACAAGAAAGGAACTCCCAAATTTTGGGTTCACTTTTTCGAACAAAGGCTTTTTAGCGATCTCTGACATTTCCTTGGGAAGATTAATGAACAAAGTTATTCGCAATCAGAAAATTAGAATTGCACAAAATTACCCACAATATGCACTATTTTAACATTATGTCGCAAGGTCCTAAGCAAATTAAGTTAATTAAGGACATATTTTAGGTTTTTCAAGCTTTTGATCAACGATCTGATTTAACCAGCTTTTCAGTACTCATCCAGCCTAATGTCCCAAGGCCGTGCAAAATTCCAAGACCCAAACAAATCTGAAATCCAACTTGACTGATCGGAAAATAAAGAATCAAAAGTGTTGAAAGTACCACCATGGTCACCACCCAAATGTAGATTCCAATCTTCTTTCCATCGGACATTATTCCATTGCCAATGGTTCCAAAAAAGACCAATGAAAACAAAAGCAGTTTTGAGTTGAATCCCATATCCTTTTCAAAGTAGATGAAGAAAAGCAGCAATACGAAAAGCAACAAAGCTCCTGAAACCAAAATCAGGTTGGGCGTTTTAAATGAAATTCGATTGATTCTTTGCTGCAAAACATCCAATTTGAATAATTTCAGAAATGGAATATTATTTACTAAAATTGGATTATAAGAATCCACTGGTTCGTGGATACCAAATTCAACTGGATTGTCTAATTCTTCTTTTTGAAAAGTTCCAAAAAGTTTATCCCATAAAACCAAGGTCCCTCCAAAGTTTTTATCAATATAAGGATCATTCCTTCCATGATGAACTCTGTGATGAGATGGTGTGACCATAATGAATTCTAACCAACCGCTATTTTTCACTAAATGATTATGATTGTAGAATTGAATAAAATAGTGTGTAGAAGAAACAATTACAAACATTTCAACTGGAATACCAATAACAGCCATGATGATAAAAAAAGGATAGGAAGTCAAAGAAGAATACCAAGAGTTTCGAATTCCTAGCGATAAACTAAAATGTTCTCCCTCGTGATGTACAACGTGTACACCCCAGAGAATGCTAAAATAATGATGCGTCCGATGCAACCAGTAAAAACAAAAATCCCAAAGGACAAAAGCCAAAGTCCACTTCAACCACAACGGCATAGTATCGACCAGTCCAATGCTTACCAACTCAACGGTATAAAAATATGCCGCGACTTCTAGGCCTCTGAATATCCAGAGTAAAATGTGTCCTGAGTTTAAATTCAACACAATCTCTTTCCACGGCAATTCTTCTTTTAGGATAAATTTAATCGCTAGAATTTCAGCAATTACACAAACCAAAAGCAATGTATTTCCCCAAACTAAATTAATACTCTCCATAGCTAAGTATTTTAGTTAATCACTATTCAGCAAATTCTAATATTTGAATACAACTGCCCCAATAGAAAAGCCGGCAGAAGTTCCAACAAGCATACAAAGTGCTCCCCGTTCTAATTCACCGGCTTCAATTGTTTGATGCAATAGAATTGGAATAGAGGCTGCAATGCAATTTCCGTGAGTACTGATGTTCCCTTTAAATTTCTCTTCCTCAAACGGCAAAGTATGTTTAAATATACTTATCCCAACCTTTGAAGCTTGATGCGGAATCACAACTTTAATTTCATCCATTTGTATTCCTGAATCTTTAAAAAACCAATTCACAAATTCTGGTCCTTTTTGTTTGGCAAGTCGCAATAATTTTTTCCCTTGCATATTAAAAGAATGCAAATCTTCATCGTAAGGATGATCTTTGAAAAAATATTGATTACCGCCTCCTTTAATATGTGTATGAAAAACACCTTCAGCATAGGTGCGCAATCCTCCTTTCAAAAATTGACTTTCGCCAGATTCATCAAAACTTAGAATAAAAGCAGCTGCTCCATCACCGAAAAGTGTCAATGTTTCAAAGTTTTTAGAATTCAAACCTTTGGAAGCGATCTCCGCACTTACAATAACAATATTTTTATACTGTCGTCCGTCCAATAATTTAGCCGCAAACTCAAAGGCCGAAACAAAACTTAAACAAGTTGTATCGATATCTATTGTGCCGACATCCGAAAGCAAGCGATCCTCCAATTCGTTTTTCACAACAGAAGATTGATTAGGCAATGGAAAATCAAAGGTGGCACCAGCTGAAATTATTAAGTCCATATCAGACACTCTTTTTTCAGCAAAATTCAGCGCTTTTTCAATCGCACGCGCAGCCATAAAACCATTTGATTCAAATGTTACATGATGACGGCTAGATACACCTGAGTACTTCTCCGCCCAGCCCTTTGGAAGTCCAAATTTTTCCTCAATTGTTGCTGAAGAAACTACTGCAGGCAAATAGATTCCTGACCCAATTATCTTTACAGGATGTTTTCCGTTCATACATTGTACATTTAAAATCTAAACCAAAACTCAATGAGCAAGTTAGGTAATACTTTAACTTTCGGGCATTAAAACTATTGATCTAATTTCTAACTAAAGAACGAAGAAAATTGCAGCGAACAGGTCTCACTATTTGAGACTGCAGAAATTATTTTCTCATATTACGAGAAAACAGAAATGAATTGAAGATATCAGGAAAATATGCGCTCCCAATCTTCATAAGTGTCTACATCCACCAAAACATGATTCGTATTCATCTCCACTTTCGAAACATTTTCAACATTTGCTTTAACTATAGCTCGGCAACCCTCCATTTCTTGATGAGCTAATATTTCCTGCAAATAAGCAGCAGATAGAATAATTGGATTGCCTTTTTGATTTTGGAAAAACGGGACGGTAATCAATCTTGGGGAATCAGCGATTTTGGATTCAAACGAGGCAATAATCTGATTGTATTCTAAGGTGGATATCAATGGCATATCGGCTTGACAAATCAAATAACCATGAGCATCCTTTTTGGCAGCGCGAATTCCAGCTTGAATGGAAGTGGTCATTCCCTTTTCAGCAATCGGATTCAAAACGATCTTAATGCGCTCCGTTTTTTTTCCACCTAATAAGTTCTCTGAATTGTTTTTTCTTACAATGATTAATTCATCAATATTAGCTTCCCAAAGTTGTTGCATGACATGATTGACCAACCAATGGCCTTTATACTTTAGCAATAATTTATCTTGCGCGCCCATGCGTTTTGAAGAACCTGCCGCAAGCAATATTGCCGAGACCATTTATGCTAATTTTTTCAGCGCTCCTTTATATTCTTCAGGAGTATTTACATTCATCATAAAGTCATTTTCCTCCAGTCGAATTTCTTTTACTTGTGCATTGATCAACACTTTTCTTGGACAGGTATATCCTTGCCCCAAAAATTGCAAAAGAATTGGATAGGCTCTAGGTTCCCAAATCGTAATCAGTGGCTCGGGGAATTTAGTCTCCGGATTATGAAAACATGTGGCCAACTTTGTTTGATCTCGCTCTGCAATTAATTTCTCCAAATGTGCTTCATCTAAAAGTGGTTGGTCACATGCCACTACTAACCATGCTGCATTAGGATCTTTTTTGAACGCAGATAAAATTCCACCAAATGGCCCCAATCCAACGAAGGAATCTTCTAAGACTGGATAGCTACTTTCACAGGAACTACCCGGCGCCATGGAGATGTAGGTTTCTTCACAAGATGATTTTAACAAACTTGCCATGTGTTCTCGTTGGGGCGAGCCGTGATATTCTATAGCTCCTTTATCTTTTCCCATCCGAGAACTTTTACCACCAGCCAACACCAAACCCTTCAACTTTGGTTTTTTTATTTTCTCATGAAGCAAGGCAATTAAACCATCTTCTTCACTGATTGGAAAGATTGGTATCTCTTCCCAGTGCGGCAATTTTTCCTTTAAGTAGTCGTGTACTTCTTCATCATCTTGAACAAATGCAATCACATTTGTTAAGCGATCTAATTTTCTTTCTAAGGAAGCTTTCTTTTTTGAATTTAAAAAAACAATCTGCTGTTCGGAATCAAAATGGTTTCCATTGACCATTACCAGATGACAATCATTAAACCAAGTTCGATATTGGTAAGCATCTTTTTCGGAATGGAAATTTAATTGATGAAAATCAATTTTATCAATATAGTGAGAATACATTCCAGGCATATCTTCTTGCTGCGCCTGATGCTCTGCATCAATATATCCAACATTGTATGCTGACTTCAATGAACGATTTATGTAACGCACCAAAGTTTGCACCTTACCACATGGTGCTCCTAAAAGTCCAAATTCATTTCTATGAAATCTACCTCCCAAAGGCTTATTGATCGACGCATGTTTTTTATGCGTCTTTGTAGTCGCTTTTCCCACCTGTTTTTTCTATGAGTTTGGTTTCTTTAATAACTATATTATGCGAAAATGCTTTGCACATATCATAGATGGTCAAAGCTGCAACAGAAGCACCCGTTAGCGCCTCCATTTCTACACCAGTTTTTGAAGTAATCTTGGCAATACAGTCTATTTGCACAATACGCTTTGCATTCAGTTTTATATTTACTTTGCAACTATCTAGGGCCAGAGGATGACAAAGCGGTATTAGATCCCAAGTCTTTTTAGCAGCCATGACGCCGGCAAGAATTGCAGTCTGAAACACCGGCCCTTTCTTGGTTTGAATATCTTGACCTTCAAAAGAAGCTAAGATTGTCTCATCCAAAACAACATAGGAGCGCGCATGCGCCATTCTAGCTGTGATTTTTTTTTCACTAACATCCACCATTGATGGATTACCCTTTTCATCTAGATGTGTAAATTCTTTTGACATAATTTCCGTTTCCGGACTTCAAAGATACGGTATATTTAGTCAGTTGGGAGGATCTTCAATAGTTTATACCTTTGTCACAATCTAAGAAATATGGACAATGTCGCGCTCAATACTTCAGAATTTGCTCGTTATCAACGGCATTTGATCATGCCCGAATTCAATTTAGATGCTCAGTTGGCATTAAAAAAAGCCAAAGTATTGGTGATTGGAGCTGGTGGATTGGGCGCTCCTTTGTTGCAATATCTTGCAGCTGCTGGGGTTGGAACAATCGGCATTGTTGACTTCGATCAAATCGAAGTTTCAAATCTTCAGCGCCAAGTTTTATTTGCCCAAGACGATATTGGCAAATTTAAAGCTGAAATCGCTCAAGAAAAAATCATCCGACAGAACCCGCACATTGAGGTTATTGCCATCGTTGAAAAAATCACTTCAGAAAATGCTTTGGAGATCATTGCTCCTTATGACATCGTCGCTGATGGAACAGACAATTTTCCAACCAGATATCTAATTAACGACGCTTGCTATTTGCTGAATAAAATAAATGTCTTTGGATCTATCTTTCGATTTGAAGGACAACTTGCCGTATTTAATTATCCATTGGACAATGAAATTCGATCGGCCAATTATCGTGATCTATTCCCAGAGCCTCCTGCCGCAGGTACAGTGCCCAATTGCGCTGAAGCTGGTGTCCTTGGTGTCCTACCTGGGATTGTTGGCACTATGCAAGCCAATGAAGTCATCAAGGTTATTACTGGAATCGGAGAGCCATTGATCAACAAGCTTTTAGTTTTTGATGCACTATCCTACTCTTTTCACAATCTAAAATTCAAAGCTCAAAAAGACAATCCACTTTCAGGGGAAAATCCATCGATAAAAGCGCTAATAGATTACGAAGAATTTTGTGGCATCATCTCTGGCGATCAATTCATCAATATAAATTCCATTACAGCGAAAGATTTTGAGAACTTAAGAGCAACTCGAACTAATTTCCAATTAGTTGACGTAAGAGAAAAAGAAGAATATGATTTAATTAATCTTGGTGGATTATTTGCACCGCTTAGCAAGCTAACTGACTATATTGATCAAATAGACAGAAGCAAAAAAGTGATTGTACACTGCCAAAGCGGTGTCCGAAGCCGTAAGGCAATTGAGCAATTGCAAAAAGAATTTGGCTTTTCTAATTTGGTGAATTTGGAGGGAGGTTTGAACGGGATGAATGAAGTTGAAATTTGTTGAAATTTGTAACTCCGACAAGTATCGGGACTCTAATTTTTCAACTGCAAACGTAAATATCACTAATTATCATTGAGTAAATTATTCCGCGGAGCTACGAAACACCGTTTAAAAAGCTTGTCTTTTTAAACACAAATTTCAACTAACTTCAACAGCTCGTTCACCTCCGGCGGACGGCTTTTCCACAAATTTCAACTATTAAAAATCTAAATTAAAATTAAGCTCTTTCCCTTTCTGTACCAAAGCAGCTGGAAGCTCTTTATCATGCTTTAAATAATTACTATAATAACCTGAAGGTCTTGCTCGAAGACAACGATTAAGGTCTTTTGTATATTTACTATTATCTGTAACGATATTGAAGTAAGCAAACTTATCATAATTCTCTCTAGTCCCTTTTGGTGTTGAACCCTTATGATCAATTCTAATGTCCAATAAAACAAGATCTCCTTTTTTCGAAGGAACTCTTGTCAACTTCGGATGCTTTTCCAACTTATCGTAAAATGAAATCCCTAAGATTTTTTGGATCTTTAAAATCGCTCTTTGAAAAGTATTCATATGGATCACCTTATGGTGCATATCCTCTTTGTCTTTATGGGTTCCTCCGGCCACTGTAATTCCACCTCCATAGACATCATCATTGTCTTGAAAATACATTGCCGCCATAATCGCATTGAAATCATCATTCCAATGGTATTTTTCACCTTGTTCATCCAAAAAAGAAGAATCCTTATGCCAAAAGTAGAATCGATTTCTATGAATCGCTGGCTCAGGCAAAACGACCATTTCATCTCCGAAAAGATCTTTGAAAACCTGTACATATCTTTCCGTAAAGAATAGATCTATCAACTCTGGCATTACTCGAAAGACATCAGTTGTAACGCCCTCATTATGATGAGGGGCAGACTCCCAAGTACCATCCTTCAACGCTTGGGCCATGATCTCCCTGATTCGATCGATGCTTTCGGGGGTATAGACTCCTTTGACGTGCAAGAAACCTTCTCTGAAATAATGATCGACTTGCTCCTGTGTAAGTACCTTCAACATGCTTTCAAATTTGATGACCCAAAGATAAGGCGGTTGTTCGATAATATTGTCAACTGTTGATCAAGTCTTATTTATTGCTTTCAGCTCATTAAAGTCATATCTTCACATTATGAAAATAAAAATATCTAAGGTTTTAAACATTCGAGCGGAAATTCGTATTTAGCCTTTGATTACTAGATGTACAAAAGACATCTTTTTCGTTCCACGGTAAAATACTGCAATTCAGTAGACAACAAATTTTTATTTATATAAAATATTGTTTCTACCGGAAGATGAAAACTGGTTTTCTATGGATACCTCTAGATAAAAAGATATCCACAATTTTTTCCACAGAAAGCAAGACTTACCAACATAACCGAAACCAATCTAACTTTTGATACTAAGGAATTCCAATTAATTTTGGAGCCGAACAAAAACTACAGAACAACAACTAGATGTCCGAAACTAAAAAGATTAAACCTTTTCGCGAAAGTGCGAACAAGCCAACTAACGACCTGACCAATTATGTTTTTGGAAAGGTACAACCTCAGGCTCTTCCACTTGAAGAAGCCGTGCTTGGTGCGATCATGTTGGACAAAGATGCTTTGGCAGTAGTATTGGACATCCTTACACCGAAATCATTTTATTCCGAAGGTCATCAAAAAATATTCGAAGTGATGCTCGAACTTTTTGAGAAGACCCAGCCGGTCGATTTGTTGACGGTCACAGAGATGTTGAAGAAAAAAGGGGAATTAGATGTTATCGGAGGACCTTACTATCTAGTAGAACTTACGAACAAAGTTGCTTCTGCGGCAAACATTGAATACCACGCAAGAATTATTTCTCAAAAGCATATACAAAGAGAATTAATCTCTGTTTCTACAAAAACAATTAAGGATGCCTATGAGGATACCACCGATGTATTTGATCTTTTAGACAGTGCGGAAGCTGGACTTTTTGACATTACTCAAAATAATCTTTCTCGGAGTTATGAAAAGATGAGCACGCTTGCTGGACAAGCTTTAAAAAAGCTCGAAGAAATGTCTCAAAAAGAAGAAGGCTTAACTGGTGTTCCATCAGGATTTACCGACCTAGATCGATTGACCTCAGGATGGCAAGCTTCGGATTTAATTATTGTGGCGGCTCGTCCTGGTATGGGTAAGACCTCGTTCACTTTGGCGGTAGCACGTAATGCGGCCATGGATTTCAATAAACCAGTAGCCTTTTTCTCCCTAGAGATGTCCTCCATTCAGTTGGCTCAAAGGCTAATATCAATGGAAGCGGAGATTCCTGGTTCTAAATTGAGAGATGGGCGATTAGATGATGACGATTGGAAAAATGTGCACTCTGCTGTAGAAAAAGTTGGGGAAGCACCCATTTTCATTGATGATACGCCGGGGATAAATATTTTTGAGTTGCGAGCTAAATGTCGACGTTTGAAAATGCAACATGACATCCAATTAGTCATGATTGATTATCTGCAATTGATGACTGCAGGTGCGACAAATAAACAAGGAAATAGAGAACAAGAAATTTCTGCGATATCTAGAGCTCTTAAAGGAATGGCAAAGGAATTGAATGTTCCGGTAATTGCGCTGTCGCAACTTTCACGGGCAGTGGAAAGTAGAGGTGGGGACAAGCGTCCGATGCTTTCAGATCTGCGGGAATCAGGAGCGATTGAGCAAGATGCGGATATTGTATCATTTATATATCGTCCAGAGTACTATCAGATTCTTGAAGATGAAGAAGGGAATTCAATGAAAGGTGTTGGAGAAATAATTGTGGCCAAACACCGTAATGGTGCTACGGAATCTGTCAAACTTAGATTTATAGATTTCTGCGCGAAGTTCACCAACTTAGACGATCCGAATTTTAGTGATCTCAACGACGACACTTACAATAACACAAATCCAAATATCATTACAATGCCTTCTCGTATTAACGATGAAGACGTACCATTCTAGTTTTTATTTTCGATGTCAGACAATCAAGAAACAGGAATGCGACTCAATAAATTCGTCGCTCATGCAGGTATCGGTTCTCGTCGAAAAGCAGCTGATTGGGTCAAGGCTGGAAAAGTGAAAGTCAACGGAGTTGTTGAAATCAATCCGGCTTACTTGGTCCAAGATTCTGATGTTGTTCTTTTTGACGACAAAGAAATTACACCGCAAAAAAATAGGGTTTACATTTTGATGAATAAACCCAAGAATACAATCACTACAATGGACGATGAAAAAGGTCGAACCACAGTGATGGACATTTTGAAGGGCAAAATCAAAGAACGAATATTTCCTGTGGGCAGATTAGACAGAGATACCGTAGGACTATTGCTTCTAACGAATGATGGAGATCTTGCGAAAAAACTTACGCATCCTAGTCATGAAGTAGCCAAGGTCTATGAAGCGGTACTTGACAAAGAATTGTCAGATCAAGATTTTGAAAAAATTAAGAAGGGACTAGAACTTGAAGATGGTCCTGCGGCCGTAGATTGGATCAATTTCCCAGATCAAAAAAATAGAAAAATTGTACGGCTAGAGATTCATATCGGAAGAAATAGAATTGTTCGTCGCATATTTCAACATGTTGGCTATACGGTGATCAAACTGGATCGTATATACTTCGCTGGATTAACGAAGAAAGACCTTTCTCGCGGCTACTGGAGACACCTCCGTCAAGAGGAAATTAGAATGCTGAAGCATTTTACCTAGACATTTGCAAATACCTTTTTTTGCAGTTTGGAATGAACTAGACAACAAGTGTCCATCCTATTTAAAAGAATTATTTTTAGTCAACCCTTCATTCCCATTTCGATTTCCCTATTCTGCAGCTGATCTATATCATAACCAATCACTTCTGGGCTAGGAACCACATGTCTTTTAGATTTCAGAACAAGTTTGCATCTTCGGCGTTGTAATATTTTGAAGCTACTAATAATACAAAATATGTTCTGGAGGAAGAAAAAACCGAAATACGAAACACCGCAGATTACTGATGCCTCGTTTAATGAACTTGTAGCAGAATCAAAAATTCCTGTACTTGTGGATTTCTATGCCGATTGGTGTGGTCCTTGTAAAATACTTGGGCCAATCATCGACGAGTTGGCTGCTGAATTTGATGGAAAAGCTTTGGTTGTCAAGGTGAATACTGAACAAAACCCTAAACTCAGTCAGCACTTTAAAATCAAATCTATACCGACGATCATGTTTGTAAATCAAGGGAAAGTGGTGGAACGTTTTCAAGGTTTGATTCCCAAGCCCAATCTTGAAGAGATTCTTAATGAGTATATCGAAGCAAACAATTCAGAAACTGAAGCTTAGAAATCCCAAGTTGATCACAATCAATGTTTTTCCAAATTATAAAAACTCCAATTAGTTGACTTACAAGCTTGATAAAAAGGTACTAACCTTTTCTCTTATCTTTTCGTATTTTAGATAGGCCAAAAGCTTTTTCCAATGAAAATTTTGAAAATTTTATTACTGTTTATATTTTTCTGTTCCAGTATTCACATAGGAGCGCAAGATGACTATCATCAGGCGCTACTCGATCAACTTCAGAATGACTATGGTATTTCCGGGGGTACATTCAATATTTCAACTGATCATATTGCCAATAACCTTGCAGCATGGAACTATGGACAAGATGGTGTAACCTATGTTGATATTGCAGATGAATCATTTAGTCATGCAGTAAATGCTGACATTACAGTGGACTATGAAAATGCTTGGAACGCTGGCTGGGGTATTACTAACGAGCAAGCCATTCAAGAAAATGATGTATGCCTGCTGGTTTATTGGGCTCGAACAGCAACTGGAGCAGAAGGAAGGCTAAATATTTTTGCAGAGAACAATGTCACTTATCAAAAAGAGGTTTATCGCACTTTTCCTGTTGGTTTAGAATGGAGACAATATTTGGTTCCATTTGTATCCAGTGCGAGTTATGATGTTGGTGCATTTCAGTTTGGATTTCATATTGGTGCAGCACAACAGAATGTTCAATTCACAGGAATAAATATCATCAATTATCAAAATGCTTACGCGGAAGAAGACTTGCCGAATATTAGAAATAATGATGTGTACGGCGGATATGAAGCGGATGCTCCCTGGAGGTTTGTGGCACAAGAAAATATCGAAAGTTTACGAAAAGCAAATATTCAAATCACCGTTAATGATAACAATGGAAACCCCTTGGAGAATGCTGGCGTAGCCATTCAAATGATGCAGCATGAGTATGCCTTCGGAACAGCTGTAGTTTCTTGTGCAATAGCCGGAAATGATTGCCAGGATGATATTTATGAATCTAAGTTGCTCGATCTCGATGGAAAAGGACATGGATTTAATTGGGTGGTTTTTGAAAATGGATTGAAATGGGATGCTTGGGAAAGTCAATGGCCAACGTCACAATTTGAAAAGGCAGATGCTATTGATTGGCTCAAAGCAAAAGACATAAAAGTTCGGGGTCATAATTTACTTTGGCCAGGACGCTGGTATTTACCCAATGATGTTAGATTGAACATTGCCAATACAGATTATGTATTAGAAAGAATTGATGAACATCTAGAAGAAATACTTAATTATCCTTCAATCAAAGGTGAATTAGCAGAATGGGATGTGCTGAATGAAATTACTGTAGAACGATTCTTAGAAGATTCGCTTGCGGGGAATAATGGCTTTATTACCGGTAGAGAAATTTACCTCGATGTTCTAAACAAAACGAAAGCCATTGACGACAGTCCGAAACTTTATATTAATGATTACATGACAATTTCTTCGCAGCGATCCAAAGGACCAGTTTACGATCGCTATCAAGGATTCATACAAGAGATTATTGATGCTGGTGCTCCGCTAGATGGAATAGGATTCCAGGCTCACATTGGGACTTACCCAACATCCATTTATCAAGTAGAAGATATTTTAAGTGATTTTTACGAAAAATTTGGTTTGAAGCAAAAGATAACTGAGTTTGACATTGATGGCGATGCAGGAGATGAGGTCGAAGCAGCATATATGCGAGATTTCTTGACTTACATTTTTTCTCACCCTTCAACAGATGGATTTTTGATGTGGGGATTTTGGGATGGAGCACATTGGAAAGACAATGCTCCAATGTTTGATGAAGATTGGAATTTGAAGCCTTCTGGTCAAGCTTTCATAGATCTAGTGTTTAATGAATGGTGGACAGACAAATTTGAGACGACCGCTGCTAATGGTGTTATCAATACCGATGGATACAAAGGCAAATATATCATTCAGGTCAACTGCGATGAAGTTATTTTAGATACCGTAGACTTGTCTGATGATGGAATTGACTTGGTCTATAACTGCCAAGAATTGTCATCGATCAATGAATTTTCGGATAACAGTATCGCTTTATATCCAAATCCCAGTACCGGAAACGCTCGTTTGAAAAGGTCTTCCACGGGATTGGTCACCATCAATGTTTTTTCCCAAACAGGACATATTGTTCACACCTTTCAATCCACCAATCAAAACATCGAACTTCTCATTTCACCGCCCAAGGGAAGTTATGTTATCGAGTTAGTTGAGGACAAAAGTGTCAAACGACTAAATTGGATTGTGCAATAATTGTTGGGAGATCGAGAAAACGAGATTGTAGACTTAGCCCTTAAGCATTACTACAAACTTTTATAGATAAATCGCTGAAATATTTGCGATTAGATACAATTCTTCTATATATTCGCGTTGGAGTATTCTGACTTTGTAGTCAGATTATTGCAAAACACTACATTACTATGAAACACATTTGGCTTACCGCCACCCTCATTATGGGTGTATGGGCTATGTCTATAGCTCAAATTAATTCTCAACCAGAATACTTTAGCATTCACTTAGGTTCTTTTGTACAACTAGATCCTGAAGACTTTTCCGATGTCCGCTCAATGGGATACCTATATGCAGAGTCATTCAACGAACATCTTAACCACCTTTTTCTTGGAGAATATGAAACTGAGGCTGCGGCAAATGCAATGCTTTCGACAATCCATGCAAAGGGATTTCCAGATGCGTATATCAGTAGAAGAAAATTGAATTCTGACCAACAGGTAGAAGTCATACAATTAGGAATAGAATTACCAGGAGAGCGAATCGCTTGGAGTAAATATAAAAATGCATTGCCTATTTCGACGATCATCGATAAAACGCAATTAAGAATAGTGGCTGGGCCTTTTCCTAGCCATGAAGCTACTCTGAAAAGAGTGGCTGAGTTTAAGAAAGCTGGCTACGGAAATGCCTTCATTCGCACTGAGTACTCACTACGACTTCATCCGGTAACCGATTTTGAAGCAAAAGAATTATTTCTACCGGATCCCCTTGAATCTACATTGGCAGTTGTTACTGAGACTGCCAATGCTACACCTAAACCTCCTATCAAGCGCGCTCCTAAAAAGGAAGAGCTTGATAAGGAGGAGGTGGTAGTAGTGGCAGAAGTCAATGAACCCTCAGCGAAACCAGTGGTTACAAAAGTAGAGCCTATCGCTCCTGCGGCTACCACTATTCCTGAGGATTACACGCCTGAGTTTGTAGCAAAGGCCACGGTTAAATCTGGTTTGAGTATGCCAGCTATTCGAGCAGAAATCAAAAGAACTTCTGCTTTAGAACTTCAAAAGGTTTTAAAAGAAAATAAATATTACGACGGTTCTTTGGATGGATATTATGGCGATGGTACCTCTGTGGCTTTTAGTGATTTCAGTGCACATAACCAAGATTGGAAAAAGTACAGTTTACTCCGAAAATATATGGCTCCCAAAAAAGTAGTCTACGCGCAGAGTGAATTAATCGCCGCTATTGATTTGGTTCTTGGTACTCCAACGATAGCAAAAAATGCTTTGGAAAAATCTAGTCATCCATTGTCAAAAGCGTATCAAGCATATATCCTACGAGAGCTTAGTGATGACAATTTATTGGAAGTTAATAGATTGATGAATGAAGCCAATAAAGAAAGTTTTGCTGATTTTTCTGGAGATTTACCTTTTGATTTCACAGCAAGTTATTCTTACCATGACAAAGAACAGTTATTGAAACACTTGGCATTTTTGCACGGTGTGAATGCCGATGTTCCTGTGCCTTGTTGGCTTTTCCAGAAACACCAATATGATGCGATACAAGCTTTTGACGCGGTAGAGAATTATACCATGGAATCTTGTGATCCATTTATGGATTGGGAAGTATTGCAAAATTTAGAAACTATCGTTAGAGATATCGATCCTACAAATAAAGGATTGGTCAAAAATGCGCCTGCCGTTAGATCACAACTTTTCCTTAATCCTCAAACTTTCACCAATGAAGAAATGACTTCCATTTACAATTGGAATACAACTTACTGGGAAGAGATGGACCAATGGGCAAAATCAGATCCGTTGCACAAAAAGATTGTGACGACAATGAAAATTGCTTACTATCAATCACAAGTTTTGATAGAAGACTACTATATCAACTCTGGAATAGAATACAAACAAGCAAAAGCCTTAGGCTTGACTACTTTGAAAACAATAGTAGGAGAAAGCTTGAAGAAATAGCAGCATTACTGAAATCCAAATTGCTGTAAAGAAGTTAATACAAATTGGGATGATCAATAGCCACCAAGTATTCTACCCTTGGTGGCTATTTTCTTTTTGAGATTTTATTGTTGCTGATTCTACGTTGACGACTGCATTTAAATCTATTTACATCCTCGGATCTTGAGGCTGCATGTTTTGTTTTTCGACCTTGAACTCTTGCGCGCCACATTCGAAAACTTGAAGCTTTCATCTCGCGTCGCATAATGTTGATTACTTCCTTTTCAGGAACGCCAAATTGTAATTTAATGGCATCAAATGAAGTACGATCTTCCCAGGCCATTTCTACAATTCGGTCAATATCTCTTGGACTTAAGGATGACTTCATTTCTTTTTTATTACTAAAGGAAATGAACGGATATTGTTCAATAAATTAGTCGAAAATTTAAGGCTAATTGCCTCGGACAGTAAAAGTCATATTCATGCGAGCGGAAATAAACCGAGAATTTATTTCTCTGGTGTCCAATTGAATCTCTACATTCAACCTATCCTGATCTAAAAAATCAGAAGCATCGATCAAGGTTCCAGGAATATCAATATCTGATCCAGCATTGAAGGGAATTGAATTCGTCCAAAAGGCTTCAGACTTTCTTCCGACAATATCACTGAATAGACTTATTGAACATTCTTGTATGAATGACAACTGCGTATCATCGAACAAAACGATTAGTTGAACCGCTTTGGGATTGATTCTAAGAATAGAACTTTCGTCAATCCCATTTGCATCCAATATCTGTCGAGTTGGATTTGCAATATTTCTTATTTCGAAAAAATGATCCTCAATGGTATTCAAAGCTGCAGGAATTTCAAACTCAATGATTATTGGAATTTCTACCAGCTCCACAGAATCATCACTGTTACAAGAAGGCAACGTCAAAAAGGCCAAAAAACTAAGGATGGCTAAACGGATCATATGCTTAAAACGAGAATGTAGCTAACAAATTATATGAGAATAGCTCAAGATTATAAAAATCAAAAGCAATATTCCAATTCAAGTAAAAATAAAGCAGAAATTCTCTATTTTGATAGCAAAATAAAAACGACCAACCAACCGATCGGCTATGGGTGAACAAAGAGTAAGTCTACTGAATGATGAGAATCAAATGAGAAACTTTGTCCAACAATTATTGGATGACGTTCAGGCATTGGAGTACATGATTGATAACGACTGGTTCGAACAAGGAATTACAAGAATTGGAGCAGAACAAGAAATGTGTTTGGTGCATAATGATAGCCTTAAGCCGGCAGCCATTGCTATGAAGGCTTTAAGAAAAATGAAGGAATACCCTTGGGTAGAAACCGAATTGGCTAAATTCAATCTAGAAACCAATTTGACACCCAGAGAATTTAAAGGAAAAGCATTATCAGCATTAGAGAAAGAGAATAAAAGAAACCTAAAAAAGATTTCGGAGACCTTAAATGGTATGGATGCCGATCTTATTCTTACCGGAATTCTTCCTACGCTTCGCAAGTTTCATTTAAACATGGAATTTCTTACACCAAAGAAAAGATACCATGCTTTAATGGAATCTATTAATTCTCAACTGACTGGATCATCATATGAATTAAGATTATTGGGTATTGATGAATTATTGGTTCGACATGATTCTCCATTATTGGAAGCTTGTAACACAAGTTTTCAAGTACACCTTCAAGTAGCGCCGCAAGATTTTGTAAAAATGTATAATATTTCGCAAGTTCTTGCTGCGCCATGTATTGCTATTTCTGCCAACTCTCCAATTGTATTTGGTCGCAGACTATGGCATGAATCCAGGATTGCACTTTTCCAGCAAGCCTTAGATACCAGAACAACTCATGACCATTTAAGAGAAAGGAGTCCTCGAGTTAACTTTGGTTCGGATTGGTTAAAAAAATCTGTTCTTGAGATCTATCGAGAAGACATTGCAAGATTTAGAGTATTGATTGCGGGAGATATTAAAGAAGATTCTATTGATAAAATTAGCAAAGGAAAAGTTCCAAAACTTAGGGCGTTACAAGTTCACAACTCGACAGTCTATCGTTGGAACAGACCTTGCTTTGGAATCAGCCCAAATGGAAAACCTCACTTGAGAATAGAAAATCGAGTTTTTGCGTCGGGCCCAACAGTAATAGACGAAGTCGCAAATGCTGCCTTTTGGTTAGGCTGTATGGTGGGAATGGCTGAAGAATATGATGACATTTCTAAACATATTGGCTATGCTGATATCCGAGATAACTTTGCCAAAGCATCGAGATATGGAATCGATTCTAAATTCACTTGGTGCAATGATAAAAAGATCAGCGCAGTAGACCTGGTGCGAAAAGTACTCTTGCCACTTGCTAGAAAAGGATTGAAAAGTCAAAAGATCGACAAGGCTGATATCGATAGATATTTAGGTGTAATCGAAGGTCGATGCAAGACCCATATGAATGGTGCTCGATGGCAATTGAGAGCTTTCACTCAACTGAAGAATGAAACCACGGCTGATGAAGCTTTGACCTGTTTGACTTCTGCCATAATTCAGAATCAGAAAAAAGAACAACCTGTTCATACTTGGAAAATGCCTAAGCTAGCTGATCTACATAACTATAAAGCAGATGATATGCTCGTAGAAGAATTCATGATAACTGATCTTTTTACTGTTCAAAAAGATGATATTATTCAGCTGGTCGCAGAGATGATGGACTGGAGAAATATTCGATATACCCCAGTAGAAGATAAGAACGGGGCCTTGGTAGGATTAGTTACCTCCAGAAATCTGTTGCATCATTTGATTAGGAGTCCGAAACTGAAGAAGGATGAAGTTCTAGTAAAAGATATTATGATCCAATCTCCGGTTACGATCGGTCCTCATGAATCCGTGCTCAAAGCACGCGATATGATGAGAGACCATGAAATTGGCTGTCTCCCGGTGGTAAAAGACAACGAGTTGGTGGGATTGGTTACCGCTATGGATTTTCTCAAAATATCTCAACGATTGACCAATCCTGTGAAAGGCCGCAAGAAGAAAAGATAGATCACCTTCCACTTTTTTCATATAACTATTGAAGGTTGAAATTGGTTGAATAGCGATCCGCTTTATGAGGCTTGGACGTCGAATTTGGTTGAAGTTTGTAGAATCGATGAATTCTACCCATGTTTAGTCAATTTTAAAGCAACGTTCAGCTAACCAAGAATAACAGACGAAATTTCAACTTTTTCTTGACCTTAAAGGATACCAACCTCTCGACCAACTCCAACCGATTCCGATTCAATTGATTTTAACCCATTTTTACCAACCCTTTAGCACGAAATTTGGTTAAAATATAAATGGCTGGATTGGTCGATTTCCTTTCAATATTATAGGAAATAATATTCGATGAAAATCGTACTTTTGTAGTCCATTTTAATCATCCAAAAATTTGGTGCATGGCATACGATATAGATATGATAAAAGGGTATTACAATACCCTTGCTAGTACAATCGAAGAGGCGAAAAAGACTTTAGGTCGACCGCTTACACTCTCTGAAAAGATTCTTTATTCTCACTTACACGAGGACTCTCCCCTGCAAAATTATAATAGAGGCAAAGATTATGTCTTTTTTGCTCCTGACAGGGTGGCCATGCAAGATGCAACGGCGCAGATGGCCTTATTGCAATTCATGATGGCAGGAAAGGATAAAGTAGCTGTTCCTTCAACGGTACACTGTGATCACCTAATCCAAGCAAAAGTTGGTGCAGAAAAGGATTTGGCAATATCTATGGATACGAATTCTGAAGTATTTGACTTCTTAGCAGATGTATCTAACAAGTACGGCATTGGATTCTGGAAGCCCGGAGCTGGTATTATTCACCAAATTGTTCTAGAGAACTATGCTTTCCCTGGAGGAATGATGATTGGAACAGATTCTCACACCGTAAATGCTGGTGGATTGGGAATGGTAGCTATTGGAATTGGAGGAGCTGATGCTGTAGATGTTATGGCTGGAATGTCATGGGAATTGAAGATGCCTAAATTGATAGGAGTTAAGCTGACTGGAAAATTAAATGGTTGGACTTCTTCGAAAGATGTGATCTTAAAAGTGGCTGGTATTGTATCTGCTAAAGGAGGTACAGGAGCAATTGTAGAATATTTCGGATCTGGTGCAGAATCATTGTCTTGTACAGGAAAAGGTACCATCTGTAATATGGGAGCTGAGATTGGAGCTACTACATCGACTTTTGGTTATGATGATGCCATGCGTCGATATTTGGTAGCAACTGACAGAGCTGATGTTGCTGAATTAGCTGACCAAGTTGCAGAGCACTTAACTGGTGATGCTGAATGCTATGCGAATCCTGAAAAATATTTCGATCAAGTGATTGAAATCAATTTGGACACTTTAGAACCGCACATTAATGGGCCTTATACTCCTGATTTAGCTTGGCCAATTTCTGAGTTCGCAAAAGCAGTTAAAGACAATAACTATCCGCCGAAATTGGAAGTTGGCTTGATAGGTTCTTGTACGAATTCATCATATGAAGATTTATCAAGAGCTGCTTCTTTAGCAAAGCAGGCAAAAGAAAAAAACTTAAAAGTAAAATCAGAATTTACGATAACACCTGGATCTGAAATGATTCGCTTTACAGTAGAACGTGATGGTATTTTAGATGATTTTGAAGCCATTGGTGGTGTTGTCTTGGCAAATGCTTGTGGACCTTGTATTGGACAATGGGCTCGACATACGGATGATCCAGACAGAAAAAATTCAATAATCACTTCTTTTAATAGAAACTTTGCAAAAAGAAATGATGGAAATCCTAATACTCATGGATTTGTTGCCTCTCCGGAAATCGTAACAGCTATGGCTATTTCTGGAGACATGTGTTTCAATCCGCTTACGGATACTTTAACAAACGAAAATGGAGAGCAAGTAAAATTAGATCCTCCAACTGGTATTGAATTGCCTCCAAAGGGATTTGATGTTGAAGATGCGGGATTTGTAGCTCCTATGGCTGATGGCTCTGGAATTACGATTTCAGTAAATCCTGAATCTAACCGTTTGCAGTTGTTGACTCCTTTTGAAACAATTGACCAGGCTCAGGTGAGTAACATGCGCGTATTAATCAAGGCGAAAGGAAAATGTACGACTGATCACATTTCTATGGCTGGACCTTGGTTGAAATATAGAGGCCACCTAGAGAATATCTCTCAAAATTGTTATATCGGAGCGGTGAATGCTTTCAGTGATAAGACAAACACTATCTTGAATGTAGAGACCGGAGAATTCGGACCTGTTCCTGACACTGCGATTTACTACAGAGAAAATAACATAGGAACAGTTGTCTTCGGTGAAGAAAACTTGGGAGAAGGATCTTCCCGAGAGCATGCAGCTATGGAGCCAAGGTATTTGGGCGTAAAGGCAGTAATCGTAAAGTCATTTGCCAGAATTCATGAGACAAATTTGAAAAAGCAAGGAATGCTGGCCTTAACTTTTGTAAATCCATCGGATTATGACAAAGTAAGACAAGATGACGCTGTTACTATTGAAAACTTTGATGAAATGGCTCCAGGTGTTAATATGACAGTTACATTATCGCATGCTGATGGTACTTCTGAGTCTTTTGAAGTGAAACACACATACAATCAAGCTCAAATCGATTGGGTAAAGGCTGGTTCAGCATTGAATAAGATTAGAAAAGATGCTGGAGTAATGATGTAATTCATCACTTTAGTTAGAAATATTGAAAGCCCTTGTCTTATATATAGGCAAGGGCTTTTTCATTAATCACTGAAAATCACTGTAATCCAGCATATTATTGCTAATTTCCCGCTGCAAAACCATTAATAACACTTAAACAAACATCTACTATGTGGAAAGATTTTAAAGAATTCATCATGACTGGCAACGTCATCGACTTTGCGATTGCTGTAATTTTGGCAGGAGCAGTTGGCTTGGTCGTCAACGGATTTGTAAATGACATCATGATGCCTATCGTGGGTAGTATTGCTGGAGATTATGATTTCTCCGCAATGCAGTATGTTCTTGGAACTGATGCAGAAGGTAAAGTTACGAATGCAATTCGTTACGGCGCTTGGATCAATTCAATCATCAACTTAATTATTGTTGGTTTCGTTTTATTTATGTTGGCTAAATCAGCCGCTAAGTATAAGAAGCCGGAAGCCCCAGCAGGACCAACTCAAGAAGAATTGTTGGCAGAAATTAGAGATGCTTTAAAAAAGTAATCTGATTTTTAAAAACCAATTGAAAATATAAAAAGGGCTTCCAAGTGTTTGGAGGCCCTTTTCTGTTTTATGTAGATTTCATGTAATTAATTTATGTTACGTCTGTAATTCTTGTAGTAAGAGTTTAAGTACCAATTTCTCCAACTTTCAGAAGTCATTTCTTTTTGAACAACAATCCGTTCTTGAATTTTTGCAGCCTTATGTTGACTTATTGTTTTTGTGTTGTCACCAATCTTTTCTGAAATCTTTAAAGCATCATCAATGCATGGCGCATCTGGAGGAATACGTAAAAGCATATTTATTGCTCTTGACATTTTTTGCTCATCTGCGGAATTGGCCAGTATGGTTGCTTTGCTGATGGTCTCATCGCAAATAATTGTTTTATGCTTGTTAATAAGTTGTTCTTCCATAGCCAACCTTTTAGCTTGACACATTTCATCAGTACCAAAATATCCCAAAAGTGAATAAGCCTCTGCTTGCTCCCCTTTTTTGATTGTTGCCGTAACCAATTGCTCTAAACTATTACAATCACCCAATGTCTCATTTATAAAAGTCTGTACAAAATTGATCAATTTATCACAATGTTCTCTATCTCGAATTATTGATGTACCTACCTTTTGGATGAGTTCTCTTTCATTAGTTCCCTTTACTTTTATTGGTAAAGACAGCTGTTCCGTTTTCAAAAAATCTTTATCACCAACTGTGTAGGTAATCTCAGCATCACTAACTGTATAAGTATCCATACCATTAATGGTATGCATTTTTCCTAGGGTGATATTCATTTTGAGTCGGATATATGCACTATACTGGTGCTGAAAATTTTTGGCTAATCTTTTCTTTAATTGTTTTGATATCGCATTTTCCACTCTGGTCTTATCCTCAAAATTCACCTCTTGAATAAATAGTGCTGGAGAAGATGTCTGTGCGACAAGTTTTATAATGAGGAAACAATGAAATACTATTGATAAAATTAATTTCATAATTAAAGACTTGATAATGTAACAATGATGGCATTTCCTGTAATCGTCCGATTTAATTTAATTCCTTTTTCCTTCAAGTAATTGCGGAGGCCTATTACAAATTTTGTTGTTCTATAGCTTCTTCCATTCGCATCTTTTAGCGGCACTTTTACAATATCAAAAATCATTTTAGTGGAACTGGTTCCTTGAATGTGATAATAATTTTTATAAGCATTATCGGCCACCCACTCTTCAATTAACTCAGATAATAAATATCCTGAATCGTCCACTTCACTATCCAAGTCTATATCTATGCCGATTTCTAGGCCGATTTCCATTGTAACTGTTCTCCCATTCTCAATCATTAAATTAAATTTATCTTGGATAGTATTGAGCAAATTATCTACTTCGGCCTCAACAGCTTTCTGCGTTAACTTTTCAAAATTCTCCGTATTAAATTTAGGACTGGAAGAAACCTTATTTGCTAATGATTCTCCACTAAATGCATCATAAGCGGTCATGATGACGGTAACACTATTTCCAGTTTTGCTGTAATCTTTATTAGCTTCAATTTCGACATAAATATCTGCACCGGACATTCTAATCACTTCGTCTTTCAAAGTCATTTCTTGATCTTCGGTTAGCGCTTCTGCATTTTGTGCTTGTTTGAGTTTTGCTCGAAAATCAATTGTATTAACACCTCTTTGATCAAAAGCTTCTTTGACTTTAGTTAAAGCAATACGATTAAGCTCGCTGTATTCATACATTCTCCTAGTACTCGATCCTTCCTTCGCAAAAGGAATAGCCATTATAGTAGGCTGAATGGTAGATGCCTCCTCTTGCGCACGAAGTTCAATGATAGTAAAGGCAACAAGAAAAATTAAAGTTAATAGTTTATTCATTTTATTGATCATTGTATTTATGAGATTATAATCCAAATTTTTTGGTGATGCCTTCCGATTGCAAATAACTTCTAAATGCACGCAGATCAATTTTAACAATTTGCTCCACATAGTCTAAACCATTTGATCTTGAATTTGACTTGGTATAAGAGTCCATGACAAATCTTTTGTAGTCTTGATTATTTAACAGATTTTTGAAAAAAGTAGCATTGCCATTCATTGCATTGTTTTCATTTGGCACCATTGGCGACTCCTGATTCGTATTCGGAATACCTTTAAACAGTAGATTTTCAAAAGCATTTCGCTCTGCAAAGTATATTGCCTTGTCAGAATTCTCTGCTTGCGCTAAACTGGATAGAACTATAATTGAATTTTCATGTTCAACTGCATTAACAGATCCTGATCGTTGGAATTGCATATTTACTTTGTTGCAGGCAACAATGTTCAATAGCAGAAATAAGATAATTGAATATTTCATATAAAGGTATTTAGAAGGCTGCAAAGAATCTAACGTCTCTCCCTGCTTGTAAAGCTTCAAATAACGCTTTTTCACCTTTGTTTATTTTTAATTCACAAATTGTATTGGAAATGTTTTCACTGACATATGCTGATCCTATTTCTTCTTTTCGTGCAATCATTCTTCCTCCAACTTTTTCTTCTTGCATAACTACAACGGACAGCCTTCCTATACTCTCAAAACTAAAAGGATTATAGGCGAGTACTTTTTGAGTTTTTCCTTTCTTCTCTTTAACTGTCTTTATTACTTCAATTTTAGAATCAAAAATATCAAGACAAACATTGATTAATTCTGGAATCGTGTGCTGGTAACCCATCAATTTCAAAAGACCTTTTGTTTCCTTTTTTTGCATTGCTGCAACTTTACCTGTTGCAACTTCTGTTGCTTTCAATCCTGCAGTTGAAGATTCAAATATATACTCTATTCCTTCTGCTTTATCTTGAATCTCTCCTATGTTGAAATCAATAAATTTTTCATCGGTATATTGATTTGTGAAGAATTTTCTTGGACCGTCGAAATTTCTTTCAATTAACTTTAGTGCAGCTACACTTACTATTTTTTCTTCGAGAGTACTTGTACAAGTAAAACATTCCCCTTTTATACTTACTCTTTTCAAAGGTTCGCCTTTCGAATTTAGCGATTTAATTAAATCTAGATTTCGAGCAAATATTAATTTATCTTGATTAGCCAAAGATTTCTTTAATGACCCTTTTCCAACTATTGTAGGTTTGAGTAAAACTTGACCTTCACTTACTTCTTTCACAGTCATTAAGGCTATTTTATCGTAATGTTTAAAGGAACCAAAATCTGCTAATGAATAAACGTCAATACCTTCATACTTTGAAATATTTTCTTTGGCGGTAGCATCGATAACAATCCCTTCTAGTTTTCCTTTTTCATTGTTCTTCACTTCAACTTGTTTCCAAGTCCTTTTGTCATTCAAAGATTTTAAAGTACCACCCAGTGAACCTAGGTTTTTTCCAATCTCTCTACTTTTTTCTAGTAGGTATTCTTTAATTTTTTTGTCATAAACTTGGCGCAAATTGGACATTATCAACTTGTAGCCCTTTGAATTTGAACTTTTGAGTTTTTCAGGATCTTTACTTCCGAAGTATTTTTTAAAATCTGTGACTTGAATATTTTGTTTTAATTTATAGTTAGATTTATGATATTGAGAACGTATAACTTCTAAAGTTGGAAGATCAACAATTTTATAAACTGGTCTAACACTTATTTCGTAGTTGAGGAACATAGCTGTAATTGCTCCAGTAGTATCCCGTTTATATGAAGGTGTAGATTTATCATTCACCTTTAAATTTATTTTTACATAAAGTGTCTTGGTTATAGGATGATCAATGACTCCATTTGGGTTATGTCTCCCAGCTAGTGACACCTCTTTTTCAGCCTCTCCATTCCAATGGTATAGATTAAAATTTTGGACTTTGTGTCCAACTATCGAATTGTGGAAAGATTCAATTAATGTTCTCTGATACTTATTTCCACTATACTCCTTACTATCGAGAATTATTGCTGTTCCAAAATCTTGGGCAATTGAAGACAACGTAATTAGTACTACCAGTATGCCTGTTGATAAAATTTTAATTTTTTTCACATTATTGTTTTAAAGTTCCGTAAAGTTTTATTTGATTATTCAAAGCGGTCATAATAGCTTCTCCTCCTTTTGCTACCTTCAATACTGAAAAATTTTCGTCCTGGACTTCATCAATTTTTCCCATCCCAATAACTTCTTTGCGTTCTATCTTTTTACCTCCTACGGTCTCTGTAATCATTTGGTAGATTTCAAACTCTGCATCTTCTCTCGCCTTTTGATTATAGCCTAAGGCGAAAAGAAGTTCTTTTGCATCTGACTTTTTCTTTTTATCAATACACCTTACTATTTCATAGCGCAGATTAAAGCATTTGGAATTAATCTTATCAACTAATCTATTGACCTTTAGTTTTAATTCTTTAGGAAGTCCAAGTAATGAGGTTTTTAATTCAACAGACTGGCTCGCAATAGACGTACCTTTTGCCACATCATAAACTTTCACAGTAAGTATTTTATCTTTTTTAAAGTATTTAGGATAGAACAAATAATCGAAGCCTTCTTGAGCACCTTGTTGAACGATATAACCGTCAATAAATTCCTCAGACTTTTGTCTGTCCTGTTCATCTTTAACGAGCTGACTATTGGCTTTGTCTATTACTATAAACCGGTCGTCATTTGAATAAAATCCGACCATGTAACTACTAACATTATCTAACATGGATGATGATCCTACCGGCCGCTCCACATCATAAATAGCAACTCTATGTTGAGAATAAATCATGGATGCTAGAAGGAGTAATGATTGTAATAAAATTAGTTTCTTCATATCAATAAAATTAGAAAAGCAAACAATAAAATGAGTCTCAAGATATAATTATCCAGCTAATTTTAAGGCAAATATCATTTTTCAGTACACCATACAAAAGAACATTTTTCTACATTTATACAGCATCTCTTAAAGATAGATATTGATTATCAATTACTTACAAGTTTTTAATACGAAGATTTCAACTTCTAATCAAAAGTAAATCACTATTTATTCGGCTTAAACAAGAAAAAACGTAACAATACAATGATGTATTGGATCTAGTTTGGGTAATAAATCAATTTGAATTGACAAGAGAATTCAATAAATAACCTAATTGCAAATTTACCTTCACCACCAGGCATAAAAAACCCGCCAGTATGACGAGGTTAATTAATATCCTTTTTTACTAAAAAGAATAAAAAAAATGGCAGCTCCACCGCTTTCGCGGCTCCCTCCCTTCGAGCACTGTTGTACTCGATCAGCCTTTTGGCTAAATCGGTCGGTCGTCTCCCACTTGGTATAGCAGCCTGTTTGCCTTTGTAGGTACCATCGGCGCTATGAAGCTTAACTCACCACCAGGCATAAAAAAACCCCGTCATCAAGACGAGGTTATTTACTATCCCTTTTTACTAAAAAAAATAAAAAAAATGGCAGCGACCTACTCTCCCACTTGGTATAGCAGTACCATCGGCGCTACGGAGCTTAACTTCTCTGTTCGGAATGGGAAGAGGTGCACCTCCGTGCTATAGCCACCAAAGTCTTTT
>CALFWO010000004.1 GCA_937928045.1 uncultured Saprospiraceae bacterium | reverse complement strand
AAATATCAAGTGAACTGTCAACCAACTTGTTGTATGGCTACCCTTCCTAACTTTTGACATCGCTTTTTTTATACAAAGATAGAAATGAAATTTATCGCTCTGAAAGAGCGAGGATTTAAACCTATATTGAGACCATTAAATTTACACCCTCACTTACAGAATATGCGTTACCAACTATTGAAATTCCCTTACAATAATCACTCAACAAATTAGTTAATGTGACCATACTACTCTTTTCATCTTCAATTATTATTGCCTTCATATTATTTATCAATACCATTAATTTTCATAATCACTTCTGTTCCTATTGCCTCTCCTCTACTATTTAATAAATCTGATATTATTAAACTATCTTTCATTGAAATTCCTACACCATTAATAATTCCCAAACGCTCTCTTGAAGTATTAATGCCTGAACTTTTATGTTTTTTTGATTTCCATGTATTCAAAGCCATTACGGATTTACGTCCAATTCCATCATCTTTGATCTTACAAATTAAATATTCACTTTCCAATAAAAAATGAATAGTCACTTTCCCTCTACCAATTTTGTGAAAAAGACCATGTTTAAAACAATTTTCTACAATCGGTTGAATTAACAATGGAGGAATTCGAATGCTATAAGTTTCTGAATGAACATCTTCATCAATAATAATTTCGGAAGTTACTTTATCTGAAAATCTAAGGTCCTCCAATTTTAAATACAATTCTAGAAATGCTATTTCCTCATCAAACGAGATTGTTTTTCTTTTGGAGTGTTCGAATATCATTCTAACCAAATTGGCAAAACTAGAAAGATAATTAATTGCTTTTTCTTCCTCCCCCGTCGTTATAAACTTTTGCACACCATTTAAAGAATTAAATATAAAATGTGGATTCATTTGAGTTTGTAAAGCAGCCTGTCTAAGCTCATTTACTTTATCTTTAAATTTTTCCTTTTCACGAAAAACTCGCCAACGAAAACGGAGAAAAGAACCTCCAATAAAGCCTATCATTAGAAAAGTTGAAACTCGAAACCACCAGGAGTTCCACCAAGCAATATCTATTTCAAAAGAGATACTTGCTGGCAAACTACTTTCAACACCATCTTCGTTGATGGCAAATACTTCGAAAGTGTAATCCCCTGATTCCAATTTTGGATATCTGACATATCTAGATGTCGTAACTACCCAGTCTTTATCAACCCCAGCAAGCTTATATTTGTAGGTAACATTACCGCGAGCTCGATATCCCAAACCAACGAAGTCAACTTGAATGTTATTTTGTTCATGCGAAAGTTCTAATTTACTTGTAAAAGAGGTATCCTTATCCCATACTCTAAAAGATGTTATATGAACAGGTGGAGGAATGGAATTATGGGTATTAATATTTTTTGGAAAAGTTACTAATCCTGACATTGTCGCGAGCCAAACTTTGTCGTCTTTTATAAGGATGTCTTCAATTCCATCAGTTGGAAGACCATCGGAATTATTTATGATCATAATTTCCTTTGTATTTCTATTTATTACATTGATTCCCTTATCGGTAACAATCCAAATTTTATTCTTATCGCATAACACTTTTCTACAAGTATTACTGCTTAATCCATTTTGATGATTATATCTAGAAACTATCTTGTCATTTTTTATTCCTATTAATCCATCCTCTAGTGTTGCTACCCATACTACAGAATCTTTGGCCTGGCTTAAATCGGCAACACTAAAATTATTTGGGATATCATCAATCAGAAATTGATGCAAGGAATCATCAACATAATAATTTAATCCTTGAGAGGTTCCAATCCATAATTTATCATCTAATCCATTTATAAAATCATAAGTTCTTATTCTACTAATGTAGGTTAAATCCGGATTTTTAAAATTAGCTTTAGTATTCAAATTTCTTCCAATCTTTAACTTAAAGCAGCCATGAGTACTTGAAATCCAAACTTCGCCATATTTATCCTCGTAGATGTTTTTAACAGATAAATTACCTTTTTTTTTGAGCGTTCCTTCCTCATTATAAACTGCACAAAAATTACCAATGGCAAACCAGTAATTATTAAGTTTATCTTTCATCATTGAAGTAACTTTACCTGAGAATTTCAACTTCTTTGATTCAACACTGTAATTTAGAGTATCTACAATTGAAATCATTGAATTCCTTAAACCTAATAATATTTTTTCACCATCATCTAAGAGACAATAAACTTTATCATCACTTAGAATAGAATTTTGACTATCCAAGTTAACTATAGATGGAGAAGGAATGACTATTAAACCATCTCCTCTTGTACTTATCCAAAAATTTTTTTCCTGATCGTAAAAAATAGAGTTACAACTATAATTCTCTAGAATACTCTGTACTCCGTTGAAGATCCCTCTATTTTTTATGATTGAAATTCCTTTGTCTAACAACAAAAATAAATTCCCTTCGATATTCCGAAAAGAATTTATTGAATTCTCTCCTAAATTAACTATCTCCGAAAGTTGATCATTTTCTAAAATAAATAATATATTTTCTTCCATGTCCACCAAATAAAGCCCATTCTCATATTCACCTAATACAGAATAGGTATTAGATATATCAAGTTTAGTTTCATCGAATTTCAATCCTTTAGAATTATGCGATAAATTTACAATGTGAAATTTCTTTCCCTCTTGCCTAAATGAAATCCAAAACAAGTTAGATTCAACTTTACATATTTTGGAAACTTTAGAAATTAATTCGTTACTTTTTTCGATATTGATTAAATTACAACTCACATCAATTTCAAACTTTACAAATTCGATTTGATTTTGCATATTTGATTTTTTTATATGCGCATACAGAAAGTTACCTATTATTTCAAAGTCAAATACTGCTCCTGATATCAAATTGTCAAAAAGCTTGAGTGAGTCGTTTTCTATACATCCCAATTGACCAGACAGATTGCTAAACCACACTCTATTATCATCATCTAAAATAAGGTTAACAATTTCACCATCTTTTAATCTTTTCTTTGGAAGAGTAATAATTTCATGACCATCATACTTACACAATCCATTAGATGTTCCTATCCAAATATAACCCGCATCGTCTTGGACAATATCATAAATAGTCATGCTCGGTAAACCATCCGACTCAGTAAGATTCCAATAATATGGTTCTTGCGCAATTCCAAGAATTGAGTATGTTAAAAAAAATGTAATTAGCCAAAAAGCATTCAAAAATAATTGCCTATGCATCTTCCAAAAACTTTATAATAGAATTAAAGGTATGGATTTTAAAGGCACAAAACGGCATACTAGAAACAGCTTACATCTCCTTACTTATACTTCCGGCTATAAAGAATTCATTCAATCATGAATTGGCCTACTCAATAACCAAGAAGGCTCATTCAATAAGTCATTAGAAAATAAAAAAGAGTTGCAATTTTCAATTTTAATAAATTTAACAAGGAATAAACATTCAACTTAATTAGTGAGCATATTGCTAAAACTACAAAAAGGTCTGTTCAATAGGTCAGATAGCCATCTCAGTAATTATTACTATAAACTAAAGACAAAAGTCTCGATTATTGCGTTGTTCGTTGAACATCACAATAAGGTAAACGTAGAAGTTCGACGCTTACAAAACGTGGAACTCAGTATAATGCAATGAAAACTAAAATTGAGGAATAATAACTCTACAGATGTTGTACCCTTAAAACACCCAAAATTTAACACGATCGAATGGATACTTGGCAAGCTTGACTTACTTGACCCGGTATCCATTTATTTTCTCTACAATCTTTCCCGCAATTGATAACAATCGATCAATCCTTTAAAAGCTCTTTTAGACTCTGAATAATCTAATGTTTGTTGTCCATCAGAAAAAGCTTTGGCTGGGTTTGAATGGACTTCCATGATTACTGCATCTGCTCCAGCAATTACTCCGGCCATTGCTACTGAGGTAACATGCTTTCTCAAACCAATTCCATGAGATGGATCAACAATAACAGGAAGATGAGACTTCTCTTTCAAAATTGGAATGGCGTTGATATCTAAAGTATTTCTATAAGCTGTTTCATAAGAACGAATTCCCCTTTCACATAACATGATCTTCTCATTACCATTTGAAAAGATATACTCCGCAGCTTGTAATAATTCGTTAATGGTTCCCGAAATTCCTCTTTTGAGCATTACTGGCTTATCTACTTTACCCAATGCATCAAGCAAGTTAAAATTCTGAGAATTTCTTGCTCCGACTTGAAATATATCAACATAAGGCAGCATGGCGTCAATTTGATCCGTCATCATTACTTCTGTAATTATTTTGATACCAACTTCTTTAGCTTTTTTAGCCCACAAAACCAATCCTTCTTGACCTAACCCTCTAAATGAATATGGGGATGATCTTGGCTTGTAAACTCCGCCACGCATAATCTTAATATTATTTTCAAGTAAATGAGCCAGGGTCGATTCGATTTGGGCCTCTGATTCAATAGAACATGGGCCTGCCATTATTTGGAAATGGTTGGTTCCGATTTTTACATCATTGCCAAGGTCAACAATAGAATCATCAACCCTCCATTTTTTACTCACCAACTTATAAGCATCTGAAACTCGGTGAATATCTTGAATCCCTGGCAAAGTTCCGATCGCTCTAATATCAAACTCTTTTTTCCCAACACCAATAATATACTTTTGAAATTGAGTATTAACCTCAGTACATTGGTACTGAACAGCGTCTAAGCTGTTCCGAAGTCGTTCAAGATCCGTAGTCTTTATATTATTTTCTAATTGAATAATCATACTCTAATTTTTCTTTGTCTTCAGTTAATGATGCTTCTATTCAAATCTCAACCTTCGATCCTCGGATGGAAGAAATGAATTCGGTTATACCTTGATCACTAGGATCTTTTTCTAATTGTCGAATAAACGCCGAACCAATGATAGCACCGTTAGCATTCTGGCAAGCTGATACGAATGCTTTATGATCAGAAATTCCAAAACCAATTAACCTAGGCGTAGTCAATTCCAATTTTTCTATCCGTTTAAAATAAGCAATCTGTTCCGCCGATATATCATTAGCACCTCCCGTAATGCTCGCATCTGCCACCATGTACACAAACCCCGTACTTAGTTCATCGACTCTTCGAATTCTGTTTTCATCGCTATGAGGACTTAATAAAAAAGTACTTTCCAAATTATACTTAGTATATAAATCTTGATACTCTCTAGCAAAAACCTCTAGTGGCAAATCAGGTAATATCAATCCGTCCACACCCACTCTCGCGCAGGCCGCAAAAAAAGCCTCTTCTCCAAATTGCATGACCTGATTAAAATAGCCCATTAATACAATGGGTATCTCGGTTTTTGTTCGAATACTTTCCAATTGTTCAAACAAGATGTTCAACTTCATACCATTCTTCAAAGCCTTTGAACCGGATCGTTGTATGGTTTCACCATCAGCCATAGGATCTGAATAAGGCATACCAATTTCCAATAGATCAGCACCAGCATTGTCAAGCGCCAATATTATTCTGGCAGTGTCATTAAGTTCTGGAAATCCAGCTGTGAAATATATATTCAATATATCCTTCGACTTTCGTTCAAACAGTTTTTTCAACCTAGACATAAATTACATTTATCTATTTCATAAATTTTTGATACGTTCCTAAGTCCTTATCTCCTCTTCCAGAAAGATTAATCACTAAACAATCATCTTGATTAAATTTCATCTTGTGCAGCGCTGCAAAAGCATGCGCCGTTTCTAGCGCAGGAATTATCCCTTCAATTCTGCTTAAATGAAATGCGGCATCAATGGCTTCTTGATCTGTGATAGAAATGGCCTCTGCTCTTTTCGAACGAATCAAGTGGGCATGTAAAGGTCCAATCCCAGGATAATCTAAACCTGCAGAAATTGAATACGGCTCAATGATCTGACCATCTTCATCTTGCATTAATAATGTTCTCGATCCATGAATTATTCCCTTAGATCCTAGCACTGAAGTGGCGGCTGATTCTCCGGAATCAATTCCATGACCAGCAGCTTCCACTGCAATGAGTCTGGTTTTTTCTTCCTCTAAAAAATGGTAATAAGCACCCGCTGCATTTGAACCACCGCCAACACAAGCGATGACAGCATCCGGTGTTTCTTTTCCAGTTTGTTCTTTCAATTGCCACCTTATCTCTTCGGAAATTATTGCTTGCAGTCTAGTAACCATATCTGGGTAAGGATGTGGTCCAACAACAGAGCCAATGATATAATGTGTATCTGCCGGATTTGCAATCCAATCTCGGATAGCTTCATTAGTGGCATCCTTTAAAGTTTGGCTTCCAGAGGTCGCAGGTCTTACTTCAGCTCCAAGCATTTTCATTCTTGCAACATTAGGAGCTTGACGTTCAATATCCACTGAGCCCATGTAAACAATACAATTCAATCCCATCAACGCACAAACAGTCGCCGTTGCTACACCATGTTGCCCTGCTCCAGTCTCCGCAATTATTCTTTTCTTACCCAACTTCTTTGCAATCAAAATTTGTCCAATGGTATTATTCACTTTGTGTGCACCAGTATGGCAAAGATCTTCACGCTTTAAATAAATTTTAGCTTTAAACTCATTAGATAATCGTTCAGCAAAATACAATGGCGTAGGTCGACCAACATATTGCTTTAGTAAATATTGGTATTCGGTTTGAAAAGAATCACTTTGAATGATATTCAGATAATTACTTCGCAAAGTTTCAATATTTGGATAGAGCATTTCAGGGATAAAAGCTCCCCCAAAGGCACCATAAAACCCTTCTTCGTTTACATTAAATGTCATATCTCTTTTATTAATTCAAGGTCATTGTATCTCTAAATGTGGAAATAAAAAACTTTAATTTTTTGATGTCCTTCATGCCAGGTGAAGTTTCAAATTTGCTATTCAAGTCAATCCCCATCAATTGGCTATGCGAAAATGATTTTAAGTCCTCCAATTGATCTTGACCTATTCCTCCACTTAGTAAAAAAGGAGTATTCAATTTGTAGTTCTTAAGAACTTCCCAATTAAAGGTTATTCCATTTCCACCGGGCAGTTTTCCTTTCGTATCAAAAAGAAAATAGTCGCAATGTGGGGCATACTCCTCCAATTGATTAAAATCAAAACTACTATCAATTGAAAAAGCTTTGATTAGAGACAACCCTTTAGCCTTCAATTCTTGACAGAAAACAGAGGATTCTTGGCCATGCAATTGCACAAAATTCAAATGATAACTTTCTACTTTTTGTAGGATATCTTCTTTTCTTGCATTTACAAAAACCCCCACCTTTTTAATTCCGAAATCCGAGATCTTAAGCAATCGTAAATTTTCAGCTGCAGCTTTATCAGCCTCCACATTTCGTGAAGAAGCGTCATAAAAAATCATCCCAACCCAATCAACATTCAGCTGAACAAGTTCAGCCAGGTTTTCTCTATTGCACATGCCACATACTTTTACAATCATATTTTAAATATTTACTAATGCATTAAATTGAATCCACGCATCTCTAATTAAAGATCTGCAAGCCTGCGCCGGATCAAATTGAGACATAAAATATCCTCCAATTAGAAACCCATCAAATCCTATTTGTTTCAACTCCGCCAAATCGTTGGGGTTACTAATTCCGCTTTCCGATATTTTTACAAAATCTTTTGGCATTTTGCCGAAGATATCTCGACTCATCTGGATATCGGTCTTAAAGGTTTTTAAATCTCGATTGTTGACACCTACAACTTGTACAAAATCATTTACTTTATCTAACTCCGCTTCATTATGAACTTCAAGCAAAACCTCAAGACCCAATGAATTCGCCTGCTTTGCTAATTCTAAAATACGTCGTTTTTCCAAACAAGTCGCAATCAATAATACAGCATCGGCTCCAATAGACCGCGCTTCAAAAACTTGATATTCATCCACAATAAAATCCTTCCTTAGGATTGGACAAAAGTTAAATTTTCTCGCCTCGGTCAAGTCTGCAGATTGACCACCAAAAAATTCCTTGTCCGTTAGAATCGACAGCGCAGATGCACCGGATTGCATGTACCCAATCGATGTTTTTTCTACACTTGCTTCGTTATTAATAATTCCTGCCGAAGGCGATTTTCTTTTAAATTCTGCTATTACTCCAAATCGATCCGTTCGCTTTAAATATTTACTTAAAGAAACTACTGGGGTATTGAAATAAATACTTTGAGTCAACAACTCCAACGGATAAAGTTGTTTCCTTTTTTCAACCTCCTTTGTTTTCTGTTGTACTATCTGTTCTAAAATGTTCATATCAATTTGATTCAATCAATTTTTTTAATACGCCAAATGCTTTTCCTGATTCTATACTTTCAGTGGCAATAGAAACTGCGTCCTTCAAGGACATAGTTGAATCAGTGGTTTGAATTGCTAGCGCGGTATTGGCCAACACTGCATTAAGCTGAGCACTGGTTCCTTTTCCACTCAAAACATTGGTCAATATTTTTCCAGCTTCGACTGGCGTATCTCCACCAAACAATTCCGACTCTTTTGCCTTTGATAATCCAAAGTCATCAGGAGATAAGCTGAGTTCGCTATTTGGCTTAAAAACGGTTGCTGACGAAGTCAAAGAGATTTCATCATAACCGTCGTCTGCATATACCACAGCATATTTTTTCCCTTCACTTTTCAGAAGCTCATCATATAACTTTGCTACTTCCAAATTATAAGTTCCAAAAAGCTGATATTCTGGTTGCAAAGGATTCACCAAAGGTCCCAACATGTTGAAAAAGGTTTTAATCTTCAAACCTTTTCTCATGGGTACTACTGCCTTCATTGCTGGATGAAAGATAGGAGCATGAAAAAAACAAATGCCCGCCTGGTCCAATTGCTTATTTAATGTATCGCTGTCCTTAGTGAATTCATAGCCAAGTTCCATAAGTACATTTGAAGAACCACAATTTGAACTCACACCATAACTGCCATGCTTACAAACTCGATAACCAGAGCCTGCAATTACAAAAGCGGAAGTAGTTGAAATATTAAAAGTATTTTTTCCATCGCCTCCAGTTCCAACAATATCAATGGCTTCTTTATTCTCAATATTAACAGGAATCTTCAACTCTAAAAGCGTATCTCGAAATCCCTGCAATTCTTGAACCTCAATCGGACGCATTCTAAAAACAGTTGTGAAGGCAGTCATTTGCTCCAAAGAAACGTTCTCAATAGAGATCATTCTCAAATGATCAGCGGCTTCCTTTCTCGTGAGTCGTCCTCCTTTAAAAAGAAATTCTAATGTTTCTTTCATTGTGCTGGAGTTTGAATTTTGTCCTTAATATTTAACACCCAATTTTGAATCATCTGCAATCCTTGGATAGTCATGATTGATTCAGGGTGAAATTGCAAACCGGAGACTTCGAACGCTTTATGTCTAATCGCCATGATTACACCTTTTTCATCTTCAGCAGTTACCACCAGTTCTTCTGGGAAATTTTTAGTACTTACTGCCCAAGAATGATAACGCCCAGCGATAAATGAATTTCCTAAATCTTTGAATATTGGCTCGCCTTCAACCAAGACTTTTACTTTGGTTTCAATACCGTGATACACGCGCTCAAGATTAAAAAGTTCTCCTCCAAAACATTCCGCAATTGCTTGCTCCCCCAGACAAATTCCTAAAATTGGTTTACTGGAAGCATATCGCTCAAGCAATTTAGGCATTATGCCAGCATCTTTAGGAAGACCCGGACCAGGAGACAATACAACCGCATCAAATTTATCTACCTTATCTAAAGAGATTTGATCATTTCTAAAAACAGAAACTTCTACACCATCAATAGTTTGAAAATATTGAACAAGGTTATAAGTAAAACTGTCGTAATTGTCTAATATTAATAATTTCATTCTTTGACCTTAGTATATTTTATTTGTAAGTTCTTCTGCAAGTTTTAGTGCTTTATTCAACGCGCCAAGTTTGTGGTTCACCTCTTGTAATTCTTTTTCAGGATCAGAATCGACTACAATTCCTGCCCCAGCTTGAGAAAAAAGTGTATTATTTTTTGATAAAAAGGATCGAATGATAATTGCTTGGTTCATAGAACCATCCGTTCCAATAAACCCAATTCCACCTCCGTAAAAACCACGATTCTGATTTTCGTATTGATCAATTAATTGCAAAGCTTTGTATTTTGGAGCTCCACTCAAAGTACCAGCTGGAAAAGAATCTCCAAAAACTTCAATCGGATTATAATCTGGCTTCAATTGCCCGACAACATTGCTTACCAAATGAATCACATGACTGAAGTACTGAATTTCCTTTAATTTTTTCACTTTAACTTCCTTTGCATGCTTGCCAAGATCATTTCGAGCCAAGTCCACTAGCATAATATGTTCAGCATTTTCCTTTGGATCTAATGCCAATTCTTTTGCTTTAGCTTGGTCTTCTAAGTCATTTCCAGATCTCTTGTAAGTTCCTGCAATAGGATTTACTTGAGCTTCTCCCTTTTTAATTACAAGCTGTGCCTCAGGAGAAGATCCGAATATTTTGTAGTCTCCATAATCAAAATAAAATAAATAAGGTGAAGGATTAATAGAACGCAATACGCGATATACTTGAAACTCGTCTCCAGAAAAAGATTTATAAAATTGTCTGGCAAATACAATTTGAAAAACATCGCCGATTTGACAATGATGCTTTCCGGTCCGAACTAATTCTTTGAAGGCTTCATCCGTTAAGTTAGATCCTTCTTCTCCAGTTGTCGAAAAATTATTGACCAAATCCCCATGAGTAATTTTCAACAATCTTTCCAAACGATCTAGCTGAGAAGATTGCTTTTCTGGAAATTGTTCAATCAAATGCATTTCATCTTTGAAATGATCAATCAAAATTACAAATCGATAAAGATTGTAATTGATGTCGGGCATCTCGACCTTTCGCTTTTGAGGATTGAACTTTATATTTTCAAAATATTGAATGCTGTCAAAAGAACTATGACCAAAAAATCCTGGAGCAATGGGTAAGTCTTCTTTTATATTTAAATATTCAAACTGCTTTATAAATTCATTCAACAAATTTGGTACTTCATTATATTTATTCAGTATATCATTGCTTGCCTTTCTGTTAGGTTTAAATTGCTTTAAATATCCATTTTCAACTTTAAAGCCAGCAATCGGATCTACACCAATCATCGAATAACAATTTTCTGCTGCTTGAAAGTCATTACTCTCCAAAAGAACAGACTGCGGAAAATGTTCCCGTACCTTAAGATACAGCCCAACAGGAGTTACCTGATCGGCTAACATCCGCTTATGGATAATCTGCATTTTTACTATGTCCTTCAATTCTGTATTCATAATCGTCAATAAAAAAACGGCTTGCCGAGTAACTCGACAAGCCGTTTTTCAATATACATACTGGGCTAGCCTATCTACTCGATAAGTTGGTATTCAAACACCACCACCAGCTATGTACGTTAAATAATTTCATTGAACCAAATATAAGGTCTTGTCATGCAGATAAGCAAGTACTTTGGGAAATTTTGTCGAATTATATTGTGAAAATCTTTTTAGGAAACCAAAGCGGCCGTAGGATGCATCAATTTCCAAACGAGTTCTTTTAGCAATTCGCCGTGATCTGGGTTTTGAGCGCCAATTCCTTTAGATTTCAAATCAAATTCTTTCAAAACAGAGAAGACAAGTGGAATACTCGCCAAAGGATAATTCCTCATGGCCGTTCGATATTCTGGAACGAAATACGGGGAACCGACGCCAATAGCCGAAGCCAATTCTCTATCCCCCAGCTTGCTTAGGAAATGTCCTTTATAAACCTTTGTAAAATAGGTATTTAGCGCTCCAATGGTTACTACCAAAGGATTCTTCTTTGGATTGGATATAAAATAATTAACGATTCGTTGTGCTTTTTCAAACTCCTTAAATCCAATGGCTTTTTGTAGCTCAAAGACATTGTAATCCTTGCTTATTCCAATGTGCTTTTGGACCATGGAAATATCCAGCGGAGCTGATTTTGGCATTACAATCGCCAATTTATCCAATTCGTTGGCGACTTTGCTAAGGTTATTACCTAGATATTCAGCCAGCAATTGCGTTACGCCGTCTCCAGGTTTCAACTTCTTTTTCTTTAAATAATCATTAATCCAAGCTGGCATTTTTGAGTCATAGATTGGCTTTGATTCAAACATCATCGCTTGCTTAGCCATCAACTTGGCGATACTCGTTCGCTTGTCAAATTTCTTATGCTTGAAGCAAATTACTAAGATGGTAGTGGCCACTGGTTTTTTCAGATAAGCCTGCAAACCGGATAATTCGGAAAAATCTTGGGCTTCCTTGATAATAACCAATTGATAAGGCGCCATCATTGGATATCGACAAGCTGTGTCAATAACCGCCTTGGCTGTTGCGTCTTTTCCGTAGATAACCAATTGATTGAAAGCCTTTTGGCCTTCATCTAGAATATTTTCTTCAAAATGCTTGGTAAGCACATCTATGTAGTAGGATTCCAATCCATGCAGGAAGTAAACTGGATGCAGTTGCTTTTCCTTTATTTGGCGAATGATATCCTGATGTGTCATATCGCGAAGATACGTTTTGAGTTTGAGCTAGAGAAATTGACAAAAAGTATCTATAAAAGTTAGAATTAGGCTTCTTCTGTAACCATCATACTTACTGCTTTGATCCAATCTGGATTGTCATTTAAACTAGGTACTAAATCCATGACTTCTCCACCCATTTCAAGAAATTCTTCCTTGTATTCATGAGACACTTCTATTGTAGTTTCTAGACAATCAGCTACAAATGCTGGACAAAATACCAAAATCTTTTTGTCCCCTCCTTTGGCTCTTTTCTCAATGACTTTGTCCGAATAAGGCTTTTGCCATTCTTCTTTTCCTAACCGACTTTGAAAAGCAATAGAGTAATCTTCTTTTTTCAGACCCAATTCTTTGGCAATTGCATAGGTCGTTTGATAGCACTGCGCACTATAGCAATATTTGTTATGCTCGCCCATTTCTGCACAGCAATTTTCCACCTTCTTGCAATGACTTCCTGTTGGATCTCCTTTTCTCAAATGGCGGGCTGGCAAACCGTGATAACTAAACAAAATATGATCGTAACTGTCAATGTCAAACTTTCGCGCATTGTCGGCAAAAACTTTTATCATTGCCGGATGATCAAAGTAACTATTGATCATTTTCAGTTTTGGAATCACTTGTCTTTTTGAAAAAATGCGCATCACCTCTTCATGAACAGAGCCAGTCGAGGCAGAAGCATACTGAGGAAATAATGGAAAAATGAGGAATGATTCTACTCCTTTTTTTAACAATCGATCTATCGCCGACTCAATGGAAGGGCTTTGATAACGCATCGCTAGTTCTACTTCGTAATCATTTCCTAACTCTTTGATCACACCTTCTGTCAATCTCTCCCCGTAAAATTTTAGTGGAGAACCTTCTTCCGTCCAAAGCATTTTGTAGAGCTTCGAAGAACTGCCAGACCTGAAAGGGACGATAATACCGCGTACCAAAATCTGTCGAAGCAACCATGGATAATCTATTACTCTTGGGTCTGTTAAAAACTGTAATAAGTATTTATAGACTGCACCTCGGCTGGGATCATCTGGTGTTCCAAGGTTTATTAGTATGACTCCTTTTTTTCCTTCCATAATTCAATAATAGCTATTCTGCAAAGTAAACCTCAAAAATCTAGATTAGGTTGAATTCAGTAGTAATTTATCTGTCAAAATAAACGACTATTTTAGCGCCATGAAGAATGAAGATCAGCAGCCAGTAATATTGGTGACCAATGATGATGGATTATTTGCCCCCGGAATTAAATATTTGGTGGATGTTGCCAAACAGTTTGGAACAGTAGTAGTAGTGGCACCTGATTCCCCTCAGTCAGCCAAAGGCCACGCGATTACGATTGAAGATCCGGTGAGATTGAATCAAGTAGAAGCTTTTCCTGGAATTGAAGCCTATGAATGCTCAGGAACCCCAGTTGATTGCGTAAAACTTGCAAAGCATTTGATTTTCAAAGGGCGAAAACAACCGGATCTTTGCTTGTCAGGTGTAAACCATGGATCCAATGCTAGTATTAATATCATATACTCCGGAACGATGTCCGCGGCCATGGAAGCATCACTTGAAGGAATTGATTCTATCGGTTTTTCACTATTGGATTTTAAATTTGATGCCGATTTCGAATCCTCTCGCCCTTTTGTGACAAAGATTATTGCGGAAACGATTGAAAATGGCTTAGGCGAGACTAAGCTAATCAATGTGAATATTCCTAAGCTAAAAACTGAAGAAATCAAAGGCATCAAAGTTTGTAGACAAGCAAATGCCAAGTGGGAAGAAAAATTTCATGAGGCAACTGACCCTCGAGGAAAAAAATACTACTGGTTGACCGGCGAATTTGTCAATTTAGATGATGGCAAGGATACGGACATCTGGGCATTAGATCAAGGTTTTATATCTATCGTCCCAAGCATGCATGATTTAACAAAATATGATGCCATAGCGCCATTAAAGAATTTCGAAAATATCAATATATAAATGTTCCAGAAAGACAACATTATTGTAGGTATAGGATTGGGATTGGTTATTCCATTTGTTGGATACGCCTTATTACTTACACTATTTGAACAATTGGAAGGAGTAGGACTAATGAGTCCAGAAAACATGTCATCCAATTTCAGATTGCGAACCGTTGCTTTAGTAGCCATAGCCCTAAATTTAATTCCTTTGGCGATTTATAATAAGAAAAGATTTATCGACACGATGCGAGGTTTTGTCTTCCCAACCCTATTATATGTTATCGCTTGGTTTATGATTTACGGCAGACATTTGATCGGAAGTTAATTTATTGAATTATTCAATATAAGTTCATGAAGTATTACATCTTAGCAGGAGAAGCCTCGGGAGATTTACATGCTTCAAATTTGGTAAAGGCCATTTTGAAAAAAAAACCTGATGCAGAAATTCGAGCATGGGGAGGTGACCTGATGGCAGCATCTGGCGCTAAGATTGAAAAACATATTCGAGAATTGGCCTTTATGGGATTTGCCGAGGTATTAATGAATCTTGGAAAGATTCTCAACAACTTTAAAGCTGCCAAAAAAAATATACTTGATTTCCAACCTGACAAAGTAATCCTAGTTGACTATCCAGGATTTAATATGCGCATGGCTAAGTGGGCCAAGCATCAAGGATTTCCAATTACTTATTACATCGCTCCTCAAGCTTGGGCCTGGAAAGAAAAACGGGTTGAAAAACTCAAAAAATATGTTGATGAATTAATTGTGATTCTTCCATTCGAAGAAAAATGGTTTGGAGAACGGGGGGTAGCTACAAAGTACTTTGGACATCCCTTGATGGATACAGATATTTTACAAGCTCCCGATAGAGACGCATTTTTAGGAAAAAACATGATGGTAACTAAGCCTATCATTGCTTTGTTGCCTGGTTCTAGAAGCCAAGAGTTGTTAAGAATGTCCGAGGTGTTTATCGATGTAGCCAAAGTTTTTCCAGACTATCAATTTGTCGTTGCCGGTGCCCCTGGGAAATCCGAATCAGACTACAAAGCTTACATAGACCAAGGCATGAAGGTCGTTTTTGATTCCACTTATGACTTATTGCATTGTTCAGCTGCAGCTTTAGTAACCTCAGGAACTGCGACGCTTGAAACCGCGATCATTGGAACTCCACTCATCGTATGCTACCGAGCAAGTTTAGGTACTTACTTGATTGCCAAAAACATGATCAAGATTCCGTACATCTCGCTGGTTAATTTGATTGCAAATAAAAATTTAGTTCCAGAAATCCTTCAAAAAGATTGTACCGTTGAGCATATAAAGCCTGCTTTAGAGAACATTCTTAAAGACAGTTCAAAGCAAGTTCAGGGCTTTGATACTATCAGAAAGCAATTGGGTTCAGCTGGCGTAAGTGATCAGATAGCAAGGAATTTATAATTCGTTTTAGCCTTATATGCAGGAATTAAAGCGTTTGCAAAAAACTTAGTTCAATTAATTCTTCTATAAATGTAAATCTTCATATTTGAAACTGACTTAAATACTTTATTCATGAATGTAATTATAACTGGATCATCCGGCATGGTAGGCAAAGGGGTTTTGCTAGAATCTATTGAAGACTCAAGAATTCATAAAATTCTTTTAATTAACAGGAGTAAAACGGATGTAAAGAGTTCAAAAATTACAGAAATTCTTCTTTCTAATTTCAAAGAAATAGATTCTTTAAAAGATCAATTCAAAGACTATAATGCTTGCTTCCATTGCATGGGAATATCTTCATCAGGCGTCTCTGAGGAAAAGTATTTTGACTTGACATTTAATGTATCCAAGGCGATTGCTCAATCAATGTTTTCTGCAAATCCAAATATGGTATTTAACTATGTTTCAGGATCAGGAACAGACAGCACTGAAAAAGGAAATTCAATGTGGGCGCGTGTAAAAGGTAAAACTGAAAACATGATTTTGAATATGGGCTTTAAGGATGCTTATGCATTTAGACCTGGTGGTATCTTACCTTTAAAGGGAATCAAATCTAAGACAAATCTTTACAATTATATTTATATCATAACAAAACCATTGTTCCCTTTATTAAAATTAATGAAGTCAATCACCACAACTACAGATTTGGGCAAAGCAATGATTAATTCTTGTTTTCATACACAATCCTTAAAACATTTGGAAGGGAAAAACATCAATGAACTTGCTCGCATAAATATTCAGCAAGAATACAAATAATGATTTGGTTACAAGTAATTAGGAATTAAGACGAATACGCTTGAGTACTTTGAAATTGAGACAACTTTTAACCGCGGCTCAACACCTAAATTAGAAGAGGATTAGTAAATTTAATCAACTAAGAGATATTTGATTGACTACTGGAATTAAAAAAGCCCTTGAATAAATTCAAGGGCTTTTTTAATAACTTATTTTTTTTCCTCAGGCTTTTTGGCCGTGGCCTTAGCGGCTGCCTTTTTCTTTGGCGCAGCCTTCTTTTTAGGAGCAGCCTTTTTCTTAGCAGTTGCTTTCTTCTTTTTCTTGGCAGGGAAAGCATTTGGAATTTCTTCCACTATAATTTTCTTTACTTCTTCTAATGTCAAAAGCTTAGCTTCTTCGGAAGTCATTCGCTTATCCTTGATCTTAGGAAGTTTGATACTCTTTTTCTTGAATCGAATGAAAGGTCCCCATCTGCCGTTTTCAATTGCAATGTTTTCACCTTCAAAAATTGTAACGAATCGATTGGCTTCTTTTTCGATTTTCTTTTCAATCAATTCATCCATTTCATGAACTGATAGATTTTCTGGATCATAACGTTTTGGAATATTAATATACATTCCTTTGTACTTCAAAAATGGTCCAAATCTACCCTTTCCCTTCGTTACTGGCTCTGATTGATAATGATGAACGGGTGCATCCGCTATCTTTTTCTCCTCGACTAATTCTATCGCTCGTTCGATGGTAACATCCATCGGGTCTTCTCCTTTGGGAATGGAAATAAATTGCTCTCCATGTTTTACATATGGCCCATATCGCCCTACAGCTACCGTCAACATTTTCTCTTCATAAAGCCCCAAATCTTTTGGTAAATCAAAAAGCTTGAGTGCTTCTTCTGCAGTTAAGGTTTCCAGTCGTTGACCTGGCCTTAAGTTAGCATATTTTGGTTTTTGATCTTCTGTCAATTCAGTTTGAGAACCAATTTGAACAACTGGACGTCCAAGTCTCGTCATACGAACAAGAAGTGTCAATCCGGTCTCTGGATCTTTCCCAAGAATTCGCTCTCCATCGGCTCTTTCGGCTTTGTCTAGCGTCTCAGAAACAGTTTTATGGAATGGACCATAGAATTCTCCCAATAGATCCGTCCAACCTTCTGCACCAGCAGCTACTTGATCAAATTTCTTTTCAATTCCAGCAGTGAATCCATAGTCCATGACTTCATCAAAATTCTTATCCAGAAATTGAGTCACAACCATTCCCATATCTGAAGGAACCAACCGATTCTTAATCGCTCCTGTCATCTCAGTTCTAGTCTCCGTCTTGATTGCACTATCGCTCAAGGTTAATACTTGGTATTTTCTTTCGTCACCATCAGTATTCCCTTTATAGACATAGCCACGTGCAGGCTCCATAATTTTACTAATGGTCGGTGCATAGGTAGATGGTCTTCCGATTCCTAGTTCCTCCATTTTTTTCACCAAACCTGCTTCTGTATAACGTGCTGGTGGTCTTGTAAATCTCTGCATGGCCACCATTTCGCCAAGGTTCAATTGCTGACCTTCATTTAATGGAGGTAAAATTCCGCTGGCTTCTTTTGGATTCTCCTCATCATCGTCATCATTCGACTCTAAATAAACTTTTAGGAAACCATCAAATATCAGTACTTCGCCTTCAGCTTTTAGTTGATCTTCCGGCAATTCAGAAATATTGATTCTAACAATTGTTTTTTCCAATTCAGCTTCTGCCATTTGAGAAGCAATGGTTCTTTTCCAAATTAGCTCATAGAGACGTTGTTGATCTCTATCTGCGCCTACCATATTCCTTTCGATATATGTTGGTCTAATAGCTTCGTGAGCTTCTTGGGCGTTGGACTTCTTAGTTTTGAACCTTCTTGTATGCAAGTACTTTTTGCCGTACTTGTTTTCTATTTCTTTCGCAATGCTTGCAATTGCTGTCTCAGAAAGATTGACAGAATCTGTTCTCATATAGGTGATCATTCCTTGCTCATACAATTTCTGAGCATTCACCATTGTTCGCTTTACTGAAAAACCAAGCTTTCTACTCGCATCCTGTTGCAAAGTAGAAGTTGTAAATGGGGCTGTTGGTTTTCTTCGAATTGGTTTCTTTTCTATTTTCCCAATATTGAAAATCGAAGCTTTACAAGCTTCTAAGAAAGTCTCCGCATCCTTTTGAGTGGATAATCTTTTAGATAATTCCGCTTTAAGCTCAACCAATTTTCCTTTTTCATTTTTTACCAAAAAAATGGCATTCACTCTAAAGAATGGTTCTGGCTTAAAGCCAATAATTTCTCTTTCTCGTTCAACGATGAGTTTTACAGCAACGGATTGCACTCGCCCTGCAGATAGTTTGCCTTTAACTTTTCTCCACAATAAACCTGACAAATCGAATCCAACTAGACGGTCTAAAATTCTTCTTGCCTGTTGCGCATTGACCAAATTAATATCAACAAGTCTTGGCGATTTGATTGCACTTTGAATTGCTGGCTTAGTAATTTCTCTAAAAACGATTCGTTTGGTTTTTTTCTCATCAAGTCCTAGTACCTCGCAAAGGTGCCATGAGATAGCCTCTCCTTCGCGGTCTTCATCCGTCGCTAGCCATACTTCACTGACTTTAGCCACCGCTGACCTCAATTCTTTAACTACCTTTTCTTTATCGGCAGTAACTTCGTATGCAGGTGTAAAATTATTATCTACATCTACCCCACCATTTCCCTTTTTAAGATCGCGAACATGCCCATAAGATGACTTCACTGAAAAATCTTTTCCAAGAATTTTCTCTATCGTTTTGGCCTTCGCAGGGGACTCAACAATCACTAAATTTTTTGCCATAGGAGAATTTATTTCGATTTCATATTGACGGTTTGGAATCTCTGCCAGATGATCAATAGGTCTGCAAATGTATAAATTTTGAGCCACCAACAAAAAAAGGCCTCGTTTCCGAAGTCCTTTTTTGTTAATAGTTAATTATTTTTCAGAGAATCTGGCTTTGGTAAAATTCGCGTTTCTTCGAATAATACTTCACCTTGCTTCATTTTCGCTTGATGTTCTTCTTCTCGGTCTTTGAGCATGGCTTCCAAAAGTTGTTTGACTTCCAACTTTCCTGTCGTGAGATTTCTATGATATGTTATAATAACGAACCTGGCCATATCATCTGGATAAGTAAGTCCCAGTCCTTTCAAATAGTGAGAAAACCTAGATCCATCGTAAAATCCCCAGTTGTGAATGATCCAACGCCCCAAGCTAAAGTGTAATTTTCTTGCGGCTTCCATTTCCCCAACAGCTTTGAATTTCTTCTTACTATTGTCATCAATCAAGTTGTTGAGTTGATTGAAAGCATCAGCCAAATCCATTGGAATATAGACTCTATTTAGGTATTCTTTCGAAATACGCTTTTGGTAAGCTGCCTCGTATTGAGCAGCGATTTCTTCCTGCGTGGTTTGCCCAATTGCTGAACCAACAACAGTTAGTAGAAAAAAAACAACCTGGAACCGTAAAATCATATTTTTCTCTCTAGACGACTTACTAACGCATAGATACGGCAATATATGTCAGAAGATGCCTAAATATTTCAAAATCTATTGCACAATCAGTTTATGTACCCAGCTCGGTTGCCCTACAATTCGTACTTCAAAGAAGTAGATTCCAGCAGATAAATCGCTGACATCCAAGCTAAAAGAATTTGATCCTTTCACTGATTGTAAGTCTATCGGCATCGTTCTTCCGAGATTATCTAATAAGCCCAAATTTGCCTCTATATTATTTGGAATGGTCAAATTAACTTGAACAATATCTTGAGCAGGATTCGGGAACATCTCAAAATTGTACCCATCTCCTGGTAACTTGGTATTCGTTAAGAAATTGACATTTAATACTTGAGAAAAACTACTTTGACATCCATTGGCGTTGGTAGCTATCATTGTGATATCATATTGTCCCCACTCGCTAAAAGATAATACAGGGTTTTCCATGTTTTCAACTTCTAAAACACCATTCACCAACCAATCATATTGAACGCCTCCAGTAGAAGTATTTGAAATAGCCACTTGATCATCGGTATAAACAAGATCCGTTGGAAAATCAAAGCCCAGTTCCATATCCAATGCTCCATTGGGTTCAATCGTAATGGACTGTTTTTCGCAGCCATACGGCTGTTCTATTGTCCAATTGAAAAAATACGGATAAGAGTTTGCTTTTGAAGCCCCCGTTATCTTAATATCTGATCCAACTGAATATGGATAATCCAGAGTTCCTTGCATTTCTAATAATGGCTTATTGATGAAAAAACTCATAGTATAAATTCCTTCCTCAAGCTGAATGTCTAGGTCAAGAGTATTAATGCCAACATTCTCTACAAAAATTGGAATGGTGACTACTGGATCTCCATTCGCTCTTTTTACTTGTAAAAAACGATTTCCGGGCTCTTCAGCATATACATCTACTGTGTTTATTTCAACGGCATCTGTAACTTGAAATTCAAGGGCATTGTCTGAAGTATATTCTCCGGTTGGCGGAACCTTTTCTCCACCAACTTCCAGCGTATAAGATTCTAAAAACAACTCAACAGGTTCAGATCCCATTTCAAATTCATAACTAGTCCCTTCAGCCAGCAAATCAGTTGTTTGGTAATCGCTATACCATTTAAAATAATAGTCATCGAATCCAGGAACTTCTCCAATTAACTTTACGGTTGATGAATCACAGGCTGTTCCATTGTCAACACCATTAACTTCCAAACTTATAGGTGTAGAAGCATCAAATGTTATTAACTTTCCAAGCGCGTTATTTAATGGTCTAGGGTCTTGTTCTCCATTTGGATTCAAAGAGCGAAAAATAACCAAGTAATTTCCATTGTTTAAGTCATCATCTGTTACTGGAATCTCTATTCTGGTAATTTCATTTTTGGCTATAGATCCTGTCCAACTGCCTCCAAATTGGAAGGCAATGTTTCCGTTCAAAGATTCTATATCCAACTCATAGTCAAACGAATTGATGGTTGTACTTCCTCCATTTTTGACAAAAAAGGATAAGTTCATTTCTGTGGTACAGTATTCCAATTGGGCATCGGTGTCTGCTCCTATAAGATCTAAATCTGTATTTGGTATTGTAGGTGTATTACCTAGGTCTACGAGATAATTAAAGGCAGCTTCACAATCTATGATTCCCATGCCGTAGTCATTGTCTTCTCCTAAAGGACCAAGATCTCTTGCTGTTAAATACAAGGCTAATTTGAAATCTTCGGATAATAAATCAGGAAAAGCCTCTTTTAATAAAAGCATAGCACCAGCTACATGAGGAGCAGCCATTGATGTCCCTGTTTTGTTTCCGTATGTACGATCAAGTTCAGAAGAACGTACTGACGTCCCCGGAGCACTGACTTCAGGCTTAATTAGAATTGAACTATCTCCACCACAAATTGAAGGCCCTCGACTGGAGCCCGAACTTATAAGAAGTGAGTTAGCATTTCCATTCAAATTTCCTACCGTAAAAGAATTAATCTCTGAAACGTTTATGTTCTTAGGGGCAGTAATGGTTGAAGGACCAGGACCTCCATTACCTGCCGAAAATACAATCGCTACACCGGCCATTTCAGCTACAATTAGTGGTTGAATGTAAACACTGGAACAATCATTTCCTTGCTGTGAAGGATCCCACCAGCTATTGTTGATAACGGTAGGCATATCACTTATTGTATTAGCATCTCCATCTGGATTTAGTGACCATTCGAAAGCGCCGATATTATCTGCTGTTCCTCCACCTGTACACAAAGTAGGAGCTCCTACCCAATTTGCTTGAGGTGCTACTCCGATCGTATCTCGTGTCAATTGATCAACACCAACCATAGTTCCTAAGGTATGCATGCCATGATCTCCACACTCAAAAGGTATAGTATTGTTGCTATTCCACTCATACCATGACAAATTTTTATCTCCGTAAAGCCCCAGCCATCTATTGTTATAGGAAGGATGAAAAGGTTCGATTCCAGTATCTGAACCAAAAGCAATAGCTCCATAACCAGTATATCCCATCGCCCAAAGTTTGTCTGCATTAATTCGCTTGAGCCCTCTTTCCGCGTTATTAGGTTCTACAACCATATCTTCTGGAGCAATTTCCTCGCAATCATGTTCTTCAACAAAAGTCGGTGAATTCCACATGACCATGTTTACATCCTGTCTTCCCGCCAACTCATGAATCAATTGTTCCTTGGCTTCGATAACCACCAAGCTAGAAATCCAAAGGCTACGAATATCTTTGCTATCATAGCCTTCCTTAGTTGTCAAAAACTCGATCAAATTCTTTTGAGATCGTTCCGCCGAATTTTGAAGCAACGGTAACAATTCCTGAACTCTTTCTTTTTGAGGAGTTCGATCTCTGCGGAATCGATTGTCCATTTCTTCTAGATCTGCTTGTTCTTGCATCACTATAATTACCGATTGAGATTCACCAGGCATCGTTTCCATTCTGTTCAATAAAACATTTGAAATGTTTCCTGGAACATTTTGTCCGAAAGCTATCATGGTAAACAGACAGCAAATCAATGTAAGTTGTGTTTTCATTCTGATTCCTATTTTAAGTATGCTAAATTTAAGGTTTTAGAATGTGAATTGATTAAAACTACGGTCATTTCTTTCAATTAGCATTTCTAAAGACAATAAACAAGAAATCTGTACTTTTGTAAAACCACTTTTCAGTTTAAATCTCAATCATGTCCATTGTTCTTATCATTATTTCATGCGGATTGGCGGTTTTTGTATTTCGCAGATTAATGGAAATAAAAGGTCATTATCAATGTCCAAATGAATTGAAGATTCAGGATTATTTTGAAGGCAGGTTAAAAAAAAGAGATAAAGAAAGTTACGACCATTTGATAACACATTTAGGGATATGTGAAAAGTGTCAGAATATACTTTCAGGAATGGCCACTAAAGATGTTAAACCAAATGGTATTGAAGATCATTTAATAGATAGGACTGCCTAAAATATTTATGTAATAGACCCTGTTTGCTCACTACATATCTTCCCAAAGTCTTCGAGCTTGTCTTAAGAAATTATCACTTACTGTTGTAGATTCGAACGTCCCATTTCCATCAAAATCTTGTGGGGCATCACTATACAATTCAACTTCCCATTGCCGATTACTAATTTCATTTCGAGCAGTAGAATGCAACAATTGAAAGTGACCACCAGCAAGTGAAGGATTGTAAAATAGAAACTTAACATGATTTTGCGAAGTCCAGGGAAATTCTTCATATACCCAAATCTCATAAGGCGGAGCAGCAGGTTCAGTATCTACTACAACTCTATTATTAGGTTTTCCATATTTCATAAAAATCACCCCACGGTCGGTCTCAAATCCATATCCCAATCCCGATTTAAACGTATTGTCAACCGCATTTGCGACTTCAATGTAGCGATCGTATGCAGCCTTTGGATTATTGGGATTCATACCAGCGAAATGAGCAAACAGAAATGTCCTCATGGCATTTGGCTTTCGCTCTTTCAGAATTACATTTAGTATTTCGGTGTTCTTATCAGCAACCTTCATGGAGATTGCTTTTAATCCATATATCAATTCTTTCTCCGTTAAGTCCTTTACAAACTCCTTATCTATTTCCGCGTTTTCTAATGCTACCACTTCCATATAAGGATTCGATCGCTGAAAAAATACTTCTTTGGAGGAGAGTAATTCACCGTTCCTGTTTCGAACTTCAACTGTTAGATAATAATTTCCGGAAGGCAAGGATTTAATATCCATCTGTAACAAAATGACATTGACTGATTCTGCTTTTCTTTTTTTATTACCAAGTTTAACTGTTGTTCGGGAATCATTATTTCCCACTTCGTCTATGAAATATCTTACTAGAAAATCATCACCAATTGCTTTGTCAGCATTATAAATCTCATTGTAGAAACTCAGTCTTTCTGTTTTCTTGTTGTAAAAACTGAATGGTAGTGTCTCCAGGTAATAACCATTTTTAGTGAATCCGGCTATAGGTTCAGATTCCTTGAAATTACCGAGTAACTGAATATCCGATTGTTCTAATTTTTCTGTAGAATAGTCAAGTGAAATGGCTTGATTCCATTTCTTAACATTCCCAGTTTGATTCAAATCAGTTAAGACAACTTCAATGGAATATTCCCCGTTTGGTAAGGCATATCTTTTTTGATCAACAAAATTAACCAACGTTTTTGTTAAAGGCGATTGCAAATTATACTTGTCAAATTTTACAATTTCTTCTCCTTTTTTGAAAAGCACCATTACTTCAATTGAAGCTTGGTTATTGACTACGTCTGCTTGAGCAAAAGCTACGGATTGACCTATAACATGCAAGTACAGCTCTACGAAAGGCTGTCCTTGAGCATTAAAAGTCGCATAAGACAAACTAGCGTCCATTGCACGTGTTTGCAAAGCAAATAAAATAGCTAGGCAAAATATTGTGATCCTTGTTAACATATTAGCTAAAGTTTAACGTTAGAAAGATACGGCTTTAGGTGGTTAATCGTAACCTAATTTTAAGGAATAGTCAGATTTCAGACCAAGTTCGGTTACTCTCCTTTTACCTCTTTTATTAAATAAAAGGCAAATTTGGTAGCATTCATTTCCATGTTAAGTTGCATGCGGTTGGAATCAACACTGACCAGTGCAAATTTCATTGGAAATGTTCCTTTTTGAACGATCGTGTCTCCTTCGATTGAGTATGGGTTAGAGTACAAATCGCCCATCATATTGGTCTTAAGGGTGTCTTTAGTCGAAAAATCAAAGAAAAGGCCATCAATCGATGCCGCTATTTTTCCGTTTCTTTCTGCCTTATCGCACTTCCAGTAATGAGAGACCAAACTAGGCACATCAATTTTGGCTTCATTTTCTTCTTCCTTTGTATCATCATTACAGGACACAAAGCAAAAAAGAAAGCTGATCGAAAGCAGTAAGAAGGAAATCAATTTCATCATATAACAACAAAAGTAATAATCATTTCGATTATCCAACAGCTCTAACAAAACGTATTTCGGTAATTTCTGGTAGTATACCTACTCTACCAGGATAACCTAGAAATCCGAAACCTCTATTAACGTATAGATATTGTTCCCCATCTTTATAAAGACCCGCCCATTCCTTATAAACATACTTTACTGGAGACCATTTTAGCAACTTACTCAACTCCACACCGAACTGCATACCATGCGTATGTCCTGACAAGCACAGTTGAATATCCGGATAATTCAACACTTCATCGCGCCAATGAGAAGGATCGTGAGAAAGCAATATTTTAAGATCGGCAGCTGATGATGATTTGTAAGCTTGACTTAAGCTTCCATAATTCTTAAACCTTCCTTTGGCCGAGACATTTTCTACTCCAAGCAAAGAAATTTTCGAATTACCGACTTTAATCTGTCTTGATTCATCTCGCAAAAGTTGCCAACCAAGACGTCCATGAACTTCTATTAAATTCTTTAGATTCTGGGATTTAGCCATGCTATTTCCCCAGCGGACATAATCTCCATAGTCGTGATTACCAAGAATAGCATAAACCCCATTTTTTGATTTAATCTTAGAAAAACTATCAATATATGGCTCAATTTCCTCCGCTACATTATTAACCAAATCTCCGGTAAAAACTACCATATCGGCGTTAATGGAATTTATTTTTTCAATCCCTTTATCCAGATACTCTGGTCGTGTAAAGGAGCCAGAATGAATATCAGAAAGCTGAACTAAAGTAAATCCTTCCAAATCACTCGGAAGTGCTTTTATTGGCACTTCTATTTTGTGGATTTTGTATCTATAACGATTGAAGTACATACCCCAGAACAAACTGATAATCATCACTGATGATATTCCAAAGGCTATCAGTCTCAAATATTCATACATCGATGAAGTATTCAAAGCCATTAAATTTAATAAATCTAAGAGCCCAAAAGTTGCACCAATGATTAAGCTAAATACTGAAAAAAATATGATTCCCAACACTTTAGCTAAGTAAATGATTAAAATACTTGAATGAGTATCTCGGCGAATAGGCTCATGAATAGCCCTTTGAGATCTTCTGGGAAAAAAGAATAATGCACCTATGGCTAAAAAAGGAATTGCCCAAAAAATAGTTTTAAGCCACCAATCGTTAGGATTTAAGATGGGCAATAATATAGTCGAATAAAAACTAAAGTCTACTATTCCGATTAAGATAATCAGTGGTAGTATTCGAATGATGTTGGGCATTTTAGTTGAATTATTGATATCTAAATAAATTTCATTCCAAAATGTTTTTCATTTAGTCCAATTATAGACGAAGATAGATCATTTTCAGATCAACAGAATAAGCCTTTTGACTTACCTTTAAGAATCCATATTTAGTTTACAAAAATTAAACGTTTGACTTTTTCTTACAAAATAATTCTATTCCTCTTATGTATACTATTCGTAACTACTGAATGTTGGTCTCAAAAAGATTTCTATCATCAATTTGAGTTTTCTTCCCAGGATAGTTTAAGAGGAACAAATGGTCCATTCCGAGTGAATAATGATATTCTGCATTATGACTTATCAATCCAGGTAGATCCAGAACAGAGAATGGTTATTGGAAAAAATGTAATTAGATTCAAAGCGCTGGAAGACCTTTCTAAGATTCAATTGGATCTGTTTGAAAATATGGAAATTGTCAAGGTGCTTGATCTTTCTGGGAATGAATTATCCTATGAGCGAAATGGAAATGCTTTTTTTGTTAGCACTCCACCTCTACAGAAAGATGAAGAAGATACTATCGTGGTGAAATATCGCGGAAATCCATTAACAGCTGAAAATGCTCCATGGGACGGTGGCTTTGTTTGGGAACAGAATGAAGGCGGAACACCATGGATTGGTGTAGCTTGCGAAGGAACAGGAGCATCATTATGGTGGCCAAATAAAGACTACCTCGGGGATGAGCCAGATAGCATGGATATAACCATCTCTGTACCTGCTTCACTTTTTGCAAATTCAAACGGGAATCTTATCTCGAGAAAAGTATTAGACAATGGTTTGGCAAAACATCATTGGAAAGTTCGCTACCCTATCAACAACTATAACGTAACCTTAAACATCGCTGTCTACAAGCATTTCTCTGATTTCTATGTGAATAAAAATGGGGATAGTTTGGCTTTGGATTACTATGTTTTGCCGCAGAATTTTGATAAAGCAAAAGAACACTTTCAACAAGTGAAACCGATGCTTGCATGCTATGAAGATATATTTGGTAAATATCCTTTTTGGGAAGATGGATTTGCTTTGGTAGAAACTCCTTATTTAGGTATGGAACATCAATCTGCTATTGCATATGGTAATGGGTATCAAAGAGGTTATCGAGGAGGAATGATCCCCAAACATATGAACTGGGATTACATCATCGTCCATGAAACTGGACATGAGTATTTCGGAAATTCCATTTCTGTAGCCGATCATGCTGAAATGTGGATTCACGAGTCATTTACCACATACATGGAAGCTCTATATGTAGAATGTACTGCAGGGTATCAGGAATACCTACAATACATGGTTCATTTCCGGAATCGACTCTACATTCAAAATCGTCAACCGATCATTGGTCCATTAGATGTGAATTGGACGGCATGGAATTCTTCTGATCATTATTTCAAAGGATCATGGATTCTCCATACACTGCGTAATTCGATCAATGACGATGTCCTTTGGTTCGATTTGCTGAAGTCATTTTACCAAAAACATAAAAAGTCAATTGTAAGATCAGCAGATTTTTTCAACCATGTAAATGATAAAACGGGAAAAGATTTCACCAGTTTTTTCAACCAATACTTTTATCATGCCAGCCTACCAACTTTCGAATATTATCTATCTGAAACTGAGGGAAAAAGCTTTTTGAACTATAAGTGGTCCGCAGCTGTCAAAGATTTTGATATGCCAATAGAAGTAGGACCCAAAAGTGGTTATATAAGAATAGATCCAACAACTTCCTGGCAGAAACTTGAAATAAGAGATTCTGATAAGAAGGCTTTTAGGGTGAGAAGAGAATTATTTTTAATCAACGTAAAAGAAGTTAAAGCTCCTTGAGAGGATTAATCGGTATGAGAATTCAAAATAAAAAAGCCCTGAACAATGAAGTTCAAGGCTTTTTTATTGAAGCAATATGGATTACTTAACTCTTTTACGCTCTTTGATTCTGGCCTTTTTACCGACCAATTCTCTCAGATAATAAAGCTTTGCTCTTCTTACTTTACCACGCTTCAAGATTTCCAAACTAGCTATAGAAGGAGAAAACATTGGGAAAATTCTTTCAACTCCAACTCCGTTCGACATTTTACGAACAGTGAAAGTTCTTGATTCTCCTGATCCACTGATTTGTATTACATCACCTTTGAAAGACTGGATTCTCTCCTTCGATCCTTCAATAATTTTATAGTTTACAGAAACAGCGTCTCCAGGGCGAAATTCAGGAAGCTTTTTTGCTCCTTCAATTTTCATTTGCTCCTCTACGTATTTAATAGCGTCCATTTTGGAAAATTTTTAATAGATATCTTGATTTTCTATTTCGGTGCGCAAAGATATGCATTAATTCTTATTAAATGCTAGTCCATTGGGCATAGATTTAAATAAAATACCGGGAAAAGGCACTAATAAACGACCATAATGATCCCTTTTAGCTCTTCCATTGGCTTTCTAGGCGGTTTATAACGGAGTGTATAGACATATCCACCTTGATTCACCAGCTTATTATCTCTTCCTCTTCCATTCCATCCCAACTCTGGATCGGTTGAATTAAAAAGCAATTCTCCCCAACGATTATAAATGAAAACCTCATACTCCTCTAATTGATCCAAAAACAAGCCTTTGGGTTTCCAAAACTCATTTTTTCCATCCCCGTTAGGAGTTAATGCATTAGGTACAAAAAATGTATTAAAAGGGGGTACATCTATTTGTTTGAACAAAGTGTCATAACAACCATAAATATGTTCTACCACTAAGCCAATCGTTTGAAGCCCAGTATCTCTGAAAGTGTATATAGCTTCGGGTCCTTCCAGCGGATCTCCCACGGGTACTAGCCAATCCCACCCGATTGCACGTCTAGAATCTTCAAAAAGATTGATATCTGCATTCCTAATATCAAAATCTGGCCCAACTTCCCAGTAAAAATCAGAAACTGGGAATGAATCTACATCGATGAGTCCTATGAAATTTTGTTCCGCTTGACATCCAATAGGACTAATAATCTCTAAATTGACATTATAAATTCCGGGATCTTGATAAAAATTTGAAGTAACCAGTCCTGAACCTATATTTCCATCTCCAAAAGTCCAATTTAATGTATAAGAATTATCCACAGGAAAAGAGGCGTCCTCAAAAAATACATTTGTTTCTGGACAAATTTTAAAGTCACCGGGTTCAATAATTATTATTTCTGGAGCGGGTAACCATTCTATAAAAGTATCCAAAGTTGCCTCACAGCCTACCGTATCAACTATGGTCAGAGATATGTCTTTAACCCCAGCAATTTGGTATTCAATTGCTGGATAGCGATCACTACTTGCAAAACCATCATCCAAATCCCATGTCCAATCGACAATTGGAAAATCAGGACGAAATGGACTCAAATCTACGTATTGCACTGGACCAACTACACAGGTATCATAATTTGCAGTGTAATTAACCTCTACTTCAGGTGAAGATTTGATCAAGAATTGAACGGAGTCAGAACAAGTAGAATTTGGATTCAAAACCATTGTGCCTTCGTAAATTCCAAAATCAGGTAAAAGGAAATTAACATCTCTAGAATCAAAAATAAAATTATTAGCTCCTGGTATTTCTACCTCCCAGAGGTACTCATCAATGAAAGCTACATCCGTACTTTGGTTAATAATACTCACCGACCTGGAACCACAGAGATTAATATCTATGGTCGCCACTCCGGCAGTTACTTCTCCTTGAATTCCAGCTTGAATCACTGGCTCACAGCTGGTAATATTCAATTGAATATCTCTTTGTACTGTCGAAAGCAGGACTCCATTACGATATTCAGAAACACAAACTCCGAGAACAAATTGTCCGTCTACCGTAGGTGTTCCTGTAATAATTCCAGTTAGCGGATCTATTGAAATTTGTGGATTTCCTCCTACTGGATTTAAAGCTGAAAATTCGGGTAATTCGAATAAAACAGGATTGTATGGTGGCGGAGGTTCTGGGTTTGGAGCCACATTTTGTTGTGATCCTCCATACAATGGACTACAGAATTCATATACTAATTGATCGCCATCTGCATCCGTCGCACCATTGTCAAAGTTGATTGGAAAATTTGTACAAATTAACTCTGCTGGAAAAGTATTGAACCTTGGGCTATTGTTGCAAACTGTTTGAGCCTCAGGAGTAATTTCAAGCACATAAGTCATTCCTGCAGAACCTGGATCAACAATATTTGTAATTGTTCCATTTCTACAACATCTTTGGTAAACTACAAAGTAGGATTCGTTTGAAATTGGAAGATCTCTAGAAAAATTATAAATACCTTGTTCAACACAAATATTCGGTGGAACTTCCACGCATGGATTGGCATCATCAAATTCAAGGTCAGTGACCAAAGGTGCATCTAGATTGAAATCATCAAAAGGCAACTGTTCACTTCCTCGATACACGGTAATTGAAGCCTGAAGTCCGGGGCCTGAAGAATCAAAGTTAGCTCCATTAGCATTGGGATCGCAATCCCGAAACATTGTAAGCGTAAAGTTGTATTGACCTGGGCCAACACACGAATAAGAAAAATCTCCTCCAACTATGTGACGCGCACTAAGCGAGATACTTACAAAGAAAAATAGTATTAGACCTACAATTTTATTCACTCCATAAATTTAATCGAATTAAACGACTTATTAATGGAAAATTTGTCACTATCTTAACAAAGTGACCAATCCGCGTTCGGTAACCAGTTGGCCATCAAATCTAGTATATTGCAATTCAAAAGGATATGCACCTTGAATCGCTCTTTTACCAACATTATTTATCTTTCCATTCCAACCAATTTCAGGGCTAGTGGTTTGAAAGATTTGTTGGCCATAGCGATTCCAAACAGTAAGTGAAAATTTAGACGATCCCATCAGAATACCTTTTCCCATGAACAACTCGTTCTTTCCATCTCCGTTAGGAGTGAAGGCATTTGGAAGGAAAAAACTATTGTACGGTTTGACATAGAGAGATTGATAAACAGAATCTAAACAGCCAAACTCATTTTCAACAACATGAAGAATGTTCCAATAACCAGTGTCTCTTAGCTCAATGTTTGCACTTGGGCCATATTGTGTTGCCTGACCTTCAATAATCCAATCCCAAAATCTTCCATCAGGAGATGTGGTTGCAACCGTCGCATTTGGATTTCTTATATCCTCTGGACTCATTACAACTTCAAAGGAAGAAGTCGGATCTGGATGAACAGTGATCCATTGTTCCCAGCTTTCGCTGATCTCACAATTGAACGGAGAAATTATTTTTAAACTTACATCGTAAGTATCAATTTCTTCAAAATTTACAAAAGGACTAATTTGATTGGATTGTCCTGCTTGTCCGAAGTCCCATTGTAAATCATAGGTTTCATCAATCGGCCATGATAAATTTTCGAAGCCAATAAACAAAGGAGCGCATCCATCAAAAGTATTGGGCTCAATAACTATAACTTCCGGCGCGGGATACCAACTAATCATTTGCTCAATAGAGTCTGTACATTCGTTAATATCTTCTACAGCCAACTTAATTTGAAAATCTCCCGGATCTGGGAATTGGTAACTGGGATTTTGGTCAGTTGATTGTGCCTCACCGAAGTCCCAATTCCATTTTGCAATTGCCCCTCCAAATGGTATAGAAGCATTACTAAAGTTAATAGGATCGATACTACAGGTGTCATAAGCATATTGAAATCCGGCCTCAGGGTTTTCAAAGATATCAATTGATAGAAAAGTAGAATCACTACAGCCAGTAGCTCCGGGGTTCAAAAATAACGTGCCATCATAATGTCCCGCCTCAAGAGTTCCTAAATTAATATCCCAAGTATTAAAGTTCCAAGTATTTCCGTTGCCATAAATTTCCCAATAAAAGTCATCGACAAAGTTTTCTCCGATACTAAAGTTGTCAATAATCAACGGCTCGGCTCCACATTGCTTTACAGAATAAGTGTTGTTTTCTAATTCAAAAATATTGTTGTCCAAGATCGCATCGACTAGTTGAGTACATTTCACAACGGTAAACTGGACATCTCTTCTTAACACACTCATCAGTTGGCCATTTCTATATTCTGAAACACAAACTCCAATTGAATATTGTCCTTCAAATTGAGGGGTTCCTGTAATTTCTCCGGTGAAAGGATTCATTTCAATCTTTGGATCCCCACCCATTGGTTCTATTGGAGAGTATTCTGGCAAAATAAATTGAACCCCTTCATATGGTGGCGCACAACTTGGATTAGGTCGATAACCATCACATCCCGTTGGATCTCCAGGCTCATAAGCACCTACAATCCCCGCCCCTTCTAGTGGCGCACAAAACTCATACACCAATTGATCTCCATCTGGATCGGATGCAGAGTGATCAAAAAACCAAGGTTGATTTACACAAATAATTGGAGGCGGATAATCATTGAAATCAGGAGAACTGTTACATACCGTTTGAGCAGCAGGAGTAATTTCTATTGTAAAAGTTGAGCCAATGTTTCTAGGATCATCAATATTTGCAATATTCCAATTTCGACAACACCTTTGATAGGTAATGTGATAAGGCTTATTAGAAATAGGCAAATCTATTTCAAAGTCATAAGTCCCTTCTTCTACACAAAAATCATCCGGAGGTTCAATACAAGGATTGTTTAATAAGGTTGGGATAGTAAAAACGGGTTGATTCAGCGAAATCTGCATATCATGAACCAATTCATAATCCTCCCCCACATTTCCTCTGTAGATCGTAATTGGTGCTACAAAATCAAAATTATCTTGAGCTTGGCTGTTGCAATTTCGATAAACCGTTAAAGTTATATGGTATTTTCCTGAAGAAACGCACTCATATTTCATATAACCACCAACAATGTGACTTGCCCATCCTAAGTTACTTGTAAACAGGAATAGTATTAAAGTCAGTAAAAGTTGGTTCGTTTTCATTTTTCAAGATACATAAAAGTGGTCAGCGCAGCAATGTTATGATACCTTCAAATTTTTTGAAAGTATTACGCGGCCCTCTTATTTCGGCTATATAGACATATCCACTTTGAGGCGAATCTTGTCCAACATTGTTCTTTTTTCCGTTCCAACCTTCCTCTCTATTATCAGATTCAAACACCAATTCTCCCCAACGGTTATATATCCAAATGTTAAACTGTTCGATGTTTTTATCAAATCCTACTCCTTTGAAAAGATCATTTTTGCCATCTCCATTTGGTGTAAATGCGTTTGGAAAAAACCAAGAACAAAATGGTGATACATCAATGATTTTAGTTAGCGTATCTAAACATCCATCTGGGTGCTCTACAATTTGAGTAATTACTTGTCTGCCTGTATCTCTAAATTCATAAAAAGGATTGGCTTCAAATGATTCAGCTTCTTCGCTAAATAGCCAGGTATAAAAAGTGGCATTAAAGGATTCATCATTGAACTGTACTCCACTGTTCAATTCATTCACCTCAGTGGGATTAAATGAAAAGCCAGCTTCCGGAGTTACTCTCATAACTATGATATTGGACCAAGCGCCAGATGTACTACAGCCAATCGGAGAAGTAATATCAACACTCAGGGAATACGTCCCAGGTTCTGTATAGGTATACAAAGGACTGACAGCCGTTGAATTTGAACCATCTCCCAAGTCCCAATTTATCGTGTAAGTCTCGTCAATAGGAAAGGATAAATTATCGATAAGTACTTCTTGGGGGACACATCCTAAGACCTCAGATGGCTCTATCAACAATTGAGCTGGTACCGGAAAATAATTTATAGTTTGAACAGAAGTATCCATACAACCATTGTTGTCGGTAATAGTTAAGGTTATTGGTAAATTTCCTGGAATCATATACTCGTGTACTGGAAATTGTTCTTCACTTGTATTTCCATCTCCGAAATCCCATAAATAAGAATCAATAAAGGATGCTCCTGTCAAACTTGAATTTCCAAAAGTTACCGGACCGGCAACACAAGTATCATAGCTGAAATCAAAATTAGCTACAAGACCTGGATATATATTTATTTCAACAAAAGCTTGATCATTACAATTGTTAGCACCCCTTAATTCTAACTCCCCATAGTAAGTGCCTACACCTGGGAAAGAAATGAAAGGACTCCAGTTAGTAAAAGGTTCTTTAATACCATCACCATCAGAATCTATATTCCACTCAAAGCTTTCAATTAAAGATTCTTGAACAGACAAGTTGGTAATTTCCACATCCGTTACTCCACAATAATCAAGAATAATTGTATCTCCTCTTTGTTGTCCATTTTCTAAAATAGCTCTTACAAAAGGAAGACAGTCGGTTACGTTGAATTGAAAATCTCTTAAAGACCTACTCATCAAAACACCATTTCGATATTCTTCCACACATACCCCTACTACATATTGTCCGGTAAAGATTGGAGTTCCTGTAATTAGCCCCGTTACCGGATCGATATCAATAATAGGATCTCCTCCCATTGGTTGGGTTTCTGAAAAATCTGGCAACCTGAATAAAACAGGTTCGAAAGGCGGCGGACATGCCGGATCAGGTCTTACCCCATTACAAGCATTTGGCGTATTTGGTAAAGCTGGAGAAACACCTGCCAATCCTCCACCATTTAAAGGAGTACAAAAACTATAAACCAATTGATCTCCTTCTTGGTCAACTGCCGAATGATCATAGTTTATTGGTTGATTCGCACAAATTAGAGCAGGCGGGTATTCTGTGAAGACAGGCGAGTTATTGCAAACATTTTGAGCTTCCGGTAACAATTCAATGGTATAGGTCGCTCCAGTACCCATAGGATCTTCAATGTTTGTAATAGAATTATTTCTACAACATCTTTGATAAACGATATGGTAGCTTTCTCCAACATTAGGAAGATTTAAATCAAAAGTGTATATCCCTCTCTGTACACAAAGACTAGCATCAATGTCTTGACAATCATTTTCAGGAATATCAATTAGCACAGCTGGACCGTCTAGCGGTTGATTGATACTTCTGAAAAATGTATTGTTTGTCTCCGTTCCCCGATAAACAGTAAATACAGCAGGATCATCCAATTCTGCCCCTTCCAAATCGGAACAGTCTCTATAGATGGTAAAGGTAAAAGTGTAATTTTCTTGTCCATTACATCGGTAGGATATATCTCCTCCAATAATATGACGAGCACCTGATGATACTGCTCCGAGTATTAGCAAGAGGGACAATAAAATGAATCTATTCAATCGATTTTTCAGCACGTAACAGTCTTTCTATCAAGGTATGCAATAAAGTCGAAAAAAAATTAATCTTTTTGGCTTCAAAAGAAATTTTTGTCTCGATCTTTCCGTTTTTCCTACCGGATAGGTATATAATATAAAAGAAATCGGAATTAGTATGTGAAACAAGACAATTTTCGTCTTTCAGCTGCTAGTTAATAAAATTTCGAGTTCTAAAGCACTTTAAGGGAAAATGAAAAAAAGACCAACTGATTTTGATCAGGATCTATTTGATCCATGGGTTAACAAATGCTGTGAAATTTTAGAGAATGATGGGACCATTCTCTTTCCAACCGACACAATATGGGGCATTGGTTGTGATGCGACCAATGAAACAGCCTTAGAACGTGTTTTCTCATTAAAAGAACGACCCAAGGATAAACCTTTTGTTCTATTAGCAAAAGATACCGAAATGATTGAACGGTATGTTGAAGAAATTCATCCAAAAATTGATCAAATCTTGCATTACAACAAGCGCCCGATGACGGTAGTGTACCCTAATGCCAAGAACTTACCTAAGCTAGCGGTTCACGCTTCGGGTAGTATTGCTTTCCGAATTCCGCATGAAGCATTTTGTCAAGCGTTATTGTCCAAATTCGACAGACCTCTTGTAGCCACTTCAGCTAACATTGCGGATAAACCATTTCCCAAAAATTATGGAGAAATTTCTTCGAAAGTATTGACGAATGTTGATTACATTGTTCCTTTTAGGCAAGTAGAAAAAGAAAATGGATCTCCATCAGTAATGGTTTGTCTTTCAGAGAAAGAAGAATTGGTTTTCTTAAGAAAATAGGATTTGGGGAAAAGCTGATTGTGACCAACAAAGTTTACTTCGCCTAGTACCAAACTTTGTCATATGATTCATTTAAAATCATGCAATATTTCTTGGGGCGATCAGCACCTCGATGTCCCACTTGGGAAAAAAACATTTCTCGATGACTGTTACTTAGATTTTACGCGAGAAGAACGGAATAAAGGTGTTCGATACCAATTGCAAATTCATCCCAAAGTGAATCTGCAAATGAACTCAATTAAAGCACATTTTAGTTTTACTTATCCTAGCGATGCAAAAGTTTTCTGCAATGGATTTCAATCTTGGACTTCTTCTCGGAATTATGGACTCAAGGAATCAATTCCAAAACTTCGCAAAATTGCTCGACCCTTTTTTAAATATTACGGGGACAGTAGTAATAAACTACTCCGCACAAAACAAGGTCAACAATTACACTCTTGGTCTTATGGATATGTTGCATCAAAAGATGAAATCAATTTCATCGGCTCTTTAAATGAAAAAACAGGATTCACAATTATTAACTATACTCCGGAAATCAATCAAATCACTGTAGAAATTGATTGTAAAGGGTTAGAATTGCAACACTCCTTTCCCATACTTGACATTTGGGTTGCCTCAGGCCAAGAACGTTCTGTTCTAGAAAGATACTTCTCAGAAATGAATACTAAGGTGACTCCGCCAAAAGTAACTGGCTGGACCAGTTGGTATCAGCACTATACGGACATTAGTGAAAAGATTATTCTAGATAATTTAAATGCATTTGTCGAAGAAAAAATTCCGCTAGATTTTTTCCAAATTGATGACGGCTATCAAAAAAATGTTGGTGACTGGTTGGATGTGGATCAGGAAAAATTTCCAAACGGTATGGGGCATATTTCGCGTTCCATTCGAAATGCAGGATTTCAACCCGGAATTTGGATTGCACCATTTGTCTGTTCAAAAGACTCAATAATTTTTAAAAATCAGCCTTCTTGGATTCTAAAAGATCAAAAGGGAAAACCCATTAAGGTTGGATACAATCCCATGTGGGGTGGCTGGTTTTATGCATTAGATTTTTATCAAGTAAAGTTTCAAGAATATTTGATTGGTGTATTTCATAGTCTGATGCAGAAATGGAATTTCGATTTGGTTAAAATTGATTTTTTATTTGCTGCCTGTATTGCTCCTCCGCCAAATCGGACTGCAGGACAAGTGATGAATGATGCTATGACCTTTATCAGAACGCAAGTTGGAGATAAGAAAATTATTGGATGCGGTGTTCCCTTAGGCAGTGCATTTGGTATGGTGGACTATTGCAGAATTGGTGCTGATATTCACTTGGAATGGGAACACAAGCTATTGAATTTCTTAAGAAAAAGAGAGCGCGTAAGTTGCAGAGCTGCCATGCGTTCTATTTTCTCGAGATGGAGCCTTGACGGTTTAGCCTTTGGAAATGACCCGGACGTAATTTTATTGCGAAAAGAAGGAAATAAGCTCAGTGAGTATCAAAAACAAAGTATTCTCAGGGCCAATGCCCTCTTGGGAAGTTTAGTTTTTACCTCGGACAATCCTGAGCAATGGAATAAAAAAGAAAAGGAGGATTTCATTTCAATCAAGTCCTTACAATTGGCGGAAGTCCAATCAGTACATCAATTAGATATTGATGTCTACGAAGTTATTTTCACGAATGAAAACATTCAGAAAACTGCTTGGTTTAATTTGACCAATCGGAAAACGAAAATGAAGAAGCTTGAAGATGAATTTGAGTTGGCTCCATTTGAATCAATAATTGTCTAGATGAAAATAACCAAAGAAGTAAAAGCCTCAATTGACAACAGTATTTTGTGTTGGCTAGCAACTGTTTCTAGAGATGCTATGCCAAATGTTTCTCCAAAACAAATATTCAATATATACCAAGAGGAATTTATTATCGTTGCGAATATCGCTTCTCCACAAACGGTAAAAAACATTAAACAAAACTCCAAAGTTTGTATTAGTTTTATCGACATTCTCGTACAGAAAGGATATCAGATAAAAGGAATGGCTGAGATTATTCTTCCGACCCATAATGAGTTTCCAGAGATGGAAAAGATATTGCTCATCATGACAAACGGAAAATTTCCATTTTCATCAATAACTCGAATTAAAGTTGAAAAAATTAAAGAGATAGTAGCTCCAAGTTATAGACTATATCCAGATACGACAACGGAAGAGGATCAGATTGAAGGAGCTAAGAAAATTTACGGACTTAGATAAATTTTGAAATTAATTTGAAGATTCCTGTTTGGCAATTGGAATGCCATCCCGAAGCAACTGAAGCGCTTTCAATACAAATTCGTCATTGGCATTAATCTCTGTGAACTGAGCTTCGTAATCATATTTAAGAAATGCGATTTGCGATTTTAAATGACTCTTAAAATATCGCTTTGTAGATCCAATGAGTTCGACAACTTTGTTAACACCACCCTCCTTGGCAAAGGCAATAAAATCATCTATGACATCATCTGGAACAATAAAATTTTTGTCAAAATCCTCAGCAGATTCAAAAGTTAAAACGGATTCATTTTCTCTAAAATATCTGAAAGCATATTCCTGAACAAAAGGTCTAAGAGCTATATAATTATCATTCAGAAGGATCGAATCCAATGGAATAAAATAGTCTGGAGTAATTCCCCCACCAGCATAAACTATTCTTCCAGATGGTGTTTCAAAAGCTAAGCTGTCGACTTGCTTGATACTATCTGAAACAAATAATTCTCCACTTGCCCATCTTTGATCAAATTCAGCATTGTAACGATCTTCTCCAGCATCGTAATCCTTTTGAATGGATCTCCCTGAAGGTGTATAATATCTTGCTATAGTCAGTCTCAAAGCGGATCCATCTCTCAAGCTGTATTCTTCCTGTACCAAACCTTTTCCAAAAGTCCTCCTTCCTACAATGTATCCTCTATCCCAGTCTTGTATTGCACCAGCAATAATTTCACTCGCTGAAGCTGAATTTTCATTTACCAATACTGCAACTTCATCAATTTGATAGAATGGTCGGCCAGTCGTTTTGTATTCCAATCGAGTAGACTTTTCCCCTTCAGTAAATACTAACAATCTATCCTTTTCCGTAAATAATTGGCTTAAAATCTCTACAGCCTCAGTCAGATAACCTCCTGGATTGTCTCTCAGATCAATGATCAATTTTTTCACTTCATCTTGCTCAACCAATCGCTCCAAAGCTTGAATAAATTCTGCAGATGTCTCAGAGCTAAATCTTGAAAGTTTTATGAATCCTATTCCTGACTCAATTTCATAGGCAACGTCTAGCGAAGGCAATTTGACTTCATCTCTTGTGATTTCAAACTCATGCAATTCGCCTTTTCTTTTTACTCCTACATTCGCCTTGGTTCCTCTTTCCCCACGAAATAATTTCATGAATTCACTACTCTGCAAATCTTGTCCTGCGATCAGACTATCATTTATGGTTAAGATTTGATCTCCAGCCAAAACACCAGCTTGGGCTGCAGGACCTTTATCCGAAGGTTTTAACACGGTAATGGTGTCATCCACTACAATAAATTCAATACCAACACCTACAAAACTTCCATCAAGCTGCTCTCGAACTTCCGATACTTTTTCCGCAGAAATGTATGTAGAATGAGGGTCGAGTTGATCTAAAATATGATGAATGGCATCTTCTGATAATTCTTGAATATTAACATCATCGACATACCTGGCATCAATGAATCTTACTAGTTCCTCTAGTGTTCCTGGTTCCTTGACAGGCAATATTTTATTTGCATTTTTATTCGGCTTAGGACCCATCGTTTCCGTAAGCCTAGAACCCAGAAGCATTCCAATCACTAATACCAAAGAAAATAACAAGGGAAGCCAAATATTTAACTGCTTTTTTCCTCCTCCACTCTCGTTTAACATATTCTGTTCGGGCATAGAACTAATTCTAGTCTTTATTTTGATCAAAGATAAATCAATTGTTCATTAATTTATAAACGAAAAATTAGAAGAATCGTTGAGCAGTTTAGGATGATATTTAAGTCAATTCAATTAAATTTGAGACTAAAGCATCAATATGGCAGTCGACGAAATTGATCTTAAGATCCTTTCCCTTTATCTTCAAGATGCCAAAAGGTCATTTGGCGATATCGCAAAGTTAATCCATGTTTCTGGAGGCACCGTGCATGTTCGGGTAAAAAAGCTAGAAAAACTAGGGGTGTTAAAAGGCTCGAGTATAAGAGTTGATTATGAAAAATTGGGCTATGATATCACTGCCTTTTTAGGAATATACCTCGACAAGTCTAGCTTATATGAAGAAGTTTCTGAGGCCATGAAATCCATACCTGAGATTGTGGCAGCACATTATACAACTGGAAACTATAGCATCTTCGCTAAAATAGTATGTAGAGATACTACTCACCTTCGGCAGGTATTGCATGACAAACTTCAGCAAATTCCGGGAATTCAGCGCACTGAAACCTTTATCTCTCTAGAAGAATCAATAGACCGACCCTTGACCTTGATTTCACCTGATGTGGAATAAAAATTGCATACATACAGGATAAGACATGCAATGTCGTTGAAAATCAGTCGTTTGACTAGTGCTATATGAGGAAAAGTTGTATTTCCGTTGTGATATTTCATTTTTTGTTTGTTTCTATGATCTTAGGACAACAGGAGCTATCCTATCCAGCTATTTCGTATGATGGGCAACGTATATTCTTGGAAACAGTCGAAATCAAACAAGGCAAAAAAGGTAAGAGTAAGGTAACAGCGAAGCTGATTAACACTGGAAAAGTTGAATTGAATAACATTTTTTTTTCCAACCAAAGTGTGCTCCTAAACACACATCAAGGAGTTATAAAAACGATTGGACAGAAAGGACTTGAAGACTTATACTATTCTGTAGCGAATGAAAAGTGGAACTTAGCTATTGGACAAACCTTATCTCTTTCTTTCGATCTTATCAAAAAGCCGGTAAAATCTATCCAACCCCAGGAAAATGAGACTGAGTATTCGAAAATTACAGATTCCAAATTAGAAAAGGAAGCTAAGCAGATTGAATCAGATAAAGCGGAAGAAAATGAATTGATGACTCAGAAAATAATCGACAAGATTGAAATCATTGAGGAAGATCCGAAAGTTAAAACCAAAATAGAAGTGGAAGAAAAGCATTCTGAGCAGGAAGTGGTTCAGGAGGACTTGGAAGAATTAGCACTTGTGAATACCGAAGTGGAAGAAAATTCAAAAGAAACTATTTCGGAGGAACCAACTAACGATGAGCTTGAAAATTTAGAAAAGAATAAATGTTCTGATCTAATGATTCAAAATTTAGAAATTGTAAAGCAAACAAAAAAGACCGCAACCATTCGATACACAATTGTAAATAATGGTGAAGGCAGAGCCCAGTTGAGTAAGCAAAGTAAAAACGAACAAAACTTAGCGGTTAGGGCTTTTCTTTCAAGCAGTAATAAACTCTCAAGAGGAGCCATTACTTTAGGTGGTGAAATATTAAAATTGTCTGATGATCAGCAACAATTAAAATCTGGTGAGCAGTACATTGGAATTATAAAATTACCATTATACAAACTCACCAAATTTACTCCGTATGTTGTATTACAAGTCGATCCTTATCAACAACTGATCGAATGTGACGAAACTAATAATGTCAATACTATCAATTTATTAGAAAGTGAATCGGCTCAAAAAGACTAGTAGTAGAAAGGTCTTCTTACTCCTGCTGCAAACTTTGCAAGCCGAACTACTTGACAAGAATATCCATATTCGTTATCATACCAAGCATAAATCGTAATCATTTTTCCATCAGGACTCACTTTCGTAGAAGGCGCATCAATAACAGAAGTAGAAGTCATTCCCACTGCTTGAGAAGAAACATAATCTGTGGATTCCGAATAATGAATCTGTTCTACAAAGTTTCCACTTAATGCAGCATCCTTTAAGTATTGGTTTAATTCTGCTTGGCTTGTGGAACCATCCAAGCAGATGCTCATAATGGCTAAAGAAACATTGGGAGTTGGCACCCTAATGGCATTTCCGGTAAGTTTACCTTCAAGACTTGGAACAACTTTGGTTACTGCTTTCGCAGCGCCTGTTGAAGTGACTACCATATTCAATGGAGCTGCTCTACCCCTTCTCGGTTTTTTATGAAAGTTATCCAGCAAGTTTTGATCATTTGTATAAGCATGGATGGTTTCAATATGTCCTTTTTGTACTCCCCATTTTTCATTGATCAACTGAAGAACTGGAGCGATCGCATTCGTAGTACAAGAAGCTGCACAAAAGATTTTTGTATCCTCAATATTTAAGGAATGTTGATTAGCACCATACACGATGTTAGGAATATCTGGAGCAGGTGCTGTCAAACATACGTTAGAAATTCCTGGTCTTAAATGAACACTAAGTTCTTCTTTATTTCTCCAGACCCCGGTATTGTCAATCAACAAGGCATCTTTTATTCCATACATGGTGTAATCAATATCTGATGGTTGTTTGGCATAAATCAATTTGATTCTGTTCCCATTTAATATGAGTTCACTTCCATCAGGAGCTACTTCAATTACCCCTCCGAAATCGCCATGGACAGAATCCCTCAACAAAAGATCAGCTCTTTTACGCGCATCGTCGTAGAGGTCTTTCATTTTTGGTCTCAGCACAATAGCTTTAATTCTTAACTGCTCTCCTTTTCCGGTTTGGCTAATTATTCTTCTGGTAACAAGACGTCCGATTCTTCCAAAGCCATAAAGAACTACATCTTTAGATTGAATGGTTTTTCTTTCTTCAGCAAAAATTGAATTTAATCGATCATGAATAAATTCTTCTATTCCATTATAGTTTTTAGCTTCATCAATCCATTCAAAAGCTAATTTACCCAAGTCAATTTTGGCTGGAGCTAGACCTTCATAATTAGCAATACTGTGAGCGATTGTTAATGTAGTATTGATGGAGATTGGTTGAGCTGCGAATTTTTTACCTCCTCGATGAATATTTAATAATTCTGAAGGTCTAGTATCATAAATATCATGTCTGAAAAAGACGAGTTCGACATTTTTGTCAAATCGAAGCTCGCCAACGATTTGCAACAAGTCTAATGCGGTTTTCTCGGATTCTCTCCATTTTTCTAAAGAGCGATCAGAGTCTACCCGGATTTTTAAAGTTGGATCTTCCATTAATTTGGTATTAGTTAGTATGGTTAGGACTGCAAAATTCGGAAATATTAAGCGTTAGAACAAGTATAAAATAAAAAAGCACCCGTCAAGGACGGATGCTTTTATTTTTAAACTTCAAAGCTATTAAGCTCCTAAGTAATTTTTCAATAATTTGGATCGCGAAGTGTTCCTTAATTTATTGATGGCTTTGTCTTTAATCTGTCTTACTCTTTCACGAGTTAGTCCAAATTTTTCTCCGATATCTTCTAAAGACATTGGGTGTTCGACACCAATTCCGAAGTACAATTTAATGACATCGCACTGTCGGTCAGTTAAGGTACTCAAGGACCTGTCAATTTCTCTACTCAAAGATTCTTTGTACTCAAGTGCACTATCCGTAGTCGGAGTTGCACTATTTTCTAAAACATCTAAAAGTGAATTGTCTTCACCTTCTACAAACGGTGCATCCATACTAACATGGCGAGCTGCTACCCCAAGGGTTGTTTCCACTTCTTCAGTAGGAATTTCTAATTGCTCTGCCAATTCTTCAGATGATGGCTCTCTTTCGTATTCTTGTTCCAATTCGGAGAATGCCTTATTAATCTTGTTAAGGGATCCTACCTTGTTTAAAGGAAGTCGAACAATACGAGATTGCTCAGCCAATGCTTGGAGAATAGATTGTCTAATCCACCAAACCGCATAGGAGATAAATTTAAATCCTCGTGTTTCATCAAAACGTTGAGCTGCTTTAATCAGCCCAAGATTCCCTTCATTGATAAGGTCAGAAAGGGAAAGACCTTGATTTTGATACTGCTTCGCTACGGATACCACGAATCTTAGGTTGGCCTTCGTAAGTTTTTCCAGGGCAATTTGATCTCCCTGCTTGATACGTTTGGCTAAATCCACCTCTTCTTCGGGGGTTAGTAAGTCTACTTTACCAATCTCTTGCAGATATTTCTCCAAGGATTGACTTTCACGATTGGTTATAGACTTCGTGATTTTAAGCTGTCTCATTTACAAATTATGGTTAACAAATAAAGCTACACAAATACCCAAATGGGTATTATCATTTTGGTTTAGTCGGTTCTTCAGGATGAAGATGAATATGTGATGGGCAATTTGTCTTGTGCGATTAAAATTTCTTTTCGCATAGATTCCAAGTTGTTCAGGCTTGGCGAACGTTCAATTCTTTTTACATCACAAAAATAAAGGCTTTAAGCATACCAATCAAGTAATTCTAGTCTTGAAAGTGTCATACCTACACCAAATTATAGTGCAGAGAAAAAATAAAATTTGTAATTAATTGATTAACAAGCTTAAATTCCCAATTATATTTCCCTATAACGCAAAAATATGTGAAAATAATTTACCAGAACCATATTAATATTTTTTTTAATCTGTCAGTGTTTTGACTGAGTAACTTTAATGGGTCCAAAAAAAGCAACATAACTAGCTGATTTCGAAAGAAATTTGGATAAGTCGGAAAATTAAATTTTATTGCGGGCACCCCAAGCTATTTTGGGAAATTATTACTCTAAATGCTAAACTCTTTCCAATGAAAAGAGTCAAAATAACGCTCGAATTCCTTTTTAGAGCTTCGCCAACGATTCTCTATCAATTTTTGACAACACCTTCTTGTCTTATCAGATGGTTCTGTGATGAAGCAGACATACAAGATAAGGTATATACATTCATTTGGAGTGGTACTGAAGAAGTAGCCACATTGATTGAAGATAATGAAAACGAAAGACTTCGCTTTCAATGGGAAGATGCAGATGAAAATGAATATCTAGAATTTAATTTTTCTACTTCGCCCGTTACAAACGAAACAATTCTCGAAATTATAGATTACTGTGATGAAGATGAAGTGGAAGATCAAAAACAACTTTGGGAATCTCAGATCCAAGTATTAAGACAAGAAACTGGTTCTTAGAATAAAAAGAGGCCTTTCATCGAACGATAAAAGGCCTTCCAAAATTATTCTAAATTCTTATAGTTCTATTATTCTTGTTTGAATATTTTTCTGGTGCTGTATCCTTGCCTACTTTGAAATTGTACAAAGTATACTCCTGATCTAAAATCAGTAACATCAATTTTCATTTCGTTAAGCCCATCTCGAATTGGGTATTCAAACTTTTGGATGGTCTGTCCGCTTACATCAACTATTCTAATATTGATGTCTTCGTTACGATCACTGTCTATTTGAATTGTGACCTCACCTTCCATAATGGGATTTGGATATACCTTGGTGATTTCAAATTCTGGTCGATCTCTTTTTACTGAGATTACTTCTGATAATTGTTCTGATGTATCGTAATCGACGGTTCTCAATCTGTAGTATGTTGTATTAAATGGTTGGTTATCGACCAATTCATAGAAGGCTCCATTTCTTGCGGCGGATTCAGAAACCAATTTTCCAACTTCTTGCCAATCGCCAAACCCATTTGCAGATCTTTCAATGACATGCCATAAAACGTTTTCTTCTGAAGAAGTTTCCCAATTAATCGTGTTACCTTTTTCCCAAGTATCTGCCCAAAATCCTTTAAGCACTATTGGTGCAACAGCCAAGTCTTCAACTATAACACCAAAATCTCCTGTATCATTTAAAAAATGACTTGAAACTCGAATGTAGTATTCTACTCCAACTGTTGTTTCAAAATTATCAATAAGCGCTAGGTTTCCAGAGCCACCATTATAATTACAAGCTGGCGTATTCGGACCAGAGAATGCTCCGACTCCATTGCCTGGAACAGCAATTCCGAAAAAAGTTAGATATGTTTGATCAAGTTCCATGACCGCAAGATCTGTATCAAAAGTTGCAGTAGGACTACAAGTAGAAATTGAAACTGGATTTCCGTTGCCTGTGAATTTGTACCAGACAGAGTTGTGCAAATTTTCTCCGCCCAGAGAAATGTCAGAAACTGGAGGTGTCCAAGATCCATAAGTATCTTCAGTGGCACCATTATTATTTCCAATTGCTTCAAGTCCATTAATATTAATGCTTAGAGCATCCGTTAAATCATCATTTGCTGGTTGCGCAAATAAGTTAGATGTAAGCGTAAATATTAGGCAAAGAGTGTAAAGATTTTTCATCTCAATTTTTAATTTTTATTTCTTTTAGATTTTTCCCTTACACATGGTCTTGCTACAATTGCGCCATTTTTTTACATATTTTTCATTGCGATATGTATCGTTTTGTAGTTCAATTCAGTAGTATTTACATATTTATTTCTTAAATGTAATCATCCATAATCTCCGGAATAATTTTCTAAGATTATTCAACTAATACTCAAGAGATTTTGGACTCATAAGCGCAAAACAAAAGGCCAATCCTCGAAAGGATTGGCCTTTTATAGCACCTGATATTTAAGTTGCTACTATGCTTGAAGCACCTCTGAAACTCTGTCCGCAGCTTCCTGCAATAAGATCGCAGATTTCACTTCTAGTCCTGATTCATCAATAATCTTTTTTGCGATATCAGCATTTGTTCCTTGTAATCTAACAATGATTGGGACTTTTACGTCACCTAAATTTTTATAGGCATCAACTACTCCTTGTGCTACTCTATCGCAACGAACTATTCCTCCAAAAATATTAATCAAAATTGCCTTGACCTTTGGATCCTTCAAGATGATTCTAAATGCTTTTTCTACTCTTTCGGCATCCGCAGTACCTCCAACATCCAAAAAATTAGCAGGTTCGCCCCCACTTAATTTGATAATATCCATTGTTGCCATAGCGAGACCCGCTCCGTTCACCATGCATCCAACATTACCATCTAGGTTTACATAGTTCAAACCATAGCTCTTTGCCTCTACTTCTGTCGGGTCTTCTTCACTAGTATCTCTCAACTCTGCCAAATCCGGATGTCTGAAAAGGGCGTTTTCATCCAAGGACACTTTGCAATCTACTGCGTAGATGTCATCTTCACCAGTGTGTAAACATGGATTAATTTCAAATAAAGATGCATCCGATTGCACAAATGCTTTGTACAGTGAACTAATAAACTTCGTCATTCCTTTGAAAGCCTTCCCTGATAGCCCCAGATTAAAAGCTACTTTTCTCAACTGAAAACTTTGAAGACCTAAGGTAGGATCAATGTATTCTTTATGTACCAAATGTGGTGTTTCTTCTGCGACAGCCTCGATATCCATTCCTCCTTGAGTCGAGTAAATGATAACATTTTGCTTCCGCTCTCTATCCATTAAAATAGAAACATAGTATTCTTTGCAGCTTTCAAAAGTAGGACGATAAGCATCTTCTTGAATCAAAATTTTGCTAACCAATTTGCCAGCTCCTTCCATACCTCCAGGTGTCTGTGGAGTCTTTAACATCATCCCTAAAATGTTCCCAGCATTTTCTTTTAAAGCATCCAAATCCTTTGAAAACTTCACTCCTCCACCTTTCCCACGTCCACCAGCATGAATTTGCGCTTTGACAATGGCTGCAGAAGCACCACTCTCAGCGGTTACTTTTTCATAGGCCGCAACGGCTTCGTCTAAGTTACTAGCAACAATTCCCAAAGGAATAGCTACTCCAAACTTTGCCAATAGTTCTTTTCCTTGATATTCGTGAAGATTCATATTATTTGCGCTTTAATAGATTCAATGAGTAATACCCCATACTGGGTGACTTTAAATGCCCACAAAAGTAATTGTTTTCAATCAGCGACCAAAAGAAGCTAGGTAGAATATTTGAAAAACACCTCCAAGAATAGAGGAAACATTATTATTTGATGGTATTACAAACTCAGTACGGATATAAAAATCAAAACCCCGACTCACAAGTGAATCAGGGTCTTAATTATTAATCGAGAAATCTATTTAATGTTTGATCAAACGCTCCACAACCTTGTCAATAGAATTTGATAAACTTAGGAAGTAAGTACCTGAAGCTAATTCAGTCATATTTACCTCAAGGTTGTTCATTCCATTATTAGCATCTACTTCGTAGATCTGAACTATTTTTCCAGAAAGATCTGTAACAGTTACTTCTACCGATACATTCTTAGGCGAATGGTATTGAACATTTACATATTCTGATGTTGGATTAGGGAAAGCAGTGGCAATTGTGAATCCTGCTTCTTCTCTTTCAAGAGACAATACATCTGATAATTGTTCAGATTTGTCTAAATCCACAGTAACTAGTCTGTAGTATCCTTTAGCCAAAGGCTTTTCGTCCATGAAAGTGTATTGCATAGTTTCAAAAGACTCACCGGCAGCTGCTACTCTTCCGATTTCATCCCATCCATTTTCTCCATTTACTGAACGCTCAATAACATGGAATTCAGTGTTGAGCTCTGTAGAGGTTGACCAAGTTAATTTGTTTCCATTTTCCATTGATGTTCCCTCAAAGGACATTAATTCAATTGGTAAAGGAGCCGCACTCACCGATAAAAGGAAATTACCTTCTGCCGCGTTAAAACCTGTTACTAAAATATAGTAATCAATTGGTGCAAAGTTCAAAGGTGAAACCCAAGAAATACTTGAAGCTCTAGTAGCGGTAGTAGTATTTTCACAAGAATCATCATTACCAGCTTCACAAACAAGTGCTCCACAACTTCCAGAATATGCATACATTTTGGTGTCAAAATCTGTATCAGTTGCACTACACAATTCAGCGGTAATGGTTTCTGCGGCATTACTAGTAACAACAAACCATACTTGTGCTGAACCAGGAGCTCCACCACCTGCAGCGCAAGTACCTGGGTCTCCAACATTTCCTGCACTTATATTTGTTCCATTTAATACACCTCCAATAGCAATGCTAGTTGCATCAGCACAAAGATCATTAGCCGGAGGACAATTTGGCACCTGAACAGTTAGAAGAACCGAACAAGTTGGATCGGCAGCATCGGCTATTGTTACATCTACGGCACCCGAACCAGCCGGAATTCCTGTTAGTGTATACATTCCAGCAACTACACCTAATTCACTATCAGTACCCGTAGATTCCGTGATATCAACTGTTGTTGCAGATCCAACATCCGTTAAATCAACAGTAATATCATAAGTTGGAGTTGGGCAATTGCTAACAGCTGCAGCAGTCGCCGTAGGTGCAGTACAAGAGCACGCTGTGCTGCTCCCGAAAGTTATTGACCAAGAAAGCAAAGTACCTGTGTCACCGGACCCATCGTCACAAGCCTGCAAAATCCAATCACCATCTGCATTTTCTCCACAAAAAGTAGAAAGAGGTTGCTCAGGAATATAAATTCCAGTAAAAGGTGGTGTACCGGCAGTAATAGGTCCATCCACACCATTGTCCTCAAATTGAGTATTGGTATAGTTATCGCCTGAGGATCCATTATCTGAGGATAAATCCACTGCCGTACCCGTCGGCGAAATAAGTGAAATGTCAAGATCTCCGGTGAAAGGATGAAATATATCCAAGGTGACATTAGTTAGAGAAGTAGTTGTCATTACACCAATACCACTTACCGTAACAGTCTGTTGATTAGTAGCATCACAGTTGCTATCCGGCAAGTCCAAACCTCCTGCACCACTAAAAGTTTGACTGGACATGGTGAAAGAGAATAAAAGAAAGATCAACAATGATCCCCCATTTAAGTAAATTTTTCTCATTAGTTTCTGTTTTAAAATAGATTAATAATTAATAATAGTTTAATGATCTTAGCTATCGCTAGAAATTATTTTTTACAGTCTTAGTTAATCTTTGAATATTCAATTCATCCTCGATTTATTTCGTGTAAATACATCGCCGGATTAACTACACTAGAGCAGCAATTTGGAATTGTTGTTGACCGCTTAGTCACTAACAAATAGGTTTGGTTTAGCTGAGGTTGCTTTAGGTGAAAAGGATTACAATTTATTAAAGAAATGTCTGCTCCTTGTCTAGTAAATATACAGTTTTGTCGCTTTCCTGCAAAATAATTGGCCAAAAAGTTAATCTCGCCAATCTTTAATCGGCAAAAAATTGGTTTCACAACATATAATTTAAGTCATTAACATGGATAATGTGCCTTTGGATAATTGCATCAAAAATTCAATATTAGGTTACTGAACTGGAATCTAACTCGATCTTATTGTTAAATTCTTGTTGGCAAAGCTTCCTTCTATTAGAATATTCCGTTACTGAAAATATACCATTAGATCATTCAACAAAAAATTGTAAAAATGGAAGTAAAATCGAACATCCTATTGCTTTTCGTTGCCATAATATTGCTTTCAACAGGTTGTATTGATGACCAATGTACGAGGACAATCACTTATACTGTTCAACATCCAATTGAACTGGCACCCGAGGAATATAGAACTCCTGTAGTTTTTGAAGGTCCAAAGAATCTAAGCAGGCAGGGCAAAATTTACTTTTACAATGACCTGTTATTAATCAATGAATTGTATCGAGGCATCCATCTCTTTAATAATTCTAACCCAACTCAGCCGATAAGCTTGGGATTCATTTCAATTCCTGGGAATGTAGACATGGCCATTCAAAACAAGATCCTTTATGCAGATAGTTATACTGACCTTCTTACGATCAGTATAGATGATATCCTGAATCCGTCACTTACTAATCGATCTGAGGATGTTTTTCCTCATTTTGGTGAGACCTCAAATGGTAAAATCATCGTTGCTTATGAACATGAGATCATTACTGAGGAAGTAGAATGTAATGGTGCAGGAAGAAGAGGAAGAGCATTTGAAACAGCTTTGGACGCAAGCAGTGGATGGGCCAACAACTCAAATGGCTCTGCAGATGTTGGTGTAGGTGGCTCTCTTGCCAGATTTACCATTGCCGGGAATCATTTGTATACTGTCGATAATACCGATTTACATCTATTTGATTTAGGATATAACGGTGTTCCTCAAGCTGGAAATACCATAAGCCTCGGATGGGGAATTGAAACCATTTTTCCGTATGAAAATAAACTTTTCATTGGATCTCAAAATGGAATGGAAATCTATAACATAGAAAACCCCAGTATGCCCTTTAGACTGGGTGGTTATGGCCATTTCACTTCATGTGATCCGGTATTTGTTAAAGACAATTACGCTTATGTGACGCTTCGCTCTGGAACCACTTGCAACGGTTCGACAATTAACCAACTGGATTTGCTGGACATTTCAAACGTAACAAATCCAATCCTATTGGAGAGTTTTGAAATGGAAAATCCCCATGGACTTTCAATAGATGGAGATAATTTGTTTTTATGCGAAGGGGAATTTGGCCTAAAAGTTTTTAATATCGAGGACCCTGAAAAATTAGATAGAAATCGCATTGAATATTTAAAGTCACTTCATGCTGTTGATGCCATTGCCATTCCGGGAGAATCAAATGTTTTAATGGTCATAGGAAATACCGGTCTGCAGCAATATAATTATGACAACCCAAAACGACTTAAGTTATTAAGTACCATCCCTGTAGCCAACTAAAATCAAATGAAAAGGAACTTAATTATCGCCCGTATATTTGTCCTCAGCATAATGCTGGGGACCTCTTTTAGCTCAACTGCTCAGCAAACTGAGAATGCCCAAATTATTAGACTCAAAGCTGGAGGAGCCTTTCTTGGAAAGATCATTAATCAAAACGAAAATGATTATCAGATTGCATTGCTCTCAGGCGATACGATTTCACTCAGTGCGCAAAGTGTAGGAGGCATCATTGATAAAAAAAAGGAGTATCATTTTTATCCAAATGGAAGATTTACGCCTACAAAAGGAAGGTATTTTTCCTTTATGATTAACACCTACTATGGACAAAATTCAAATGATTTTTGGAGCCCATTTGAATTTGATTTTAGTCCAATAAACTTTTCTGCCGGTTATAGAATCAATCAAAATTTTGAAGTCGGTGCTGGTACTGGACTTGATGTATTTACTAGTTATGGACCATTCATTCCTTTGTTCGCAGAATTAAGATATTATATGAATAAAAAACCAACTGCTTTTTTCGTTGGTGGAAAATTAGGGGGTTCATTTTTACTAAATCCTGGAAATCTTTGGTTCAATGAAGATAGCTCAGGTGGATTATTGATGCATCCAATAATCGGATTAAAAAGTGCTACTAGACGAAAATCTAAATTCATTCTTGAAGCTGGACTAAAAATTCAAAAAGTATCATTTGTTGGATGGAATGCTGTGGAAGACATTACCATATTTAGATACAGCCTTGGAGCTGGTTGGCTTTTCTAAAGAATTCGACTCATTTTGATGAAGGTTTGTCGATCCATTGTAAAAAATAGGATCAATTCGCGCGGAGTATAACCTCTCCGCCACCTTTGGCGTATTTTTGCGATATGAGTCTAGATCGAAGTAAATCTGCCGAACTTTTCGAAGAGGCAAAAAAATATTTTCCTGGAGGTGTAAATTCTCCAGTTCGCGCTTTTAAATCAGTTTCTGGTCCTCCCTTGTTTATTGAAAAAGGAAACGGATGTCGTATTACTGATGTCGATCAAAATGAATACATCGATTTCTGCTGCTCTTGGGGACCATTGATCTTAGGACACAATAACCCTGTAGTCAGAGATTTCATTTGCGAAACTGTTGCGAAAGGCACTTCATTTGGTACTCCAAATAAACTGGGTAATCAATTGGCCGAGCTCATTTTATCCAAGAATAAGTACATCGATAAAATGCGATTTGTAAGTTCTGGAACGGAAGCCGTGATGTCGGCAATCAGATTGGCTAGAGGTTGCACCGGAAAAAATAAGATCATAAAATTCGAAGGTTGTTATCATGGCCATGTCGATTCCTTGCTGGTAAAAGCGGGATCAGGATTGGCCACCTTTGGTGAAAGTACTTCAGCCGGTATTCCAGCGGCATTTGCAAAAGAAACATTGGTATTGCCGTTAAATGATCCAGCGGCTTTAGAAAATTGCTTGGCAGAACACGGGCATGATATTGCAGCTATAATTATTGAGCCAGTTCCGGCCAACAATGGCTTGTTGCTTCAAGATAAATCATTCTTAGAATGTCTAAGAATTAAGTCATACAAATACGATTGCTTGTTAATATTTGATGAAGTGATTTCTGGATTTAGAGTAGGCTTTGAGGGTGCTGCTGGCTACTATGATATCCAACCAGATATTATTACCTATGGAAAAATTATTGGAGGAGGAATGCCGGTCGGAGCCTATGGTGCTAGTCATGAAATAATGGCCCATATTTCTCCAGACGGTCCAGTATACCAAGCTGGAACTTTGAGTGCAAATCCCGTAGCAATGGCTGCAGGATTCTCAGCTCTAAATATTCTAAGTGCACCAAATTTCTATGAGGAACTAGCTGATAAAACCAATTGGCTGGCCAATGAGATAGAAGCCTATGCCATAAAAAAAGGCTATACCCTTACCGTACCAAGAATTGGTTCAATTTTCTGGCTGAATTTTTCCAATGATCGAATCACTCGAGCTGATGAAATCCAGGCGGAAGGAATGGAATATTTCAAAACATTGCATCATGAATTGTTAGAGCGAGGTGTTTATTTAGGACCTTCCGGTTATGAGGTAGGATTTGTATCTGCAGCTCATACTATGGATGATTTGAAAGAAGCATTGATTCACATGAAAGCAGCTTTGGATATCTCTTTTAAATCTTAATTATGCAAGATAAACGCATGCGCCTGCTTTCGAATATCGTGATAGCATATATGCTAGTGGCGTTTGCATGGTGGTCGGTTTTGTTGTTTGTAAAAAACAGAGATGCATTCAATGCGAAGTCTGAATATTTACAAATTGTAATGGTGGCTGAAGGTAATGTTGACACGCGTGAAGAGTTTTACAAATCCGATATTTACAAAAGCCTTGCGAAAGAATATGAGCGACAAGAGTGGATGATTTTTGGCGAAGCAACCTTCTTCATTATAAGTTTAATTTTAGGCATTTGGTTAATTAATAGAGGATATAGAAATGCGATGTTTGCTGCACAACAGAGAAGAAATTTTTTACTGTCCATTACCCATGAATTAAAATCTCCAATCGCCTCAATTCGATTGGCGTTTGAAACTATTTTCCGAAGGGACTTAGACAAAGAAAAAGTTAACATGCTTTCTACATCTGGTATAAAAGAATCAGATCGATTGAATGACTTAGTAAATAACTTACTTCTAGCCGCAAAAGTTGAATCTGCTTATCAACCGGTCATGGAATCCTTGGATTTGAATCTACTTTTTACAGAGACCATTGATAGATTAACTGAAAAATATCCATCCGCTAATCTGAGCTTAGAATTTAATTTAAACGAAGGTGAATTCGAAGGAGATGATTTTGGAATTCGGTCCATAGTTATCAACCTAATCGAGAATGCCATAAAATATAGTCCAGATCCGGCAAATGTTGAATTAGAAACTGGGATTGATGACAATCAACTTTTTCTCTACATCAAAGACGAAGGTTATGGCATACCACCTTCCGAACGAAAGCGAATATTTGACCAGTTTTATCGGATAGGAAACGAGGATACTCGGCGAGCCAAAGGAACTGGATTGGGTCTTTTTATTGTTCAACGCGTAGTGAATGCGCACGACGGAAAAATCAATGTATTGTCAAATTCACCTAAAGGCACTAGATTTGAGATCTTTTTCCCCAGAAAACGGTTTACAGAGAGAAAAGCAACCATTTCAAATAATAAATCATGAGAATCTTATTAGTAGAGGACGAAGAACATATTCGCTCATTAGTCAAATTGAACCTCGAGTTAGAAGAATTTGAAGTGATCGCGACGGGCAATGGGAAAGATGCAGTAAAACTCTTTCATGAACAACATTTCGATCTATTGATTCTAGATGTAATGTTGCCTGATATGGATGGTTTCCAAATTTGCGAACAAGTTCGCTTGACGAATATGGAAGTTCCAATCATATTTTTAACAGCCAAAGATGCCGCCTCGGATAGAATAGCTGGATTAAAAAGAGGAGCAGATGACTATTTGACCAAGCCATTTAATCTAGAAGAATTGCTACTTCGGGTGCATAATTTGCTCAGACGAAGCAATAAGGAAGAGGCTGCAAATCATGAAAAGTACAGTTTTGGAGAAAATGAAGTCAACTTTTTAACTTTTGAAGCCAAAGGATTGCGCTCAGCGTTTACTTTAACAAAGAAAGAAGCGATGCTTTTAAAGTTGTTGGTGGATAGAAAAAATGAGGTAGTATCTCGCCAGCAAATTTTACAATCGGTTTGGGGCTATGACGTCTACCCTTCTACTAGAACGATTGATAATTTCATCTTGAATTTTAGAAAATACTTTGAAGTAGATCCTTCGAATCCTCAGTTTTTTATTTCAGTAAGAGGAGTTGGCTATCGATTTGTGGGGTAAAAAAAATGGGGACAACCTATTTCTAGGAGTCCCGCACATTAAGTTTCATACACAAGTCAGTATTGTGACATTGTGACTTCAAAACGAATGGGGGTAAATGTGCGCTGCCAATACTATTAAAAAGTTATTAACAAAGGATGAGTCATATGTGCGGATAGGTTTTGCGGCTACGGATTTTTACGAAATCCAATGATCAGAATAACTTACTGATTTTCAAGCAAAAGAACCATCAAAAAACACCTTCCTATTTTCAATTCAGCTCAAAATTTTCCGCCAATAAAAAGGCCAAAACATTATGGCAATTTATAATTAAAAACCCTTATCTTTGCGCCTCGTTAGAAACCCGTGAGCTCTTTATGAGCAAGAATGGGTATGGTTAAACCAAGTAAATTTTAGCAAAAATGCCAGCAAAAATTAGATTACAACGCCATGGTCGGCGGAAACGACCTTTCTACCATGTAGTGGTAGCTGATGCCAGAGCACCTCGTGATGGTAAATTCATTGAAAAATTAGGGACATACAACCCAATGACAAAGCCTGCAACTATCGAAATCGATAGAGATAGAGCTTTTGATTGGTTGATGAAAGGTGCGCAGCCTACTGATACAGTTAGAGCGATGCTTAGATTCAAAGGAGTAATGTACCGCAAGCACCTGATGAGAGGTGTTTCTAAAGGAGCTTTAACTGAAGAACAAGCTGATGAAAAATATCAGGCTTGGATTACTGAGAAAGAAGCCAAAATTGAAGCAAGAAAGCAAGAAACTTTAGCTGAAATCAAGGCAATGCATGCAGCACGTGCAGGTGAAAAGAAAGCCGTAAAAGTCAAAGAGGTTGTTGTAGATGAGCACAAGCCAGCTGAAGAAGATAATAAGTCATTCGCTGATTCTGTTGAGCAAACTACTGTTGAATCAGCATCTGGAGAAACTCCAACTGTTGAAGAAACACCGGCAGTTGAAGAAAAAGCGCCTGAAGCTCCAGCAGCTGAAGCTGCGGCTCCTGAAGCACCAGCTGCTCCGGCCGCTGAAGCTGATGATTTGACAAAAGTGGAAGGAATTGGACCTAAAGTGAAGGAAATGCTAGTAGGAAAAGGCATTTCAACATTTGCGGCCCTTTCAACTACCGAGGCTGCCAAAATCAAAGAATTCTTAACCGAGGCTGGTGGTGTATACCAAGCAATGGATCCTACAACTTGGCCAGACCAAGCAAAAATGGCTGCTGAAGGTAAATGGGATGAATTGAAGAAGTGGCAAGATGAATTAGACGGCGGAAAAGCAAAGTAACTCTGACTTTTCCACGATTAGAATAAAGAAAAAGGGCTGACCAAATGGTTAGCCCTTTTCATTTTCCATAAGTATCGTTATATTTGTGGAAAATAAAACAGAAACTAATTATTCGAACCTAGTAGGGCTTAAATGCGCTACTAGGTTCGGCTTTAAAATATCAAACCTATCCCACCATGGCGATTTTAGAAGAGCGATACAACATACAATTGCAAAAAATTCAGCAAGACCTCCAAGCATCAGATGATCTAGCGAAATATCTCGAGGAAGAAGAAGAAGAATATTTTCTAAATCTTAGAAAAAACTTTGAACCTCAGATTGCAGAAATCTATGCCGATATCGCTAATAATAATCCCCTTCAAATTATTCCTTTTGAAGAAGCGCTTTTAGTTCCAGAATTAGAAGGCATGTATCTTTCAAAGATTTTGGGATTTTCTGTGTTACGTGGAGAGGTAGGACCAGAATTCAAGTATGTTCATCCGCAAAATCACTTTAGAAAAATTTTAAGGGCAATCTGTGATTCTTCAAACTTTGATCTAATTAAAAAACGAATAGGTCAAACCATTCAGATTGGATTTGGATTAAGTAGTGATATTTGGATTACGAATTTCGTCAATGAGTTTTCGAATAAAAAAATTAAGCAATTTCTAGTTAGTCAAAAATTGCCTCGCTTTAGAAATCAACCAGGACGCGCTGCAGGCTTACATTTGTATAAGAAGCAATTCAAGAATGAAAATTTCTATGCCGCAGATTTTCCGAGCAATAAGGTGGAGCTAAAAATACGTGCAAATAGCTTAACTGAATTTCTATTATACAGAGTTGCAAACAAATTAGATAACAGCTCATTTATCAATGAACTTAGTGCATTCATTGGAAACAAAGAATACTTTGGAACTTTTGAGCACACGCATATTTTGAATATTTTCTGCAGCTTCTTTGAAAAATCTTCAGATGAATTAAAGAAAACCAAAGCTACATTAGAAGCGTGTCGAAATATAGATGCATTCTCTGATCAATGGGTAGCTTCAATTGCACGACTGCAGAAAAGAGGATTGATCACGGCGGCTTCAGATTCAAATGTTTCTCAAGTTATGGATCTGACTAAAGATGATGACTTGAGCAAATACTACACTTTAATGGATTCTGTTCATACGAAAGGATTTATCCATGAAGATGCCGTAGAATCAGTCAAGAAATACTATCCTCAATTTGAAGGATTGTCTGAGAATAATAGGATTGTAAGAAATACAATTTCAAATTACATTTCAGGTATTATAAGCAACCTTTCAGAAGAAGAATATGCTGAATGGTTCGAATTAGGAAAAATTTTCCCGGTCTACATCGAGGCCTTCTCTAACCAAGAGTTTAACCAAGAAATTAAATCTGCTTGTCTTACTTATGTGAAACGATTACAAAAACGTTTTACTGACAAAAGAGGAAGAGACTATCAAGACATTAAGAAATTCGTCAAAACGACTTTCGTTGACTTAAAGTTTATGAAAGAAAAGCAGATTGTAGAATTATTTAAAACTAAGCGTAAGAAGAAACCAGCAGAGACTGCTTAATTCTTGCTTAGTATTTCATAAGGACTTGGTTAATAGTAACTATTAACTTTTTATTAAACCCACTCCAATGGGCAGACTGGTTATTCTATCCAATAGACTTCCTGTTACTATAGACAAGAAGGACGGAGCACTTTTTTTCCACCCATCAGCTGGAGGATTAGCCACTGGATTAAATTCTTTGAAAGATCACTATGAAAGAATCTGGATTGGATGGCCAGGCACTATTCCAAATTCTAAGGAAGAGTCTCAACGAGTAGAAAAGAATTTAAAAAAGGATGGCCTAATTCCTGTTTTTCTAACAAAAAATGAAATTGATGCCTATTACGAGGGTTTTAGCAATAAAACAATTTGGCCTCATTTTCATTACTTCACTCAGTTTACCAAATACAATGAAGATTTTTGGGAAGCATATAAAAAAGTGAATGAAAAATTCTTGGCGGTTTTACAAAGGCATTTGAAGCCCAACGATTTGGTTTGGATTCACGACTACCAACTGATGTTGTTACCGGGTATGGTTCGAAAGGCATTTCCCAATCAGTCTATTGGTTTTTTTCTCCATATCCCCTTCCCTAGTTTTGAAATATTTAGGATACTTCCTTGGCGGGAAGAAATTCTTTTGGGATTAATGGGCGCTGATCAAATCGGCTTCCATACCTATGGCTACATGCGTCATTTTCTATCAGCTGCTTATCGAATACTTGGTATTGAACAGAACTTTGGGAAGCTGGCTGTTGATAACCGAATCATCAATGTGGATGTTTTTCCAATGGGAATTGAATATGATAAATATGCTTTTCCCGAAAGACATTTGGATGGAGTCAACATAGCTACCAAGATTTCAAACTTTCTATCAAAAAATAGAAAGCTAATTATCAGTATCGATCGATTAGATTACACTAAAGGGATTCCTCAACGCTTACGTGCTTATCGAGAATTTCTATACGAGAACCCTGAATTTCACGATAGAGTAACCCTGATGCTGATTGTAGTTCCATCTAGATCCAATGTTGATCAATATCAAGAACTTAAAAGCGAAGTTGATACTTTAGTCGGACAAATTGATGGAGAGTTCCGATCATTTCGTTGGTCCCCTATTCAATATTATTATAGACCATTTGACTTTGCCGATCTATGTGCTTTATACAAATCTGCGGATATCGCAATGATCACTCCACTAAGAGATGGAATGAATTTGGTCGCCAAAGAATTTGTCGCCAGTAAGGAAGAGAGTAAAAAAGGAGTATTGATTCTCAGCGAAATGGCAGGCGCCGCAAATGAATTGACAGATGCCATCTTAATTAATCCGCAGGACAGTAATGAAATGGTTGCTGCGATCGAAAGAGCGATTGTTATGCCTCTGGAAGAACAAAAAGATCGGCTTGAGAAAATGCAAGCGCGATTGAAAAAATACGATGTCAAACACTGGGCTAAAACTTTTATCGCAGAACAAACAAAGTTGATCGCTTCCAAGGAGGAAAGAAAAACAAGAGTGTTAAAAAATAAATCCTACGATGAATTAATTTCTCGATATAAAAATGCCTCATCAAGATTATTGCTATTAGATTATGATGGCACCTTGACTAAGTTTCATTCAAACCCAGACGATGCTTCTCCTGATGATGAATTGCTATCAATTCTTCGAAAATTAAAAGCAGAATCAGGAACAGAGACGATAATTATTAGCGGAAGAGATCGCCACACTTTGGATCTTTGGATGAAAGAATTTCAATTTGAAATGGCAGCAGAACATGGGGTTTGGTACAATCGGGGAAAAGGCTGGAAAGTGAATCGCGGATTGTCAAAAGATTGGAAAGAAAAAGTAAGACCAATCTTAGAAAGTATGGTAGAAAGAACTCCTGGGTCATTTATTGAAGACAAAGACTACTCTTTGGTTTGGCATTATCGAATGATTGACAAAGCGCTTGGTGAAAAAAGAATAAGAGAATATAGAGACGTCCTGCAATACTTGACGGCCAATTTGGATCTGCAAGTCTTAGAAGGAAATAAAGTTGTCGAAATAAAAAATGCAGGCGTAAACAAAGGAAAAGCGGCATTAAACTGGATTAATCGAAAGGACTGGGATTTCATTCTGGCTATTGGAGATGACTATACTGATGAAGATACTTTTAAAGTGATTCCTACTGGACACTATGCCATCAAGGTGGGTCTCTCTCAAACTGAGGCTAACTATAATCTCATCGGCGTTGGAGAAGTAAGAACGCTATTGAAACGATTAACTGACTAGTCGATAATTTGATTCCACTTGTAGAAAGAAATTCCAAGGACGACAATTCTAGTGTTACATTGTAAAAAAGCCTGTAAATGATTTCTGGATTTACAAAATCGATAGGAGCATATTTCCAAGCACTGAAAATGATTCCTAAGTATGGACTTTGGTCCTACCTGCTGGTCCCAGGATTGATTAGCCTCTTACTTGCGCTGGGAATTGGCTCAATTAGTTTTTTTCTCGGAGACGATCTAGGACAACTACTTTCCAATTTGATCCCGACTTCCAACGGTGATGGATGGCTGGCTAATATTTGGAATTGGATAAATGGTGGACTTCAGTCCATTGCAGGTTGGATGGGCTCCATTTTGATTCTAGCCATCTCAATAATTTTATACAAAAATTTAGTCATCGCTTTTATTGGTCCTTTTTTATCTCCACTTTCCGAAAAAGTTGAATATGAATTGACCGGTATGAAGAGACAATCTCCTCCTTTTTTCAAAAGCTTTGTGAGAGGAATAACGCTGGCCATTAGAAATATAATTAAAGAAAGTCTGATCGTAGCAGTACTATTTATCTTTGGATTGTTCCCACTGTTTTCAGTTCCCGCCGCAATATTAATTTTTATTGTACAAGCATATTATGCTGGTGCCGGGAATATGGATTTTACTTTAGAAAGGTATTTTAACAGAAAAGAAAGCATTCGGTTTATACGAAACAATAGAGGAATGGCCATAGGAAATGGAGCTGTTTTCTTATTGCTATTGTCTATTGGCATAGGATTTCTTATTGCTCCTCCTTTAGCAGCGATTGTTGGAACCATTACCGTAAATAAAAAAGTTAATGGATAATTGCAACCATTGACGTTTCAAAAAGTCTTTAATAAAACCCCTAATATGAAATCAATCATTACCCTTCTCTGTTTTTTCTTTTTCAGTATTTCTCTTTTTTCTCAACTTAACATGACCTTAAGAGGTCAGGTTGAATATACTCAGCAGTTGAATGACATCTGGGGTTATGCTGATGACCAAGGCAACGAATACGCTCTAGTCGGAGCGTTCAATGGCGTTTCTATTGTTAATGTTACTGATCCAGATGCTCCATCCGAAGTAGCCTATCTTCCGGGCGTTGGTTCGATGTGGCGTGATTTAAAAACTTGGGGTACCAATGCTTATGTTACCAACGAGACAGGTGAAGGCGTAATGGTCATCGATCTTTCGATGTTGCCAGACACCGCCACTGCTTATAATTGGGAACCAAATCTTCCTGGGCTTGGAACACTCGGCCCATGCCATAATATATTTATTGATGAATTTGGTATTGCCTATTTAACAGGTTGTAATCTGAATAATGGAGGCTTGCTATATGTAAATGTCGACACACCTGATGGTGCTCCTGAGTATATTGATAAAGGAACAAATGAATATTCACATGATGTTTATGTTCGGGACAATTTAGCTTATTCATCTGAAATAGAAATTGGCGTTTTTACTATTTATGACGTTACTGATAAGAGCAATACAATTGCTTTAGGGACACAGGCAACGGCAGCCTCTACCACGCACAATGCTTGGCTCAGTGATGATGGAAATTACCTTTTTACTACTGATGAGACTGGCAATGCTCCAATAGGTTCATATGATGTTTCTAACCCAACGGACATAATTGAATTGGATCAATTCAGGCCCTTCGAAACTTTACAAGATGGAGTTGTTCCCCATAATGTTCATGTTTGGAATGACTGGATAATTGTATCCTATTATTCAGATGGCTGTATCGTAATAGATGGATCTGAACCTGACAATTTAGTAGAGGTCGGAAACTTTGATACCTGGCTCGGTGGAGGAACGGGTTTTAATGGTGCTTGGGGAGCCTACCCTTTTTTACCATCCCAAACTGTTCTCGTAACAGATCAAGCTAATGGACTTTATGTGATGACGCCTACCTATGTTAGGGCAGCAAGAATAGAGGGATTAATCTTCGATAGTGCTAATAATACTCCACTTCCAAACGCGGCCGCTGCTATAGATGGAACTACCACGAAAGAATTTACTGCTATAGATGGATTGTATAAAACTGGGTATCATACTGGAGGAACTTATGATTTTACTTTTAGCAAACCAGGTTATATTTCAAAAACGATTACCGTAGATATTGCGAATGATTCAACCGTAATGCTGAACGTTGGCTTAGATGCACTCTCTTCTTTCTCCATTACAGCTAATGTAACTGATGAGGAAACAGGTGCTCCAATACCAAATGCTTCAATCTCATTGATTAATGATGATTTTAATTTTGAAGCAATTTCTAATGACCAAGGAGTTGCGAGTTTCAATGGCATATATGAGGGGTCATACGATTTAGCAGCTGGAAAGTGGGGATATAAAACCAAATTATTGTCATCACTAAATGTGAACAACGGAACTACAGTTCCGAGTGTTGAATTGAGCAAGGGAATTGAAGATATATTTTCTGTTGATTTAGGTTGGGAAGTGACAGGAAATGCAGCTACTGGAGATTGGGAATTGGCAGATCCTAATGGTGTTTTCGTAAGTCAAGCTGGAGGACTTTTTATTACTCCAGATGAAGATGATAACGATGAAGGATCCGGAGCTTATGTCACTGATAACGGATTAGACATTTTTGAAGACAGAGTTTCAGGTGGTGGAACTAAATTGACTTCTCCTGTTTTCGATCTTTCGAATACGGGTAAACCAATGGTTAAATTCTCGACTTGGTTCTTTTCTGTAGACCCGAATTCTGGAGATGGAGGAAATGACAATATGCGCGTTGAGATTTCCAATGGAGACACCACTGCCTTTGTGGCCAGTTTCAGTATGGGAGAACTTGCCGCTCCTTTTTGGGAAGTGTCTGAAATAGATGTTGCAGCATATCTTACACCCTCAGAGAATATGCAAATTTCTTTTTCGATTTCCAATTTAAATGGAGATATCACGGAAGGTGGAGTTGATAACTTTTCAGCTTGGGATGCAGACCCAATATCTAGCACATCAGATATCCAAGGTGAATTAAATATCAAGGCACAACCGAATCCGACCAATGACTTTTTCAGTGTAAAATGGGATGGACAAAATCTCAAAAATAGCTCGTTAGAAATATTCTCAATTCTTGGCCGGCCGATTGAGAAATTTGAGGTATCAGCCTTCCAAAATGAAATTCAATTGGGAGAAAATTATTCTACTGGAATTTACTTAGCTCAATTTTCTATTGACCAAGAAATTGTAAAAACAATTAAGCTGATTAAGCAGTGATTACAATAAATCAATATTAAAAAAGCAGTTTGGGCAAATTACCAAACTGCTTTTTTATGATTTTGGATTCGACTAATCTTTAAACATTCCAATATATCTTTCACCAGTTGATTTTAAGTACGCCCTATACATTCCTTTTGTATTGAAAGGCATCGCCACATTACCATCCTTGTCTACACCAATTATTCCACCACTACCACCAGCATCAACGAGCACATTATTTACTACTGCTTTTGAAGCTTCGTTAAAACTGACTCCACCATGTTCCATTCGTGCCGAGATATCATGCGCGACTGCATAACGAATAAAATATTCTCCATGTCCCGTAGCACTAATTGCACAAGTATTATTATTTGCATAAGTACCAGCACCAATAATGGGAGCATCCCCAATTCTACCCCATCTTTTGTTGGTCATTCCTCCTGTTGAAGTACCGGCTGCCAAATTCCCGTGTTTGTCCAAAACAGCACATCCAACAGTTCCATATTTGTAGTCTTGATTTTCAAGAATGGCTCCCATCTTGTTTTTCTCTTTCTCCAAAACACTCTGCAAAGACTTCCATCTTCTTTCAGTGTAGAAATATTCCTTATCTACCATTTCTAAACCTTGTTCTTTGCAAAAAGTATTTGCACCGGTTCCAGACAACATCACATGCGGGGAATTATCCATTACCGCCTTTGCTGCTAAAATTGGGTTTTTAAATCCTTTTATTCCTCCAACAGCGCCCGCATCCATTGTTTTGCCATCCATGATTGAAGCATCCAATTCATGCTCTCCATCATGTGTAAATACCGCACCTTTTCCAGCATTGAAATGCGGACTGTTTTCCAAATGCATAATGACTTTTTGAATAGCATCCATTGCCGTTCCATTTGAATCCAAAACAAATTTTCCAATTTCTAATGCATCATTCATCGTTTTGGTAATGGATTTTTCGAGCTCGGGAGTCAAATTCTCTTTGACAATAGTTCCTGCCCCTCCATGTAAAACGATCACATAATCAGGCCGAACGGATGATTCTAAGTTGGATTTTGCATCCTTATCCCCTTCAGATATCGGGCTACAAGCACAAAGGAATAAGAGCGTGAATAAAATCAATGAATTTTTCATTTTTAGACTGTTAAATGGTTTGGATGGAAAAATATTCAATTTCTTTGTCCTGAAAGTAATTAAATTCATTAAAGGTGTAACCTTAGGGCTGTAATTTGATAAAACCTTTTTAAAGCAATTGATATGAAGATCCTAGTGATTGGTGGAGGAAACATGGGTTTGACTTATGCGCAAAGTTTTTTGCGTTCGCATATTTCTGTGAAGGAGGACATGATGATCTTAGAAAAGTCTCCAGAGAAAGCATCTATGCTTGCCAAAAAGGATATTGGTACAGTATATGGTAAAGCGGAGGATTGCCTTCACAAAGCTGACATTATCATCTTAGCTGTCAAACCACAAGATACTCCTGATCTTTTTGAAACGCTTCGTCCACACATTGATAAACAACAAGTGTTTCTATCGATTATGGCAGGTGTAAAAATAGAAACGATTTGCAAATCCTTAGGCGTCGAGAAAGTTATTCGAGCAATGCCGAACTTACCAGCTCAGATAGGAATGGGAATGACTGCATTTACATCTTCTGAGGCTGTAACAAGGATTGAGTTAGTGATGGTTCAAAATTTGATTAATACCACAGGCAAAACGGTTTACGTTGAGACTGAACATGCAATTGATGCAGCAACAGCTATTTCAGGTTCAGGACCTGCCTATGTGTTTTATTTTATGGGAGCCATGATGGAAAGTGCTAAAAAAATGGGGTTCACTAAATCCCAATCGGAATTACTCGTAGCTCAAACTTTTAAAGGAGCCGTCGATTTATATTCAAAATCTAGTTTAGATGCTCAAGATTGGATTGATCGAGTGGCTTCGAAAGGTGGAACTACCGAAGCAGCCTTGGCTTCGTTTATTAAAAATAAAGTTCACGATGATATCCTTGAAGGTGCAGAGGCAGCGTTAAAGAGAGCTATTGAATTAGGTAACAAATAGAACTAAAATTAATCCTTTACAATCTCCAAGAGTCGATTTCTCAACTCAACAAATTCTTCTTTAACTGAATTCGGTAAATCTTGATAAATTCGAGCACCATTCCAAACATGAAACAAATCCAACCAGACTAAAGAGAAATATCCTAAAAAAGGAATGGCTAGAATCATCCACCAACTCCATCCTAAATAATTCAATAGTAAAACCAAAAGTCCGAAATAAATCATCCATCCAAAAAAGCCCACTGCGAATCTTACCGAAGAACCGAATTCGATTTTTTTTACTTTTTTCTCTGCTACTTGCTTTGCCAGTAAAACTGGAAGTATATTCATGATTACGCCTACAATAAATGGAATCAATCCAACAAGTAGAATTAATGAATTTTTCCAATTATAAGAACTTAATCGGGCCAAAGCTTTGTCTGTTAAATTCAAACCACGAAGCATTGATTTATATTCCTTGGCTTGGGATGCAACTAGTTCAAACTTAGAACTTGAGAAAGCATTAATTTTTTCTCCTAGTTCCCATTCTTCCTGTAAAGGTTCGCGCTTTGAATCTACAATTGGCAAAATTTTACGGGAAGACAAATTCCTTTTGAGCTCGAGCAATACATTCGCAGCAGGTTCCCGGGTGGAATCGTCAATGTGAATAATTCTTGCGCGCATTCTTTTAGAAACTTCTTCGGTGACGTCTTTAATCGCTGCCCTAGGATTTTCTCGATACGATTCGATATATTGATTAAGTTCAATTGCTGGACCAAAGTCCAACATTACATCAGATCTAAATTTGTCTGAATCTGTATAGTTTACGCCAACTGGAACAATTACAATATCCTCTCTTCCAAATTTTTCAAATGCGCCAAAAGCCATTCTGGCTGCTCCTTTCTGAATGGGTCTCATTTTCTTCTCATGCAAGGTCTGCCCTTCAGCGAGAATGATGATATTTCCACCTTCATTTAATTTCTTGTAAACATTCTCCATTGTTCCCGCATTGTTTTTCAAATTTGAAAATCCATCACGAAATCTAAAAATAGGAATGGCATGAATTTGATTGAGGAACCACTTGGCAAAAGAAGATTTGAACATATCACCACGCAGCATAAAATGCATAGATGGTTTTGCAATGCTGGCCAGTACCATGGGATCTATAAAAGCCGTGGGATGGTTCAGCGCATAAATGACCGGTCCTGTTGTTGGGATATTTTCTTTATTCGAAAAGAATATTTTTCGAAAGAAAACTTTCAATCCAACACGAACACCATGCTTAAGAATAAAATAAATTACACCCACAAATTAGTTTCTAAGAGTCTCTCAATCAGTTTTTTTCTTTCCTTTCTTGCAGAGTTGATCAATTCCTTAGATTTTCCAACAATACTATTCATTTTTTTGAAAGCGTTGTAATATTCAATATACCTAATACTTAACCAACAAAGTAGTGGCACCAAAATACATATTATTGGAATAATCCATGCATTTATTTGGGCAACAATAATAATCAGTAATAATATCCAGAGACCATAAAAGCCGATTGCGCTTGCAATACGAACAGCATGACGAAATTCTACAGACATCGCAGAAAACCATCCCATAGCATGAGCAAAGAGTAACGGAATAATATTCAATATTGAACCAACTATGAAAATTGGAAAACCAAAAAAAAGATAACCAATATTTTTTCTCTTATAGATGCAATTAGAAATTGCAAGATCATCAATACCCGATTCGTCTAGTAATTTAAAATAGCTCTCCAATTCTTGATTGATTTTTTCTTTTTCAAGCAAATCCATTAGATTGATCTGATCACTTATTTTTTTCTCTTTAAACAATCGTTCATTAGTATTTTCATACAATTCTTCCTTTGGGTTTAAATGATCATTGCGCCATAATTTCCAAATTTTTTCTGCAAATAATTCATCTTCATCTCTTGCTAAATGGATTACATTTTTAGACATTTCTTCATGAATGGAATTGGTTAGCAGTTTTATTCCTTTTTGGTTATCCTCATTAAATTCATCAAAGAACTGGCTAAGTAAAATTGGTTCGCCAATATCTAACATAAGATCAGAGCGATAAACATCAGAATTTGTATAGTTTACGCCAACCGGAAAAATAGGCAACTCCTCGATTTGGTAATTTTCATAAGCTCCAAAGGCAATTCTAGCAGTGCCTTTACGAATGGGCCGTAACTTCTTTTCATGAATGGAAGTTCCTTCAGCTAAGATCATCAACGCCTTGCCTTCTGCAAGGGACTTAGAACAAGTATCGAAACTTGTGTAGTTATTTTTAATTTGGCTATACCCTCCGTCCTTTAACCGATAGACTGGAATCATGTGCAACTTCTGCAAAAGATAACTAAAAATCTTCTTTTTAAAAAAGTCACCACGTACCAAAAAGTAAAGAGGTCTATTTTGAAAGGAGGCAAGGACACAAGGTTCAATGAATGCTGTGGGATGATTGGAAGCCAAAATGATTGGACCTTCGGCTGGCAACTTTTCTTTACCAGCAATATAAATTCTTCGGAAGTTCCATCCGAGAATCCATCTAGCCAAAGGTTTTACAATTTGATATAGCATTTGTAGGTAACGAACCTCAAAGATAATAACGCAGTATTGTTATTTTACTTAAATTTCGGCATGGCAAGACAAAAAATGTTAATTGTAATTGGTGGACCGACTGCAAGTGGAAAAACTTCATTGGCCATCAAATTAGCCAATCATTTCAAGACAGAAATAATTTCTGCCGATAGTCGCCAATTTTATAAAGAAATGAGCATTGGAACTGCCAAACCTACAAAAGACGAATTGTTGCAAGCACCACATCACTTTATTGGTCATATTTCTATTCATGATGAATATTCTGCAGGACAATTTGAGCTGGAGGCGATGTCAATGATTAACAATCTATTTCAGACTAAAGATTATGTCATTTTGGCTGGTGGTTCCGGCTTGTTTTTAAAGGCCGTTACTGAAGGGCTAGATGACTTTCCAGAGATCGACCCAGGCATTCGCCGGGCATTGAATGAAGAATATGAAGAAAAAGGGTTGTCTCACTTACAATCTGAGTTGCAATCAGCAGATCCTGCATACTTCGAAAAAATCGATAAAGAAAATCCCAGAAGACTTATTCGGGCACTGGAAGTCACTCGTGCTACCGGAAATCCTATGAGTTTTTATCAAAAAGGTAAAGAAAAAGATCGTCCATTTGACATTGTCTATTTACAGCCTCACTGGAATCGAGAGAAACTTTATGAAAGGATTGAACAACGCGTTGAACTGATGTTTGAAGCAGGTTTGGAAGAAGAGGTTAAAACATTACAATCTTTTTCTAAATTGCAGAGTTTGCAAACCGTTGGCTATCAAGAGGTATTTGAATACTTAGCGGGTAATTCTGATTTGCAAAAGGCCAAAACAATGATCAAGAAGAATAGCCGAAGATATGCCAAACGTCAATTAACTTGGGCGAGACAAAGAGGACAATGGGTCTTATTAAAACCTAATTTCGCATCCTATGCGATTCAATATTTAGAATTAATTGAAGATGGATGGGTTTGGAATATAGAACGGATAAAAGATCAAAAACGAAAAACACATCAAGAAGAGAAAATAAGTCGCATCACTTTATCAAATGATAACCAAAATGCAAAAGTGCTAGTTGCCAGACAGCCAAAGATGATGCAAACATATTGGGAATTCCCAATGAGTTTGGATGAAAAAATTAGTCAATTCTTGATCGAACAAGTAGAAATGCAGGCTGACACTTTGCCAATAATGGTTTGGTGTCACTCAGATTATAATTATTTATTTGAAGAAAACTACTTGCTGATATCAAAGTCTGGATACTTTCCTTTTGATGGAATGGTTCCTGAGCAAAAAGAGCTCTGTCTTTTTAAGCGGTCGAATTAGACCGGATATTTCCAGTAGAAGAATTATAGTAATTCAAGCACGTTTTCCGGAGGTCTTCCTAAAACACCTTTCCTTCCTTTAATTACTATCGGACGTTCTATCAATTTTGGATGCTTGACCATGGCTTTAATCCATTGTGCTTCCGTCATTTTTTTGCCTTTGTAATCTGACTTATAAATAGACTCCCCTTTTCTCACCAAATCCTCGGCACTGATTTTAAGATATTTCAATAATTTTTTCAAATGAGTTTCATCAGGAGTATCCTCTAAATAGAGTATGATTTCGGGATTAATTCCTTTAGATTCTATAAGCGCCAATGTCTCTCTACTTTTTTTACATCTAGGATTGTGGTAAATCTTCATTTTCTTAATTTATAGCACAAAGTTAGTGTTCGATCTGAACATTATCGATAACTTCTGCTTTAGTTTTCTAAACAATAAATAATATCGATGATTTGGAATCAAGCGTTCACCCTAGAAGGATTAAATAATAGCATTGGGAATACCTTAGCTGGTCATTTAGGGATCAGTTTTGTAGAAAAAGATGATAATTATTTGGTTGCCAAAATGCCGGTAGATCATCGTACCCATCAACCATTTGGAATATTACATGGTGGAGCATCCGCAGCACTAGCTGAAACGGTTGGATCTTTTGCCGGAATGTTGTGTCTGAAGGATGTTACAAAAAATTCGATTGTTGGATTGGAAATCAATGCAAATCACTTAAAATCAGTAAAATCGGGCTTCGTTTTTGCGAAAGTAAGCCCGATTCGAGTTGGGCGAACAGTACATGTCTGGCAAATCGATATTACCGATGAAAATGGGAATAGGGTCTGTGTCAGCCGATTGACATTGGCCGTTATTGAAAATCGAGTCTAAAATGGAAAAAAGCCGTACTTTACAAGCTTTGTAAAGTTATTTATTCAAGCAAATAAAGAAATAATTTAGATGATAAGATTGTTGTTGTTATCCTTACTAGTTCTTGGTTTTTCAAATATTCAAGGGCAATTAAATATGGAGTTCCGATCCAGTATCGACTATGGTGAAGAAGCCAATGATATTTGGGGATACACTGATTCGAATGGGCGAGAATATGCCATTGTTGGACTTCGCACTGGCGTATCAATTATTGATGTAACTGATCCAGACAATTTGGTCGATTTGGGCAAAGCTGATGGTCCAGCCTCCACATGGAGAGATATGAAAACTTGGGGTACTTATGCCTATTGTATCACGGAAGATGGAGATCAAGGAATATTGATCATTGACTTAAGTAAATTACCGGCAGCAATTACAACTGATGACTGGTATTATGTAAAACCGACTACGGCCACAGATCAAATTATTGAACAGGCCCATAATATCTTTATTGATGAATTTGGTTTTGCATACGTCTCTGCTCCGCAAGAAGGAAATGGAACCAGAATCAATAATGGTGGAGTGCTTATATATGATTTGAAACCAACACCTGGTCAAATGGCCTATGTTGGACAAACTCCCCCAGTGTATGCACACGATGCATTTGTAGTGGACAATAAGTTGTACACATCTGATATTTTTGTTGGAGAATTTTCTATTTATGATGTTACCGACAAAAGTAATTTAGTATTGCTTGGTACTCAAGAAACTGAGTCCGCATTTACGCATAATGTTTGGATGAGTGATGACGGAACTATAGCTTTTACAACTGATGAACGTCCAAATGCACCAGTTGGCGCATATGATGTATCTGATCCGACTGATATCATTAATTTGGATCAATTCAGACCACTCGAAACTTTAGGCGAAGGTGTTATTCCCCACAACACACATGTTTGGAATGACTATCTAATTATCTCTTATTACTCTGATGGATGCATTCTTGTTGATGCCTCAGAACCTGATCATTTAATCGAGGTCGGAAATTTTGATACTTATATTCCTCAAAATCAAGGTTTCAATGGTGCTTGGGGTGCTTATCCGTATTTGCCTTCACAAACCATTCTGGTTTCTGATATTGGATCTGGTTTATATGTATTGACACCTACTTATAAAAGAGCCGCTCGACTGAGAGGTACTGTTGTTGATGCAATAACTGCTGCGCCTATCAATGGAGCTGAGGTTGTAATTTCTTCCACTCAAACCAATTTCGAATTTTCAAATTTTGAAGGAAAATATAAGACTGGATTGGCTGATGGTGGCACCTATGATGTTACCTTTTCTAAATTTGGATATGTATCAAAAACGATAAGTTTAGATTTGGTAAACGGTGAAATACTAGATATCGTAACTGAGCTTCAACCATTAGCCGCTATTACAGGGACCGTTGTTGCTGATACAAACGGCAATCCTATTCCATTTGCTCAAATTCAAATTACTGATTCTGGAGACAATGCGGTGAATATTGAATCCGATTCCGAGGGCAACTTTGCCTTGTCTGGATTCGTCCCAGGAGATTACACTGTGATTGTGGGAGCATGGGGATTTAAGTACTATACGGAAGTACTTAATATAAATGATGGTGATGTTGTTTCTTATGAATTGGAGGCTGGATATGAGGATAATTTCGCTTTAGACCTCGGATGGGAAGTTGGAGGTGATGCTTCAACTGGACAATGGGAAATCGGAGAACCTGTTGGAACAGATTTTAATGGATCTCTAGCAAATCCTGAAGTAGATTTACAAGATGATTTAAGCGACAAAGCATATGTTACTGGAAACGGTGGTGGCGATGGCGGTACAGATGATATTGATGGAGGAAGTACTATTTTGACTACTCCTAATATTGACTTGACTGGATCAAACGAACCAATTTTAAATTTCTCTTATTGGTGGTTTAATGATGGTGGGCAAGGTACGCCGAATGATGACATCATAGTAAGCATTTTGGAAAACGGAAATACTTTTGATGTCGCAACCTTCAACATTAATACGCAATGGACTGCGGAAAGTATTATTCTAAAGGATTTTATTGATGCCACGGGAATAATTCAAGTTGTATTTACTGCTGTGGATCGAGGTCAAGGTCACATCGCTGAAGCCGCAATTGATGGCTTTAGCATTACTGATACCCCAAGTCAAACTTATCCCGATTTTACCCTAGAAAACACTTCTGGATGTGTTCCACTTTTGGTGAACTTAACAGATAATTCGGATTCTACTTCAGCTTGGAACTGGACCGTTACCAATGGTACCAATACCTTCACATCAACAGAACAGAATCCGGTTGTAGAAATTACTTCGGCCGGAACTTATTCGGTTACACTTGTTGCTACTGGTAACTCTGGAGCAGAATATATTGTAAACCAAATGAATGCAGTGGTAGCACTTGATATTCCGCAAATAACTATGTTCACATTTACACCTGACAATGGTGCTGTAACTTTTTCTGCAAACGCAACGAATGCTACATCCTACTTCTGGGATTTCGGGGATGGTAATACCAGTACTTTAGAAAATCCTACAAATACTTATGCTGATGGTGAATTGTATTTTGTTAGTTTAACGATTACGAATAGTTGCGGTGAACAAACGGTTACCCAAGAAATATTTACCGGTCTAACTGGTACGAACGATATCAATTCAGGTGAATTTTTATCCTTCTACCCCAACCCTTTTGAGCGACAATTAAATTTGAGATATGACTTTAGTACGCTAGAAAATGGATCCATGAGATTGTTGGATGTTCAAGGTCAAGTTATTGATCAATATACTTTGAATGGAAAAAGTGGGACATTGAATGTCGGAACAGAACTGGGAGCTGGAATTTATTTCTTACAAGTTTTGGATAATGAAAAGGCTTATCAACCAACTCGAATTATTAAAATTAGCCAATAAGAATTTATAAATATTAGACTTAAAAAGCTTGATTAGTGAATACTAATCAAGCTTTTTTATTTTCCTTATCAATTAATTCTACTGATTAGGATTTGCAGAAAAATCTACATCACCCATTTTTAGTCCTATAAAATTCTGATTGATAATATCACCTTGAATATTATCAAGTGTCAAATCACTTGGAGAAAATTCCCAAGAATCTACATCCGGAAAAGAGCTCAAATAAAACAGCTGCAATCTTCTAGAAATAACAAGATCGGTGACATTAAGTGGCGTGCTCGGAGAAACATTCCCCGCTATTTCTGCTAAGTCGGAAAGTGGATTTTGTAAGGTCAAACCTTGAAAGCTAAGGATAACATCCAGCGGTGTTAAACCATTCCTAGGATTAGTATCTTTTCTAGGGTCAATGGTGTAAGAGCCTCCAATAGTCAAATTAGAAAAAGTATATTCACCAGCGCTATTGGTAGTAGTTGTTTGATTATCATCTCCTGACAAGACGACTTCAACATTCGGGACGGCAACACCATTGGCGTTTAAAATATTTCCTGAGATTGTTGCGCTTGTAGCTGCTGGGGGATCCAAAGGCGCTTGTGAAACTGCACCAGAATTGTTAGGATCTAACCAATCCATTAATCTGGTCTCAGGTGTAGTACCTTCGTCCCAAGATTTAGACATTCTTCCAAAGTAATTGATGAATTGATTGCAATCGGAATTACCACCATGTAATTGTCCAACGATTGCTCCATTTTGATCAAAAAGTGGACTTCCTGAAGACCCATTTTCTAATGTTCCTTCATCCAAGTCAATCAAGAAATGGTGATTCGGAGGAGTTATTACATTATTATTCCAGTTGATATTATTATTAAATATAATGGCAGCATCGTTGTCTATACTAATTTTCTTAATATCTCCTTGTGGATGACTGATGATGGCAGAGCTTGATGGTACAGCGGAATCCGATCTATTCCATCCATTGAAATAGGGATCATAACCTGAAGGAATTTGATCAGTTAGTTCCAGTAGAAGGAAATCTGATTGCTGACGGCCTGAGCGAAAATTACATCCTAGTAAAGAATAGTCAATAGGATCTTGGGTTGGATTATTACAATCTAAACTTTCATAGTTAAAAGAAAATTTCCAAAGATTATAAATAGGTGTTAGGCCATCGATACAATGATAAGCACTCAATACATAGGGTGTTTGATCTGCTTCCGTTGTATTTATTAATGAGCCGGAACAATAGCCCATTCCTTCTTCAAATACTCTTAAAATTTTAACCACTCCCCTCTTTTCATCTTGCCAATTATCTCCCGTCGGGCAATTCACATTTACATGACAATTCAGCGCATCGCCAAATCCTTCATAGACTTGATAAGGGTGATCAGATTTCTTATCCATTTTTCTTTTATAAACTTCATAGACTTTAGAAATGGTGAAGCTTCCTTTGCCGCCAACATTGGCTGGTTCATAATATTCTACTATTGCGGAAGTTCCTGAAATCTCTCCAGTCAAAAAAGATTTAGCAGTTGAATTGTTCCTTGAGGTATAGGCACCTTTGATTTGACTGAGGTCTTCTGAGTACATCCAGAGTTTTGCGCCATCCGGAATTTCGAAATTCTCATAGGCGATGTAAAGTCCAAGGGCACTTTCAATTTCAATTTTGGCTCGCCAGATTCGATCTCCATTTTTTAATACAGTCCAATGCTCAGTATCCTTAAGATTCAGTTGTGTTGATATTGGTGCTGAAAATCTAGCTTGTAGATTCAAAGCATCATCATCTTGCCTCAATTTTGTCTTATCTAATGCTGCTAATTCAATTGTCTTTACCGGAGCATTCTTAAAAGTACTTAAATGGAGAATATTGCAACTCATAGGTTTGCCACCAACTGACTGTTGTGCAATACAATAGGTATTCAGTAAAAAGATAATGTGAATACAAAAGATAGTTCTAAGGATATGCATGTTCTGGACGCTTTTGTCTTGTAAATAAAGGAGGAACCCTGTACGGAGAGAAAAAATATTTGCTTGCTATCGATAAAGTTATGGTTTTTCAACATTGAAATCAAAGATTTGTTAAATTGGCCATTCTTTTCACCAATTTTATTTAGAGAGATTGAAAAACCGATACCTTGATCTAATTGATCAAACATTCTATTTTCCGCAAGATGGATTTGATATCGAGGAGGACTATTTGACCTTTCACGGGATGCCGCTTAAGAAGCTAATCGATATCTACGGAACGCCTTTGAAGCTGACCTATTTGCCAAAAATTGGGGCTCAAATAAAAAAGGCTAGAAATCTATTTCATAAGTCCATGAAGTCCTTGGGTTACAAAGGGCGCTATCACTATTGCTATTGCACGAAAAGTTCACATTTCAGATACATTTTGGAAGAAGTTTGTCGCCACGATGTAGAATTGGAAACTTCTAGTTCTTACGACATTGATATTATTCGATTACTAGAAAAAAAAGGGAAAATAAACAAGTCTAAAATCTTGGTGCACAACGGTTATAAGCCAGCTGATTATCTGGATAAGATCGCGGGATTGATCAATGACGGCTTTAAGAACTCTATTCCGGTTCTAGATAACATGGAAGAGTTGGATGGCTTGAAGCAAAGAGTCAAGGGTGATCTAAAAATTGGACTAAGAGTAGCAACGGAAGAAGAACCTAACTTTTCGGTATACACCTCTCGCCTGGGCATTTCGGCGAACGATATCATTTCCTTTGCAAAAAAGAGAATTGCGCGCAGCAAGAAGATACAATTAAAAATGCTCCACTTTTTTGTGGATACTGGGATCAAAGACTCGCTTTACTATTGGGGAGAATTAAAAAAGGCAGTGAAAATTTATTGCGAACTGAAAAAAATCTGTCCAGAACTTCGTGCCATAAATATTGGTGGCGGAATGCCGATTAGACACTCGCTAGGTTTCGAATTTGATTACCCATATATGGTTAATGAGATTGTATCGATGATTCAACAAGCCTGTGTTGCTGATGGAATTGAAGAGCCAGATATATTGACTGAATTTGGCAAATATACCGTAGGAGAATCTGGGGCAACGATATTCTCCGTTCTTGGACAGAAAAGGCAAAACCAATCTGAGCTTTGGTATATGATTGACAACTCCTTGATGAACACCATTCCTGATAGCTGGGGTATCAACGAACGATTTATTTTATTGCCTTTGAACAAGTGGAAAAACGAATATACTCGTGTAAATATCGGTGGACTGAGTTGTGATAATTCAGATTATTACAATTCGGAAGTACATGAGAATCAAGTATTCTTGCCCTCCTATCCTGTTGACGACAAAGAGCCTTTATACTTAGGATTTTTCCATACTGGCGCTTATCAGGATTCTATTTCTGGCTTTGGAGGTATCAAACATTGCTTAATACCGGGCCCCAAACACATCTTGATCAATAAGGACTCTAATGGCAACTTTACGCATGAGTTAACATCAGAAACTCAAAGTGCGGAGCACATGATGAAATTATTGGGATATCAATAAATGAGTTAGAATAGTCGAGATATCCGTTACGATGAAACAAAGTTTGTAAAGATTTTGGAATTTTAAAGTGATAAAGCACTAATCTATACTATGACTTTAAAAATTGCAAAATCGCCAATTTTCAAAATTATACACATGTTTTAATCCATCAAACTTGGATATTCTTCCATTTTTACATAATTTACCAATACAATATACTTTCACCACATCTTTTCACTAAATACTTTAGCTTATGCACATTTCGTTTTCTGAGCTTCGAACTATCAAGCATTCTCTCCCAACGGGAAGCATTCAAAAAATCGCTAATCAACTAAATATTTCCGAACAATCTGTACGGAATTACTTCGGAGCCAAAAAGTATCAAGAAGGAACTATCGTAGGAAAACACATTCAGCCCGGACCGGACGGAGGATTTGTTGAATTAGAAGACAACAAAATTCTGGATTTGGCAAAGCAGCTAATTTCCGCATCAGAACAGGTCAATTATTCTTAGCTATAAAAAGGGAAGTGCAAATGTACTTCCCTTTTTATTTTCCCAAGTTATTGTTCAACGCGAATTCTCATTATCACTTTTAAATACTGTTAAGTCTTAAAGGTTACGAGCTGCTGAATTCATTCAAAATAAGCTACTAGCTCCTCTATTTTTTTTATTTTGGAATTAACAATATTCATTGTTAACTATTCATAATTTCAGACGTCTTCTTATTATACCAAAGCTTAGCACCAATGAAATCAGTTTTCTTATTTGTTTTTCTCCTTCTGTGTTGTTCTTGCTTAGTTGCTCAATCTGTAATTTCTGGAAAAGTAATCGATTCTGATACCAAAGAAGGTCTCGCTTTTGCCACTATCTTGGTTCCAAATACACTTCTTGGAACGGTAACCAATATTGATGGTGAATTTGAACTTAAACTCTCTGAAGCAGCAGAAGAAATTCAAGCCAGCTATATCGGATATTCAGATCAAGTTCTAAAGATCACTGACCTCAATAAAACAGTACTTTTTGAACTGAGCACGCAAACCTTCAGCCTAGATGAAATAATTGTGCGATCTAAAACCCCACTTCAGTTTATTATCGAGGCAGTAGAAAATCATCCAGAGAACTTTAGTCAAGTGCCTTTTGAAACTCGCGGTTACTTCAGCGAAAAGGCCAGTATGGTAAATGACAAAACGAATGCTTACAAGCTATCTGAATCGGTATTCAAAAGCTATCTATCTGTTAGCATTGATACTACTGAAAAAGATCAAAACCAGCTTGCGTTGTTTCGAACTTCGGAAAAGGGGGAATTCGATACCATGCTGGATGAAGGGAAGAAAATACAGAAGAAAATAAGAAAAGGAAAAATAGATTTGGATGAGGAGGGCAATCCGGAAGATATCGATATTGATATTGAAGGATTTACTGGTGGAGGTCCAACAGATGCGCTCGAAATAGTCAGATCTTTGTTGTCTTTACCTTTTCTCGAAGCAAAACATTTTAAGAAATTCAAATATACTTTTGGAACACCAACTACGTATCAAGGAAAGGATTTAATTGCAATTAACTTTATCTCCAAGCGTAAAATAGACAATAGTAAGTACGACGGGAGTTTATATTTAGATTATAACAACTTAGCAATCGTAGCTGTACATTACAAAGAAAATATCAAAATTCCATTTTACATAAACATGTTGATTCATGGGATTATTGGCTTCAAAATAGACGAAATAAATCAAAGAATTAATATTCAGAATCAAAGGTTGGACAGCACCTGGTATCCAAAGAAGATCCAAAAGAATGGGCTCATTAGTTTCTTACAAGAAGGACAAACAGAGCGATTAAATATTCAACAGCTATTTAGCATTGATCAAATCGAAGCAGAAGCGCCAGCTCAAATAGAACTATCCAAAAGATTCGATACTGACAAAGAAAAAGAAGAACAGATCTTTCCTATCGATGGACTAACTTGGGATAAGGTAAACGTTGTGAAAACCAATTAAAATTTGAGGTAGAAATCTTTGGTTAATTCCTTATAGGTCCTAGTATAACTATTGTCCTCATTTCTGATCACCAATTGAGTTGGTAGTGGAGCATCTTTTTTTTCCCAACCAAACTCGATCAATAACCTGTTGATGGCTAAACTCGCTTTTGGAAAAACTTCAGTAATTCTTTGAACATGCAAATCAGCGCGCTCCGCTAACTCCATAAATCGCAAGCCTTCCATGTAAGGAAGTATCAAAGCAAAAGTTCCGTTTTTAGCTAATAACCTGCGGATAGAAAAGATTAAGTCACCATGCGGAAGTTTAATTGTGTGTCTTGCAGTATCTCTTCCCGCCTGATCTGAAAATGTCCCACCAGTGAAAAAAGGAGGGTTGCTGACAATGAGATCGTATTTTTTATTGGTATCTCTAGAATAGTCTTGAATAGCTCCAGAGATACAATGCAATCGATCTTTCCAAGGCGCTTGATTCATATTTTCGGCAGCTTCTTCAAATGCATCAGTCTGGATCTCTATCCCATCAATCTGAGCCGAACCATTTCGCTGGCCTAGCATAATTCCTATTAAGCCAGTTCCGCAACCGATATCTAATATTTCACTTTTATCGGAACATGTCACCCACGCGCCGAGCAAGACGCCATCGGTTCCTATTTTCATGGAACATTTTTCTTGATTTAAAGAAAACTGCTTAAATCGAAAATCGACGGCTTTTGAAATCTTTGACTTTCTCATATTCTACTCAACGTCAGCTCCTGATCGCATATTGATTTGGACACCATTAAAGTTTCCTATAATACCTGTAAGATTAACGGAACCTCCTGGCAAAGCGTCGCCAGAAAAACTAGCATCACCTCTAGTAAACATGTCAATATCATTGGTTCCATCTGAAACTATCGTACCTCCATTAAAAGTGCTTGCTCCAGAAATGGTAACACCATTAAACTTAACTAACCTACTTTCATAGGTTGAAGGGTTGCTAAGTACTGCATCAATTCCTATCTCCAATGGCGTTATGGATACTCCTGCCGTTGTTGTCGATGCATTAGCATTTGGAATATTATTCAATTGAACCAAACCATTAAAGTCAGAAACTTCTTCTCCAGAAATTATAACCTCAATATTATCACCCACTCCAAAGGTATGTTCATCATTAAATCGAACTACGATTCCTGCGTCTCCATTTTGGACCACCAAGTTTCTTCCTGTAATATTACCATTAGCAAAATCCGAAATCACAACTCCTGTGATTTTCTGATCCACCCCAACTGTGGCTACTGATCCCGGTCCTGTCCAAAGATCTCTTACTGATTGAATACTCACTTCTACAGGATCTCCTCCAGGAGGGTTAACTCCACCACCGTTGATATCAGAAGCATTTCTTAAGTTCAATTGGAAATCGTTAAATCTGGAAACGATGGCTACTAAGCTTTCAGCTGTACCTGGTACTGCATCATCTGCAAAGGTTGATGAGAAGAAGGTGAAAACATTGATTGATCCTGTTCCGTCAGATACATCTACTCCATCACCCCAAGTCGAACCAGATAAACTTACATCATTGATCTGAACTAATGTAGACTCTAAATTCTCTCCGTTTGTCATGATATTATCTACACTGACAATATTTGGAGTAATTGTGTTGCCAGTTGAAGTCACTGTTGCTGCTCCAGTTCCCAATTCGGAAACTTGCAATAAACCGTTAAAATCACCGATTAATCCACCAGCAGTGTTTATGCTCAATGCATCACCAAGATCAAAACTATGTTCTTCTGTGAATCGAATAACGATTCCTCGGTTACCATCTTGTAGCACTAAATTTTGAGAATTAATATTGTTCGCTGCACGATCTGAAATCACGGTTCCTACCAGATCTCCAACAGGAGCAGGTGTCTCCGTTCCATTGTAGCAAGAACGAAAAGCAGCGATCGTTACTTCACTACAATCTGAGCTCATGTTACAGGACGCATTTCCTAAGATCATATCAGCAGTTGAACGAATCTTCAATTGAGGAGTTGATCCAAATACAGAATAGATACAAACGATATCTCCATTTCCACTTGGCATTGCTTCGGCTGCGAAATCAGCAAAATCGCTGTTTCTCATAACCACACTTAGTCCGTTACAATCTACGATGGTTTGATTCACACCAGATCCTCCACCAGCATTTGCATAAGGTAAGCCAACTAAATTTGGCGCTACTTCAACTTCTTTTAAACGAATCAAAGAATTATAATCCGCTGTTGTAAGTTCACTCAACGATTTAACAATAGGTTCTGGCTGACCTTCAACAGCTCCTGGGAAAACATGTTGATTTAATAATGCCTCGGGGATACGTTCAACATTGGTAAAGTTACCATCAACCTCAGCTCCAGCTCCAATTTGCTGCGAACCTCTATTATCTCCAATCCAAAGTCCTTGGGCTTTGATAAATAATCTCCTACCTACCGGATATAGATTATAAACATCGTTGGCATCCATGGCAATAGAAATGGCTCCAGTTTCATCTTGAATAATTACCTCACGGAAAAAGTTTCCAGATTCATCATCGGCAGTTACAATTCCTGAAATGATGATGTCATCAGTAATCTCATCAAATTCTCCTAGAATATTAGAAGCTTTCAATTCCGCGATTGTAGAATTGACTTCCAAATCTGGGTTGGTAAAATCTGTTGGAGGACTATCAAATTCGTCATCTCGACATCCGGTAAAAACCAACAATCCAATTAATAAAATTGATAAATATTTCATCTTAATATTTCTTTAATCTTTTATAGTTACCACCGGATGGTGACGTTTGCAAAATAAGTTAAGCCAAGTCCGTAATAATATCTGCTTGGGAATCGATCAGTTTCTTTTCCGGTAAAATCAAATCTCAATTGCTCGAAACCTCCGGTGATATAATCCTGATTATTTAAAAGGTTATTAACCCCAATATTTCCAATTAGGAAATATTTTTTCCAGAGCTTCCAACTCTTTCTAACCGATAAATCCACAAGTAAAAAGCCATCTACTTTTTCTTGATTAATAATGTCATTCCATAATGGGGTATCAGGCTGAACGAATGAACCGTTGGCGTATTCAATGGCATTTGTAGTTCTTCTAATTGGACTAAAGTCTAACCAAAAGTTACTCATATAACTAACATCTAAGTATACGGACCAAAAATTCTTACCACGATAAGCCAATCCTAATTTTCCAGCTGTTTGTGGCGTTCCATCAACAAAAAAATTCTTAGAGTATACAGTCCGATCTTCGAATACAAATTCTGCTTGATTATCAATGGCCAAAGCTGACTTAAATCGATCGGTGTAAAAGTATTCACCAAGTGAAAGCGCCCCAGTAATATTCAAGCTGGAAGTTAATTTCTGCTCTGCAGCCAATTCAATTCCCAAATGTCTTTGATCAATATTAGAAATAATAAAATTCCCAAAGAATAAACCATTGGTTAAACTCAATCCATCATCTACGAAGAAATTCAGAATTTCGGTGCGATCATTTACTTCATTAATATAAGCTGAAGCTTTTAATTTCAAATTTGGAGATCGCCACAAATAACTCAGTTCAGCTCCCCACAAATTTTCATTGCTCAAGGTTGGCACCAATTCATTTCGAGTTCTTGCAGATACAAATGCATTTCGAGCAAAAGGAGCCCGACTGCTAGTCATGGCATTTAAATAAATGTAATTTCTTCCATTAATTTTATAAGTCACTCCTGCTTTTATACCATAGTTGGTAAAAACAGCTTTTTCACTTTCGCCAAAAGAATCATCTGGGAACTTTCCGTTTTTAAATATTCCGTCCCTCCAAAGGGAAGTTCGACTAACAGAAGTTGCCAAGAAATAATCAATATTTTTTGTAGATCCTTCAAACTGGCCCCACGCACCCACATTGCGGATTTCCGTATTGTAATTATAACCCAGCGTGTCTCCCACTGTTAACAATTGCTTACTGCTATTGATATTGTTAATTTCAGATCCAGCTCTCAATTCATTATCTCCTAAAGCGAATCTATCGATATCGATGTAAAAATCTCCACCCAATAAATCATCAACCAACTTAAAGTTTTCATTTTTCTGAGCTCTAAAAGATGCCCCTCCACTGAAAGAGATATCATCTGATATTGGAACCGTTAAACTAGATTGAATATCAAAAGTTGTAGGATCGTAATGTTGCTCCTCAAGTATATATTGAGATCGTTTTCCAGTTACCGTATTCCCTTCAATTCCATCTGCATTTTCAATGGTCTCCGTTCCAAAGTTGTTAGCGATGTAAAATGCATCCCAATTTAATTGTCTTAAAGCTTCATCATTTCTAAAAGCAGCAGCCACTTGATCAGCCAATTCAGGATTTTCAATGAAAGAAGGAAGTCTTCTATAGTAGTCTGCAGCTGGGTTCCCAGCGTTAAACCAATCCATTCTTGTTTGACCATTTCGACCAGTTTTAAAACTAGCAGAATTGGTCATCTTTCCTCCATTCTTAAATTTAAGATCATGGGTAAGCAACGCTACTGGAATATGACTTTTTCTTATTCGAGAATTTCTAACTTTTCCATTTTGGAATCCCCAGTGAGGATTATAATAATTAGACCCAGCTAAATCATAAGATTCTTGGGTAGCCGCTCCATTTGCTCCTCTATCGTTATTTGCACCGAAATAATTTAAATGCAACTGATTATACTTTCCCAACTTTTTACTTATTCCTGCAAAATAGCTGTAGCCATCATAAAATACACCAGGAATAAATCCTTCCTGAGAAACTCTTCTAGATCCAGAAACAGAAAATGCAAATCCATTATCCATCCAGCCTGTTGAATGTGTTGCCATAACTCTTTGCTTGTAAGTCGCATTCGCCAAAGAGTAAGAAATTCGAGTTTGTTTCCATTGAGAAGAAGCTCTAAGATCTAAACTGGTACCCCCGCCCAGTCCACCAAAGGAAAATTCCATTGGGACAATTCCATATTGTTGGAAAGATGCTCTAGTCACATCATTTAAACCGGACCATAAAAACCAATTGGGTCGACCGAATTCCAAATCATTCACAGAAATACCATTCATTACAACTGATTGATTTCGACTATCAAGACCACGATTTCGAAATCTTCTTGTGCCCCAAGTGAATCGAGTCTGTTGTACAAAGACATCCGCACTCGCATTCAAGATTCCGGAAACATTACTGTTTCCAGCTTCATCAAAATCTCCTCCACTAAGGCTAATGGTTGGAAGTTCATCGAAATCATCCTTGGACTCTACAGTTTTCGAAATAGTTCCAATATCCTTTGTACCTGAAGTTGGCACATCAACGTTTAGATTGAATTTTTCAAGACCATTGTAAAGGAATAGTAATTCTTGATTTCCTGCTGGAACTTTATCTAGCGTGAATTTTCCATCGAGATTAGTTAGCGTCTGAATATTTTCTCCAGAAACCCTAACCTCGTAATCAAATAATGGAGCAGAAGTTCTTTCATCCAAAATTTGACCTGAGACGCTAGCATTTTGAGCTTGTGCTACTAGAACAAGGAGTACC
>CALFWO010000003.1 GCA_937928045.1 uncultured Saprospiraceae bacterium | reverse complement strand
TCCGTCTGAATCAAGAATAACCATATAGTCAAGATCCTTTTTCCGAGCATAGTAAAAGGCAGTTTGAAATGCCGCACCCACACCTCTGTTTACACATAGTTTTAGTATACTTGCACCTGCGTTCAGAGCGACTTCCGAAGTACCATCCGCACTCCCATCATCAACGACCACGATGTTTTCGAATCCTTCATCAAATGTTCTTTTAATCAACGGAGCTATCACCCCAGCTTCATTAAATGCAGGAAAAAAAACCCAAACTTTAGTTTTATCCAACATTTATAATAGTTTAAACACTGCAAAGGAACCTACTTTTATCGTTTTGCCGCTCAATCCATACACTTCACGAGACTTCCCAGTTTGAGGATCTGTTCTACTCACTAGGTTATCTGTAAGCAATAGCTTCACCTTTTCTCTATTATTTAATACTTTAACAAAACGATTTGCCTTTTTAGTAAGCGTTTTATTAGGAGTGTTGTCGATTGAAGCAACTTTTAAATCAAATAATATATATTGGACACCGTTTCCTTTTAAAACTTCGATGTATTCATCATCAGCATTCAACACTTGAGAGACTCGATCAAATGAAGTCAATTGATTGTCCTTAAAGATCCTAAGGTGATTATTCTCTACGTGATATTCGAAAAAAGTACCAATTTGATAAATTTTGGTATCATCTTCATTCAGAACTTTTTTCACTGCAGTAAGTTCAGGAATATATTGCTTCAATATTTCTTCCTCTTTACCTATTGTACTTTCACTTAAAAGTATTGGTCCGCTAAATAAATCATTCGTAGAATCCCATTTATTGTCTTTATTCGTAAACATTAATGTAGTATTCAAAACCAATACTAAAGCGACTAAAGAGAATAATGATTTTTTAGTAAAATTCAATATTGACGAATCCAAAAATTCTTCAAGATTAGATAGATAATAAAAAATCAATAATAACAAACCTACCCATAAAGTTATTCCATAATGAACTATTCCATTTCCTAAAATAAGAAACAGGAATCCAAATGAAATCATAAAAGAAAGTAACACTTTCATTGTCCTCGGAAGTTTACTCCAATTACTTTTCGATAAAAGAGCAAAAAGCGTAAGTAATCCTCCGAGACATAATACGGAAAAAGGAAAATTGATCTTTTCACAAAGACTATATAAAGGAGACATTAATTCAGCCAGCGAAGTTTGCAATACTAAAAACGGATTGAATACTTGATCTATCAAATCTTTATGCCCTTCAAATCGTCCGTTTGAAAAAGCGTTTAAATAAGCAGTCATGTCGAAACTTCCTTTATTGACCAAGACACTTTTCCAACTTAGATAGAAACCCAGCAATAAACTAAAAGCGACCAGAGGGTTTCGCCATTTTTTAACATGAGAAGTTCTCAGATCAAAAAAGAATAGAACTAGAATTAATAGAAATAAAAATGAAATATCAACTCCTCGCTTATTAATTATATTTGTATTGAAGGTCAAGTCAAAAGGCAAGGATATGTACTTGGAAAGACCATCTTCATATCCAAGATACCGAAGAATTTCTTCTCTCTTACCACTTGAAAAGTTTTTCTCTGGCTTTTGAAGCTTTGCCGTCTGTTTATTTTCCCCAGAAGCGTCTATCCACATTTGAAACAACTGTTGATCGTTCAAGTTAGCTTGGTTTGCAGATTGCTGCATAGCAACGATCATACTTTCCCGATGTTCTGGCTTAAGTTTAAAGTCTATGTCATTCTCGAATAACCATGTATATTTATACTTAAATGTATTGGATTCATCTTCCCCATATAGTATTGACTTCGGTGATAATGACTTCGTTTCAATGATATTCTTCATCATCCATGGCCCGAAACCAATTATTGCAGCACAAAGAAGAATTGCTAAATTCTTCGCCAACTTTGGAAAAGAACTCCAATTTATTTTTCTAAAACTCAAAGTTAAAGTTACTCCTGATACAACAATCCCTAACAAAACAACCATCCACTTTTCACTTGAACTAATCTCTAAATATCCAAACTTGTGAATATTGAATAAGAATAAAAACGACAAAGAGAAACCACTAGAAACAATCAGACTTCGATATCCTCCCCATGAAAATACGATTAGATTGATTAAAGAGACAATGGCCAATATTGCAGTGTATTTTATGCCCATGGCAAAACCTAAAAGCAATCCTATCAATGCAAAGAATTTAAAACTTTTAGTATCTGAAATTGAAAAATCAAATTTGACTTCTTTTCCATATTGAATTATGAAAATTAGGACCGCAAGAATTATTAGTAAAAAGCCTAAATCTACTTTTTCATCATGAAAGGCCAAGAAACCAGTGGCCGGCAAAGAGTAAAAAACAGTTGTAACAAATAATGAAGCTTTTTCACTCATTACTAACCTAGACAATTCATAAACTCCCCATAAACATGGAATAACAACAATATGCGTAATGAAAATGGAAAATGACATTTTCCCAAAAAGGACTGCTCCTAGAGACGTAAATAATGGCCAACCATATGCTTGTCCCCCGGCTATTAATTCATTCGAATTGAAAATTAGGTTGGAAAGATTCTGATATAAACTTGCACCATCGAAACCAATTGGAAATATTTTATGAGCACCGATCAAGTTATAAGCAACAAAGACCACTAAAAGAGCAGACAGTATCCAATTCACTATTGAAGTTCCTTCAGTAGCGAGTGGAGTTAAGAATATATTTTTAAATTGTTCAAGAACTGCCTTTCTTTTGAACACTAGCACAATTAGCATAATTGGAAACATCAACCAATTGTAATAAATGCCAAAAGAACCCAGCGAAAACAATACTAAACTGACTAATCCAATTCCCAATGACAATGATACAATTCCGAATTGGGACGTACTTAGGTTTTCCCTAAATGACGACATAAGTGATGCTCCTGAAGCAAAACTAAACAGGAAAATAAGTAATGCACCTAGTTGTAAAAGAATGTTCTTAAATATAAATATTCCGACAGAAGCAGCAGAGGACTTTTCAATTAGACCAATTTCGTTAGAATATACCTGAAACAATAAAAGCTCAGTGAATAAAATAAGTAAGTAGACTTTCCAACCATTTAAAGATATTTTTCTATTCTTGAATAAAAAAATAGCACCAGCAGATAAAACTGAATAACCAAAGAGAAATTTCAAATATGATCCATCAATGATCGCATAAAAATATGCTGGATGATGAATCAAATAGTTAATCACAACCAGAAGTATCCAAACTGACAGACTAATTTTAAAAAGCGTTGATTTCATAATAACTACTTTCTTATTAAATCTATGGTTTACTCAGCGTTCTTTTTCTTATCTAGAAATTCTTTATATTTCTTCTGTTGATCAGGCGTAAAAATTGTTGTTTGAATTTTATACAATAATTTCCTTCTGTATTCAATTTTCTGAGCAAAACTTTTCACTTCTCTACCCTGCTGCTCCTCAATTACTTCATTTAAGCTTTTAACCTGATTGGCATCCAAAGTGACTACCGAATTGACACGTTCAACAATCTTGGCATTTAATTGATCTACAGTCATGGTGTCAATTACATCCTTCCATTTATAGGTTTTACCCTCAACCAACATTGATTGCTCTTTCTTTTGACTGGACCTTTTTTGCTGCTTTTGACCTTCTTTTTTGGCAGTTTTAGCATCACCACAACCGAGAAAAACGAGAATCACGGTAAAAACAATTAGGCTACAAATTTTTATTAGGTTATTACTCATGATAGAAACACTAAGTTTATTGAATTAATAAAAGTTATAATAAAGGCATAAATAAGGCCAATTATTTCAGCAATAAAAACTATTCAGGTATGAAAATTGAAACATACACTTCTGAAATTGCTTTTCAATAAATTTTACCTTATAATTCCCAGTAAATTATAAAGATATTGCAACTTATTGACATATGACACTTAAATAGATTTTCATGATTTGGTTAGCATCTTACCCGAGGTCTGGTAATACTTACTTCCGAAACATTTTATTAGAGGTCTATGGTCTAGCATCTTCCGATTTTCATTTGGGTATAAAGAAAAAATTGGATCCAAATTTTGACAAGGCGGCTATCGTAAAAACACATTTGTTGCCGAAGCAATTACCAGAAAGGCTTCAAAAAATGCCTGCTATCTATTTGGTGAGGGACGGAAGGGATGCAATGGTTTCTTTGGCTCATCATCGGTTAGACATTAAGAAAACTGGAGGAACTTTTCTTTCCAATCTTTTTGAAATATCCTTAGGTTTGGGTAACAGGTTTGGCGTAAATTGGTCTGAGCATGTGGAAATATGGAGCGAAAAAGCTGATTTGGTCATCAAATATGAAGATTTGATTGCTGACCCGATAAAGCAAACAGAGCGACTGAGATCGTTAATCAATCTTCCAGAACCTGAGCTCTCGAAATTACCCACTTTTAAGAAGTTAAAAGAAGGATCATTTGAATATGGCGCCGGAAAAGATATGAGTAAGAACGAAGCGGTTAATAAGCAACATGCACAGAAATTTTATCGAAAAGGAATTGCAGGAAGTTACAAAACTGAAATGCCGAAGGCCTTTCAACTTCTTTTCTGGGTACTTCACCGAAAGCAAATGAAAAAGTTGAAATATTACTAGTCATTTTCTTCAAAATAAACTAAACAAGACATCAAATGATTTGGCTCGCATCATTTCCTAGATCAGGTAATACCTTCTTTCGAAATATTCTTTTCGAAGTGTATGGAATTGATTCCAGTGAATTTCATCTGGAAGTCAATAAGAAAGTTAATCCTGATTTCCACAAATTTCCTGTTGTGAAAACTCATCTGTTACCGCATCAACTTCCAGAAAATGTTCGCAACGCGAAGTCCGTTTACTTAGTAAGAGATGGCAGAGATGCCATGGTTTCTATTGCTCACCACAGAAAAGACATTGTTGCTCCTGGTTCAAACTATCTTTGGAACCTAACTGAAGCGATATTAGCAAGAGGCGGTAGTTTCTTCGGTGGTTGGTCAGAAAACTGTCGACAATGGACAGAAAAAGCAGACATTGTCATTCGCTATGAAGATCTAATCAAAGATCCTATTGGCCAAGTCGAAAGACTTCGAGAAATTATAGATCTTCCAGCCCCAAATAAAGAAAGACTACCTACTTTTAATAAACTTAAAAAGGGAGTTCCAAAATTTGGTTCCGGAGGAAAGCGTTTGACAGAGGAAGCCGATAAAAAAGCTTTAGCAAATAAATTTTTCAGACGAGGAATCTCCGGATCATACAAGGATGAACTCCCACTATTCTTTCAATTGCTTTTTTGGTTAAAGAATCGCAAGCAAATGAAAAAACACAATTACTATAAATAAAAAAGCAGATGGGAATTCCCATCTGCTTTTTTATTTATACCTCGATTCCTATTTTTTCTTCTTCCCTTTTTGCGCTGCTGCCGCAGCTTCCTGCTGAGCTTTCATTGCTTCCTCAATCTTAGCTCGGAATCCACCTTTCTTTTTCGGTTTTTTCTTATTCGCAGCCAACTCAGCTTCGATCTTTTTATGATCTATTAGGTAATTTTTTGTGATTACCGTCTGAGCAATATTGAATAAGTTGGAAAACAACAGGTAACAAGTTAATCCAGCAGCAAAGTTGTTGAAGAAAAACAAAAACATTACTGGCATCATGTATTGTATGTTTTTCATCATTGGATTGGCAGTCATGTCCATATGCTTCGTATTATAGAAGGTATAGATCACAGTAGTCACAGCCCAAAGGATTGTAAACAAGGACACATGCTGTCCATAGAAAGGAATCTCAAATGGCAACCAAAAGGCGACATCAAAGGAACTCAAATCGGTGGCCCACAAAAAGGAAGCTTGACGGAATTCTATACTTGCCGGAAAGAATCGATACAATGCGAACCATATCGGCATTTGTAATACCATTGGCAAACAACCCCCTAATGGACTAACACCATACTCCTGGTACATCTTCATGGTTTCCATCTGCTGCTTCTGCTGATCATCTCCAAACTTCTCTTTCATCTTGGCCATCTGTGGCTTTAGAGCAGCCATCTTAGATTGAGAATGCAGCATCTTGTACATGAATGGATACAAAGCTAATTTCACCAAGAAGGTCAGCAGCAAGATTACCAATCCTTTACTGCCAATAAATCCAGATAAGAAATTAAACAATGGACGAATTAACCAACGATTAATCGTTCCAAATATTGATCTTCCAAATGGAATTAATTCCTCTAAGTCATTGTCATAAGCTTTTAATCTGGTGTATTCATTGGGACCTAAATACATTTGCATGGCATAGCCATTTCCCGTTACATTTTCTAGAGGAATATTTAACTTACTTTTTACCAACTTCAAATCGTCCTTCCCTTCATCTAACACCTGCGTTTCCAAAACACCGGAAGTAAATGGCGTCTGAGGAATAAGTGTTGTATTAAAGAATTGATTCGAATGAGAAACCCAGGCTAACCTTGCTCCGTCTACATCTTCTTCATCATCACTTGTGCAAGAACAATAGCTAGGAGTTTCATCGACTTCTTTGTAATAAACCGAGGTGTAGTTTCGCTCATATTTACTATTCTTCTCTAGCTTGTCCAGATAGTTGACCCAATTCAGCTTTATGCTAGATTGAGATCGATCCAAGACTTGACCCAAACCTTGCCCTCCAATTTTATAATCGACACCGTAACCTTCCGCGCTCAGTTCATAACTCTGCTCGAAATATCCTCCTGCAGTGGTAGGCGCCTTGAAGGTGATTTTGTTGCCTGACTTTTCAGCTTGAAAGGTTAATTGCTGTGATCCGATATAACCTGAGGCATTGTTTGTCACAGGCAATTGGTACTCAAACACGTTTTTTTCATCTTCCAACAAAAATAGCGGCACTTTACTTTCCTCTCCAGCGGTATCTGTGGCGATCTTATCGTAACCTTTCACCAATACATTTGTAATACGCCCACCCTTATTGGACAAGGTGATTTTCAATTCGTTATTCTCAATCGTATAAAACTCTTCTTTACCTACTGCGGCAGGAGCAAAGGCCCCAAAACTACCTTGATAAGTAGCCAACTGTGCAGAATCCATTGTCTCTACCAATTTAGGCTGGGACTCCTTTTTAGTCGCCACTTCTTGATTCAAAGTTTCAGCGCTATTGGCCAATTCTATTGAATCTCTGAATCTTTTCTGCTCCTCCAGCTGCTCAGGTGTTGGCTTATTGAACTGTGTCCATACCACCAAAAGCACAAGCAACAACCCAAAACCAATAATATTATTTTTATCCATTTATGATATTATCTTTTCATTCTATCCCAAAAAGGGAAAAGAAATACTATTTTTTCCATTTGAATGCGCAAATGTACAACAAAGGTTAGTGAATCTTAATGAATCAAAAGGGTAATATAGACGAACAGTTGGTTCAAGCCTACGAGCAAAGTGAATATCAATTGATACGACCTATTATTCCTATAATTTTAAATGAATCAAGCGGGGATATTGATACCCTGCTTATCGATAACAACTGCTTTAACGGCTGCTTATTGACAGCACATAATCCTCATTCACAACTACTTAGTAAAAAAGAAAATGCAAAACGCCAGCAATCTTTAGAAAATTGGCTGACCGAACAGCGCTATGAATGGTTCTATGGCAAGTCGGTTGATCCCAAAGGAAAGTGGCCCGATGAACAGCAATTGCTGATTTTAGGTATGGGGAAAAAAGTTGGAGGTGATCTTGCTCGGTTATTTGAGCAAAATGCATATGTCTATCTTGCTATTGATCAACCTGCTAAGCTGGAGTGGGTACTGCTTTAACAAAGTCCAAAAACTGTCCAGCATACTCATCCATCATCTTTAGCGTATTCTCATCAACGATATTCTTATCCACATCCAAGAAAGTCTGTGCTTGACCAAAAGGAACCGCTTTCGGCATCACAGTGCATCCAACATGGTTCATAACACCTGTCAAGTGATCATTGCCCCTCAAATTACCCGCTCGACCAGAGGCAACACCAAATAAACCTACTTTTTTACCTTTAAAAGATCCTGCATAGTCTCGGATACTCACCGCATCAATAAATGTCTTTAATACGCCCGGGAAAGAACCATTGTATTCTGGAGATAATATAAAGAAAGCATCGGCTCCTAAGATATATTTGTCTTGCAGTTCAGTAACTCCACTAGCCTGGGTATCAGAAGCATACATGCCGCTGTGTATCATATCGTTAGGAAGGTCTTCCAATGAAAGATATTGCACTTCACCAAAAGCTTTTTCATTAAATATTTCATAGAATTTCTTGGCGTAAATCCCGGTTAAACTTCCTGGTCGATTGGTTCCACAAATAATACTGATCATTCTTGAATGCTTTAAAACTTGATGCTGATTTATCTCAGCGAGTAAAAATTGAAATCGTTAATAGTAAAACCACATTTCAACGGCAAAGTTGGTAAAAGGAGCAAGAATTTAGAAAATTTCTCAGTCTCGGAGATTCCATTTTTTCCAACCACCGAAAAGCAGTAACTTTGCTCTCCGCCATTGGACAGTTTATTCATTGGCTAAATCAATCAATCACATCTATGGGAAAAGTCATTGCCATTGCCAACCAGAAAGGAGGAGTTGGTAAAACGACTACTGCCATCAATCTAGCAGCAAGTTTGGCCGTTTTTGAGCGGAAGGTTCTGTTAATTGATGCGGACCCGCAGGCTAATTCATCCACTGGTGTTGGTGTCATGGTTGACGAAGAACAATATTCGATATATGATTGCATGGTCAATGGAGTCGATCCAAAAGAAGTGATTGTAGAGACCACTACTCCATTTCTATCTGTGTTGCCTTCTCACATTGATCTGGTTGGAGCTGAAGTCGAATTGGTTGGACGAGAAAAACGAGAGTTTATTATGCGCTCAATCGTTGATCAAGTAAAGGATGACTACGATTATATTTTTATCGATTGCTTACCCTCACTTGGTATGGTAACGATAAATGCGCTTTCGGCCGCAGATTCCGTTCTTGTGCCGGTTCAATGCGAATTTTTTGCATTGGAAGGTTTGGGTAAGTTGATGAACACGATCAACTTGGTTCGAAAGAACTTGAATGAAAAATTAGAAGTAGAAGGAATTTTGCTATCGATGTATGACCAAAGGCTTAGATTAGCCAAAGAAGTGGTCGCTCAAGTAAGGGAATATTTCAAAGGCGTCGTTTATGACACCATAATACATCGTAATTCGAAGATAGGAGAAGCCCCCAATCTCCATCTTCCGGTAATTCTGTATGATGCGGCATGCAAAGGAAGTGTCAACTTTATGAATTTGGCAAAGGAATTTCTGAAGCGCAATAACGATCCTCATTTTGCTGAAAAATTGGAGAAAGAAGAAATCGACTAGCTTAAGCTTTAAATTATGGCAAAGAAAGTAAAGAAAAAGGAGCTTGGCCTTGGTATTCGTGCCCTGTTAAGCAATATGGATTCCGGTTCAATGGACAAGAAGAGTCCTGAGCAAAAAGTAGAGATTGTAAAGGAACTCAGTGCTTCAACTGCGATGATTTCTTTAACAGATATTGAAGTCAATCCTTTCCAGCCAAGAATAGATTTTGATGAAACGGAGCTGAATGACTTGGCTGCATCTTTAAAAGTTCATGGCTTGATCCAGCCTATTACTGTTCGCCGAATGGGTGATAGTAATTATCAATTGATCTCTGGAGAAAGAAGATTTAGGGCTTCTAAATTAGCTGGGCTCAAAGAAGTGCCCGCATATATCAGAATCGCTAATGATCAGGAAATGTTGGAGATGGCCCTCGTGGAGAACATCCAAAGAGCGGCACTAAACCCTGTTGAAATTGCAATTACCTACCAACGCTTGATCGAAGAATGTACGTTAACTCACGAAGCACTAGCTGAGCGAGTGGGGAAAAATAGATCGTCGGTGACCAACTATTTGCGGTTGCTAAAGTTGCCACCAGATGTACAAAAGGCCTTGAAAAAGAAAAAGATTACCATGGGACATGCAAGAGCTATTGCAGGTGTGGATGATATTTCTTCACAGTTATCACTGTTAAGAGAAACTCTCAAAAATGAGCTTTCGGTAAGAGCAGTGGAAGCATTGGTAAAAAGATATAGCGAACAGCCTTCAGGCAAATCCAAAAAGGCGAAAAAAGAGCTTCCTTCGGATTATCAAGCGGTCAGAAATAGATTGGGGACTTTACTAGAAACCAAAGTCGATTTAAAACTAAAAGGAAAAAACAAAGGTCAATTCACTGTTCACTTTGATAATGTTGACCAATTGAATCGCATCTTAGATATTTTAGAAGACTAAAAAGCTTCGGTTGCGAAAATGACAAATCCACATTTTCAAATATACAATCGACGTCATTTCTTCGTTAAACAACCAATGCGGATACTGTTCATTATAATTGGTCTTTTTCCTTTACTACTTGGCGCTCAAGTAAGTGACCAGAAACTCTTCGAGCCCGGAGACATCCTTCCCATTGATATCACTACCATATTTGCTGTGGATAGCGCCGATTGGCAAACAAGGTTAGATACCGCCTTGGAATTGGGCTTGGCAAGAAAACATCTGATCAAAGATTTCTTTGCCGATTATCCGAGCCCGAAGAGAGCATTGATAGCTGGATTGTTAATCCCTGGTGGAGGCCAGCTGTACAATGGTTCTTTTTGGAAGGCTCCAATCGTGTATGGAGCCTATGGAACTGTCATTAACCTCATCGCCAATAATACCCGGCAGCACAAATATTTTGAAGAACAATATTTCAATTATGTAAACGAACTTGAAGTTGATTTATTTATCACAACCAATTTTACGCAAGCCAGTCAAGTTAGACAAGTCAGAGATGAATTGCTAAGAAACAAAGAGTATTCTTGGATTGCTTTATTTGGGGTCACCTTACTCTCTGTAGCAGACGCCTTTGTAGAATGTCACTTGAAAGATTTTGATGTCAGTGATGATCTTAGCTTTGAATGGAAACCTACTTTGTTAAGTACCCCGGGATGGGGAAATGCCGCCGGTGTTGGAGTCGTAATCCCAATACGAAGTAAGTAGAAATCTAGAAATAAACTATCTTGGTCTGGGCTTGTTGTATTTTCCAGCAAATAATATTGCCTGTAATATTTTCACCAAAAGAATTCAAATTGAAACTAAGTCATACTGCATTATACCTATCTGCATTTTTATTAATTTTCTTGTCATCTTGCTCAACGGACAAAACACAAGAAACTACTCCTTCGGCAAAAGCGAAGTTAACTAGCTTGCCTTCCAATAATTCTTTCAATGAATATTGGTACAAAGGAGAAGCGGAAATCACCTCTTATGATCTGAGTCAGGCGCGTTATGGTGAAAACCACGAAGGTGAAGCCGTAATGGTTTTTGTCACAGAACCTTTTTCAAAATCAAAACAAGTAAAGCTTGACAATGGCCAATCGGCCGGAAAAGATAAGGTCAATATTCTTAAGTTAAATCTTACCAAGAAATTTTACACTGGTGTTTACCCCTACTCCATGATGATGTCTGCATTTACACCCATCGACAGAAAAAATGATGGACAGACGTTAAAAATTTCTTCGTCTTCACAAGAATGGTGCGGCCATTCGTTCACACAATATAACTTGGATAAAAAAAGCTATGACATTCATCAATATAGCTACTTCGAATCGGAAGGCGATATAAAGACTTCATTGCCGGCTACCGTTTTAGAAGATGAAATCTGGTCCTTGATAAGAATTAATCCGGATTTACTACCGACAGGGAATTTTAATATTATCCCTGGAACTTTTTTCGGAAGGTTACGGCATACTCAATTTGCTCAAGTTAGCGCCAAAGGAACTTTGATAGAAACAGACAATGATTTTATGTTGTATACGATCAACTTTGAGCGACCAGAGAGAACCTTGACGATTCAATTCAAAAGTGAATTTCCATTTACCATAGAGTCGTGGGAAGAATCTTACAAAAGTGGATTTGGTAGCTCGGCGAAAACATTGACAACTACGGCAACTAAAAAGAAAAGCATCAAGCTGGACTATTGGTCGAAGAATGGTTTGGAAGACGCCAAGTATCGCGAGGAATTAGGCTTGAGGTAATACAGAACTTGGTAGAAAAAATCATTCAGTTTTATTGCTTTCGACTGAATTTATTTCTTTAATAATTCTATTACAATTGGGAGAATTTCTTCCACCCATTTTCCATATTGAAATCCACTCGGGTGCAAATTATCTGTAGCCAAGGCATCGTCAGCATCTCCTAATGTTCTAGAAATTTCAGTAATATTTACAAATGGAATGTCTAGCCCAAAACAAACTTCAGCAATGTGGTTATTGTAGCGATCTATTTCTTCTGCTATTTGATCACTGTTGTTGCTTCCAAATGGCGTGACACCATAATCAGGAATTGAAACAACAAACACCATCTCACTATTTCCTGCGATTTCAATTGCTTTGCTTACTAATAAATTGAACTCGTCGACAAATACGTTAAATGGTAAATTTTGAAATTGGTTATTCACTCCAATGAGTAAGGATACTAGAACTTCATCTCCTAGTCCGCTGATTTCAGTATTATTAACCGATTCAAGAAGTCTTTTCGTCGTCCAGCTTGTTTGCGCAATTATTCTAGCCGGATTTACATTTATATTTTCCTCGATTAACTTAGCCACCAATTGATTGGGCCACCTCTTTGATTCTTCTACTCCTTGACCAATTGTATAGGAATCTCCAAGGGCCAAAAAATCGATAGATTCTTCTAGAGTGACCGTTTCATCTGAGTTATTATCCTTTTGATCACAACCTGCAAATAGCAGTAACGTAATGAATATTAAAATGAATTGAAGTCGAGCATAAAATGTCATTGCCAATCAAATTGTCATTTGCAAAAATCAAAAACTAAGAAAAACTAAAAATCATTTCAGTTTTTTTTCCATTCGAAAATGCTTGATCCCAACCTCCTCAAATTCCCTCCCAACTTTTTTGTAATCTAACTTCAAATAGAAGGGAATGGCAACATCTCTAGCATTTAATTCGATGGATTTTGCGCTTAGTCTTTTCAACAAAGATTCGGAAGCTTTCACTAGCATAGACCCTACTCCATTTCCTTGCACTTCTTGCGCAACGGCTACTTGTCGCATTTTATAATTTCCATCTGCCAATGGCTTAAGTACCAAACATCCAATAATTTGATTAAGTTGATTAAATGCTCCAAGATGAATTGAATCATATTCCTTCTCTAAATCAGACACTTGAAATGATAAGTTCAAAGGCTTTCTTAATATTGCGTCTCGCAGTACAATAGATTGGTCGTATTCTGGAGTAGCAAAATCAAACTGTCTTATATTGATCATCGATTAATGTGTTTCTGGAAATACTTCGCTTGCCATCACCAAGGAGGATAGCAATTTATTTTTATCCAATTCAAGTTGTTCTTTTTGTTCTTCAAAGTAATATACCATATTCTCCATTGCCATATTACCGGTAAGATCGTCTTTGGCCATTGGACAACCTCCAAAACCTTTTAAAGCTCCGTCAAACCTTCGACATCCAGCTTGAAAAGCAGCATGTACTTTTTCTTTCCAATTATGAGGCTGCGTGTGCAAATGTGCACCAATAGTTACATCTGGAAATTGAGGAATCAAATTACTATACAAGTAAGTAATTGTCGCAGGTTTACTCACTCCAATTGTATCACTTAAAGACAAAATCTTAATTCCCAAATCAACCAACCTTCTAGTCCATTTCTGTACAATATCTACATTCCAATCGTCGCCATAGGGATTTCCAAATCCCATTGAAAGATAGACCACCATCTCTTTATTGGAATCCATACAAATCTTTTGAATGCGTTCTACCCTGCTCAAAGATTCTTCAATGGTTGCATTTGTATTTCGCAGTTGGAAAGTTTCTGAAATGGAAAAAGGATAACCGAGATAATCAATTTCCTCAAACTGTGCGGCGTCATTAGCTCCCCTAGTATTTGCCACGATGGCCAATAACTTAGATTTGGTAGTCGTAAGATCCAAGCCTTTGAGGACTTCTGCTGTATCCCTCATCTGAGGAATTGCCTTTGGAGAAACAAAACTTCCGAAATCAATGGTATGAAATCCAACCTTCAATAGATTATTGATATATGCAATCTTTTGCTCCGTTGGTATAAACGGAACAATTCCTTGCATAGCATCACGAGGGCATTCGACAAGATTGATCATTGGCTGCTTTGTATCACTTTGGTGTCAAAGATAAGGGTTTGCACCTTGATTCGGAATAGATACCAAGAAAAGGCCTTACTTTTGTAAAAAACTACCTCGTGAAGACATTTGCAACGACTTTCGGAATTATTACTTGCCTTTTGGGATTTTTCGCACTGGTATTAAGTTTGGTTGGAGTTAAACTAAGCTACTTGTTATTCATCGACAAAATGGGACCTTTAGCAGGATTTGTCATTCGTCTAATGATGATAGTAATTGGAATGGTAATCGTAGTACTAGCTCAAACCGACTGGAAAAAAGAAATTGAAGATGGTGAACAACCGATCTAAATTTCTACGATCAAGTGCACGAATCTATTTTTCAATAGACTTTATGCAAAGTAAGTTGTTCAAATCCACCTCCATAAGGTGAAACCACTACCTCCTTGACAAGATTGTTTCTTTCATCATACTCATAACTCACTTTGCCAATTCTGGTGTTTGCCATCACTTTATTTCCCTTTTTATCATATTCAGCATTCGGATCTTTTTTTGCGATTTCTGCTCTTAAACTTTCATCGATAAAAGTCGTCTCAGTTTCCATCTTTTTATTTTCTGGATCAAAAGTCATGATGTTATAAAACTGTTTCGTTTTCACAGTGAGTTCATTGGCATCATTATAATTGAAAGTTATTTCCTCATTGAACTGTTCTCCATTCGGCTTTTCATACTTCATCGAAGTTGGATTTCCGGCATCATTAAATTTAATTTCCATAGATTCCTTAAGACCTGTAAACCTGTGTATCGTTTCAATTTTATAATTTTTGGGAACTGTAGCGTCTAAAACCGTACGTTCAAAATAATGCAATGCTATTGTTTTTCCTTCGTGTTTGTAATTAAGATCTGGTGCGTCATCAGCATATTCATTGATTATGTATTTCGTGGTTACAATCGAATCAATATCAGCATTGTAAGCAAAGTACCCTGATTCGAATAAATCATTTAAAGATTGTGCCTGTAATACACAGCTCATAGTCAAAAGCATCAATGTGTAACTTACTATTTTGAACATCTGCATAATTGGTTTATTAAAAAAAACAATATAACACTATCACAACTTGATTCTGTTTAAAAGACTCAATTTTAAGTTTTTTTATCGAACCAAGGAAAAGAAGAAGAACATCTAAGGTGAGCACTAAAGAGGAAATTATATATCTTCTTAATAACTCTAGTCTATTTAAGAATAAACTAAAGAAAGAAATTTTTAGTTTCCCCATTGTTCTAATGGTCATTGGCAAAACGATTTTTTTGATTGCTTTTTGAGCTAGCAAAAACAAAATTTCAGTTGATGTCAACAATAGTGATTAAACGTAATTTTAATACCAGACTCTCAAACATTTCTTAAACTCCGAACTGTGTTAGATGATGGTCCAAATGTTTATAAAACAAAACATTCCATTCAGAAGCTTTGAGATTTCCAAAAGAAAGTGATGGCTTTCCTTCGAAGTGTGCTTCTCCATCCTCCAATGCTTTCCTTAGGTAACCCACTATCTTTTCCTTTTCTGCATCAAAATTCCTTGCATCCGAAATAATAAATTCAGGAGCGGTTCTACCATTCTTTGGATATGGCTTGGGACCAACCACCATACTTTTGGCAAATAATTTAGCCATAAATCTGTAAAAGGCATTTGGCCTTGGATACTTATCTGTGTAGGCCATATCATAGGCTACATTGCAGTGAGCTAACATTTGCTCAACACTCATTTTGCCCCATTGAGGTTTTGCCTCAGGAGTTAATTGATTAATCCTGTTGATAATTTCTTCTACATCTTTGGGATTAAATATGTTCTTCATTGCTTAGTTTTTTTGATCAAATTACGGGGTTGTAAGTCAACTTCAATTAGTCTCCACAATAAATTTTAAACGGTTTTATTTAGGTAAAAAATTCATTTATATCAATAGGGCTTAGTAAATATAGTAAGGTTTATAAAACTATTTTCAATTTTGATATTGAAATTATTATTACCAAAATATTTTATTAAATTAATTGTTTCGAAGAAAGGAACAATGAATACAGTAAAAGTTGAGGTACAAACCCTAGCAAAAGTCGAAAGATCCAATCCCAAATTATTAGCCCAGCTAAAAGGGAAAATAAAATATACCATTGGTTTGTCGATGGATATTGAGCTAGTAGAAAAAAATTCGATTCCAAGAAGTCAAGGTGGAAAAATCAATATAGTTTTAAACAATCGATAGATTTTCTTAGCAAAAATTTATTTGTGTAAAATAAGTTCAGAGATTTACAATTAATCGAATCTCGTTTTTCAGGAGTTTTAACCATCTAAGTCTTTTGAATAAAAAATACCTCCAGAGTTCGCTGAGAAATTATACCCAAAGATCTTTTTTATTTGAGATGAGTTCGAACTATCAAATTATTGAGCTACTCGATGGTAACCGTTTTTTCTCTAGCTGAAAAAGCATGCTAAGTATTTCCTACAATTCAAGTTTCAAAGTAATAATGGTTTCAAAGTGAAGTTTATCATTTTTATTACAACACATAAACATCTAAGTTACTTAGTAATTCAATTTCTTCATCAAAAAATGGATTCAAAAAAAGAGACCACCAAATTAAGGTGGTCTCCAAGTTTAAAATATCATTAAAAACATGACACGCTAATTAATAACCATAATTTTCTGAGTAATCACTTTACTATCAAGTTGTACTCGAATAAAATATATACCAGAAAGGTCATTAGTGAAAGTATGTGTTCCACTGATTTCGCTTCCTATCTGTTCATTCACTTCAATGTATTCAATTATTTTGCCTGAAAGATCCATAATAGCTATTTCCTTGACTGTGTCGGCATCGCCAAGGATAATTGAATAATTGATTAGATCAGTTGTAGGATTCGGGAAAGCTAATAATTCAATATCATTAGCTGCGATTCGTATTATTTCTTTGGACTCACGATCAAGTCCAATACCTGAATCATTCTCATATTTAATTTCACCACATCCTCTTTCTACGTTGAAACAAACTTTTGCAGAGGTCTGTCCTTCACCTTTTTCGCAAACAGGAGTTACAGTCCAAGACATACAAGTTGGGTAAAATTTTAATGTAATAGAATTCCTTTCAACTTTAGTTTCCTTAGGTTCGGATCTTGGTCCTTCTTCACCGCCTTCACAGCATGTAGGATCATAAAAGTCCATTGAAACAATATAACTTGTTGCACTTGGCACTTCATTCCATGACAATGTTAAAAAACCTTCTTCTCCTATTTTACAAGTTAAACCTGTAGGTGTTGAAAGGTTGCAAAGAATATTACAATCGACTTCATTTGATTCAAGTTCCTTTTCAGTTTTACTCTTATTACAAATTTCACGAGAATAACAGCAACTTCCACACGGAGTAGTAACTTCATGGAACACTGTATAGCACCCACCTAGTTCGCCAACAAATTCAAAATCAGAATTTGAACTGGAAGCCACTTGGGTATAGGGTCCTGTATTTTGCAAATCATGCTGGAAAACAGTCCAATTGTGTGAATAAAAGGATTCATTTTCATTGTTAAATGTATAGAATAAATTACCATCGTCGTCCTCTTTGAATTCGACAGTAAATTTGGCTTCACAGGTTTCGACTTCTTCACAGCACACAACAGTAAAAACTTCATCTTCTTTAACATTCCATCCATTGTCACATTCGCCTTTAACAGCCAGTTGCACTCGGTATTCATGTCCTGGGCGAAAATAATCAGTCTGAAAATTGTCCCAAATCTGATTTAGATTTATCAAAGACCCTACTTCCCCCTGATGCCAAGAAGGAATCAAACGGCTGTAAGCCAGATTAGATGCGCCAGAAGCAAAGCCATCAATCTCGTACTCCCAGATTGATAAGAAGTATCTATCTTCAGCTTTTGATCCCGATCCATCTAAATATACTGTTTCACCAAAACAGAATTCATCTTTGGGATTTCCTTGACTATCCACAAAGACATAATCTGGTGTTGGAAACTCGACAATAAAGATTTCATCTTCTTTAACATTCCAACCATTATCACATTCACCTTTGACAGCCAGTTGCACTCGGTATTCATGGCAAGCTTCAAATTCGTCGGATTGGAAATTTGCCCAAATTTCATTTAAATTAATTAAGGATCCTACCTCTCCTTGTTGCCAAGAAGGATCCAATCGACTGTAGGCCAAATGAGATGCGCCAGCAGCAAAGCCTCCAATCTCATATTTCCATATGGACAAAAAGAATCGATCTTCAGCCTTCGAATCTGAACCATCTAGATATACCGTTTCACCAAAGCAAAAATGATCTTTTGGATTTCCTTGAGCATCTACGTAGACGTAATCTGGCGTTGGAAAATCTACAATGAAGACATCATCTTCTTTGACATTCCATCCATCATCACATGGGCCTTTAACGGCTAACTGAACGCGGTATTCATGACAAGCTTCAAATTCATCGGATTGAAAGTTTGCCCAGATGTCATTCAAATTGATTAAAGATCCCACCTCCCCTTGTTGCCAAGAAGGATCCAATCGACTGTAAGCCAAATGAGATGCGCCAGCAGCAAAGCCTCCAATCTCGTATTTCCAAATAGACAAAAAGAATCGATCTTCATTCTCAGATCCAGAGCCATCTAAGAATACAGTCTCACCAAAACAAAATCGATCTTTAGATTTTCCTTGAGCATCAACAAATATGTAATCAGGCACTGGATCACTATTTAGACTAAGTTCAGCATTTCCTGTGATAAAACCTGATAATGCGCCTACATCTGCATATACCGAAGGAAAATTGTTACTATTAGGAATACATCCCCAACTAGCAACACCCACTAAAGTAGGTGTACCGTCTATATCCATTACCGCAGGTCCTCCGCTATCGCCCCCTCCTGCAGAAACACCAGGTGCAAAAAATGCAATCTGAGTACCATCTATAGGGTTAACAGTTGTACATGTTAAATTATTCCCATCAGCATCGGATAGAAGTGGTAAGCTTGCCCCAAGAAGATTATTTTGACAACATCCACCTCCATCATCGCCCCAACCTGTAATTGTAGCCATCATACCAGGGGTCAAAGTAGTATTGACATCAGCGATTGCTATAGCTTGAACACAGTCATTAAAGCATAGTGGATCAACCAGATGGAGCAATGCAACATCATTTCCATCCAAAATATTACCATTCCAAGCAGGATGAATGATAATTTGATCTACTTGAATTCTTTGCCCGACCGCATTATTTGTTTGATCTGTTGAACCGGCATGGACCGTAAGCTGGCCAGCAGTCACTGTTCCATCAACACAATGGGCAGCAGTAAGTATCCATTCTGGACCAATGATACTTCCTCCGCACCCATGAGTACCACTAAATTCTAAAGAAATCTGCCAGGGGACATCACAAATATTCGTTGCTACGCCTCCCCAAATTTTTTCCTCTTGGGCCTGAAGATTAGTTGCATTAAACAACAATAACAAAAAGCTGATAACACCTATTAAGTAAGGCCATTTTCTAAATGTACAAGTCATAATTATATGTTTAAAAAGTAAAAAAAATCAATTAAGAGTCGACAAGAAAATTCAGTTAGGTAACTGCATAGCAACTCTACTACATATCAATTTGACATGTAATTTGAAAAAATCTAAATACATTTATAACAATATACTCAATGTTATTTAATTATTTCAATTTTATTAATATTATTTGACACACTTGTATTGCACTTTGGCTATTACTCCAAGCTAAGAGCATGAAATAAAGGTTTGAAAATTATTGCAGGCAAATAAAATTCATTTACGCTTTCTCATGGCTAATTCATCCATGATGATTGCATTACTCTAAATTTATATTGGGAATATTGTATCGTAAAAGTGGGCTTTTTCAAGCGCCTATAGTAGCTATTACTTATAGCTGAACTTTGCCTAAATAAAAAAACTGATAGCATCAATTACTTCAAGTCTGCAAATACCGATCACCCTTTTGATTTGTTGCTCTATTATTTGAAGAACTACAAATCGTGAGAATTTACTTTGGAAAAAACTGAGATATTAGCAATTAATCTTGATAAATTAATTAAAGAAAAGGATTATCATTTATGAGGTTCGAACTCTTTCACAATAGGCAAACATTTGTTAAATGTAGAGGAATCAACACACACCGATGGAATATATTTTTTGAAAATCAAAATAAATCTAGAAAAATAGGGACAAGGAAACTTATTACTGAAAACTATTCTCATCAAGTCTCTACTTAGTCGAAATCAGACGTTGTTTTAACAACGGCAATCTTATGATTTATTAATAGTAATTTCACCATTAAAATAATTCATTGGCTCCATCAATTAACTACCTAATTTGAAACAAAGTCTACTATATTTATTAATATTCATTTTGATATCATCAAGTATCAAAGCTCAACAAGATTCCTTGGATCAATATCTCGGTGATTTTGGTGGCTTGTTCGAATTGGACTCCATTGTCGTTAGTGCAAGCCGTACTGGGTTTGATTTAGATGACTTTGTTGAAATGGTACAAAAGGACACCAGTTTTTACAAATCTTTCCGACAGCTTCGTTTTACCAATTATCAAAGTACGCACAATTTGAGTATGTATGATAAAAAGGGAAAAAACAAGTCGCACTATAATTCCAAATTGAATCAAAAAGTCCAAGGACTTTGCCGCCAAATAGAATTTCTAGAAGAAAACTACGCTGATAATTTTTTTAAGAAAAAAAGAAAACATCGATTCTATACTGGGAAATTATTGGATGTACTTTTCCAAAGTGAAGCCTGCGAATCACAATACGCAAGTTCGGTAGAAGCCAATGAAGCTTCAAGTCAGTCTTCGCGAACAGGGCGACATGTTCAGGAACTTAAGAAATTGATTTTTCAACCTGGCCAAAAAGCGAATGTCCCGTTGATTGGTAACAAGACTGCAATTTTTGAGAAAAAGATGGCACCCTATTATAATTTTTCAATCACCTCCAAAATATATAAGGGCACCATCGATTGCTATGTCTTCAAGGCCGAACTTCGGCCAGAATATCAAACCAAGAAACAGGATAAGACCGTTGTCAAATTCCTAGAAACGTATTTCAACAAGGATGATTTCGCGATAGTAGCCCGTAATTACCATCTGGCCTATTACGGAGCGTTATACGATTTCGATGTTAAGATGGAAATCGAGTGCAAAGCATTTGGTGAATCATTTCTTCCAGCTCGGATCAACTATGATGGCTTTTGGGATATTCCAGGCCGAAAACCTGAAATTGGCAAATTCTCCATTGAAATTGAAAACCCCAACTAACCAGTTCATCTGATGCTGACGCAAACATAAACATTTTGTTTCAATACCAAAACAAAATGTACAAAATTTTAGGAATTTGTGGATAACTCTCTACATTTGAAAGATATAGACTATTGATTACGAAGGAATTATCAAAATTTTTAGAAGTTCGAACAATTTACAATCATAAGACATCGAAGGCTTCGCAAATGTTTTTCTAAACGGATATTCTTTTCTATCGGTAATTTCGAATGCTTCCGTTGTAACTAATGACTTTAATCTTTTTCACCTTAGAAAGGTCTACGGCAACACTTCTGGATGATTGGGACAAATAGGAATCTCCGTAGTACACCTCTTTCCGCTCTTTCCGTCCATCCTTATATTCAATATCGAGTGCAAATTCATTTGGATCTAGTCTTATATCAATTAGACTCCTTTGACGCTTAACTTCGAATATTTTCAATTTATCCTTGTTGACACCATTTAAAAGATACTTTTTATTGTTCACATTCAATGTTGCCAATGCCCTATTTTCACCTTTTGTCTCAAATCCTGATTGCACATAATTTTCTACGATAAAATCTCCATTCCCATTGCCCAATAAACTGAGTCCCATAATTCCATCTTGTCTTTCATATTCAGGCAAAAAGTCAAAAAGATTACCTTGAAAAAGAATGTCTAAATGTCCATCTTCATTATAGTCATCAACTGCTATACCATTAACAACTGAAACTTGCGCTTCATTTGGCAACTTTTGAATTCGAAATTTTCCGTCTTCATTCCAAAGAATAACACTCTCTAGCAAGTGCACTGAAAGTCTGTTTCCTTCTGCAATTCGACGCTCTCCAAGCAACTCTTTAGTGGTGGTAGTTGCATAGCTATTGTAAGATTTAAATCGCTTTTGGACGAAATCATATTCTTTGCCCAAATCATTTAAATGGTGTACTGGATATTCATCGTTTTCATAGAATTGGGAGATTACAAAATCTTCGTCCTTATCTTTGTTAAATTTACCGTGGTATAAATTTAAAGGTTCGTCATTTACTGGTTTATATTTTACATTAACTCCTTGATTTCCCAGAACGTAATCTATATCTCCATCTTTATCTAAGTCCGCTCCAGTAATACTATTCCACCATCCACCAGTCTTGGAAAGCCCCATTTTCTCACTAATGTTAATAAAAGATGTTCCTGTATTTTCAAAAACATTAATAATACTCCATTCTCCAGCAACAATAAGATCTTGGTCTCCATCTTGATCAATATCAGACCATAAAGAAGTAGAAATCATTCCAATATTTTCAAGGTCTAATTTCCATTTTGAAGTAGCATCTTCAAATTTACCATTCGTATTTATTAACAAAGAACTTTTGCCAATCAATGGGTATTCATTTTTCAAATATCTGCTTCCAACGAACAAATCTATATCACCATCATTGTCTACATCAGATCCAGTTACAGTACTAGTTACACTGTTAATTTTAGGTAAGGCATCTAGATCCGGAGTAAAATTTCCCTGCCCATCATTGATCATTAGAAAATCAGATAATTCTTGATGCCCTTCTTCTTTATCAATATTACCTGAACAAATATAAAGGTCATTATCACCATCATTATCCGCATCAAAAAGCAATGCACCTGTTTCCTCAATAACTTTGTCAACGGGAACATTTCCAATTTTCTTTAGGGAGTTTTTATATACTGTATAAAATTGTCCTTTAGTACCTGAAGCTCCAGAAACATAAAAATCGTCCGCTCCATCTTTGTTAATATCAGCCACCACAATTGCAGGCCCAATCGTACTATGAAATCGAGGCTTTAATTTATCTTTTCTAAAATCATCAAATTTATTTTCTTCATGGAGAATATTCGAATCGGTAAATACTTCTTTAAAAGTCTTGCTCTTCGTTTTATTTTTAATTTCTTTAATTGGTGTACCTTTTCCTTGAACCAGAATAACTTGTTGGCCTATTTTGTTTACAACAAATTTTTCTAAAACGTTTCCACTCCAAGTAACCACAACGCTGTCTATTTTTGTTTGTGATCCTAATCCAAAATGGGCTACTTTTTCCGAACAAGATAGATAACCTTTTGTGCTCGTTATAAATTGACACTGTCTACTATTATTTGAAAAAACATCGACTCTTGTATTTATTGGATTTTTGACGTTATCTTTTGAGATCAACCCAATTCTTATATAATTATTCGATTCTGGAAAATTTTCAGAATTGTTTCTATAAATAAAAGCTGGTTGATTTGTATTGTTGCAAACAATATCAAGATCTCCATCTAAATCTAAATCAACTACACTTGCTCCAAAAGAAGCCGAATTGTAATTTGTTCCCCACTCGACTGAGTTGTCATTAAAAGTCAAATCTTTATTGTTAACATAAACTCTATTGGCCGATTCAAAATCTAATTCTCCACCTTGCTCAAGAAATTCTTCGAATTTTCCATTTTTACCTCTTCGATAATCTGCCTTAAACTTTGACAAAATTCGTCTTTTATCAAGTTCTGCTCTTTGTGGATATCCATTGGCTACAAAAAGATCTTTCCAACCATCATTATTAAGATCTGCAGACAGCGAACTCCAACTCCAATCTGAAGAAGCGACATTAGAAGCTCTTGCACGCTCTGAATAAGTACCATCTCCATTATTAATATGAAGTGCATTTCTATAATATTGATGGTGATAATTTCCTAAATGTAATTTTCTGTGAAACTCTAAAGTAGGTTTGGCATGACCGTATGATTTATGCGTTGAAAGATCCTCAGATTCCATTTCTGCAACAAAAATATCTGGATGACCATCATTATTAAAATCTGTAATTACACTCCCCATAGATGAGAAGCTTTGTTTCGGAAATTTGTCTATTGAAAGATCCTTAAAGGTTCCATCTTTTTGATTGATGAAATATTGATCTTGTAATCCCCAATCATTAGTTGTAAAAATATCTGCCCAACCGTCATTGTTAAAATCGCAAACATTTACACTGAGACCAAATCCATGGTTGTTTATCCCTGTTTCTAATGAAACATTCGTAAAAGTCATGTCTCCATTGTTCTTATAAAATTGATCACTTTTGTTAACGCCAAGTTCAATCTTTTCGTGGTTGTTTAGCTTGTTTCTGTCATTGAAATCAATTGGATGATTTAATACATACAAATCTAAATCACCATCATTGTCATAATCTAAGAAAGCAGCATGCGAAGAATATCCAGTATCCGCCACGTTCATACTTTTGCCCATTTCAACAAAAGTCATGTCTCCTTGATTGATATAAAATAGGTTTCCTCGAAGTTCGGGAGAATTGTAATTGTTAGAACAACTGACATAAATGTCCATCCAACCGTCATTATTAATATCAACCATTGTCACCCCCGTTGTCCATTCGCCATTATAATGGTCAAGATTTGAAGTTTTAGAAATATCTTCAAATTTTAAATTCCCTTTATTTAGAAATAATGCGTTCGGGCCCTTGTTTGCGCTAAAATACAAATCTGGCAATCCGTCATTATTAATATCACCTACTCCAACACCACCACCGTTATAGTAGTTGGTGTAATTCCAGAATTCACTACTTAGTGGAACTTTGTTATTGAAGTTAACACCGGTTGTCTCACCCGTTAAAATATCTAGTAATTTTCCACTATCAGTGTCTAAATCCCTTGAGACATTTTCCTTTATTCTACTATGACTAAGATTTCCACCGTCCGTATTTGATGTTTCTTGACAGCCGACCAAAGCAAAAATCATGATGCCTAATATACTGACCAAAAATAGATATGAACTACATTTTTGGTCGATTGCTATTTTAACATCACCACTGAGATTTGTCATTAAAAGCGATTGAAGTGATAAAATCTGTTTTTAGTGCTACTTATGGGAATTGCAAGTAAATTTGATTAAAACCAACCTTTTTAACAAATAGATCGATTTTTTTGAAATCGGGGGTAACTTTTTATCAAATACCTTGGTATCATAAAGATACTTGCCCTACTATTTTATCAATATTTATACCAGTACTGATATAGAGTAAACCCACCAAATAAATTTAGTAAATCAGGTTTCAAAAGCAAGGCGTGAAGAGCTATTTTCAAAGAAAATATAAAAACATACTTTTGTATTAAGAGACATATTAAAAAAAGTATTAATGAGTGTAAAGTTAAATTATTGTGTTTTAATGTTGCTGCTTGTCTTAAGTATATCTTGTAACGACTCAGTTAATCAAGAAATTTCCAATGACAAGTCCGTAAAAACAAAGACTTTTCCACCAGAAATCATGATTGACTGGTGGAAAGTGATTTATAAACATGTTGCTTATCAAAGAGTTAAACCTCCTGTTGCCTCCCGAATTTATGCTTATATCGGAGTTGCTGCTTACGAGGCAGCACTACCGGGTATGGAAGGCTATAACAGCTTTGAAGGGCAATTAAGCGATCTAAAAGACTTACCTCGACCAGATCCCACTTTAATCTATGATTGGCCGACTGTAATCACGCATGTGGTTTACCTTTCCACCGATGAATTATTAAAAAGCTTTATTCATGGCTCAGAGAGTGACTTTAAATTGCTGAAAAACAAGCAATTAGAAGAAAGAAAGAAAATGGTTGAATCGGAAGTGTATCAACGCTCCGAAAAATATGGAGAAATATTAGCCCAAAAGCTCGTTGAATGGATCCAAAAGGACAAATTCGATGATACGAGGTACTATTCTTCTTTTAAAATTCCTTCAAGAAACAATAATCCTCAATTGTGGGAGCCAACTGAATCAACAGCTGATCCTTGCGAACCTTATTGGGCCACTTTAAGACCGTTTTTCCTTGAAAGTGGTGAACAATGTCATATCCCGCTCAAAGTACCATTTAGCTCGGAGCCTAATTCAGAATTTAGAAAGTACATGGATGAAGTTATTGCATATGATAAAAATTTGACCGAAGAGCAAAGAGACATTGCCTTATTTTGGGCCGATGATCCGGGGGAAACTTCCACCCCGCCTGGTCATTGGACTTATATTATGAACTATGCTATTCAACAAGAAAAATTTAACCTTGAACAAGCAGTTAGTACTTATGCTTATGTGGGAGTCGGAATTGCAGATGCCTTCATTGCATCATGGTACACTAAATACAAAGTGAACCTATTGCGTCCAAAAACTTATGCCCAAGAATTTTTAGGTATGACAGACTGGGAACCTTTAATTGAGACTCCACCTTTTCCAGAGTATGCCTCTGGTCATTCTGTTGTTTCAACTGTAGCAGCAGAATTACTTACTGATATTTTTGGAGAAAACTACTCATTAATAGATAGTACACATGTCTCTATCGGTCTAGCGCCGAGAAAAATTACTTCCTTTCGTGATGCTGCCTTAGAAGCATCAATGTCTAGAGTTTATGGTGGTCTTCATTTTATGTTCGCAATTGATGCAGGAATTGAACAGGGACTTTGTGTCAAGCAAAGTATAGTTGATAAGATTAACCTAAGGAAGGATAACACACTTAACATTTCAAAAAAGTAAACATGCTTTACAAAATTACCTATACACTCGTTTTCGTATTAGCGTTTTTTTATTCCTCCTACTCCCAAGTAATAAATAAGGAATATTTACAAAAAGACCACAGCGGAATATTGGCTAATGCTAAATCCAACTCAGGTAAGGCACTTAATCACAATTGGCTTTTCCAGTCAATTGATGGTGTTAAATCTTACTATAAACTTCGTCTTACGGCAGGAAAGAAAACAAAGGAATACGATGTTCACATACGAAACTTAATTACAACAACTTACATTGCAGTTAGGTTAACAGACAAAGCAGGAAAAGTTACCACACTCACTAGCGTGTATGACAAGGGTGATAAATGGCAACGAGTCAAAATGGCCCCCAAGCAAGAATGTCTAAGAGAAAATGCCAAGTGGAAAAGGTACAACCAAATCAAAAGTCTTCAAGAATTGTTGGATAACATCGTAGCGCAAATAGATGAAAACTTAGTTCTTCAATGTTACATGCAGTCTTAGACTAGTATTTTATGCTGTTTAATTCTTTTGATTTCGCAATATTTCTCCCTCTTGTCTTTAGCTTATATTGGTTATTGGGTGCTAAACGAATTGCAGCCCAAAATTTATTGCTTCTTGTTGCTAGTTACATTTTTTATGGAACCTGGGATTGGAGGTTTTTGATTTTAATTTTAGTAAGCTCCGTGGCTGACTTTGCTATTGGTAAATTCATGCACGAATCTTCAAGTGAAAATTACCGCAAAAAACTGCTCTGGCTGAGTCTATTTCTAAATCTTGGATTGCTCGGATTTTTCAAATATTTCAATTTTTTCATTGATACTTTCGCTAACACCTTTTCCTTTTTTGGTGTGGCCATGGATGAGACCCGTCTGAATATTTTGCTACCGGTAGGAATAAGTTTTTATACTTTTCAAACACTAAGCTACACAATAGACATCTATCGTCGAAAAATAAATGCTTGTAATGATCCTGTAGCGTTTTTTGCTTATGTGTCATTCTTTCCCCAGCTTGTGGCAGGACCAATCGAAAGAGCTAAAAATTTACTGCCGCAATTTATAAAGGAAAGAACTTTTAATTATGAAAAAGCAGTAGATGGCGTAAGGCAAATTATCTGGGGGCTTTTCAAAAAAGTAGTAATCGCAGACAATTGTTCAAAGGCTGTAAATATCATTTTTACAAATTATCAATATGAAGATAGTCTCACATTATGCTTAGGAGCCTTTTTATTTTTATTTCAAGTTTACTGCGATTTTTCAGGTTACTCAGACATCGCCATAGGTCTTGGTAGACTTTTCGGATTTCATTTAAGGAAAAATTTCGACTTCCCATTTTTCTCTCGGGACTTACCTGAATTCTGGAAGAAATGGCACATCTCTTTGACGAGCTGGTTTGTTGATTATATATACATCCCGCTTGGCGGAGGAAGAAATGGATTAAATTCAAAAATTAGAAATGTACTGATCATATTTTTGGTTAGCGGTTTTTGGCATGGAGCGAATTGGACCTTTATTTTTTGGGGTGCATTTTGCGGATTAGCGCAAGTTCCTTATCTCCTCCTTGGTCGTAATGGTAGATATGACAGCTACATTGCCCATGGTAGGTACTTTCCAAATTTCACCGAAATACTTCAAATACTTGGGATAATTGCTTTCATGTCCGTTTCAATGATCCTGTTTAGATCTCCAAACATTACAGTAGCTTGGTCCTACTTAAACGGAATATTTAGATTTGATTTCTCCTCGTCTATATTTGCGCATTACAATAGTGTACTTCTTATTGCAGGTCTACTTGTCTGGGAATGGATGTTTAGAAGCAAAGAACATGGATTAGAAGTAAGTCATTTGAAGGCTAGAATAAGATGGGGTATTTATGCGATTTTTGTTTGGCTCATTTTATTTAACTTCGGTATAAACCAAGAATATATTTATTTTCAATTTTGATACTTTTAACCATCTAATGAACTAAAGAGTGAAGAAATTTATTCAAAAAGTAACGATAGCTTTTATCTTGTTAATATGCTTTTTGATTTCTAATTTTATCATTAATAATCACTTTATTAATAATCAAAAAACAGAAATCAATAGCAAAGTATTAATAATGGGTGGATCGCATATCAAGTCAGGATTAGATCCAAAATTTATTGAAAATTCCAAAAATATCGCCTTCCCGGGAGAAACATACTTCGACACTTTTCACAAACTAAAATACCTTGTTCAAAAATCTAAAAATAGTATCTCAACTGTAATTTGTGGTTTTGGTCACAACAATATTTGTGGTCTTAATGATGATAAATATGTTAAGGAAGCAATGTCAATTGAATACCTCGAACGTATCTACCCAATAATCCCTTATAAAACATTGAAACACTTTGACGTCAATAAAAAAGGATACTTAAAAACTATTATTCGCAAAATGTGTCTTTATCCTAAAACCAGCCATGAAGCATTTATAGGAAATGGATTTAACGGAAGAAAACCAGCATTAGAATTGTCAAAAGTCAACGAAAGAATCAAACATCATTATTATGCTCAAGATACGGTACGTCCAGTTTCAGAAAGAGATATTCAATACTTAGATTCCTTAGTAAGTTTTACCGCAAAGCAAAATATAAATTTAGTAGTTGTTAATATCCCTCAACACAAAGAATATTACAGCGCTGTTCCAGCCCCCATCAAAAAGAGGTATCAAAAAATTGAATCCAGATTAAAAGAAAATAACGTTAGAATATTAGACTTGTTGAAACTAGATCTAGAAGACAGCGAATATTCAAATCATGATCATCTTAGTAATAAGGGAGCAGCAATTGTTAGTTCCATCGTTTCTGACTCTTTAAACCAATGGGGTCTTTAATTTGAACTTATTTCATATTCTCCAAAATATCTGCTGTATAATCAGATATCTGCATTTTTGACGAAGGATTATCTGTAATCTCCACTTTTTTTTCCCTAATCTTCCCTCACTTTCCCTACTTTTGCGCTGCTAAATAGTACCATCTCTATGCAAATAATCGCAGATTGTGGGTCATCAAAAACGGATTGGATTTTAGGCGATCATACCGCTGAAGCCACCACATTGGGCTATAATCCCAATTATGGAGATGGCGAGTCATTTATCAATTCTGTCCAAAGGAATTTGGCCGATTGGCCAATAGATTCCGCAGATTTGACCATTCATTTCTACGGGTCTGGGCAATTTGATGTTCAAGGTAATATGACTGAACAGTTATTGCGTGTAGTTTTTCCAAACGCTAAATTTAACATCCTGAATGACCTTATCGGAGCTTGTAGAGCAACTGCAGGTACTAAAGGAGGAATTGTGGCAATCTTGGGTACAGGATCAAATTCTTGTGTCTATGATGGCCAAGACATCATAGATCAAATTCCTAGTCTTGGCTATTCACTTGGTGATGAAGGCAGTGGGACTTATATCGGTCGATTATTCCTTAGAGCTTATGCTTATCGCACCATGCCAGAACATTTAAGGCCTTTGGTTGAGATTGCTTTTCCAGGAAAAATCCAAGAGGTTAAAAAACAATTTTTCGCAAGTAAACAGCCTAGCGTTTTTTTAGCTAATTTTGGGGCGCTCTTTAGGGAAAAAATGTATGATGAATATGTCCAAGGAATTATTCGTTCGGCTTTCCAGCATTTTACCCGAGACCATCTAGTCAAATATTCCAAATATAATTACACGAAGGTTCACTTTGTAGGATCTGTCGCTTACTACCATTCTTCTTTGTTGGCTGAAGAGCTTCAAAAGATTGATCTGGAATTAGGTAACATTATTCAACGACCAATTGATGGTTTAGTGAAATTTCATTTGAACAAAGATTAGAAAGCACTATAATTTAAAAAGTATGTCAAGCGATATTAAAAGAATTGCAGTATTTACATCAGGCGGCGATGCACCAGGAATGAACGCAGCAATAAGAGCCGTTGTGAGAACAGCCACTTTTCATGATCTTCACATTTACGGAATCAATCGTGGGTATGATGGAATGATAAAATGTCAATTTAAAAGATTGGAGCGAAAAGATGTGGGTAATATTATCCATCGTGGAGGTACAATCTTGAAAACTGCAAGATCAATGGAATTCATGACCAAAGAAGGTCGAAAGACAGCATATGAATCATTGGTAGCTAGCGACATCGATGCTTGTATTGCCATAGGAGGAAATGGAACTTTTACTGGAGCCGACATTTTTTCTAAAGAACACAACATTCCTTTCATTGGAATTCCAGGTACCATAGATAATGATTTAGCCGGTACGGATTACACCATAGGATTTGATACCGCAATTAATACTGCTGTGGAAGCTGTTGATAAAATTAGGGACACTGCGGATTCGCATAATCGGCTTTTCTTTGTTGAAGTCATGGGTCGCGATTCTGGATTTATCGCATTAAATACAGGAATTGGCTCTGGAGCAGGTTCGATTCTAATTCCAGAAAGAGAAGGCAATGTCGACGATTTGATCAATCATCTCAAAATCGGCGCTCGACGTAAAAAATTATTCAGTTTGGTGATTGTGGCGGAAGGAAATCCCGGAGGTGGAGCGATGAAAATTGCAGAAGAAGTGAAAAACAAGTTTGATCACTATGATACCAAGGTGGCCATTATTGGACATCTCCAACGCGGTGGCTCTCCTACTGCTGCGGATCGGGTACTGGCAAGTAGATTAGGTTTTGCCGCAGTTGAAGCTTTATTAGCCGGAAAGACAAATGTCATGGTTGGCGAGATGAATAATAAGATTTCTTATACGCCGCTAGCGAAGGCTATTAAAACACCTAAGGCACCAGAGTCTGACCTGCTAAGAATGGCTGAGATTTTGGCGATGTAAATATCTCATTACAGAGGAAACTTATATGCCGCTAAATGGGTTATACAAGTTCAGACAGACAATCAAAAACCCATTGTTTTGCGAAATTTCCTGATCTTCGGATTACTTCTTTTGGCTTTCACAAATCTTTGCGCTCAGCCGGCAGTTGAAGATTTCAAAGATATATTTCGCCTAGAAATTAATGCTACTGCTACTCCTATTGTCATCGATGGGAGACTAGACGAAAAAGCTTGGGTCAATGCAAATGTCGGTACTGACTTCTGGCAAAAGGTTCCTTTCTTCGCAGAAGGTGCAGATCCTAGGACAGAGATCATGTTGACTTATGACAACGACAATCTTTACGTCGCTGCAAAGTGTTTCCAGAAGGAAGATATTATTATCCAAACATTAAAGCGCGACGAATATTGGGACAATGACGGAATTGCGATTGTACTCGACCCCCTCAATACCAGAACCAACGGATTTTTATTTGGAATAACCGCTGCTGGCCAACAATGGGACGCACTAAGATCTGCTGATGACATCAATAGTGACTGGAGTAACAAATGGTACAGCGCCGTAAATGTAGAACCCGATTTCTGGTCTATGGAAATGGCGATCCCATTTCGAATTCTGAGATTCAGTCCTAATGAGAAAGAATGGGGAATGAACTTTGTTCGAAATCACATTAATGAAAACGAATACCACAATTGGACAGCAGTTCCTGAATCCTTTTGGCCGCCAGATGTTGCCTTTGCCGGAGCACTCGTTTTTGACAACGCTCCTACTCCTAAAAAAGGAAATTTCAATTTAATTCCCTTTGTTACTGGCTCGGTAAACAAACTAAAAGGAGAAGCTACAACCTTCGCAGCATCAGCAGGATTAGATGCAAGAGTTTCTGTTAGCCCAACCTTAAATTTGGATTTAACATTCAATCCGGATTTTTCTCAAATTGAAGTGGATGAACTCGTAACCAATTTGACTCGGTTCAACATTTTCCTTCCAGAGAAAAGAACTTTTTTTTTGGAAAACGGAGATCTATTTTCGGACTTTGGCTATAGTGCCGCTAGACCTTTTTTCTCCAGGAAGATCGGCTTAGACAGCAGAAGAAACGCCGTGCCTATTCTTTACGGCGCAAGATTAACTGGAAACATAGACAAAACCACGCGTATTGGATTAATGAATATTCACTCCTTGAAAAGTGACAATACGGCGGCCCAAAATCAAAGTGCTTTAAGTGTTCAAAAAAACTTTGGGCGATCATTTGTTCGAGGCTTGTTTCTAAATCGCCAAGCATTTGATGGCGCTGAAACTATTGAAAATGATTTTGGAAGAAATACGAGCTTGGATGCTGGATTTGTAAGCAACGATGGAAAAATAAGTTCTTGGGCGAGCATGCACCACTCCTTTAAAGATAATGTCAAAGGAAAAACAGGATTTTACACATACGGATTTCAATTCCAAAATCCATCTTGGGAAATCGTGCTAGCGAGTGCTACTGTGCAAGAAAATTATTTTGCGGACATGGGATTTGTACAGCGAATTGAAAACTATGATGCGGTAAGAGATACTTCAATTAGAGTTGGCTTCAATGATAACATTGCAAGAGTCGGTTATACCATGAGGCCAAAGGATAGTAAAATCACCAGACATAATGTTGGACTAACCAATGTGTACTATACCAATCCGGATTGGAGTTTTAATGAACTACAAAGCGAATTAAATTATTTTATTGCATTTAGAAACACTGCTGAATTTTCTGTGGGATTTACTCGAAATGACATTGATCTATTGTTTCCTTTTGGGTTTGTTTCTGGAGGAGAACCACTTCCTGCAGAGCGTTATACCTTTGCGAATGTTTCTGCAGATTATTCTTCTGATGAGCGGAAAATGATCAGCTTTGGAATAGGTGGACAGACTGGTGGATTTTACAATGGTAATTTGAGCAGAGCAGAAGCCGATGTTAATTTCAGAATACAACCTTGGGGAAATTTTGGTTTGGGCTATCAATGGAATAAATTAGATTTTCCTGATCCTTACGGCAATGAAATCATCACAGCTTTCTTAGGAAAAATAGAAATCGGATTTAATACGAATTTGCTTTGGACTACCCTATTTCAATATGTTGATCAAAACGAATTCATGGGAATAAATTCCCGCTTGCAATGGCGTTTCTCGCCTATGTCTGATGTGTTTCTTGTCTTTGTTGACAACTATGATGTTTTTAATGGTATTCCTAATATGCGCAATATACAAACCAATAATCGGGCGCTAATTTTGAAGGTCAATTATTGGTATTAAGAAATAACTAAACAAATTGGATTGGTTAAAAATTGTTTCTAACCAATCCAATTTGATGTTTTAATTTTCCAAATTTATTCTGCAATCATGCGCTTCTATATTCACACTTAAGGAATTTGATCCATCGGCCGCAATTGTTTCAATTTCAAAATTATCACCATCTTTTACATATCGACTTTCTTTTAAGCCTTCCTTGGAATATTTCAAATCACCATACCTTAGTTTCCCTTTCAAAGCATATCCTTTTCCTTCAGGTAAAGCCATTCGCAAGTTGGTATACTTTCCATTAAAATCCACTAACTCCAATGCCGCTCCTGCTTCTTCGATTTCGTAATCATCATCATGCGAATAGTCCACATCATATTTTCTCAGAATTTTTCTAATCACATATTCCGTATACTTAGATTCGACTATTTTTAAATCTCCAACACTTTGAATTATAAAATTATCATCATGCGCATTTAATTTTATTGAATTAATTGCTTTCATGTTAAACTTGGTATACTTCGTTCGGATCCTCAAGTCTCCTGCGTTTAGTGCAACGATATCTGAATCGTGAAAACTCCACTCTCCGCTTCCTACATTCCCTATTTGAATTTCAGAATATTTATCAGAAATATTAACATCTCCGACAACATTACCAATATTATAATCTCCATCCTGTAAAGTTGCATTCAACGAATTTAAATTACCAATTGTGAATTCTGAGTATTTATCCGAAATATCTAGATTCAAAATGTTACCGATGGTTCCTTTAGAATCGTGGCTTTCCAACTTTAAATTTCCCAATTGCTGCATATCCAGTTTCCCATACCTTATCTTAACATAAGTATCTGCCCCCATAATTCCGGTTTTTAGTTTTCCAGAATGAATATCAACATTTAGTTTTTCTGCTTCACATCTATCTATTAGAATATCATCGTATTTTGCGGTAAGAGAAAGCGATTTTACTTTTGGAAGATACAAGGTACCAACGATTGAAACCTGTTCCACTTTAGTTGAAATTTCAATACCATTCTTTAAAACTAATTTGTGTTTTGACCAAAAAATCCCATTGGAATTACTCCATGATTTTACATTATCGGCAGTATTTATTTCTGTTCGATTTCCAATACGGTCCATACCTATTTCTATAGCATTCAATAAGGTTTGAACATCAGCTGCGTCTTCACCTTTTACCGTAATCTGAGCATCGATTCGACCTTCATTACCATCGATATACTTTACTGTTAATGGCCCTCTGCGATGATAAAAGAAAACTTCGCTTTCACTATTCACCTCAAAAGATTTTTCAATCGCTCGTGTTTCTTCATGCATAGTTTTCTTTGCCGAAGCGAGGTAAGGAATTGCTCCAAGCAATACCATTAATACTAGATTATATTTGTTTAGAACTTTCATAATTCAATTCATTTTCTTTTTTATCAAATTCATAAATCATTAATTCAAGCACGCGCGCTTTGCTTTTATAATTTCTTAATAATGTTTTCCAAAGGTTTTTTCGATCTTGGTAATTTTCAAGATCAGACATCGCTTCCAGTTGCAAACTATCGAGCACTTTTAGCTCCTGAAACAACTCTGGGAAAGCGGCTTCTTCAATTCCCATCTGACCAATTAACGCTCCTTGATCACTGATCATTTTCACTAATCCCATTTGCTCCTCCGCCAATCTAGGATCTGCTTGAGTCAGCTTCTCATGGATTATTTCATCTTGATTCAAAACGGGTCTCTGAGACAAAACACTCACCACTCCAATCAAAATTATTCCAATTGCCGCAGCCAAATAAAATCCATACTTGCGTTTAGACTTCGGGCGATTCTGTTCATTAAAGTCACCCCACATTTCATCAATATTGAGGTCCTCAATATCATCCAATTCGGATCGGTGACTTCTTATATATTTCTCTAAATCAATCATTGTGATAAATCGATTTTAATTTTTCTTTTAATAACTGTTTACCTCTGCGGTATTGAGTCTTTGAAGTAGAAACTGATATTTCTAAAATTTCAGCAATTTCGTTGTGCCGATATCCTTCTAATAAATACAAAGTCAATACAGTTCGACTTCCAACCGGCAATGACTTAATGGCGTCGTGAACAACTTTCATGTCGATCTCTTCTATCATATCATTTGACTCATCAGCCACTTGCAATACGGAGTCATCCCATTCATCAATTTGAAGAATTCCCTTCCTGCGCAGATGATTCAAACACACATTAATCGTGATTCTTTTAATCCAGGCACCAAGTGTTGACTCTCCGCGGAATCGATCCAGCTCTTCGAATACTTTGACAAAAACATCCTGAGTTAGATCTTTAGCAACGGAAGGTTGCACCACCATACGCACTGCGATATGATACATGGCCTTGACATACTTTCGATAGATATCTCCTTGAGCCAACCGGTTCCCCGATAGACTTTTGTTAATAAGCAGTTGGTTTTCTTTAGATATCATCGAATTTCCCTAAATATCAAATGGTCACTACTATAAAGATGTATGTGAAATGGAAAGGTTGGAATTATTTTAAATTTTATTTCTCGAGATAGAAATTTGCTCAGAAATAAACCCTGAGATCGGTTTAGAATTATGGATATCTAACTATTTCAAATGCGAATCAAACTCGGATCGACTAAAACAATGATCCATTAAATAGGCACAGATCACCTTCAATGTTTTCCCTAAATCTTACTAAACATATTCATCAAAACCTCCACCTTGTTCTTTTAATAATGCACTCAAATGCTTCTGCACCTTATCATCCAAATTCACATAGCGCTCAGAAAAGCCACAATCGATACAAATAAAATGATCGACGGCTGCAATTTAAGTGCTCCATTTATTCAATAACAATTGGGTACTTTGATGCATTTTATTTCCCTTGAGTTCTACAATGTTATGGGATTCGCATTTCGGACATTGACCGGTGCCTTTCATAATTCAATAGATTTATGATAAAGATGCAAAAAAATAAAGGCAAACAATGATTTATAGTAGTCCCTTTTTAGCCAAGATATCGGCCATTTGATCGGCCAATTCTTTTGCTTTTTGACCAGCGACTTCAGCAAAGTCTTCTTCTTGACTTGCATAGATGATTCCCCGAGAGGAATTTACCAATAATCCCACATCAGCGTTCAAGCCATTTTCACAAACGCCATAAAGATCTCCACCTTGAGCTCCAATTCCAGGAACCAATAGAAAATGATCTGGTGCAGCTTTACGTATAAGCTTAAAGTAGTCTGGATGGGTCGCACCCACCACATACATTAAATTTTCCGTAGTACCCCATGATTGAGATGTGCGAAGCACCTTTTCATATAACGGCGCTCCTCCATCTTGACCTGCCATCTGGAAATCTTGGCTTCCCTTATTTGAAGTCAACGCTAAAAGTATTACCCATTTTTCTTCAAACTCTAAAAATGGTTGGACGGAATCAACTCCCATATATGGCGCCACTGTAATCGAGTCAAAACTCATGTTTTCGAACATCGCCTTTGCGTACATCCGAGAAGTATTTCCGATATCGCCGCGTTTGGCATCAGCTATCGTAAAATGCGTTTTAGGAATATAATCGATCGTCTTTTGCAAACTAGCCCAACCTGCTACGCCTTGTGACTCATAAAATGCCAGGTTTGGTTTGTAAGCCACGCAATACGCTTTAGTGGCATCGATGATGGCTTTGTTGAATTCAAAGATCGGGTCTTCTGCATCTTTAAGATGGGTTGGAATTCTTTCAGGATCAGTATCCAATCCTACACACAAAAAACTTTTCTTAGCTAAAATTTGCTGGACTAATTCGGCTCGCTTCATGTTGCTGCATTCAGGCCATTGATGGCCATTACCCCGTTGATTTGAGGGATTTTACTTTTTATCGTTTGTTCAATTCCTGCACGCATCGTCATTGCAGACATAGAACAAGATTCGCAATTACCTAACCATTTGATCATTACATTAAGATCGTCAGTAATGTCAACCACCTCAATATTACCACCATCTACAGCTAAGTGTGGCCGAATGGAATCCAAAGCTTTCTCTACTGAATCAATTAATGCAATTTTTTCTTCTGCTGACATAGGCTTCTTTCGTTGTACAAAGGTACGTTCGATAATGGACAATTTTGAACGACTAGCTTGCTTTAGCAATTATTTTCTCAAAAGCCCATAATTGATGGTTAGAGAAAACACCTTCTCATTGATTATCAAGGTTTTAAATTACAAACTAACGTTTTCAAATTGGTTTTCCTTGAGCAATTTTATACGCTCACTCTGTTTTTAGCTCTAAATCTTGATTTGCACCGGAGATGTTGGGTCTCGATACTCTAATCTCAAATTCAGTTGCTCGATCGTATTTTTAGCTATTTGCTCAAATCTTTCACTGGCTTCTCCATTTTGACTTGCTATCGGTTTGCCCTCGTCTCCTCCTTCTCGGACAGATTGAATCAAGGGCAATTGGCCTAAGAGGGATGACTGAGCGGCCATGGCTAACTTTTTACCAGCTCCTTTACCAAAGATATAATACTTGTTGTTTGGTAGTTCTGCAGGGGTAAACCAGCTCATATTTTCCACCACACCAAGAATCGGAACATTGACGGAAGGTAAAAGGAACATATTCATTGCTTTGATCGCATCGGCTAGCGCTACTTCTTGCGGCGTTGTTACCATCACTACGCCTGTTACCGGCAAGCTTTGAACTAATGTTAACTGGATATCGCCAGTCCCTGGAGGCAAATCAATTATCAAATAGTCCAATTCTGGCCAGATACAATCATTGATAAATTGACGAAGAATAGACCCCAATCTTGGTCCTCTTAGCACTACTGCTTGTTCCGGTTCAACAATGAATCCAATCGACATCACCGGCATATCTTCATGGCGAAGTGGCAACAAATAATGCTTTCCATCAATCTCCTGCACTTTAGGCCGTTGACCAACAAGACCTAACATTGTAGGAATACTAGGTCCGTATAGATCTGCATCTATAATTCCAACCTTTCCGCCTAACTTCTTAAGGCTCAGTGCCAAATTCACTGCTACTGTTGATTTCCCAACACCTCCTTTTCCCGATGCGACTGCAATAATATGTTTGACCTGAGATAAAGCTGGTGGTGTTTCGGTTGGAGGCTTTTGTGTTCCACCTTGCATATGAATGTGAACTTGAGCGGTTGGATCCAACTCCAGCATGGCTTGTTGACAAGCCATATTCAATGGACCTTTATGGGCATAATTCATGGAAGGTAATTCAAGCGTAAAGGAGACTTGGTTTCCTTCAACCTTCAAATCTGTAACAATATTTAGGGTAATCAGATCTTTACCAGATTGTGGCTCTTTCACTTTGCTCAATGCCTCTACCACTTTCATTTTATCCATAAACAGTATGCTTTTTCTTAGTGTAAAGGTAAAACATTTGATGGCAGCATAAGGTTTTTGAATACTATTTCTGTTCTTGATTTTTTGGAAAGCTGGAAATGAAATTTTTCCTTTTGAAGACCTTATATTTGCGCTTCATGAGGGTATTCTCGGACTTAAATGCTTTGCCATCTTTTCAGAATTCTGCAGTTACTATTGGTAGCTTTGATGGCGTACATTTGGGACATCAAAAGATCCTTAAGCAACTTAAATCCATCGCTAAAGACAATAATGGCGAAAGTGTTGTAATCACTTTTTATCCCCATCCTAGAATTTTTCTAAATCCGCAGCAAACAGAGTTAAAGCTCTTACAAAGTATTGAGGAAAAAATCAATCGATTAGAATCTATCGGAATAGACAATCTGGTCATCGTACCATTTGATAAAATTTTCTCTAGCCAATCTCCAGAAGACTACATTCACAATTTCTTGATTGATAAGTTTCATCCTAAAAGTATTGTAATTGGTTATGATCATAAATTTGGGAAAAACAGAGCTGGGAATATCGAATTACTTAAAAAAGAATTGAATCAAAAGGATATTTCAATCATTGAAATTCAAAAGGAAGAAATCAACGACCTAGCCATTTCATCAACTAAAGTCAGAAAAGCCATTGCTACCGGTGACATGCAGTTGGCAGCAGACTTGTTAGGTCACAATTATAGCCTATATGGAACTGTAAAGGAAGGAGAAAAATTAGGAAAGCAGCTTGGATTTCCAACAGCCAATTTGAAACTTGATGAAGTTCACAAATTAATTCCGGAACAAGGGATTTATGCCGTCACTGTCGATCTTCCAAAGATGAATAAATTTGGTTTGGAAGGGATGATGTACATTGGTCAGCGACCAACGGTAGATCATATTAATGAATTAACCATCGAGGTGAATATTTTTGATTTTGATGATAATATTTATGAACATCCGATTCAAGTTGACATCAAAAAATACATTCGTGGCGACCAGAAGTACAACAGCTTTGATGAATTGAAATCTGCTATTCAGCTTGATCAGCAAAATGTACAGGCTTATTTTTCTTCAATAAAAAAAAAGCCGACAGTAACTAAAGCGCCTGAAGTAGCTGTTGTTATTTTAAATTACAATGGCAAAGACCATTTGGCCAAATACATGCCTTCTGTTCTTAAAACTAAATATGATAATCTTAGAATCGTTGTAGCAGATAACGCCTCTACTGATGATTCAGTTGAATTTTTAAAAATCAATTATCCCAATATAGAATTACAGCTATTGGATGAAAATTATGGTTTTACAGGAGGCTATAAAAAGTCTTTGGCAATGATAGATTCAGAATATTTAGTATTGCTCAATTCCGATGTTCGAGTTGAAGTCAACTGGCTGGAAGAAGCGATGAAAGTGATCACAAAAAATCCTTCGATTGCTGTTGTTCAACCAAAGATTCGCTCGGATCGTGATCCAGTATATTTTGAATATGCAGGAGCCGCTGGTGGCTGGATAGATCGTTGGGGATTTCCATTTTGCCGCGGAAGATTGTTTCAGACATTGGAAAAGGATTTGAATCAATACGATGATGAAATTAATATTTTTTGGGCATCAGGATGTGCATTCTTAGTTCGGAATGAAGTCTATAAAAAAGTGGGAGGTTTAGATCCACAGTTTTTTGCGCACCTTGAAGAAATAGATCTATGCTGGAGAATACAACGCATGGGTTATCAAATAAAGTTCGCGCCAAAATCAATTGTGTATCACTTGGGAGGAGGCACTTTGAGTTATCAGAACCCTAGAAAGACATTTCTTAATTTTAGAAATAGTCTGATCATGGTTGCAAAAAATAAAAGTGGATTTTCTTTATTCGCCAACATTGTCATCCGACTTTTATTAGATGGTGTTGCTGGAATTAAATTTTTGCTTTCAGGACAACCCAAAGATTGCTGGGCGATTATCCGAGCGCATTTTAGTTTTTACGGCAAAATCGGAACTATACGAAAGCGAAGAGCAATAGAATCTTTGGCTATTTCGACCAACCAACTAAATCATAAAATTAAGATTGCTGGATGGTATCAGCATTCAATAGTTTATGAATATTTTATCAAAGGAAAAAAGTATTTCTCAGATCTTAATGGCGAAAAATAAAAACAAAGTAGAAATACTATTTGAAGACGAGTCAATCGTTGTTGTGAACAAACCTGCAGGGGTCTTGTCTATCCCAGATAGATTCAAGCCAGAGTTGCCCAACTTGAAAAACCTGTTGCTTCAAGATCGCGAGGTAATCATCCCTGTTCATCGTTTGGATAAATTTACTAGCGGAATTATAATCTTTGCAAAGACACCAGAAGCACATCGAGATTTAAGCAATCAATGGCAAGGTAAAAAAGTTGACAAAACATATCTCGCTTTTGTACAAGGAATACCTAATAATGAAACGGGAAGCATTGATAAACCAATCGCCAGTGATCCTTCTCGTCCGGGAAAAATGAAAATTAATCGGAATGGGAAGCAAGCTGTTAGTCATTATAAAGTTCTGGAAGTTTATCAAGATATTGCATTAGTCGAAGTAAAAATCGAAACTGGACGAACCCATCAAATTCGGGTTCATCTTCGATCGATTGGTCATCCGCTTTTAGTTGATAAAGATTATGCGAAGAAAGAAGCCTGGTACTTATCAAGCTTCAAAGGAAAGAAATTTTCCAAAGGTAAAGCCGAGGAAGAAAGGCCTTTACTTTCTAGGTTAAGTCTCCATGCAAAAACTTTGGTTTTTAAAAATCCGAGCACCCAAGAAGAACAAGTTCTAACGGCGGAATTCCCAAAGGATTTAAGAGCTTTATCAAAACAATTGGAAAAATGGAATAAAAAATAATGAAGCAACTTCCTTCAAATATTGTTCTGCTTGTCCTTGCGGCTTTGCTGTTTTTACCAGGCCTGGGCGAAGTGCATTTATTTGATTGGGATGAAATTAACTTTGCAGAGATCAGTCGAGAGATGATCGTCTCCGGAAACTACTCACAAATTCAAATTGGTTTTGAACCCTTTTGGGAAAAGCCGCCTTTGTTCTTTTGGATCCAATCAACTTGCATGCGGATTTTTGGCGTCAATGAATTCTCTGCAAGATTGCCAAATGCGCTGCTTGGAATATTTGTCATTCAATATTTGTATTTCCTAGGTCGAAAGTATGTTAATGAAAGATTTGGTTGGTGGTGGGCCATCGCCTACCTAGGTTCACTTTTACCCCATTTGTATTTTCGATCAGGGATTCTGGACCCAATTTTCAATGCCTTTATTTTCATTGGTGCCATTCACTTATTTTATACTAGCATTGGAAAATCCAAAAAAATAAATATCCGCTCAGGAGCTTGGGCAGGACTTTTTTTTGGAGCGGCTGTATTAGTTAAAGGACCAGTGGTCATTGCAATCATGGGCTTGGTTTGGTTGATTGGATTTGTGGTAATTCCGCGAAAGTATTGGATTCCATTTTCCACCATCATTGCCACTTTAATTACAGGATTTGCCACCATGAGTTCTTGGTTCTTATACGAGTATTTCACCAACGGACCTTGGTTCATTGAACAATTCATCACCTATCAGATTCGATTGTTTCAAACACAAGATGCTGGACATGGAGGATTTCCCGGTTATCATTTTGTGGTAGTGCTGTTTGCTTGTTTTCCCATGAGTTGGTTTGCCTTAAAAAGTATTTGGCAACCAAGTTCTATTCCTCAAGCGCAAGTTAATTTGGAAGTATTTAGAAAATGGATGGTGATACTTTTGATGGTAGTCTTGATTCTTTTTTCAATCGTACAATCCAAAATCGTACACTACTCTTCTTTGGCTTATTATCCTTTAAGTTTTTTAGCTGCATATACCTTATACAAGTATGAGTTGGGGAAAAAATTGGGTTCATTGCTGAGCTTCGGATTATTTATAAATGCATTATTGCTTGCCGGTCTGTCTTTGGCATTGCCCTATATCGCTCAACACTTAGAATGGATTATCAATGAGCCGAAGAACATTGAAGTCATGGCGACCATAGCAACTCCGGTAGATTGGCCTGCATGGACTTATTTACCTGGTGCTTTAGGAATACTTACAATTATATATACTGTGTTCTTCACCGAAGCCAATTCCACGAAACGCTTAAATATTATTTTCTTGGGAACGGCGATTTATATTTTTATTGCATTAGGTGCATTTATCGGACGTATTGAAAACTTAACTCAACGCCCTGCGATTGAATTTTGTAAAACCCACGCAAAGGATGCGATAATTATGCATCATGGTTATAAAAGTTATGCTCCATACTATTATGGCAACGCTGTAGATGCCCCACCCGAAGGAATGACTCGGTTGAATTGGTTGTATAATCATTCCCAAGATAAACCAGTATATATGATCAGCCGGATTCACCGAGTGGATCGTTTGCCTGAGAACACCAACTTCAAAAAAATTGGAGCGGAAGGGGCATTTGTTTTTTTGAAAAAGGAGTGAAATTCTAAAAAGAATATCCAAGCATAATTGCCCAAGCTCGATTCTGTATTTTCGTATTAATAATATCATTGAATACAGAAATATCAGACATTGCTCGGATATAGTTAATACAGGCAGCTGTTTTATTTAGCTTACCTCCGACATTGAACATGGCGCCCTAATCTGTTCGTCTAAATGAATTAAAGGTTTCAGGTACTTCCTCAGACCAAACTGTCAATCACATCTTTAAAGTCATTTTCACCTCTTGTATTAAGAGAATCAACATTTTCGGAAACTACTGAGTTCGTTGTTCTTCGTTATCTACAAGAGATTGTAGTTCTATGACGATGTTGCTACAGTCAAATAGAATTAATATTAATTACCTTTTGAAAACAAAGCATCTATTTGTTAACTTTTAACTAATTAAAGCTATTTATCACTGTCCAAATGTCGAAGATAAAGTTCGGGATTATTTAAAAACCCCTTAGTTATTTGATAATGCTCAGTATCTTCTAAAGCTGTTTTTTCCATTGCTTGATCTGTAATTTCAAAAATATTCCCATTCGGTATGGCCATTAGAATTGGCGAATGTGTAGCTATAAAAAATTGAGAAGTATTATTATTCAAATGTTCTACTATTTGATAAATCAGTGCCAATTGTTTAGCTGGAGATAATGCGGCTTCGGGCTCATCCAAAAGATAAATTCCCGGTTTTTTTATTTTTTCATGGATTATTTTGAGATAAGCTTCGCCGTGAGAAAACGCATTCAATTCCTGTCCATAATTTTTCTTCATATGGTATAACTGATAATTGGCATTCTCTTTCATTTCTTCAATGATATCATCCGGCACTTCACCTTCCAAAGATTTCAATTGTGCATGGAGACCAGCATCGGCTCGGTTTACACTATTCAAATAATCGCCAAAATCTTCCGCTCGAAAAAAGAATCCTCTCGGCCGATCAATGCTGAATTTAAATTCTAAATATGGAGATAATTTGACAGCTGCTTCAAAAGACTTTTTAGCATAATCTGATCCATCCATATGTGGCAACTGTAATCGAAATGCAATCGCCTCTAACAAGGTTGATTTTCCTGTTCCGTTATCACCAACAAAAAAATTGAGTTTGCTTGTTAAGTCCAAATGCTTTGCAAACTTCACTGCCGAAACATTAAAAGGAAATGGATTAACCTTTGAAGTATTAATATTGAGCGACTTAATGTATGACATCGAAATTCAAATTTTATGTAAAATAAAAAATTCCGCTCATAGAAAACGATCTTGCACCAGCGATGTGAAGTGGGCTTGATACGACAGTGGTCGGATCGAGCGAATAGCGAGCCCCGTAACGTAGCGTACGGTGTCCAAATTTATTTTAACTTAACAGAATCGACTTCAGAAAGTGTCAAATTTTTCTTGTGCCACTTCCCATTTTTCCATAACGGCATCTAATTCATTTTTCAATGCTTTGAATTCTTCAATTTTCTTGTTTGATCCTGGAGTGGTATAAAATTCAGGGTCAGCCATAGCCGCTTCCATTTTAGAAATTTTGTCTTCTAATTTTTCAATTTTACGTTCGCAATTTTGAACTTCGCGTTGAAGCGCTTTTTTCTGTTTTCTTTCTTCTTGAGACAAGTCCTTTTTTGCTTCTTTCTTACCTTTCACAACATCACGCTGTTCTACTTGTCGCATATTGTCCAACTTTCTTTTTTCTAAAAAGAACTGAACATCTCCTAAGTATTCATACAATTTATGATCTCTAAACTCAATAGTTCTAGTGGTCAAATCATTTAGGAAATCTCTATCATGCGATACTACAAGCATGGTTCCATCAAACTTAAGGATAGCTTCTTTCAAAATGTCTTTCGAAACGATGTCCAAGTGATTCGTCGGCTCATCAAGAACCAGTAGATTGAATGGACGCAGCAACATACACGCAAGTGCAAGTCTTGCTCGTTCCCCTCCAGAAAGGACACTCACCTTTTTCCCTGCATCATCTCCACTAAATAAAAATGCACCTAGTATACTTCTTAATTTGGTTCGCATATCTGGTGGCGAGTGCGATTCCATTGTTTCAAGTAAAGTTAGATCTCCAGATAAAGTATCCGCTTGATTCTGCGCATAATATCCAATCGACACATTGTGTCCGAGTTTGACATCTCCCGATGTTGCTTTTAATTTATCAACAATGATTTTTGCAAGTGTGGTTTTTCCTTGTCCATTCTGTCCAATGAACGCCACACGATCTCCTCTTTCAATTTGTAAATCTACTGATTTCAAAACCTCTAATTCATCATAAGATTTAGATAAGTTTTTAACTTCAACTGCAATGTCTCCTGATCTAGGTGCTGGTGCAAAGTTGATATTGAAGGCAGAATTGTCTTCAGGATTTATCTCAATAATTTCCATCTTATTGAGTTGCTTCTGCATGGACTGGGCCATCTTTGTTTTGGTAGCCTTGGCCATAAATCGATTGATCGTCTTTTGTTTTTCTGCGATCAACTTATTCTGATTGTCGGCAGCGGCTTGAAGTATTTGCCTGCGCTCTACTCTATCAATTAAATATTGATCATATGAACTTGCATAGTCAGTCAACCTTCCCAGTTCAATTTCAACAGTTCGATTTGTGATATTATTCAGGAATGATCTATCGTGAGAAATAACAATGATTGCTCCATGATAATCTTTCAGAAATTCTTCAAGCCAAATGATTGATTCTATATCCAAGTGATTAGTAGGCTCATCCAGCAAGAGATAAGAAGGCTTTTGCAAAAGCATTTTGGTCAACTCAATTCTCATTTGCCAACCTCCGGAGAACTCATCCGTCAATCTTGAAAGATCTGATGATTTAAAACCCAAACCCATCAGGACTCGTTGCGCATCGGCTTCCATGGTTGCACCACCCATCATTTGAAATTCTTCTGTGGCATCAGAAAGTTGGGTGATCAATTGCGTATAGCCATCTGATTCATAATCGGTACGTTCACCGAGCTGTTCGTTAATCTTCTCAATCTTTGCCTCTAATTTTTTCACTTCAGCGAATGCAGAAAGTGTTTCATCAAGTACAGTTTTCCCTTTCGGGATATCCATCTCTTGATGCAAAAATCCTAGCGTAGAATCGGAAGGTCTATCGATCTGCCCTTCATCAGGAGTTTTTTCCCGCGCGATAATTTTAAGTAAGGTGGACTTACCGGCTCCGTTTCGACCGACTAAGCCGATTCTATCTTTGGACTTGACGACGAGATTGATTTTGTCCATCAAAACTCGGTCACCGTATTGTACGGAAATGTTAGCAGCTGTTAGCATATCAATTGTTGGCGCAAAAGTAGTGAATTAAGCACATTAATGCGTGACAGATGATCTACTATTGCTAAGTGCCCAGCAATTTTTTTCTTTTAAACTTTTCGAATGAATTGAATTAATTCCAACTATAGTTATCATTGATTTGCGCAATTACACTCATTGCTTCTCCCATATTCTCCATTACTTCTTTCCATAAAGCTTTGGGTTTGGAATTGAAAACATAGTTGGTATCCAGCTGACCAGTAAGCCATGAGCCATAACCCATTTCCTCTTTTAACTGATCATTTGACCAACCGCTGTAACCCACGAAAAACTTAATATTATGCGGCTGAACTAGGCCTGATGATATTAGGAACTTTAATTTTTCAAAATCTCCTCCCCAATAGATTCCTTGGCCGACCGGATGGCTTGATTCAAGTAAATCACCAACATTATGTATGTAATGAATGGTATCTGTTCCAACTGGTCCACCGTAGAAAACTGAAGCATCGAATTCAGGAAAGTCCCCTACCAATTCACCAATTTTCATGTCTAAGCCCTTGTTCAATATAAAGCCGACCGATCCGTCATTGGCATGTTCGCAGAGTAAGACAACGGTCCGTTTGAAGTGTGGATCAACCATGAATGGTTCGGCAATAAGCAATCCACCTTTTTGCATTGAATGTTCCTTCATAACTGTTTGTTCTTAGTTTTTAAAAGTATGTAGGGCTTCTAATAATCCCAAGGGGAACAATTACATAACGATTTCAGAGGGGAACTTTATTTGGTGTTTGTTGTAAAGGGAAAGTTAATATTTACAAAAACGGCTTTTTTAGCTAAGAAATCAAGCCCTTTACAACAATTTACCAAATATATTTTTCTACCCAAAAATTAAGATTTATGGTCTTTTTTGTTTAAAACTAAGCGTTTATACCTAAGGATTTTTTAATATTCGAATTTGGTTAAATAGCGGCTGTTTCAAGACTTCGGTCCACTTTTCTAAGCATTCCGGTCAATACTTTTCCATTTCCACCGACTTCTACAAAAGAGTTGATCTCATCTTTGATCATGTTCTGCATGGTCTGAGTCCATCTTACTGGCGCCGTTAATTGAGCAATTAGATTTTTCTTAATCAATTCAGGATCAGTTGTCGGACTTGCATCAACATTTTGATAAATCGGACAAACGGGCGTTTTAAAATTAGTGGCGTTTATGGCAGAAGCTAAAGCTTCTCTCGCGGGTTCCATTAACGGAGAATGGAATGCTCCGCCAACTGCCAGAATTAAAGCTCTTCTTGCCCCAGCTTCCTTTAATTTTTCAACTGCTTTTTCTATCCCAGGAGTAGAACCTGAGATAACTAGTTGGCCTGGTGTATTGTAATTCGCAGGAACGACTATTTCGTCAATTTCCGCACAGATATCTTCTATGATTTTGTCATCTAGGCCAAGGATTGCAGCCATGGTTGATTCGGTTGCTTCACAAGCCTTTTGCATTGCTTGAGCTCTTTGGCTGACTAATTGTAAACCATTTTTAAAATCCATGCTTCCGGCAGCAACTAAAGCTGAAAATTCTCCCAAAGAATGGCCAGCAACGGCAGCCGGTTTAAAGCCATCTCCTGCCATCTTCGCTCTAATAACTGAATGTAAAAATATTGCTGGCTGCGTGATTTTAGTTTGTTTTAAATCTTCAGCAGATCCTTCAAACATCACATTGGTTAAAGCAAAACCGAGAATTTCATTTGCTTGATCGAAAAGATCTTTGGCTATTCGATTTGATTCATACATGTCTTTGCCCATGCCTTCAAATTGAGCTCCTTGCCCTGGAAATAAATATGCCTTTTTCATATTCGCTACTTGTGTAAGTTCGTACCAATTAGGTTTAAGAATTCACTTCTAGTTTCTACTTTTTCAAACTGCCCCGTGAACGCTGAAGTAGTTGTTACTGAACTTTGCTTAGAAACTCCGCGCATCATCATGCATAAGTGTTGTGCTTCTAGGACCACTGCTACACCTTGTGGCTTCAAAGTATCCTGAATACAATTCAAGATTTGATCAGTTAATCTTTCTTGAACTTGCAAACGACGAGCGAAGGCATCAATAATTCTTGGAATTTTGCTGAGGCCCACAATATGACCATTTGGAATGTATGCAACATGTGCTTTTCCAAAAAATGGCAACAAGTGATGCTCACAAAGTGAATACAATTCAATATTTTTCACAATCACCATTTCGCTGTAGTCCTCCTTGAACATCGCTGATCTCAAAATCTCTGCAGGTTCTAAATCATAACCATGCGTCAAAAACTGCATCGCTTTTGAAGCCCTTTCTGGAGTCTTCAACAAGCCTTCTCGTTTAGGATCTTCACCAGTTTTTTTAATTATTTTCTCGTAATTTTCTTTTAAGATCTTAGTGATCTTCTTATCGTAAATTTCCTTCTTCTCGTAATTCATTCCTACTATTTTTATTCACCAAAATATTCGGCATAGATTGTTTCTGTTTCAAACAATGTTAGTTTGTGCAATTCAGCTCCTTCTATTTTTGAAGCGAGTTGTTTCCAAAAAAGAATGAGCATATTTTCAGTTGTGGGCTGCATTCCTTTAGGCATAAAATCTACATCCAAGTTGAGATTCATGTGATCTACTTTATCAATAATTTCAACTTTAACCACTTTGCTCAATTCCTTTGCATCCATAACAAATCCAGTTTGTGGATCTGGCTTACCTTTTACAGTAACATGCAATTTATAATTGTGGCCATGCCAATTCTTGTTGGCACATTTACCAAACACTTCTTGGTTCTTTTCTACAGACCAGTCAGCAACCCATAATTTGTGCGCGGCATTGAACCGCTCTATTCTCGTTAAATAAACCATTTAGGCTTTTGTTTTAAGTAGCGCCAAAAGTACAAAGAATTACATTTTCTCAATACTATTGAAATTCTCTTCTTTTGATCAATTTCATCGTTCTTTCCCCCTGATTTATCTAAATTACCCCGCGCATGTGCTTTTAAGACTATTTCTTTGTGTCAAAGAAGAAAATGATGGGCGAAACCCTTCGAAATAAAATTTATGATTTCCTCTCGAAAAGAGTTGTTTACCATACCCTATTCTGGCTTGGAACACTTGCAGTGTTGCTTGCGATTGATAGCTCCAAAACCAATTTCCTAGGGGTTATTAGCATTGAGATAGTTAACCTTATTTTCTATGCAATGGTTGTCTATTTCAACCTTCTTTATCTCATTCCCAATTATTTAAGCAAAAAGGCATTTGTCAACTATGCTTTTTTCCTTCTTCTTACAGCATTGACCGTGACTCCGTTAAAAATGTTGACGTTGCACTTAATGTTCACAGGAAATGAGCCATTGCGCGCCCAATTGATCAATGATCAGACAATTTATTTCTTGAGTTCGTTCATTATTGCTGGCGGTTCTACGGTCCTAAAGATCTTTTCCGATTGGGTAAGATATCAGCGAGATCGTCAAATCCTCGAAAAGCAAAACATGCAATCGGAGTTGAGATTCTTGAAATCTCAAATCAATCCTCATTTCCTCTTTAATACCCTCAATAGTTTGTATGCTTTGACCTTAAAAAAATCCGAGAAGGCACCAGAGATTGTGGTGAAACTTTCAGAGATGATGCGTTATATGCTTTACGAATGCAACGAAAAATCTGTTCCGTTGAGTAAAGAGGTGAATTATATCCAAAACTATCTTGAACTGGAAAAATTGAGGCACGGTAATCATGTGGACATAAAATTTGATTTAGAAGGAAAGGTAGATAATCAAGTTATTGCGCCTCTAATGTTTATTCCATTTTTGGAAAACAGTTTTAAACATGGTCTTAAGAATCAAATTCAAGAAGGATTTGTTGATATTCATCTAAAAGTGGAAGAACAACAAGTTACTGTCAACATCGAAAACAGTAAGGCCCAGACGCTTCCAACTCAAATACATAAGCGTTCTGGTGGCATTGGGCTGAAAAATGTACAACGTCGTCTAAATATCTTGTATCCAAACAAACATAATCTTAGTATTACGGAAACCCCAAAAACCTATAGCATCCAGCTTCAAATTGGGCTGGTATAAAACTAAAAATCAACTTACATGAATGTTATTATCGTAGATGATGAACCTTTAGCTCAAGAAGTTTTAGAAACATTTGTTGAGCAAATTCCTGATTTAAACTTGATAGCAAGTTGCAATAATGCGATTGAGGCCAACGAGGTATTGCGGACGAATGATATTGATCTCATGTTCTTAGATATTCAAATGCCGCAAATTACTGGTGTTGAATTCTTGAAATCGCTCGAAAAGCCACCGATGGTCATCTTCACGACGGCATATTCAGAATATGCCGTGGAAGGATTTGAATTAAATGCAGTGGATTATCTAGTAAAGCCTATTTCTATGGATCGTTTCATGAAGGCTTTGAATAAAGCACGTGAGCAGGAAACAAGATCAGGTAACATAAAGACTACTGCCGCTGATGAAAAGGAATTTATTTTCGTAAAGGCGGATAAAAAGTTGGTCAAACTAAATTACAATGACATTATCTACATTGAAGGCTTAAAAGATTATGTTATTATTCATCATGGCAACACAAGGACCATAACCCTTCAAACTATGAAAAGCTTAGAGGCTAAGTTGCCCGCTGGAATATTTAAAAGAATTCACAGAAGCTACATTGTTAACCTGGGAATGATCAATGCGGTATTGGGAAATATGGTCGAAGTGACTCAAAAAGGGGCTACAAAGCACTTGCCAGTTGGCAAAAACTATAGAGATGATCTTCTAGCAATCATCAATAAAAATAGGTTATAGTCAAAAGTAAAGCCGCATTCTGTGAATGCGGCTTTATATCTAACAAACAAAACCAACTAAAACAAAATCACCTATTGTGAAATAGGATCTGTGTTTTTATTTTATACTACTTAAACGTATATATTCTTGTTGGGCTGTTTTCAAGTCCAAACTTTAACAATTTTTCTTTCTGAGCGTATAGAATATAGGTTCGATCGTTGTCAAATCAGCTGAAATTCAGTTTTATTATGCGGTTGTCGAATATTTCCTAATTTCGCAGACAAATAACACCTGTGTCCTTTACTGATTTCGATTTTTCTGATACGCTTCTTGATGCCCTGCATTACATGGGCTTTGCGCAACCAACACCTATTCAAAGAGAGGCTATCCCGATTATTCAGGATGGCAATGATATTATTGCTTGTGCTCAAACTGGAACTGGTAAAACTGCCGCTTTTTTACTGCCTATTTTAGATAAGCTATATCGAAGTGATCATCGGAAAGAAGGTGTCAACACCCTAATTGTTTGCCCTACTCGGGAATTGGCACTTCAGATTGATCAAGCTGTAGAAGGCTTTGGATATATGCTGGATGTGAACTCTTTGCCAGTTTACGGGGGAGGTGATAATACGACTTATCAGCAACAGAAAAAAGCGTTGTCTCAAGGCGCTGATATTATCATTGCCACGCCGGGGAGATTGATATCTCATATCAATCTAGGATATGTCAACTTGAAAAACGTTGAACATTTTATCCTAGATGAGGCAGATAGAATGCTGGACATGGGATTCTTTGAGGATATTACTAAGATTCAATCCTTTTTACCAAAAGAAAGACAAAATCTTTTATTCTCAGCAACCTTTCCTCCAAAGATTCGAGATTTAGCTAAGAAAATCTTAGTTAATCCTAAGCAGGTAAATATTGCAATATCTAAGCCTGCAAAAGGAGTTACCCAAGGTGCATTCCTAGCTTTTGACGAGCAAAAGATTCCAATTATTCAGCATATTCTTGCACAAAAGGATTACCCTTCTGTTATCATCTTCTCTTCTACTAAGCGCATGGTAAGAGAGATCGCTACTAACTTGAGAAGAAAGAAATTTCAAGTTGCAGAAATCTCCTCTGACCTTGAACAAAAGGAACGTGAGCAAGCGCTATTGGCTTTTAGAGCTAAAAAAATTCAAATACTTGTAGCCACGGATATTATCGCTAGAGGAATTGATATCAAAGAAATTTCATTGGTTATTAACTATGCGGTTCCGAATGATGAAGCAGATTATGTGCATCGAATTGGAAGAACAGCTAGAGCCGATTCTACTGGAGAGGCAATTACATTGATCAATCCTAAAGACATACGTCAGTTCGCTGATATTGAAAAATTTATCGAACAGGAAGTTGAGAAAAGAGAGAATCCTGAGCATATTGGCAAAGGACCATCATACGATCCAAGAAGAAGACATTCTAGCGGAAGGTCTGGTGGTGGTCGAGGAGGTAGAAATGGTGGAAATCGCACTGGAAATAGATCTCGAGGAGGAAATGGTGGAAATAGATCTAATAGTGGTCGAGGAAGAAATCAAAATAATAACCGGGGCGGTAACAGAAACAATAATTCCAATCGTAACGGAAATAGTCAAGGTGGACAGAACCGAAATTCTGGAGGAAATCGGAATGCTGGGAACTCTAACCGTGGTGATGACAATAGAAACAAAGGATAATTTATAAATATACTCACTGTTATCCTTTAATAAAAAAGCGCTTTCCACATTGTGGAAAGCGCTTTTTTACTTGGTTATTTATCAATTATTTCAAATCATAAACCTGAAAGCGTTTTGTAATAAAGCCCTTGTCTGTTGTTGCCCTAAGGAAATACATTCCATCCTGATAAGCACTTACATCAAGTATTATGTGATTTGTTTTGTTTTCTTCCATTTGCAAAATGCGACCAGCAATGTCAACTATTTCGATTGACCGGAAATTGTTTTTACCATTCAAGTGAACATTTAAAACACCGGAAGTTGGGTTCGGATAGATCGCTAAATCTTCAGGATTCAAAGAATTGTCAGCATCTATAGCATTGGCTATTGTCAAAGTTATTCCTTCTCCAAATAGTCCGTTATAGAATCCAGCCCCATTCATTACATTGGTATTTTCAACTGAAATATTAAATGCATATTCATCACCTTGTCTAATTCCATCAATCTCGTCTTCAATAATAAAATCAACGGTTCCTATTTTTCCAAAACCACTAGCCATTGTACCTTCTACTCTAGTATAAGCTACATCAATCTTGCCTTCAAATGGACGTTTCACGAAATTCAGAACAGGCGAGTCATAAGACAACCAAGAATCTCTTTTGAAATTCACCTTAAAACTTCCTTCGACAACAACATCAGTATTATAATTTAAACTGAATGTTATTCCAGAGACATCAATAGCTGGAGTGGGTTCAGCTCCAAGAAGGATATCAATAACTACATGATCTCCTGGCTGAGGATTTTGTGTCTGCGAAACGAAATAAATCGGAACATTTGATGCAACTGGATTTTCTTCGACTGTAATGGAATTTTCTTCTCCATAAAAACTTGAAATCAGTGTCACATCATCTTTGGTAACAACACCGTCACCGTCCACATCAATATGCTTTAAATTAACGCCTGAACCAGGTGCTATTTTTTCCCAATTTTCAGAAAATCTTGGATACCAAATTTGATCAGTTGCTGGCCCTTGACGAGCGATTCCAACTTCACCTGCACAATAGCCAACGGCTAGAACATCCTTAATGGTAACTTTCCCATCCGCATCAGCGTCACCGGGCCAAACACAATCATAAACGCAATGTGGATTTTCTGCGGGGTCAGGATCAACAGTAACTTCTAAATCAACATTGACTCCAACACATTCTCCGTTCAAACAATAGTCTAATGAAAAATTATCCATACCTATCATATCAGTTGGCGGATAATAAATCAATAAGTTTTCCCCTTCAACATTTTGACCATTGACTACTCCATTCCATATTCCACTGTGATATTCTAAAATCCCACCTTGCGCTGAAGTACTGTTACTAGGAACAAAATCCCAACCTGCTAAATTTCCTTTGTAGTCAATAATCAACGGAGTATTCGCTGAGGTAATTAATTCATAATCAGAATTTGCAGGATTTTGATTGTCTACAAAAATTAGCAAATCAGTAATCTCACAATTGGAAAAATTCGGAGTACAGACTTTGTACTGAATTTTTTCTAATCCTACAAATCCTGAATTTGCGGTGTAGTCAATCTCATTGCCAACAATTACGGCTGTACCATTTACTGGATCCAGCGTAATCTGTTGCAGAATCAAATTGTTACCCAAATCATTCGCTAATACATCTATCACAGCGTTGCCATTCACAGCTATTTCGACTTGATCCGCGACAGCCAATGTGAGCGGTGCAGGAGTATCAAATGTCTCAATGATGAAAGTTCGAATAGAGACAGAACTAGTATTGGTGTTGTAGGCAATTGTAAAAGTATCTTTACCCAAATGGAATTCATCTGGCGTGTAATTAACGTTACCATCCCCAAAATTATCGAGCTCGCCATGATTAGGAGCATCAGTTACCTGATAGCCATCTGACAAAGGCAACAAATTCTTTTTAGGATGTTTGTAATTCGTTCCCAATTCGAAAGTATCAATCATTGAACCAACGTTTTCAACAAACACCACTCCCATTCCAATACTACAAGTTTCTGGATCAACACATGCTGTATAAGAAAACTTCGCTATTCCTCTGTAGTCAGGATCAGTTTGAATTTCGATTTGAGAACCGACTATTTCAACATCTACGTTATTGGTTAATGAAACCACTTCTAGATAAGGAGTCGATGTGGCTACATCATTTGAAAGAACATCAATCAAAGCTATATTCCCTGGCTCTACGCTTACAAAATCATCATTTGCTTCAATACTAGCCGGTACAACAGAAATTGCAATCATTTTTTGTATCGGAAAATTGAAAATCGGATGGTCATTTTGGACAGTGATAAGAATAGAATCTGGGCCTAAATATCCAGTATTGGGGGTATAGTCCAAATGCCAAAGGCCAGAAGGCGAACCATTATAGGGCTCGGAGTATATCACATATGTTCCATGCAAAGGAGCCTCATTTACAGTCAAACCGTAGTTCGGACTTACATATTCCAGGAAAAGGGTTTGATCCATCCCCACAATGTGGTTTTCTATGACTTGAGCACACAGAAATGATGGCAGGAATGCCAATAAGATGATTGATATTTTCTTTGATATATTCATTCTCGTAGTATTGTATGGAGGGATTAAATCCTTACTCATATAAATTTGTGTCATTTTCATACTTGAAAACGGTACAAAATTCATACATTGTGAAGACCAATCACTACGAACCCTAAAAATAAACGATTGTAAACTTCTCTAAATTAATGAGTTAAGATTATACAACCCAACAATTTGTGAATTTTTAAAAGTTTCATTCTAGAGCTATCGGTTAAAAATAGTGAATTATTTCCTATGAAAAAAACAAAACTCATTCAAGTATTAGAAATATTTGAATACAAAGAACTTCGCAAGCTTCGAAAATTTTTAAACTCTCCCTATTTCAACACAAATACTCAAATTCTTTCTTTGTTTGATTATTATTCAAGGCTTGAACTAAACAATGCAGCTGTAGAAGATAATTCTAAAATTTGGGGCATAATAAAGGCTAAAGGGCCTTTTAATGAAGTCAGATTTCGAAAATATCAATCAGATTTAACAAAGCTGATTGTCAGGTTTATTGCAAATGAAGACTTTCAATCTGATAAATTCGCGTTTGACTTACATTCCATAAGAGCGGTACGAAAAAAAAACATCAAACCTCTACTCAATGGATTAATTAAGAATATTGAAGATCCAAAACAAAAAAAACACAAATACTCCCCTGACTTTTTACTTTTCAAAATTCAACTTGAAAAAGAAAGATATCTAATTGAACATCGAGGAAATCGAACAGAAACTAGCAATTTACCTACTATCCTAAATAATTTAGACCAGTATTATTTTTCCGAAAAGTTCAAATTTGCCACGGATCTTAATAGCCGTACTAAATTGGTAAAAAGAGAAACCAATATTACTTTGATCAATGAAATATTATCATTGGTTAATGAATCTCCAGAACTACTTTCTCCAATTGGACAAATTTACAGACTTGTTTATCTAACTCAAGTATCTAATAATGAGGACATCAATTTTTATAGTGAATTAGAGAACTTACTTACGAAAGAGGGTAACAAAATTGACAAGGCCGAAGTTAATTCAATTTACACTTCACTAATAAACTTTTGCATTGGAAAAATTAATAACGGTCAGCAAGAATTTCTACAAAAATTATTTAGTATTTATAAATCTTTAATTGCTCTAGACCTTATCCTTGAAAACAATAAAATGACTAGAGTTAAATATCGAAATATTACAGTCACGGCATTAAGGCAAGGTGAATCAGATTGGGCAGAAAAATTTGCAATAGAATATGGAGAATTCTTACCCAAAAAAATTAAAGAAAACCAACTTAGATTTCAGCTTGGCTTAATTTATTTTTATAAAAAAGAATTCCATAAAGTAATCGAAGTTATAAGGGACTATGAATTCAGGGATTTATTTGATAACCTCAAAACTAAAGTTACACTTATTCAAACCTACTTTGAACTTAATGAATATGATGCTTTGGACTCTCTACTTCGGTCACTTCGTACCTACATTACTCGTCACAAAGAATTAGATTCTGGCCGCCGATCCAACTACAAAAATTTAATTAAAATCATGAGTCAATTGATACAAATCATACCAGGTGATAAAAAGAAAATTAATAAAATAAAAACAACGCTTTCTGAAATGAAAGGAATTGCTGTGAATCGTACTTGGATTGAAGAAAAAATTGCAGAACTTGAAAAGTAAATGAAAAATAAAATATTTGTTGCTACCCCACTTCCTAAAAAAACTTTGGAGAAATTAAATCAAAATTTTGATTGTACTTTCAACGAATTTTCTACTATATCTGAAGGAATAAAATCAGCAGGAATTCATAAATATAAAGGCATCGTAACTTTATTATCTGACCGAATTGATGCACAGTTTTTTGTAGAAAATCCTACTGTTAAAATAATTGCGAACTATGCTGTTGGCTATAATAATATTGATATTCAAGCTGCTTCAAAAAACGGCGTTGTTGTAACCAATACTCCTGGCGTATTAACAGAAACATCCGCCGATACTGCCTTTGCTTTATTGATGGCAACTGCCCGCAAAATAACCAAAGGAAGCCGTTTAGCGCGTTCCGGGCAATGGCGCGGCTGGGAACCGACTCAATTACTCGGTACGGATATCTTTGGTGCACACATTGGCATTGTAGGTTTGGGGCGTATTGGCAAAGCCATGGCCCGAAGAGCGGTAGGATTTAACATGAAAATTAGCTATTGGAATCGTACAAGGCTTTCCAAGGATGAAGAGGAAAAAACGGGGTTGCACTACTTGCCTTTAGATGAACTACTACAAACTGTAGACTTCGTATCACTGCATGTGGCATACAACAAAGACACCCATCAAATGATCAATGCCGAAAGGCTTAGCTTGATGAAATCGACGGCATTTATAATCAATACCGCCAGAGGCGCAGTTATTGATGAATCAGCTTTAATTCAATGTTTAGAAAAAGGCAAAATAGCAGGAGCAGGTCTCGATGTCTTTGAAAATGAACCTTTCATACCAGAAGCATTAAGAGTTCTTGACAACACTGTCATTCTGCCACATTTAGGCTCCGCTAGCTTAAAAACTAGACTTGCCATGGGGGAATTGGTGATACAAAATTTAACCGCTTTTTTTGACAATAAGAAGGTTACAAATCCCGTAAATTAAATGTGATATTTTGTAAAATCAATTTATTTTAAAAAAATACTATACTCCTATCTTCTCATTTTCAGCACATTACAAAGTAGAATAATTCAACTACAGCATTTAAATGTTGAAGATTCCTTTTTTCTACGTCTATGTAATAAAATGAAAAAAACAATGCCTTGCAAAGAATCTATTCAATGCGAAATCACAGATAATTACATTAGCCTTACCAACACTCAATTATTTTTCATTGAAAATTTTCTAAGGAAACAGAAAAAAAGTGAAATGATTCTTCATCAGCTAACCCTTTCTGCTGGAAAGTTAATTATAACAATAACCCGGAATGGATCAATACAACAAATCAATTTTATTCTCGAAAAAGTGATTTCCTATCTTTTTGCTTTCAAAGGAATTCAACCTTCAAGAAAGACCAAGAAAATGTATGAAATAAAAAGGAGGTACTACTCCACTCAGCCCTTAAAACTAGCTCGACCAATGGTAAGATCAAAGTCTTAATAAGATATCTGTTAGATTATTCATCGAATGTTCTATCAAATATCTTTTGGCTCTTCTAAGCGGTTACTAATGTAGCAGTGTTTTCCAATTCTCTGAAATCAACTGCTGCAACATCTGAAACCCCCATGTCCTGCATAAATACTCCGTAGATAGTATCTACTGCCGCCATAGTGGCTTTATTGTGGGTAACAATGATAAACTGCGACTCTTGAGAGAATTTCCGAACAATTTTATTGAACTTTTCGATATTGGCATCATCAAGTGGCGCATCGACTTCATCAAATACACAGAAAGGTGCAGGCTTCAATAAGTACAAGGCAAACAATAATGCAGTGGCCGTCAACGTCTTTTCTCCCCCAGAAAGTTGATTAATTGTCAAAGGACGTTTTCCTTTAGGTTTGGCTATAATCTTAATCTTACTGTCTAATGGATTTTCAGGATCTTCTAAAATTAAATCACAATGATCATCCTCGGTAAATAAAGTTCTAAATACTTCGATGAAGTATCCTCGAGCCTTTTCGAAAGCTTCCAAGAACTGACTTGTAGCCGAATCTTCAATTTCTTTGATTGTTTCAAGTAGTAAGCCTTTAGCTTCAAGAATATCGTTTCTTTGAGCAGTAATGCTATCAAATCGAATTTTCATCTCATCGTAAGCCTCAACTGCCATTGGATTTATTTCTCCATAATTATCCAGTCGTTTTTTAAGTTTAGTCACTTTCGATTCTAATTCTTCTAAATCGATATTTTCATCTTCTTCCTTCTCTTGCTTTAATACTTCATTAATGTCAATATTAAATTCAATCCTCAATCTTTCCGAAATAGAAGTCAATTCTAATTTCATTTGATTGAATCGATCCTTTAAACTTTGAATAACTTCAACAAGTTTTGTTCGAGCTCTAGTTTTCGTTTTCACGTTATCTTCTAGCTCAGAAATTCCTCCTCGCGCCTGAAAATAATTTTGTTCGGCTGCCGTCAACGAGCCTTCAAGCGCTTTTCTTTTCTCATATCCCTCTAAAAGTTGCGCCTCCAATTCTTTGATAGCAGACTGCATTTCATCAGATTCGACAATCGACTTACTGATCGCCTCATTGTTAGCAGTGATCTTGTTTCTGAATTCGGCTAATTGAGTCTCACGATACTCCAATTCCTTTTCAAGTCCTTGAACTTTGTTTTGCTGACGTATGAACTCAATGTTGTTTTGATTATATGCATTTGAAGCAAGACTCAATTCATCGGCAACTTTTCTGAAAGCTTCATCTTTGTCTTTAACATTTTCCCTTAACGCAACTTCTTCTTCTTTTTTGGTCTTCCAAGCCACTTCAACTTCAGCTACAATTTGCTGGAGATGATTAATGGCCACCTCAGCTTTTAATTTTCTTGAATCGGCATCTCTAATAAATTGATCAATATTCTCTTTCCGCGTCTTAAATGTTACCAATTCTTGTTCAATGCGATTAAGAATGCTTCTTTCTTTTTTGATTTCTTCGTTTGAAATATTCTTTTTTAACTCAAACAATTGTTCCTTGACTTTTTGAAAGTCAATATTCAATCTTTTCTCCTCCGCTTCTAATTTATTTATTGCGACTTCAAGTACTTCTAAATTTTTCTTACGTCCAATTTTTTTCCCTTCAAACAATCCTACTGAACCTCCGCTCAAGCTAAACTTGCGTTGAACAAATCTTCCTGTATTCGATAATAAGATTGAGTCCCCTCCAATCAAAGTGCTGTCGACATGCTCTTGTTCAGTTATGAAAACATTGCCGAGTAAGTGATGAAAAAGGTTTTTGTATTTCTGATCGATTTTCACTTTATCCAACGCTCGGATAGTTCCTCCAATCAAAGTTGGGCTCGAGTTTGAGTCAGGAATCGATTCTAAGACAAAGAAATTCGCTTTTCCTTTTTGAGATTTCCCTAAAAGGTTAACACCGGCAAAAGCATCCTTCAGCGTATCTGCCACATAATAGTTCAAGTAAGGCTCTAAGTAAGCTTCTATAGCTACCCGATAATCAGGATCACAATAGATGATGTCTGAAAGCAAAGTAGCATTTTGAGACCAAGATTTATTCTTACTCAAGAACTTAATAGACTCTGGAAATCCTTCCAAGTTTTCAACCATACTTTTGGTCAACTTGTATTCATTGCGCTTTGCATCCAGCGATCGGTTGATGTCGCTTAATTCTTTCCTTATCGACTCCAACTTGGTTTCATTGGCCATGATAGAAGCCTGCCGCTTTGTTTCTGCTTGCTCCAATGCCTCTAATCTTTCGGTTACTTCAAGTTTCTCCGATTCCTGCTGTTCAATAACTTTATCAAAATCTGAAATTTCAGATCTCTTTTGAGTAACCTGTTCTAGTACCAAGTTAGTTTCTGCAACGTGGTTTTCAATTTGATTTAGGCTAATCGCCTTATTTTTTTCTAACTCAAAAACCTCTTTATCTATGGATTGTTGATTTTGAACATGAGCTTCCAACTCAGATTGTAAGTTTCCATGTTGGCTTCGAACCTTATCTAAAGCTTCTTTGGAGGCAATAAACTTCTGCTCGTTTTCTGCTTCTATTATTTTTTCTTGGTCTAATGACGTTTCATAATTTTCTACTTGGACTTTCAATTCTCCAATGCGCTCGTTGGCACTTTCGATTTCAGCTCCTAACTTCCCTTTATCTTGCTCTAAAAATTCGAACTTCTGTTTAAACACTCTTTTGTCAGACTCCATATCCCGCAAAGCAGCGTCCGATTCATTCACCGCTTTCTGCGAGTCACTTAGCATTTTCTCTTTGTCTAGATTTTGCTTTTTCTCAGATTCCAACGAAGCTTCCAATTGACGTAATTCTGTATCTAGTTTCAGCAGTGCGTCCTCTTCTGTTCTTAATTTTACTTCCAGTTCTTGATGATCTCCTTTGTAGGAAGATAGCTTGATAGAGGCCAAGGAAACAGAATGCTCTTTATATTTTTCTTTGAGTTCGTAGTATCGCTTGGTTCTCTTCGCTTGCTTTTCTAACTGTTTAAGATTTCCGTCTATTTCAAAAAGTAAATCTTCAACTCTATCTAGGTCTTCTGTAGTATTCTTAAGCTTATTGAGGGTTTCGTGCTTTCTTCTTTTGTATTTGGAAATTCCTGCAGCCTGCTCAAACATCTTTCTTCGAGAATTGTCCTTATCCTGAAGCAAGTCGTCTACCATTCCTAGCGCAATGATAGCATAAGAATTGGAGCCTATTCCGGTATCTAAGAAAAGTGAGGTAATGTCCTTGAGTCTACAAGGAACATTGTTTAATCGATACTCACTCTCTCCAGATCTGTATAAAATTCTGGAAATAGTAACTGTCTGATATTCAGTCGGAAGTATGTTTTTGGTATTCTCAAAAGTAAGAGATACTGATGCCAGACCACTTGGTTTTCTTTTCTTCGTTCCATTGAAAATAATGTTAGACATTTTTTCCAAACGCAATTCCTTGGACTTCTGCTCTCCCAATACCCATCTAATGGCATCAACTATATTAGATTTTCCAGATCCGTTTGGCCCTACTATCCCGATGACATCTTCTTGAAAGTTGATGATTGTCTCGTTAGCAAAACTTTTAAATCCTTTAATCGCTAGACTTTTTAATCGCATAGCTAGCAAAATTAGGGAAATCCCTAAGTTTCTAATTCAGTAATTAGTAGAAGTTTTCCACAAATTTCAAAGAAAACGTAATCTTAGGATAAGTCTCTGGGAATCAACTGTAAATCCTTTTTTTCTTTAACCGGATTTAGCAAAAATTCCCTTAAATCTTCTGCTGAAGCTTTCGGCAATTCTTCCATTGGCAAATGTCCAATTTCAGGATATAACCTGATGTTGCTAATAGGCAGATCTCTATAGAATTTAAAGGCATGTACCGACGGAACGACTTGATCTAAAACGCCCCACATTATCAAAGTTGGTGTTTGAATGGTTGAAATTTCTATTGTATCTAGTTGGGACCGTTGCTTCATTCTTGAAACATAAGCTTTTCTGTTACCAGCTCTAAGCAATAATTCGAAGTATCGATCAACCATTTTTTCATCAACAAGGCTTTCATCTACAAAGCTTTTCCTTAAGGTTTGGTCTACAATGGATCTTGGCGTGAGTTTTTGCAGCAATGGCGCAACAGGGCTGGCTGCCAACCTAAAACCAAGTGGTTTCTTTTGATCCGAAGGATATCCTAGGCTATTACTCAACATCATTTTTATTACTTGACGAGGATATTTAGCAGCATACTGCCAACAATATAGTCCGCCAAGAGAATTTCCCCCCAAGTAAAAACTGTCCAGTCCAATTTGATCAACAAATTCATGGATAAAATCAAGCATATCTGATTCTTGGTATTGACCATCAGGTCTTGGTCCAGTTAAACCAAAACTTGGTAAATCCGGGGCAATTACTTGAAAGTCATTGGATAAGATTTCCATCCACTTTTCCCAAGTATGAGAACTTGAAGCAGTTCCATGAAGTAGCACCAAAGCAGGACCAGTACCCTTTTGTTGATAGTGCACTTTGGTATTTTTTACTTGAATGAATCTAGAATACTCAGTAAGGTATTTCTTGTTTAATTCTTCAACAGGGATGTCATTGTGCCAGCTCACGGCGATTACAGCCAATAGAATAACCAGAAAGGCTAGAAGCCCTAAGAGAAAATATTTTTTAATTTTTTGCATTGACAGAATGGGCTTTATATCCACTTTCTTGGCGCTCAATAAAATTGGCTAGCATGGATGCTTCTTTGGCTTCATTCCAATCCGGATGATTGCCATAATATCCTTTGACAATTCGCTGGCGACAAGCTTCATACAAAGTGATTGCGCAAGCTACCGATATATTTAAACTCTGCGTAAAACCAAACTGAGGAATGGTAAATAAGCCGGTGCAATGCTTCAAACTTTCTGGAGAAATTCCATCATGTTCATTTCCAAAGAGAATTGCGGTAGGCAATGTAAAATCTAAATCAAATAAACTTATTGATTCGCCACCTAAATAAGCGCCAAGAATATTGGGATATTTCTTTTTCACTTCTGAAAAACACTTTTCGGTATCGTTGTACAAATGAACATCTACCCACTTTCGAGCTCCAGATGAAGTGCGTTTACCCAACTTCATATTCTTTTTTTGAAGTTGAGGGTCAGAGTTTAAAACGAAAATTTCAATAATTCCAATGCTCTCTGCGGATCGCAATACCGCTCCAACATTGTGTGTATCATGCACATTCTCGAGAATCAAAGTGAGATCAGGCTGACGATACTTCGCTGCCTTTTCGAACTTTGCATGTCGGCCTGGATTAGGAAATGACATTGAAAAAATTTACAACTCCTTTCGAAATCGGTAGTCTTTAAATTGTAGGATATCCACTGCATTGTTTTGATAACGTTCCATTGGATATCCTTCGGACATTGGCGGTGCGGTAGCTTTTAAAACTGGATTGATGACGAATTCAGTACCAGAAATTTCGCCCATTTCTTTTCCCGAGTTCTCTTGCCAAAAAGTACCACTACTTTTTAGTCTTCGACCTAAAAACATCATTTCATCAAATCCTTTAAAAGCATTCTTATCTGGAATCAATCCATAGCGTTCAAAGAAATTTCTGCGAAATGCTTTTACACTTTCACTTTCCGTATCCACAAAAAATTCAGAGCTTACATGAACATTTAGTGCTTCGTAATAATCATAGCTGATTCGCTCGTAGTTCATCCATTGCGGCATACCATAAACCACCACTGGGTTCTGCCCTTTGACAACTCTTATTTGTCTTAAGAAGGAATATATAAAGCTTTCATTCGACCAAGATGGCATTATGAAAACAGTTTCAACATCTTGCTTAATCGCAGGCATTAGGTCATATTCTGCGAGGCTCTTCAAATCTCCAGGAAGAATTAATTCCTTGAACTTACCAATGCTATCATTACTACTTTTGGGAAATTCATCCTGAAAAATACTAAGTCTTTTTTTCTCTACTCCTTTGTCTCTTACAACCAATACAATTTGCTCTGGCTGATATCTAGCCAATGCGTGTTGTATGATTTTCTTTCCATGACTTTCCAAAGTCGGTCTGACCTGAACATAGAACGGATTATCTTTAGCAATACTAGGACTTGCATTAAATGGAGAAAACATAGTGATGCCTGATTCTTTACAATAATCTGCTACTAGCTTTACATTTTCTTTTTTTGCCGGGCCAATAATCAAATTGCTATTCGGAACTGCTCCTCCTTCTAAAAAGGAAGATGTTATGGCTTTTGATGCTTGTGTGTCAAATACATTAACATTAATATTCAGTCCTTCTAGTTTTAACCGATCCAAAGCCATTTTAGCACCATAATAATATTGCAGTGCGAGTAAAGATTTATCGTTGGGAATACCATTAATATTATCAAAAGTATTGTATAAAAAAGGTAATAAGAATGAAATAGAATAGCTTTCTAATAACTGGCTTTTCATCGATGGCCCAGATGGTATTTCTACTATTTCCGGATTCTCGATAGGTGGAAAAGTTTCTTGATCTACAACATCCCATTCAATCGTATCAACTAGAACTTCTCCAGCAGTAGTTTTTTCAATTTGTCCGGTTTTAGGATTGTATTGATCAAACTTAGGGCCCAATCCTGCGTCCGCAGTTTTGTGAGGATCAATTGCTTTTTTAGATGCGCCACACCCAATTCCAAGCAAAAGTATCATTGCAAATCCGTAGAAATTATTCCCACTCGATTGTTGCAGGCGGTTTGGTCGAAATATCATACACAACGCGATTAATTCCTTTAACATTATTGATAATTTTACTTGAAACTTCAGCTAAAAATTCGTGAGGCAATCTACTCCATTCAGCGGTCATCCCGTCCAATGAATTCACAGCTCTTAATGCCACTGTTTTTTCATATGTCCTCTCATCTCCCATTACACCAACAGACTGTATTGGAAGAAGAACGGTACCAGCTTGCCAAACCTTATCATATAGCCCGAATTTCTTCATGGTGTCAATATAAATGGCGTCAGCTTCTTGGAGCATTTCTACTTTTTCTCTTGTAATATCACCCAGTATTCGTATCCCTAGACCCGGACCGGGAAAAGGATGTCTTCCTACAATGGTCTCTGGAATATCCATTTCTCTTCCAACTTTACGAACCTCATCTTTGAATAACATTCTTAAAGGTTCAACAATTTTTAGTTTAAGTAAGTCTGGAAGTCCTCCTACATTATGATGAGATTTGATCGTAACAGATGGACCATGAACAGAAACAGATTCTATCACATCTGGATAAATTGTTCCTTGTCCGAGCCATTCAATTCCTTCGAACTTCTCGGCCTCCTCTTGAAATACTTCGATAAAAACTCTACCAATGATTTTTCTTTTCTTCTCTGGATCAGTAGCCCCAGCCAGTTCTTTCCAAAACCTTTCTTTGGCATCCACGCCTTTAATGTTAAGTCCCATGCCTTGATATGATGCAAGCACCTCTTCAAACTCATTTTTTCTTAACAATCCATTATCCACGAAAAAGCAGTAAAGATTCTTTCCTATTGCTCGATGTAAAAGCATCGCCCCTACGGTAGAATCAACTCCTCCAGAAAGCGCCATCAGTACTTTGTCGGAACCAATTTGTTTTCTAATCCCAGCCACACTGTCTTCAACAAAATGAGCTGGAGTCCATTCTCCAGTACAATCACATATTCCTCGAACAAAATTTTCTAGCAGTTGACTGCCTTCCAGAGAATGTGTCACTTCTGGGTGAAATTGAATTCCATATACTGGGTGTTCGAAATTACCGCCGTTCCCTTTAAATGCAGCAACATGTACATCTTCCGTAGATGCGATTACCTCAAATTTATCCGGTAATTCCATGATGGTATCACCATGAGACATCCATACTTGAGAATCTGACGAAACTCCCTTCAAAAATTGATCTGAAGAATGCTGTTTGGCGAGATTTGCTTTACCATATTCCCTTTTTGAAGATGATTGTACCTTTCCACCAAAATGATGAGCAAGATATTGTGCTCCGTAACAAATTCCTAGCAAAGGCTTGACTAGCAAAGGAGTAAGATCAACTTGCAATGCATTATCAGCTAAAACTGAAAATGGGCTTCCTGATAGGATTACGCCTTTTATTGAATCATCAATTTGAGGAATCTTGTTGAATGGAACGATTTCCGAGTATACATTCAACTCTCTAATTCTTCGGGCAATTAATTGTGTATATTGAGAGCCAAAATCAAGTATAAGAATCTTTTCGTTCATGGCAGCAAAGATAATATTTTGAAGTAAAGTGAGCTCCGTCTATATGAGAGTTTTAAAAAAACTATTCTCTAACAAAAATCAACGACTAAGTGGCATCATAACAGTGATTGGCCTAGCGATAGGTCTTTGGATCTTATTGTCTGCTTGGCAAGCAAGCTTCGACTTTTCAGCCATCAACGAACGGTCTAACGATACCTTCATATCAATAAATAAGCAAGTCAGTTTTCTCAATACCATGGGTGTCAAGAACTCTTTTTCCAACAAAGAATTGAGGAAATTAAGGGAGATAGAGGGCATAGAACAAGTTGCCCCATTCTTAAGCAATAACTTTAAGGTTAGAGCCAGTAGTTCTAAGCTGGGATTTACTTCAGAATTCTTTTTTGAGTCGCTTCCAGACAATTTTCTAAATGATATTCCAGAAGATTATTCTTGGTCCGTTGGTGATCGCTTAATTCCGATTATTATTCCAAGGCAATATATTTCGCTTTACAACTTTGGCTTTGCGCCTTCTCAAGGTTTGCCACAAGTTTCGCCAAATTTAATTCAACGTTTTGGATTTGAAATTGAGATTAGAGGCCCTGTGACACAAGCTGGTTTTGAAGGAAAAATAGTTGGTGTGACGGATCAAGCCAATACGATCTTGGTACCTCAGAATTTTTTAGTTTGGGCGAATGAAAGATATGGTGGGAGCAAAAAAAGTTCCGCTTCTAGAATTGCTATTTTGTGTGATGCTGACAATCAAGTAGCGGTGAAGAAAAAATTAGAAAAGGCAGAATATGAGATCAATTCTAATCAACTAATCAATGAAAAATCAGCTTTGATTTTAAATCTTTTGTTTATTGGTGTCATGTTGATTGGCTGTATTATATTATTGTTAGCCGTGTTTTTAGTTTATAACTCCTTAGAGCAGATAATTGCTTTTAACCAGTTGGACATAAAGCGATTATTTCAGTTTGGTAAATCTTCTTCTTCGGTAATCAATCACTTTATAGGAAAAGGGAGATATATTATTAATCTAGGTTTTGGATTTGGACTATTCAGTTTTTTATTCAGCGGACTTTTGATTAAAAACTGGGTAAATTCCCAGGGAATAAATTTAAATAAGTACCCACATTGGTCAATATTTTTTTTAGTAATTATTCTTTTTATTGCATTACATTTGATGATGAAGCATCGAATTAAAAACCAGATTATCAAATTGTTTGAGTAGTTCGTAAATGACTATGGATTTTAAATCTATTTCACTTCTAGTTTTTTCCGTTGCCTGGATATTCCTTTGCCAGAAGTGGTATTGTTGCTGGATGCAAGAAGCGTGTTTAGAATGTAGCAACGAACCTAGAAATTCTTTCCCCATTGGTTTTACTCAAGGAAATGCTTTTCCAGATACCACTTTCCGTTTTCAAGTATTGGTCAATACGATTAAAGGAGAGAGAAAACCAGATCATTACTTAGAAATCAGCGGAAGATACTTAACCGATGAAAAAGCACACTTGGGTTTCAGTAGAGCAGAAAATACTCAAGAACTATTCAAATCGATTTTCCCAACGGATTCTATTTCTTTGAGAAGTCAGCAGTCTTTCGCTAGTGAATTTAACAAAACGCCTTATGCTCCAATGGTGGATCTGCAGTGGGTACCAATTCCAAGGATGGAATTTCCTAAGCAAATGACAATTCCTTTTCAGCGAAGTACGGCAAAAATTAAGCTTACTCAAGTTCAATACTCTGAATTGGCCTATCTTTGTAAGTATGCCAAAAAGAATGACCTAAAAATCCTTGTTACAGGGCATTCTGATGCTTCGGGAGATGATCGAACTAATAAGAAATATGGTCTTCGTCGAGCTCGAAAAATTGAAGAGATTGTTCAACAATTTGGAATTGATTCTGAACAATTAATCTTAAAGAGTTTTGGATCAGAAAAACCGATAGATCTGGTAAACCCAAGTAATAATCGAAGAGTAGAAATTTCAATCATTAAATAACCAACTGAAATAATGTTTTTGATTTGTAAAAATTGTAATTGGGAAATTATACCAATGCTTTTGGGAGCTTGGTTCTTAGGCCTTTTATTTTGGATGTTGTTTTTTAAGAGAAGACACAATAGTACTGTTGAACAATTAACCACTCAATTGGATCAATCTAAAATTCAAATCGAAAAAAATAAAAGAGATAATGAAGCAATTGAATATAAAAACAAAAAGCTTACTACTGATGTAACTAATTACACGAAGAAAATAAAATCGTTAGAAGTCAAAATACAACAATTGGAAAAAGGAAAGTAATATCATTCATTCAGTCCCCTACCCGTTTTGACAATTTTACCAGATTTTGAAAGCTCTTTCATTAGCCGATCCAGTATGCCGTTGATAAATTCTTTACTCTTATCCGTGCTATAAAGTTTACTGAGATCGAGATACTCATTCAGCGTGACTTTCTTAGGAATGCTAGAGAAAATCATCAACTCTGAAACGGCCATCTTTAGTAAAATCATATCCAAAACTGCCACTCTTCCAGCGTCCCAGTTTTTTAACGTCGGATGAATGATTTCCTCAAGTTCGGAATTCTGTTTTCGAACATTATTTAGCAATTGGATCCCAAAATCATCTGTTGTTTCTATAGCCGGTACATATTTTTTAAAAAGATCACCTTCCACCGGCAAATCACGGATGGTTTTTTTCAATGTACCTATTATCAAGGATTTGTCATCGGTCCAATTTCCAAAGTTATCATCTAATATTTCAGTGAATGTCTCATTATTATTGAAATGTTTGTAGGCCATGAGCAACATATTACTATGGTCCTCATGCTTCAGATTTTCACTTGTTGCGTAAGCCAGATATTCCTCTTTTTTGGCAAAATCGTAATAGATTCTCCTTATAATATCTTCATCTATTGAGGCATACTTTGAAGAGCGATATTTGGATTGGAAATAATGATTATCTTTTAGTGAGGAGATCAACGGGTTATTGATGATGTGCGCTCTAAACTTTCGATCCTTTTCTGATGGCAGATGTTTGCTATGTCGTGTGGATTCGTCAGTCGAGGCGTGCTGAAGAACATCGTAAAAAAACTTGAACGTAAAGAGATACAAGTCAAAGGATTGCTCCAAAGAAACTCTATAATTTTTCAATACATTGTCAAATGTGAGCTCTGAATCGCGATCTAACGCGTATAAAGATTGCATGACTTTGACTCGGATATTCCTTCTACTTAGCATAGTTATCAACTTGCACTTTTTGCAAGTGAGACAAAGAAAAACAAATTTCTATAAAGGAGAAAGAAATAAGCCTCGATGATTCTAATTATCATCGAGGCCTAGTCTAATTTCTTTCTTTCAGGGCTATTTCACATACTCTGATTGAATGTCTTCCCATGAAGGTAATTTTTTGTAGTGCCATTTTTTCACTACCGTTCCATCCTTCCAGAGTACTATTCCAGGATTTGAACGAACAATAGTCTTTAATAAGATATCATCCGCTTCATATATTGGATATGCAGCCTGAGTATGATGTCTAAAGCTTTCAATTTTATCCGTTCCTGCTCCCCCAACAACGCCGTAAACTTTTAAACCAGCTTTTTCTGCCTTGGTCATCATAGGATTAACAATTGAGGAATAAATTTTAGAGAATCTTGGATCCCAATCGAAAATGGTCTCTGTGAATTCTTGATTTTCCTCCCTATCTAATTTACGGACGAAAGACTCATCGCCACTGGCTGTGGTTACCGTATCTTGGATATAAATCGGTACTTTTTTCATTACTTTCTCAGACCTTCCTTCCCCTTTCAACTTATAGGAAACAATCATCATGCTGTACCCTTTCATTCCTAAGAGCGAGTCTGCTATTTCAAGACCATCCGCATCTGTAATGCTGTATTCAGAAATTTTACTTGGCTTTATTGAAGGCTCAGTTTTCAACTGTTCATACTCCCATTCGGCTTTTGGATAATCCTTGAATTTTTTCAAAAAGTCCGCATATGGCAATTCTACTGACTTGCCAGTGGATTTATTGGTTAGTCTGTAGGCATAAACTTGGACTTTTGCCATCTCCTCCGCTTCGAATGCCTTCACAGCTGCAACATCGGTTCCCACCTTAAAAGGTCTAAAATCTTGTCTAGGAATATCCCAAGAATAGTTTGATAAGCACATCAACAACAACCCTGCGGTAGCCGCTCCAAGAACAGAGTTTCGAATTTTAGGAGAAAATAGCTGGTGCATATCACTGGTCTTCCAAATAAAATAAATAGAAGGTGCCAATAAGAAAACATCTTTCAAAAATGAAGTCTTTGGTTCTAAAACCAAGAAATCTCCAAAGCAACCGCAGTCAGTCACTTTCATATTTGTTTTAACATAAGGCCCCCAATCCCCAAATGAAAAGAAATTCACATCATTCGGCACATAACCTGTTAGGTAAGTAAAGCCAGTCAAAACCGTAAAGAAAGCTACCAAGCCAAAAAACAACCATGCCGTTAATTTTCGCTTAGAACCCATTAAAAGCATCAGTCCCAATATAATTTCAAAAATGATCATGAAGACTGAAAATCCGATGGCCATAGAAGATAACCAAGGAAACAAAGGCGCTAAAAAGGATAATGCAGTATCAGCGAAAGTAGATTCAAATTCCGTGAAATATTGTTCCATTTTATAGGCTGTGCCTAATGGATCGACTGCTTTTACATATCCAGAAAATAAAAAGAGGATTCCACAAAAACTCTGGACATAAGTCATCAGCCAGTTTTCTTGTTTTTTAAAAACTAGTCCAACTAAGGCCGTAAATACTGCGGCGAAAAAAGCAACGCCAAGAAGTAAAGTAGTTAATGTCATATTTTACTTTATGTTAAAACGATATCGCAAACTGTTGAAACGCAAATGTTCGCGCAATGTTCTATTATTTGTTTTAGCTATTAAACAACTGTTTAAAACTTACAACAACTATGCAAATATAGAAGATTGTATCGTTTTGATAACTAGATGTTGTGGCAAAGTTGCAGCTTATTAAACCAGTATTATTGCAATCAAACCTAAATTTTATCGAATAAGTTGTTAATATGCGCGCAATGGAATCCTATTTTACAATAAATACTGAATCTGAAGGACTTTTTAGAGATCGCGGGAGTAAATTTATTGCATTTGCTTATCCCTTTTACAATCTGTCTGAATTAGACGAGCGCCTGTTAGCACTGAAAAAATTACATCCTAAGTCTAGACACTTCTGTTATGCTTATCGGCAAGGACCTGATGGGGCAGTCTTTCGCGCAAATGATGATGGTGAGCCTTCTGGAACAGCTGGAAGACCAATTTTAGGTCAACTAGATAGCAATAAACTGACAAACACGCTAATCATTGTCATACGATATTTCGGTGGTACCAAACTGGGAACTTCTGGGTTGATCAATGCTTATAAAACTGCGGCACTAGAAGCTATAAAGGAAAATGTCATTGTTGAAAAATTTCTAATGGCGCACTATCGGCTGAGTTTTGACTATAGCCAAATGGCTCGAGTGATGGAGTTTGTGAAAAAAAGTTCATTTGGTATTAAAAAGCAGGAGTTTGAATTGCATCCATTTTTGGAACTCAACATTAGAAAAAATGGTCATACTGAAGCTGCTTTCAAATTACAAGCTGCTATAGCTGGGAAAATTCCAGAAGTCTTCGATCCTGAAAAAGACATTCAGGGTTTTGAAATGACATTAATCTATGAAGACTAAGCCTATCTTAACAAAGTTAGATCTCCATGTTTGAGAAAAGGTTTTCCGTCAATTGGACATTTTGCTTGTATAGTGTAAACATAGACTCCTGGCATCATCTTTTTTCCATTGTAATTACCGTCCCATCCTTCTTCAATGTTAGAACTTTGCCACAAGAAATTTCCCCAGCGATCAAAGATTCTGATAAATTCAATTTCCTCTAACAAAGCTGGATGAACTGCAAATAAATCATTGACTCCATCATTATTTGGAGAAAATGCATTCGGCACTCCCAAACTGATATCTGGGCATTGCGTGTACTGTCTAACTTTAACTTCGCCGGTATTCTCACATCCGGTATAAGGATCTGTAACCGATAAACGGAAATCTCCTATTGAATCTAAAAGGATCGAAGGATTCGGACAATAGTTACAACTTAGTACATCCGAAGGATCCCAAAAATAATTTAGTGAGTCAACTACTTCAGGTCCAATAGTCAATTCCTCTCCGGGGAAGTAGGTATGAAAATTTTGCATCTCTATACTTGGCAATGCATAGACCGTAATATTCGAAGCACTATAAATTTCTGGACAAGGACCATTGGCTCCAGCAACAGATAGTTCCATACTTTCTGATGCGATAATAGATACAAACGAAGAATCTATTTCTAATAAATTCTCAGCAGGCGTCCAACTATAATATTCTGTATTTCCTTCTGCAAAGATTTCAATAGTATCTCCAACACAGGCTTCGTAATCTGATAATTCTAATGAGGCCTCCTCAAAAACTTCAATATACCCTTCTTTAAATATCGAATCAGAACAATTGGCATTACTTACTTTCAGTTCAATATTATAGATTCCAGGATTAGAAAAAATTACATTTTCATTTAAGTCAGAGGAATTTGCTGGGGAGCCAGATTCGAATATCCATTCTACATTAAACTCAGGTTCACTTGAAACAATATTACTAACAAATGGTACTTCTTCTTCATCGAAACAAACAACAGTATTGTCTGCTAAAAAATCTACAGTTAATTCCGAAAATCTCAAGGTATCCTCGCCTATTAGCGCTAATTCACAACCTACAGATTCCTGAACCAAAACGGTAGGCAAATATCCATCGGCAGTTGGTACGGTAAAAATATGACTGGTATCAATATCTCCTGAACTATTTATTTCAAAGGAATTGCCATCTCCAAAAAAGATCAAATAATCGTAATTTCTTTCCGCTTCAATTTCAATTTCTAATTCACTTGGTACGCAAAAATCATCAATAGAATAGCTAAATGTTGCCAAAGGACCGGTCATACCAATCGCATCCTCGATTAGAATAGTATCCGTGCAAGATTCATTGGCTCCAATAGCAACTAGTTGAACATCATAGACTCCTTGAATATTGTAAATATGTGATCCAGCTTCAACTTCTATTTCTCCAGTGCCATCACCATAATTCCAGAAAAAGGTTTGTCCATTTTGAGATAAATTAATTAGATCTACTGGCGCTGGTGCACAACTAGAATAACTCTCATCGACTTCAAAGTCCGCAATAACTTCTTGGATTTGGACCAGTTCACAATGGGTATCAATACAGTTATTATCATCAATTGTTAAACAGACATTATAATCACCATAAAGAAATTCATGCGATGGATTGTTGTTAACACTTGTTTGGCCATCATCGAAATCCCAAGAAATTATTAAGTTGGTTCCTACTGAAGCATTTTCATAACTATTTAGAACACCTTCGCATCCAAATAGATCACCTGTAAAATAAGCAACTGGTGAACCTTCGTTCAAACCTATACTCCTCAAAATGCTATCTCGACAACCTAAATCATCAGCCACTACAAATTTAACATCGAACACGCCTACAGTATCTAATTCAAATTGAGGAAATTGATTAGTCGAAAATAAATTCAAATCCTCAATACTCCATTCCCAAGAGGTGTTATTTGAAAATAAATTTACACTCTGTTCGTTAAAAGTGACTTCGAAAGGAACACAATTTCCTGAAACGGAAAAGTCAAAATCTGGCTCTGGTCCGCTTATTTGAATATTTTCAACGAGGAATATTGAAGAACAATTATTTGCATTCAATATCTCCAATTGAATACTATAAATTCCTGATGTATTAAAAGTAATTTCTGGATTTTCGAGTGTGGCGTCATTGATAATTCCTCCATCCGGCAATGTCCAAAGATAGCTAGTGGCTCCAACGGAATTATTAGTTGGAAGAATACTACTACCTCTGCAAAAATTAGAACCAGGTATTTCGAAATTAGCTTCCGGTACTTCTAAGATCACTTCCATTCTAGCAGTATCGGTGCAGAATGTTGAAAAATTAAACGCTACCATTTCCACTTCATAAGTATTCAATGCTGGATAGTTAAAAACGGGATCCAAATTGGTAGAAGTATCTGTGGTTGTAGCTAAGACACCAAAATCCCAGATCACCGAATCAGCTCCTTCAGAAGTATTGGTAAAACTTACATTTGTTGGATTGATGCAATCAACAATAAATTCAAAACTTGCTGCAGGAGCTTCAACACAAATAGGGCCAACATTTGTAGTTGATGCACATCCATAACTTGAAACTAAAAGCTGAACATCAAAACAACCTATATCTGAATACATATAGGTTGGATTTTGAATGAAGGCATCTGGAGTTCCGTTAGAATGAAAATCCCATTCCCAATTATCAATATTTCCGATAGATAGGTCAGTGAACGAAAAAGTTTGGCTCGCACATCCAGTCATTGGATTCACAGAAAAAGAAGCTTGGGGAGCCTGACCAACACAATAGACGTTTGAAAAAGTTTGATTGATTTCACAACCATCCGAGTTCATTAGTCCAACAACCACAGTATAACATCCCAAGTCAGTAAAACTAAAACTGGGATTTGCAGCTGTCGATTGAAAGATCATTGATCCTGAATCATCTAGAATCTCCCAACTATAATTAGTAATCGGAACAAAAGAATTAATCTGAGGTTCGAATGATACATTTAATGGTGAACACCCTTGCAGACCGGCAGAACCAAGTGACACCGAAATAGGCTGAACTTCGACAAGGCCAGCTGGAATAGAAATTTCACATCCAAGTTGATCCGTAACTGTCAAAATTACGCTATAATTACCATACGAGTCATAACTATGACTAGGATTAGAAAGTGTGGAAGTTGAGCCATCACCAAATTCCCAGAAGTATTCAAAGTTATTATTCTGAGTAGCGTTAAAAGTAGATTGATGTGGTAATGTACAGCCAGTTTGATTCCCAATCGATGCATTAATAATTGGAGCAGTGAGCTCATCAACACAAACTTCTCGGCTTAGGGATTTGACACAGGAACCAATAGTCCTTGTCAATGTAACTGTATAACAACCAAAGGTAGCATACTCATGAATAGGACTTGCGAGCATAGAAACATTACCATCGCCAAAATCCCAAGTTATATTATCTGGTGCACCATCAGAAACATCAGTAAAATACAACTCAGGAATCCCACAGTTCTCTCTTCTTTCAAATTCGAAATTTATAGGATTTGATTCTGAAATAGCATTTTCTAAGGTCAACGATTGTGTACATCCAGTGCTATTGTCGACGGCATTTATATTTACTGTATAAGGTCCTGAACCAAGATAAGTTACTGAAGGAGGATCAATACCTTGAAAAGTATTTCCATTGCCAAAATCCCAAGAATAAGCCACCGTAGATATATTGGGACCGGCGGGACCAAAATCTATTACGAAAGGAGGTTCACAATCATTGTAAGTTGGGACTATGGCGTCAATTGTTGGTAGCGGATTGGTTTGAACAAAATCTGGTAGGACTATATTATCCTGGCAACCATTGTCATCTGTTACAATCATACTTACTTGAAAAGAGCCTGCATTTTCATAATTACAATTAACAGGATCATTAGCCGTTGAAGTAACAACTCCACAAGATCCACCAAAATCCCAAATAATATCTTGGATGTTTCCAGATCCAGGAATACTGGCGTTTTCAAAATTTACTTCCATTGGAACACATCCAGTTTGAACATCTACATTGAACTGCGCTTGCGGATTTTCAAAAACGGTGATATAATTTGATTTACATTCCTGATCTGAACCTTGGGAGGTAGTAACTGTCAAGCATATACTATAATTGCCGGGGTCATTTAGCAACGAAGCAGGGTTCTGCTGGGCAGACAAGTTATTTCCATTAATAGTCCACTCCCAAGAAATAATGCTATTGGGATTCGTGGAATTGTCAATAAGCTTGAGCGCAAAAGGTGGACACCCCGAAGTGGAAGTAGCCGAAAAATCGGCTGTGCTTTGTCCACTAGATTGGAAGTACGACAAACCGAAAAGTATCATCGTAATGAAAATTCGCATGACCATGCTTTGTTCTGCTGTTTTGTGTTTATTTAGAACTTGGGTTCAAAAGGAAATGCGTGAAAATAAGTACTAATTTTAAAATAGACGATGATAACTTGAATAGGGTTGCTTTAATTGAAAAAAAATGGGCCCTTCCATTTCTAGAAGAACCCAATGCAAAACGACAATTTCTTTATTTTTGACTACCTGAGTAGAGTTAAATCTCCTTTTTTATAAAATATTGATCCATCAATGGGACAAATTGCTTCTATCATATAGACATAAACTCCAGGCATAGCTTTTTTGCCTTTAAATGTACCATTCCAACCTTCTGTAAGGTTATCCGTTTGAAAATGAACATTACCCCATCGATCAAAAATCCTAAATGACTTTATTTCTTGTACTGGGCTATAAATAATGTGGAACATATCATTTCGACCATCACCATTTGGAGAAAAGGCATTTGCCATTCCAATAAGATCTTCTCCACATTTTGTTCTTAGTCTTACTTCTATTTCTTCCGTTGTTGTACAACCGGTAACAGGATTGAAAATATCCACTGAGTATTTCGTAGTTTCTTCTGGTGCCGCAATCGGATTTGCACAAGATGTGCAGCTCAAACCTTCAGCTGGCGTCCAAGTAAATTCAAGATTATCAGTATCTGAGTTCCTTGGTTCAATAGCTTGACTAAATCCAGGTAAGATATTTATCGATCGCGGATAATCCATCTCAGGAATTTCATTGACTTGAACTTCAAAATATGCGGTATCCGGCAGACATCCATCTAGTTCTCCAACGACCTGATAAGAAGTTGTTGTAGTTGGTGCTGTTTCAAATTCGATTCCTTGAGCAACCGGGCCGTTGTTATCAGACCAAGTATAAGTATCTGCAATTCCTTCCGCCTCTGTTAAGAAAGTTTCTCCTTCACAGACAGCTCCTCCTGTTGTAAATACTTCTGCTACTTCTATAACTTCTACTAAAACTGAATCTTCATTTAGACAAATTCCATCATCCAAAGTCAAGTAGTACATTGTTGTGACTGTAGGTTGAACATGAGTATTTAAATCATTAATATTCGTAACACCAACTGCTGGAGACCATGTAGGAATACCGATTCCCTCCCCTTGCATTTCTGTACCAGCATTTAAGCACGCGGTTGCAGTGGGACCTGCTTCAATGGCCATTGGTTCTTGAACCAAAACTGTAACCGAGTCTTTAATGAGACAATCGTTTTCACTTAAAACTTCTAAATAGAATTTTGTATCCGAAGTTGGATTTGCTATTGGATCGGGGCAATCTTCACAGGATAAAAATTGATTGGATTCCCATTGCGGACTTGTCCCGTATGTCGCATTCAAAGCAATTTCTGATCCGTTACAAATGGTAAGATCTTCACCAAGAAAATCTCTTTCGTCCTCAAATAAATTAACCCTTATACTATCAGTAGATTTACAACCATCAACATTTTCAACCTCAACAAAATATGTAGTTGCATCAGAAGGTGTAGCTATTGGATTAGGACAATTTGTATAACAGCTCAGTCCATCAATATTCTGATCCCAATTTATTGATGTTCCAGATTGATCAACTGATAAATTTAACAAAACATCTGTGCCTTTACATATGGTAGTATCCGTTCCTAAATCGATAACTGGAGCAATAGCAGTTCGCACATATACTTCATAAATTTCCTCTGTAGTACAACCATTTGGATCCGTTACAAGTAAATTATAGTTTGTTGTAACCGACGGATTAACCGTAGTTATAAGACAGTCCATGCAGCCATCAATTGGACCACCTGACCAAGTTATTATGGACCCAGGAGCCGTACTAATTAGATTCGCTTCTAATGTTGATCTTTCTCCAACACAAATATTTGTTTCTCCAATAATTTCTGCATTTGGTAAAGCGAAAACTTCGAGTTGTGTAGTTTGAGTAGATGAGCATCCGATGTCTGATGTTACTTCTAAATCAATTGTATAATTTCCTGGATCAGTAAATATCATTGCAGGGTTCTCATCTGTTGAATTTCCAGCCGCTTCAAAATCCCAATTCCAATGAGTTAATACCCCACTTGAAATTGAACTATTATCTTGAAAGTTTACGGTCAACGGTAAACATCCTTGATTTATGTCCATTCCAATTTGCGCATCCGGAATGGCACCAATTTTAATATAGTTAGGTTTTAAAATGGTATCTCGACATGATCCATTATCTAATATTAACTGAACGTCATATTCTCCCGGACTTGGGTAAGTAACAATGGGAGATGTTACATTCGAACTTGGTGTTGAAGACCCAGGAAATAACCAAGATGTTTCTTGCAAAGGTTCAGATGTCTCTCCGTTAAAAACGAATATAGAAGTCAGTGGATCATTACCACAAAATAATGTATCACTCGCATTAAAATCATAATTAAAGCCACCCATGGTAATACTGTCCGGTAGTTCAATTACTCTTGAACATGCTCCATTGTCAACTAAAATTAGTTTAGGTTTGAAAACACCAATTTCAGCATAGTCATAGATGATAGAATCGTAAGCAACATTTAATGTGGTATCGATATTTCCATCTCCATAGTCCCAGAAATAATCATATTGCTCAACCGAATTTCCAACGAAGGTGACTGCACCGGGAGCACAATTATCGGAAACACTGAAATTAAAATCACCCTGCGGACCATCCAGATTAATGTAGTTAGGAATAAACAAAGTGTCCGTACACAATTCCGTAGTATAGGCGACGAGCGTAACGTCATAAACACCTGGATCTGTGTAAACATGAGGTGGAGTCGCCAAAATAGATTCTCCACTATTATCTCCGAAGTCCCAAGAATAGTTGATTGCGTTATTAGAATTGTTTACAAAATTTGCTAATAGCGGTGGACAAGCTTGATAAGCATTATCAACTGAAAAACCTGCAACCGGATCCAAAACAATTACATTTTCAAGTCCACATGTATCAGCTGTACATCCGTTTTTGTCAATAACTGAAACACAAATTTCATACTGCCCTTCTGCATTATATTGATGTAAAACAGAATCTCCACTGCTTGTTCCGCCATCACCAAAAGACCATGTATAATTTAATTGCTCTCCAATTCCTTCACCTTTGAAAGTTAGCGGAGCAAAAGTACAAGAATACAAATCTGAGGTATAACCAGATTCTGGATTAGTTATATTTATTAATTGTGGGTGAACTGTAGTGGTTTCGCAACCACCATCATCTATCACTTTCAACGAGATTGGATAATCTCCAGCTTCTGTAAAAGTATAAGTAATATCAGTTGACGAAAAAGTATCAAGATTATTACCAACAATCCACTCAGAACTAATAATATTATTATAAGTAGATTGAGAATTATTTGTGAAACTTACCGGTACATCCGCACAGCCCGCAAGTGTCGATGGAATCAAAGCCGATTCCAATTCTGAAACAACAATTGGTGTGGTTAAGACTAAATTTTCTATACAACCATTTACATCAATAATTTCCACTTCAACATTAGAATAAGTACCCCCAGCTTCATAGACGATCGCAGGATCTTCCATTCCCGGACTATTTATATCACCCCCGGGGGCTACCCAAGAATAACTAATTGCATCGGTAGAAGTATTTATTAAATCTAATGAAAACGGTGCGCATCCTACGGAATCTCGGATCTCTAGCTCCGGATTTAAGTCCGTTACAATAATTTCTTCTCTTGTAGTATCCAAGCATCCTGTTGTCAAATTTTCAACAATCAAAGTTGCTGTATAAGATCCTGGTCCCGGATAGGTAAATGAAGTTGAATCTGCCGAAGAAGTATCTGATGCTACCATAACATCTCCAAAATCCCAATGATAAATATCTGCACCATTTGAACTGTTTTTAAATGTTCTTAAATTCAAATTATCGCAGAACAGTCCGGTTGTCATTCTTGCATCTGGAACCAAAACTTCTAAGGCGTCTTGTAAAGCTAAAGTATCAGCGCAACCATTGTTGAAACTAATAAGCTGTACAGAAAACAATCCAACGGCGCCATAAGTATGCTCAGGATTTTGATCATATGAAATTATTCCGTCGCCAAAATCCCATACCCATTCATCTGCGAAAGTGGATGAATTATCTAAAAATTCTACCGCTTGTGTTCTACAAGCACTATCTGGTGAAAAAGTAAAGTCAGTATTTGGCGGTATTCCAACATAAATTTCTCGGTCAAATCTTCTGGTAGATGTGCAGCCTAAAGCATTAGTCACTGTTAATTGGACATCAAATACACCAGTATCTGCAATTGTTACAAAAGGATTTTGATCGGCAGAGCTAAATATTACCGGAGGTGTTGCTCCATCATCAATTATTTCCCAATACCAATCTGTAATAGGAGCGACTGACATAGAATTTTCATTCAAGGCGAAAGACAAAGGTGAACAACCTCGAATATCACTGAATGCGATTCTGGCTCTAGTCTCTTGAATATTTACAAATTGCGCTGGAAGAATAGTTTCACATCCATCCGAAGTGATAAGCGTAACAACAACTTCAAAATTCCCGAATGATGTATAAGTATGAGAAACATTGGAACCTAATCCGGTATTGCCATCACCAAAATCCCAACTTATGGTTGAACCAGGCGAAGCGTTTGCAACGAAATCCGTCTGAATTGGAATTGAACATCCGATTTGATTGTTGGTAACTGAAAAGGATCCAGTCGGTAATTCATTTACCTGGATACAATATCCCAAAACTTCTGTGTTCGAACAACCATCAACTTCTCTTGTAAGGTTTACTGTATAACAACCAGGTGCTGCGTAAGAATGTGTTGGATTTGCAACATTAGAGGTATTTCCATCACCAAAATCCCAGATTACCGATTGTGCAACATCCTGAGAATCATCAGAAAACTGCACTGGTGCTCCTTGACATACGCTTTGCAAATCTGAACTTAGATTTACAGGATTACCAATTTCTATAGTTTCAGATAAAGTAAATTGTGAACTACAACCAGCTATGCTGTTTGCTGCATTTACACTTACGGTATAGCTTCCTGGCTGGGTGTATATTATTGTGTTAGGTGTTGTTCCCGAAAAAGTTTGGCCATTTCCAAAATCCCAGAAATAAGAAGTGTTCGCTTGAATGTTATCATTTGTAAAGTCAACAAACATCGGTGCCTGACAACTAAATGTATTTGATGGCGAAATTTCAATCACCGGATTGTCTAAAACGTTAATTAATCCCGGTTTTGAAATAGAGTTTGTACATCCATTGGCATCTTGAATCGTTAAACTAATTGAATAAGTATCGGCTACTGGATAGGAATTCTCTATAGAAGGTAAACTTCCATCGTCTTGAATAACCCCTGAAGTTCCTCCAACTCCCCAAATATAATTGACAATAGGAGAAGCAGATGAAGTTAAATCCACAAATGTCACGTCCAATGGGGCACAACCGACATTTGAACTAACATCGAAATCGGGTTGAGGTAAGGTGAAAACGGAAATATAATCTGTCTTACAATGAGTATCAGTGGCTCCTGTAGTCGTAGAAACTGTTAAGCATATCGTATAAACCCCGGGAACACTAAATACATTTCCTGGATGCTGAATTGTAGACACCGATGATCCAAAGTCCCAGCTCCAAGAATCAATTACTCCTGAAGTTGAGGATGATAGATCAGTAAAATTGGATTGAACAAGACCACATCCAGAGGTTTCGGATGCAGAAAAATTTGCGGTAACCTGAGCGAAACTGAGATTTGCGCATAGCGTAAGCAGAAAGGTTATCCCTAAAGATATCCAGCTAATTGTCGTTTGCATGTTAAATTCTTTTTGCCGTGAATTTCCTACCGAATTCAAGACCAAATAACATGCCTAATCAACTGATAATCAATATATTAATTTTTTTCATAATATTCCAAAAAAGACCACAATCGTAATTTTTTTTGATTTAATATTTTGAATTCCATGGAGGTATTGATTAACTTTTTATTATATGTAAACAATAATTTGAATTGTCATAAAAAGAAAATTTTAACACTAAAAGAAAATTTAAGAGTAGATTGCGAAAAGTATAAAATCAAAGTTTAAACATTGAAGAATAAGCCACTAAAAATAGGAATCACTGGTGGAATCGGAGCTGGAAAAAGTACGATTTGCCGAGTTTTTGAATGGCTGGGGATTCCAATCTATTATGCGGACAATCAGGCTAAACTGCTAATCAGTGAAAATGAAAATTTAAAAAATAAAATTAAAACCTTGTTAGGTCCAGAAAGCTATAATAAAAAAGGCGAATACAATCGAAAGTTTGTTGGGGAAAAAATTTTTGGAAATCCTAAACTTCTTAAAGAGTTGAATGCTTTAATTCACCCAGTCGTAGCCACTGATTATAATGACTGGTTTCAGAGCCATAATGATTCAAAATATACACTGAAAGAAGCAGCAATATTATTTGAATCTGGCTCAAATGTTGGACTTGACTATGTTATAGGTGTACATGCGCCTTTGGAAGTTCGTATTAAAAGAGTTGCAGAACGGGATCAGTTGACAACAAAAGCTATAAAAGCGAGAATAAAAAATCAAATGGCTCAAGATGAAAAAATGAAGAAATGTGATTTTCTTATAGACAATGGTGGCAAAGAACTGATTGTACAACAGGTCATCAAAATCCATAAAAAATTATTATCTCTTTAAAATTGCTTTAAGTAGGAGTTCATTAACCTATCGTCTGTAAAATTGTTTTTTTGTTATGCGTAACCTTTTCATTTTAAAAGGTTAACAATTGATCATTCTTGAATATAAGCATCATTTCAATATGCAATTTTACACCTTTTTGGGTATAAAAAAACTTGATATAAACGCATAAAATGACTATTTTTGCTTTTAAGAATCTCTCCGAATTAGAATATTAAAGCAATCTAAATTGAAAATCAAAGCCTTTATTTGGAGGCTAGTGTTTTCTCCCCTTCAAAACTGATTTAAACAGTCAATTCCAGAAACCGTAATTTACTTTGAAATCATTTACCAATGGTTCCATAGAATATATGGAGTCGAACAAATTGCTTATGAACTTCTCTACCCAGTTATCTTTTAACTTATCAAACATTGCTAAGCTTAATAAGCTTTTAGGATGTTTCGCTCTAGTTTTCTGCCTATCATTCGGATTTCAATCTGAAGTGTCTGCAGAAAATTCTTTTATGAAACCAACCTACAATATTGGATTTAGCTCAAACAGTCTAGCTGATTTAGGAGTCTTGGTTGTTTCTCAACCTTCTTATGCCACCTGTGCTTCTGCTCAGAATGGTGATTTGAGTGCTGTTGGCTTTAATGGAGAACCTCCTTACACTTATTTATGGAGCAATGGTGCCACGACGGTTGATATAGATGGATTAGGAGTCGGTACGTATACGGTTACAATAACTGACAACGTAGGAGCCACAGCAGAAGCTTGGGGCGAAGTTTCTTTACACCCAGAAGGTGTTTGGATCATGATCTCTGCTACCGGGGCATGTGATGGTCAAGATAATGGAACAGCTTATGCTTCAGCAATGCTTGGAACTGAGCCTTACTTATACGAATGGAGTGATGGTCAAACAGGTGCTAATGCTACTGGATTATCACAAGGTTTTTACACTGTGACGGCTACAGATGCATTTGGATGTTCTAATGAAGAATCCATATTTGTTCAAGGCGGTTTGGGTATTGATGTCTTTTTAACTTCAACTTATGAGACCTGCCTTGGATCTGAAGATGCAAAAATAACTGCTATTGTAAGTGGAGGGCAAGAACCATATTCTTACCTATGGAGCGATGGCCAAACCACTCAAATAGCTACTGGGCTTTCAACTGGAGATTATTCAGTGACGGTTACGGACAACTTGGGATGTTCAACAGTCGCTACTGAAACTGTTGAACTTTCACCTGAAGGACTTTGGATTATGTTGTCTGCCACTGATGCTAATTGTGGACAAACAGATGGAACTATTCATGTTGGTGTTATGACAGGAGTTGCTCCTTACGACTATGACTGGAGTGATCCTTCAATAGGAAATACGGCCGATCCAGTAAATTTAGCTGCTGGTACTTATTCGGTGACAGTTTCAGATTCAAACGGATGTACTGCCGCCGAGTCTATTTCAGTCAATTCTACAGACCAAATAAGTTTATCTACAAATTCCACAGATGCTTCTTGTGACGCAGGCGGTACAGCCACAGTTTCCATAAATAGTGGAACTGCTCCATATTCTATTCTTTGGTGTGATGGATCAACAGCAACTGATGCAAGTGATTTACCTCCAGGTACATGTGTAGTTGAAGTGACCGATGCAAATGGATGCTTTGGAACAGCGACTGTATTGATTGGAAACGATTGTGATCCTTGTGACGCTGATGCTGGAACGCTAACAGCAAACGCCTCACCTGATTGCATAGATGGAAGTGCAACAATTTCTGCAACCGCAAATGGAAATGCTGTTGTCCCTAGCGGATATGAAACTTTATATGTTTTAACAAGTGGAAATGGATTGGTTATTCAAGCTACTAATACTACTCCATCTTTTGACGTAACAGCTGGAGGAATATATACGATTCATACTTTGGTCTATGATCCCAATACACTTGATTTAACAATTGTCGATCCTGGTGTGACTACAGGATTTGATGTGAATGCATTGCTTATCCAAGGAGGTGGAGATATTTGTGCGTCGTTGGACGTTACAGGTGCAAACTTCAATCTTGATGAAGGATTTAACCTAAATATAATTCCTCAAGATGCATCAATATGTGCTGGGGGTTCTGTTCAACTTGGTACTACGCTATCCAGTAGTTCTATAACTTATGTTTGGACAAATAATGGGGGTACATTCAATAATCCTAATTCGGATTCTCCGACTTACACCATGATGATGCCTGGAACTTATGAGATTTCAGTAACTGCTACGGATGCAAATTCAGGTTGTGAAGGAACAGCAACTACGACAGTAACTGTTATAGAAAATCCTACTATTGAAATTAGTCCTGCTAATCAATCTCTTTGTGGAGGTGGCTCTTTAAATTTTACGGCCAGTGGAGTTCCTAATAACAGTTCTTATGAATGGTCAGCAACCGGAGGTACTTTTGATAACTCAATGTCAGGAGCTCCAACATGGACAATGATGGCGCCAGGAACCTATACCATTTCACTAATTATTACTACTCCAGAAGGTTGTACGGCTACTGCATCTACAAATGCAACAATTAATAGTTTACCAACTAACTGTTCTGCTTCTGTAACTTCTTCTTATTTTGAAGGAGTCGATATTAGTACAAGAGGCGGTTCTGATGGTTCTGCATCAGCTAGTGCAGATGGAGCTGGTCCATTTACCTACTTATGGGACAATGGAGCTACTACCCGAGATATTGATGGTTTATCTGCTGGAACTTATAGCGTAGAAATTACCAATGCCGCAGGTTGCTCTTGTACAGCTTCAGTAACTTTAGAAGATCCAGCTAAGCTTGGAAATTTTGCATGGATAGATGATAATCGTAATGGAATCCAAGATGCTGGAGAAATGGGATTAGAAGGAGTTAAAGTTACATTGACAGGAACTTCTACAGGAGGAATCGATGTCATGCGAATGATGAATACTGATGTAACTGGGATGTATATGTTTGACGGTTTATTACCAGGTTCTTACAAAGTTACTTTCGAAACTCCAAGTGGATATAGATTAACAGAAGCAAATCAAGGTGGAGATGATACAGTTGATAGTGATGTGGATCCTGTTATGGGAATGACACAATTCGTTGACCTTGAAGCTGGAGACTACGACCCTACTCTAGATGGCGGATTTTATCAATGTACAAATATCGGAAACTTTGTATGGAGAGACTATAATCAGAATGGTCTTCAAGATGCCGGTGAAGAAGGTGTTGAAGGAATTACTGTGAAGTTATTGCTTTCTGGACCCGATGACATATTTTGCACACCTGATGATATTATTTGGAGAGAAGTTACTACTGGGCCGAATGGAGAATATCTATTTGAATGTGTTGAGGAATTTACTTACGTAATTTCTTTCATGGATCTGCCAACTGATTGGATCTTCACTGGACAAAATACTGGTGCTGATGATATTGATTCCGATGCAAATTCAGATGGTAAAACTGATCCGTTCACAGTAACACCCGGAATGCCAGACGATTTGACAATCGATGCAGGTATACGTCCGCAGTGTGATAACTTTTTAGGAGGTGGTGGAGAAATCATTAACTCTGATGAAGTAATTTGTACAGGAGATACGCCACAAGCCTTCATTAACATTACCGCTCCTTCAGGAGGATCTGGACCTATAGAGTACTTATGGTTGTTTACAACAACTCCAGGACCATGGATGCCGCCAGCTGGTTTCACTGAAATTCCGAATAGTAATTCTCCGACTTATCAACCTGGACCACTAACAGAAACTACAACGTTCATAAGATGTGCTCGAAGAGCTGGATGTCCTGATTACTTAGAATCAAATGTATTCACCATCGAAGTTGAGCAATGCTCCACTACTCCTGGACAAATGAATGTTACACTTGGAGGAATTCTAAATGCTTTCGATCAAACTGTTCTAGATTGGAACATGGATAACGAAGAAGATGGGTACAACTTTATCGTTCAGAAATCATACGATGGAACCAACTATTTTGATTTAGGTTCTGAATTAGGAAAAGGTGCAACAGGAGCAGTTAATGAATATGCTTTCCAAGACACTCGAACTAAAAATGGTATGAATTACTACAGAATTAAGACTGTTGGTAGTCCTTATGGCCCTGCTTTCTCTAATGTCGTAAAGCTTCAAGTATCTGGTGAAATTTTGGTTGAAGCATTCCCAAATCCTTTCATCAATACTTTAATCCTTACACCTAAACAAGCGCTTCAAGATGATCTTGTGGTAGAATTGTTCAATACTTCAGGACAATTGATTGTTTCTCAGACTTTTGATAAAGCTTCAGAAATTTTGGAAATTGAAGTAAGTGAAAAAGAATTTGACTTACGAACACTAATCTTGAGAATGAGTCATCCAAATAATGACAAACAAAAGATTATGAGGGTAATACAAGTAGGTCAATAAGGATAATTTGATTCAGCGAAAAAGCCGCATGAGTTTACGAATTCATGCGGCTTTTCTATTGACTTTTTGCTTACTTTGTATTATATTGATAAGAGTCGTTACTAGTTCTTTTAGTTTGCAACGAAACAAGTTGAACTACGTAGAACAAAAAACGAGAACACAAATATGAAACACGTAACCTTATGTCTTGTGGCTCTAATGAGCTGCATTTCAGTACTTTCTGCCCAAGTCAAAAAGACTTACAAAGATCAAAATCACAAGCATCAAACGGTTGTTGTCAAGACTTCTGATGAAGACAATGACTTAGAGATTCTAGATGCTCAATTCAATATTGACAATTTCAAAGTAGGCGAAGTTGTAAAAATTACGACTGAAAATAGCGCACAAATTAGCAAGAAGCAGCCTAAAACTAGGCTTAAAGAGAATAAGCGTCGAAATAAATTTCGAAAGAATAAAGTGGCCCTATCTAGCTACAAAGGTCGATCATTGGGTGGAAAACATAAAGACAAAAAGCCAAGCCTCGCATATAATGATCCACCGAAAAGAAAAAGAAGTAAAGACTATAGCAAGAAATGCTATAAATTCAAATAGAACTTGATCTTATAAAGATCGTCCTTCGGGCGATCTTTTTTTATCTCTGCAAGGCATTTCTGGCTCCATAAAAAATTCATTACCTTTTCATCATGGAAAACATTTATGAACACTTAATAATTCATCAGAAAGAAGGCTATCAAATTGTTGAATTAAACAGGGGTAAAGTCAATGCAATTAATCAATCACTTTCGGAGGAGTTAGCAAAATATTTTAAGGCTGCTGAAAAGGATCAAGCAATCAAAGGAGTAATTCTTACTGGCAGAGAAAACTGTTTTTCCGCCGGTTTTGATCTGATAGATTTGATGAAACAAGGTCTACAACATGCAGGGAGCTTTTTCACCAGCTTTTTTGATGCCTTGCAGCAAATGGTTAATTTTTCCAAGCCGTTGATAACCGCTGCTACTGGATATGCCCCAGCTGCTGGTTCAGCGCTTGTGGCTTGTGGTGATTATCGAATTATGGCCATAGGAGAAAAACATAAAATCGGCTTGCATGAATTGCCGAATAGTATTGTAATACCAAGGCTCATGACAGTTTTATTCCAACACTGGATTGGTCCAAGTAAAGCCATGGAATTGATACTCAAAGGCAAATTAATGTCAGCTGAGGAGGCTAAAACATATGGACTAGTAAACGAAGCCTTATCGGTTTCTGATGTCCTACCAAGTGCTGAGAAAATGATGACTAAATTGATTGATATTCATCCTCCAATTTTTGCCAAAACGAAATCGTTTTTAAAAGATGAACTAAGATCTAAAATGAATATTGATCTTAAAGTCCTTGAAAAAGAAATGCTTGAAGATTTTACTGATGTCGCTTATATGGAAAAAATAATGGGATTTGTTGCGACCTTAAAAAGAAAATAATGATTGAATTAAATCAATATGAATGTAAGATTGAAAATCATATCGCTCAACTTACTTTCAATCGTCCAACTAAAGCCAACTCACTTAACATAGAAGCATGGGAGGAATTAGCAAAGGCATTCAAATACTTTGATGAAAACGAAGATGTTCGTGTAGTTATTTTGAATGGAAATGGAAAAAATTTTTCTGGCGGGATGGACCTGGAAGTCTTAATGAATTTACAGTCTTTCCAAACGATACCTTGTGATGGTCGGAAAAGAGAAAAGTTATCTGGACATATTCGTTTTCTCCAGAACTGTATAAATGCAATTGAAAAATGCAGCAAGCCAGTAATTGCCGCTGTTCATGGCGCTTGTATCGGTGGAGCAATAGATGTCATCGCCGCCTGTGATTTGAGATATGCTTCGAGTGATGCTTATTTTTCCATTAAGGAAATTGATTTGGGAATGGTGGCTGACCTTGGGACTTTGCAACGCTTGCCGAAATTTATGCCTTTACCAATTGTTTCTGAATTGGCTTTAACCGGTAAAAAATTTAGTGGAGATCAAGCAAAAGAGTTTGGATTGATTAATCAATGCTATCCAGATAAAACACAACTCGATACTGAAGTTCTTGGAACGGCAACCCAAATTGCTAGTAAGTCTCCCCTATCTATTCGTGGAACAAAACGTATGCTATTGTATGCTAGAGATCATCAAGTAGAGGAATCTTTAGAAGCCATGGTGCAATGGAATGCCAGCTATATTTTATCTGCTGATTTGATGGAAGCTTTTACAGCAACAATGGAAAAAAGAAAACCGAAATTTAAAAATTAAACTTATTGCTGCATTGCTTTTTCTAATCCTTCCTTGTAGGTAGCTAAGCAACGAACTCTAGCTTCTTTATGATCTACAATTGGATCTACGTAAGCCTCAGTATCATATTCCGGAACCCACTTTTTTATATATTTTCTTTCCTTATCAAATTTATCTGCTTGCGTATAAGGGTTGAAAATTCTAAAATATGGCGCGGCATCGGTACCTGAGCCGGCTGCCCATTGCCAGCCTCCATTGTTTGAAGCCAAATCAAAGTCCAACAATTTTTCAGCGAAATAAGCTTCTCCCCACCTCCAATCAATTAGAAGATGTTTCGTTAAAAAACTAGCAGTAATCATTCGTACACGATTGTGCATAAAGCCAGTGGAATTTAGTTCTCTCATACCAGCATCAACAATAGGATATCCAGTTTTGCCTTCGCACCAAGCCTTGAAATCTTTTTCATTCGTGCGCCATTCGATAAAGTCATATTTAGCTCTGAAGGCATTTTCTACAACATGTGGAAAATGGGCCAATATTTGTGCATAGAAATCACGCCAAATTAATTCATTAACATAAGTATGGGAAAGATCATATGCTTTTCTGGCCTTTTCTCTAACGCTAATCGTTCCAAAGCGATAATGAAGTCCTAATTTGGAGGTGCCTTTAATTGCAGGAAAATTTCTCTGTTCTTCGTATTTCCTTATCAATCCTTGAGTCACTGTTTTTTTGGGGATATCGATAGTGGTTGATTTAAATCCCATTTTAGCAAGACTTGGGATCTGTTTAGCGCTAAATTTCGCAAAATTCTTGAAATTTTTCTTTGTTGGATAAGCCTTCAAAAAATAGGAAGCTTTGCCAATTCCTCGAGAATCTATCTTTGCTCTCCATTTCTTACTGTAGGGCGTGAAAACCGTGTATGGAGTTCCATCTCCTTTGAGCACCTCTTTGTAATCAAAGATGATGTGATCTTTGTAAGTATAAAATTCCTTTTTATTTTTTGAAACAATAGATTCTATTTCTTTATCTCGCTGTTTTGCATATGGTTCGAAATCATAGTTGGTAAAAATATCTCCAATTCCATATTCCTTAAAAATCTTGCCCCAAATGGCTTTAGGTCGTCCGTACTCAACTATTAGATCTGACCCTAGCGCTCTTAAATTTTGGGCAAGTTCATTAATTGTTTGATATAAAAAATCTACTCGTGGATCTTCTTTGTTGTTTAGTTTTTCCAAAATACTTTTGTCAAAAATAAACACTGGTTTAATTGAATGATCAGATCTCAAGGCGTGATATAGACCCGCATTGTCATGCAAGCGCAAGTCTCTTCTGAACCAAAAATAGTTAGTCAAACTCAAAATATTTTAATTTAGGCCAAGGTAACAAAGATATCAATGAACAGTTCGGTGTATGTTTTATTTGAATTCAATGAAAATTACAAGAAGTCTATTATTTTTGTAAAAAATCTAATAATGATCCGAAATAGTTGTTTAGTCTTATTAAGCGTTTTTGTTTTCAATGCATGCCAAACAGATCCTATGCCTGGTTTAGAAAAGGCATTTGCAGATAATCCTTCAAAGAGTTCTGCTACAGCTCTAATTAGTGCGCTTCAACAAAAGCTTGTAAAACCAATTGCCGGTCAGGACGATAATACAATATTGGAAACGATCAATCAAATATTGAGCAGTAATGCAGAATATTTAGATGTGGCAAGTCTTTCAGAAAATTTAGGATCAGCAACCGTAGGAATTGACTCGTCATTAGCGCGATTAAGTGGTCAGTTTTTCACTAAAGACGGACAGCAACAATTAAATACGGGGGCCATTGAAGCTTATCAGACGGCAGCAGAAGTTAGGGCGTTGATAAGCCCAGATGAGGCATCAGTTAAAAAATTATTGAGTGCAGGAGAGGCTGCTAGAACTATGAAAAACTTTCCAAAGGCGATAAGTTATTTCGATATGATTATCCAGAAATTTCCTCAAATGAAAGGAGCTTCTCAAGCTCTATTTCTTAAAGCATTCACTATGGATAATGATCTTAAACAATACGATCGAGCAAAAGGAATATATGAAGCATTTTTGCAAAAATATCCTGAAGATGGATTTGCGGATGATGTTCAATTTCTTTTAGAAAACCTTGGCGCTACAAATGAAGAAATCATTCAAAAATTTGATAAAGCAGATTCCAAGAAATAAAATCAATCCATATTTCAAAAAGTAAAAATAGATCCGCGGTCTACTCTATTTTTATTTCTCTTTTCACAAAAGGGTCCAGTGCAACCCCTGAAACATTGGCCTCTGCTAGGATAAAATATTTTGAATCAACAGCATTTATCCACCGTGCGATAGAAACAAATCCTTTGTTGAAAATATTCTTGGATCCAATTTCATCCATTTCTGATTGCTTCATTTGAAAAGGAAGTTTAAATTCCATTTCAATGGCTGTTTCTCCTGGAATATTGATAGGCTTTGAAAGGGTCATTTGCCCCAACTGGTATTCATCGATTTTTTTCTCATCCCCTCTTCCTCGCACATATCGCTCGATTAGCTTTAGTTGTACTTTTTCAATCGTTTGGTTGGTCTTGGATAAAAATCTAATTTTTCCTGGTAAATATCCCATCCCCGAAGAGGCTACTTCTGGAATATCCAATTCAATCTTAACTCCTTCTATACCCAACCAATTCTTTACCTTTCTAAACATAACTCAATGATTTTTTCCAAAGTAAAACATTCTATATTGAGCTGTGGGATTATTCTATTAATTGACTATTATTTTGGACTAGAATCTATGGTAAGGAGTACTGTAAAATAGTACTGAAACGTAATAATGGTGGAAAAAAGTTTATAAAAATTCACACCGGAGACGAAAATGAAACTGTAATTGTGATGGTACATTTTCTATTCCACAGTTTACAGCAGTACAAATTCCACAGATTTTTTGAAAATTCGATGCCGCAAAATTAAATTCTGCATATTCGAAGAAAGTTTTCCATTCGCACAAATTTCTCCTCTTAAGGTATGCTATGGAATGTATCCGATTTTAAAATAGGTTAGTGGTGAGTTCGGCAAAGGTTCCGAATCAAAAATTAAAGCAAAAAATAAAATATAGAAAACTACATCGCGCAGGTAGCATCTCAACATCTGAAGACTTTCAAATTTTTAAATATTTCTTAGACGTGAAAGGGTCAAATTTTAATTTCGCGGTTTGAATGACCAAAAATATATTTTGCGATTCCGACAAGTTTGCAACATTTTAATTTCATGGTTGGGTTAAAAAATAAGAAATATGTGGCACTGTCAATTCGCGGTCCTATTAAATTAGATAATTTTACACGTAATACAAGAGAAAACCTTTTAATACTATCTGTTTCTATGTCTATAAAGCAGAAATTCAGAAATTATTAAGGACCGCCATAAACATATGACGTCCAAATATGAGGGGGCGGGGAGTACACCAAAAATGAAGATGTTCTTGGATGGTGGGTGGGCGGGGGTGATTCCCTTTTTAGACGTCCGTCTTTATTTTTTTTATTTCAGCCTTTGTTCTTGGACGTGGAAATGCAAATTTTCCAAAGACAATTTTTTGGAAAATTCTTTTATAATAAAATTTTCTGTGCTTCAGCGTATAGGCAGCATTACAGATATTGATGCAAAATAACGAAATAATTGATGCAAATTTCAAAAT
>CALFWO010000002.1 GCA_937928045.1 uncultured Saprospiraceae bacterium | reverse complement strand
GGTCGAAGTCCCCCCTCGTGACCGCCGTTGGGATAAAATGGTCAGAAATGTCAAATAATGATGATCTGTACCACCACTGCTGTGCTCGCGCGAGTGGCCCCCCTGTTCCTTGTGGTATCAGCTTTGGTGCCGCTTTTAGTTGCGATACTACTCCGTTTTCACGGGCGATAGGTGGGTACTTGATATTTCCGTAGATAAACTCCAACATCTTTTTGTTGGCGCAATCTTTACGTTTGTTTTTATCAGACTCACTTTCACAACCTGGGAAAAGAGGCATGTCTTCAACAACTTTGAAGATTTCATCTGGTTCCTCTTTCGGTGGCGGTGGCGGTGGTGGTGGTGGTGGTGGCGGCGCTTTTTTCACAGGCTCTGGCGGCGCTTCCACTACAGTTTCTTCTTCGATCGACTGATCTTCAAAAACAGGTTGCTCTTCTTCTTCGATTTCTTCTTCTGGAACTTCCTCAATCACTGGCGGAGGAGGAGGTGGTGGTGGTGGTGGTGGTTCTGCAGTTCTAGGCGGTTCAATTTCGATGTCATCATCCATTTCCAAAGCTCCGTCTGGAATGAATATTTGTTCATCAAATTGTGTCCAACTAAAAGCGAGAATCATCAAACCTAAAGAAGCTAGAAATCCGAAATTCAAAAGTGTGCCACTGTATTTAAAGGCATCTACTTCTGGATATTTATTTCGCCCTTCTAATGGCGACTTTCTCGTTTTTCCGATAGCGGTATTCCCCAAATCTGTATTACCAGCAGTTTTGAACTTATTTCTCATGAAAAAGATCAAACCAATAACGGCCGCAAAAACGGCGAACACCGCAATTAACAGCTGATTTCCAGTAAGTGGGGGCATCTCTAATAAATAGATCATGTCACTCTTGGTTTTCTATTGTGTAAATAATTGTAAATCAATACTCCTATCAAGGAACCGATAATATTAGCAATAATATCTGGCACCTCAAAAAATCTTTGCGGGAAAAAATTCCCTTGAATGAGCTCCATCAATACTCCATAACCACTGGTAATGAGTACTGACAGAATCATGTGTTTGGAAAGTGCTTGGTTATCAGACGAATAAGCTCTAATCACGAGATAACTAAAAATTCCATAAACTATTGCATGAGCCAATTTGTCGGGAGCTAAATAATCCATCCAACTCATTGCGGGAAGACTCACTCCTGGCATTATTGATAGACCAAAAATGATCAATGCCCAAACAATTGTTAACCACCAATTTTTCAACATCTTTCTATCAAATTATTGGTGTATCCAGATAGATGCATCCATTTTTTATTTTGGTGTGTGCTTCGCAAAAAAATTAGCTCAAAGAGGCTTCATAAGTTTCGGCATCCATAAGTCCTTCCAACTCTAAAGGATCACTAATCTCGATCTTTACAATCCAACCACCTTCATAAGGCTCATTATTGATTAAGGTTGGGTTATCACCTTCGCTTTCATCCAACTCACTATTGAACGCTGTAACCTTACCAGACAATGGCATAAATAGATCTGATGTTGTTTTTACAGCTTCTACTGTGCCGAATACCTCATCTTTTGCAAGTGTCTCTCCAACAGTCTCCACTTCTACGTACACTAAATCTCCCAACTCACTTTGGGCAAAGTCTGTAATTCCTACAACAGCTATATTATCAGATTCCATACGAATCCATTCATGCTCGGCTGTATATTTCAGCTCTTTAGGATAATTCATTTTTAATTCAATTTGGTGTTAAAATTCAATGATGGCGAAAATAGTTCTTTGTTCGGCTTGCAAGAAAGGTGCGAGCATATTTTTTTCAACTATTCCATACCTCCTGTCAATTCCTGAACTAATTTAAATTCGCTTAGAAATTCCTTTGCAATGACTCTTAGAACGGTATAAACTGGAATCGCCAAAATCATTCCGGTGATTCCATTGATTTGCGCACCCATTAATATGACAATGAAGATTTCTAATGGATGAGCTTTCACAGAATTTGAAAAGATAAAAGGTTGGAGTATGAAGTTATCAAGTAGTTGCATTCCAGCAAACACTGCCAATACCTTTAGCAACATCGGACTCATTTGTGAATAAAAATCCAAGTCGAGATTTGAAGAGATGGTTATAAACAGGCCAAATGTTGCACCTATAATTGGTCCTAGATACGGAATTACATTTATAAGTGCTGCAAAGAATCCAATCAGCAGCGCGTTCTTAATTCCAAATAAACCGAGAGAAACTGAAACGAACAGTGTGATAATGATGACTTGAAAAAGAATACCTCCGAAATAACGCGTAAGTAGTTTTGAAATACTTTCTAGCGCGTTAGAAACTTGCTTTTCGGTACCACTTGGGGTGATTGCCGTCAGTATTCGTTCCATTATATTTTCTTCTTTCAAAAAGAAAAAAGTAATAAATATGATCGAAAAAACAGCGAAAAGGAGATTACCAGCCAATCCCAATATTGAGCTAAAAATAGAACCTAGAGCTGATGGATTAAACCAATTTTTCAATCCTTCCAACAACTGCTTATCAGCTGAATTGGTCTCATTGGCTAATCCCATTTTGTACAACCAGCCATTGATAGATTCTAATGGCTCCTTTAATGCTGAGGCAATACTTTGATATTCTACTTCGGATAAGTTTCTTGCTTGCTCTACCAATAAAGGAATGAATGTTCCGATCAGCAAGGCAAAACCAAAAATGAATATAATAATGGTCAATATCGCGCTAAGTGATCTTCCTATTGTAATTTTTTTGATGCGGACCTTTGTAAGGAAAAAGTTCATCAAGGGCTGACCAATCAAAGAGAGTACCCAAGCGATTAAAATGAAGGTTACAATATTAGCAAAATAATAGGCTATTACGACAAATAGGACCAAGCCAAAAACTATTGCAACATATCTACTCCATCCTTTCATATTAAATCATTGGTTCTAAGTAAGTCCAAATATTTTCGGCGACAATAATTTGTCCTTTTTCATTTGGATGAATGCCATCTGCTTGGTTTAATTCTTTAATTCCTCCAACACGATCTAGCAAAAATGGAATAAGTGCAATTCCATTTTCTTTAGCCAATGAAGGATAAATTCCTCTAAATGAAGCAGTATAATCTGCTCCCATATTTGGCGGTGCTTCCATTCCCGCCAGCAATATTTTGGTCTCCGAATTACTAGCTTTCACGGCATCGATTATTCCTTGCAAATTCTGTCTGGAATTTTCGGGATCAATTCCTCGTAAGCCATCATTGCCTCCAAGTTCTAAGACGAATATACTCGGATTGTTGTTCTTAAGTACCCAGTTGATCCGATTTTTCCCACCAGCAGTTGTTTCTCCACTCAGGCCTGCATTGATACATTTATATTTTTTTCCTTTTTCAGTTAAGTTATTTTGGATCAGGTTCACAAAACCATCATCAGGATCGATGCCTAGACCAGCAGTTAGACTATTTCCATAAAACAAAATAGTTGGAATTGAAACGTTAAGATCTTTCGTGATATTTCCTGCTTCCGACTGCTTATTTTCTATTGATTCAATAGGAGAATTTGCGGTAGGATCGGTTTTACAGCTGAATAAAGTCAAACAGCAAATAACGATAACTAGTAAGTTTGGTAAAGTTGATGGCATAATTCTAATCAAATATAACAAAGATGCGATTCTAAGCATTGAACGCTTCAATTGCTTTATATTTACGCTAAATACAATCTTTTCCCTATTTATGGAAATTTCCATCATTGTACCTGTCTATAACGAACAAGATAATCTTCCTCTTCTTTATGATCGCCTTAAAGCTGTAGTAAATAAGCTTGGATTGACACATGAATTTGTTTTTATCAATGATGGCAGTAAGGATCAATCTCTTTTGGTCTTACATCAATTGGCCGCCAAGGATAATTGCGTAAAATTTATTGATTTTAGTAGGAACTTTGGACATCAAATTGCGGTAACTGCCGGATTGGATAAGGTAGATGGCGACGCGGTTGTAATTATAGATGCCGATTTACAAGATCCTCCTGAAGCAATCATCGATCTTTATAATAAAATGCAGGATGGATTTGAGGTCGTTTATGCTCGGCGAGCAAAAAGAGCTGGAGAGAGTAAGCTGAAGCTTTTCACAGCCAAGTACTTCTATCGTATCTTGTCAAGGATAACCACCATTGAAATTCCAGTAGATACTGGTGATTTTAGGATCATTGACAGAAAAGTTGTCAATTTATTGCGGAGGATGCCAGAGCAAAATAAATATTTGAGAGGGCAAATCGCATGGGTAGGATTTAATCAAACTTTTATAACATACGAACGACAAGAAAGAAACGCCGGAAATACAGGTTACACCTATAGAAAAATGCTAAAATTTGCGCTAGATGGGATTACTTCTTTTTCAGATTTACCATTAAAAATTGTGACATATTTCGGATTTATCGTTTCTGGCTTCGCTTTTGTAGTAATGTTGTATGCAATGTACTCGAGATTCGTACTTGAAGACTACGAACCTGGTTGGACTTCGCTGATTTTGACCATCCTTTTCATTGGAGGAATCCAAATGATAGCCATTGGAATTATCGGTGAATATTTGAGTAGAATGAATACGAACTTGAGAAATAGACCATTGTACATTATTAGAGATAGTAATATCAAAAAAGCTGAGTCCGAACAAGAAAATTAAAGACCGATTAAAAATGCGGAAAGCAAGAAAAGTTATTATTGCAGAAGATAGAAGTTCAGACTATGAACTCATGAGAATCGCTTTTGACGATTTATCACTAGGGCTTGAATTGATTCATGTAACTGATGGCCAAGAATTAATAGATCATTTAGATTCTGAAACACTAAGCCAAGTGGCTTTAGTAATGTTAGATTTAGATATGCCAAATATAGATGGTATTGAAGTACTTAAGAAACTTTATGTAGACGATGAACTTAAGAAAGTGCCTGTCGTTGTATTCTCTTCGGTGGTAGATCAAGCGAAAATTTTTGAATGCTATGATTTCGGTGCGAACGCTTTTGTTAAGAAGCCAATGACCGCGGAAGAGTATTCAGAAACGATTAGTGCCATTGCAGGATTTTGGACGGACATCAATGTGCTTCCCGGTTTTAATACGGTGGATCAGCACTAGTAAATCGGAGATGAAAAATATTTACTTTAAACAATATTTGAATAATCATTCTCTGCGTTCGGTAGTGTAAATATTGCTTTGATCACCTTCAATGTTTTTCCTTAAAATTGAATATTACTTTAAGATTCGGAACAACTCCTTCAGATGGAGAAAATAACTTTTGACTTACTTTTCTAAAAAGTTCAAATTCCTTTTCAACCCTTCATACTTGGTACGTTTTACCGCAGATTTTTTAAATATTCGCTGAAATACTTCTTCAGTAATTTCTTGCCAGTCTTCTTCTTTCATTTCTAAAAACCCATCTTTAGGCTCGAAGGCAGGTTCTTGATGTGTTCGAGAAAAACGATTCCATGGGCACACTTCTTGGCAGATGTCGCAACCGAATGCCCAATTTTCCATTTTACCTTTGAACTCATCTGGTATTGCTTCCTTTAGTTCAATAGTCAAATAAGAAATACATTTACTACCGTCAAGGACAAAACCAGATTCATCAATCGCATCAGTTGGACAAGCATCGATACATTTTGTGCAGGTTCCACAAAAGTCTTTCATGGGTTCATCTGGTATTAATTCTAAATCAATAATCAATTCAGCAAGAAAAAAATAAGATCCTTTCTTGGGATGAATGAGCAAGGTGTTTTTTCCAATCCATCCTATCCCCGAACGCTTCGCCCAATCTCTTTCCAAAACAGGTGCGGAATCAACGAAGCATCTTCCTTCTACAGCACCAATTGTACTTTGAATATCTAGGAGAAAAGTTTTCAGTCGATGCTTTAATACGAAATGATAGTCTTCACCATAGGCATACCGTGCAATTTTTGGAGCTTTTGGATCTTTCTGAATTTTCTCAGGGTAATAATTATAAGCAAGAGAAATTACAGACTTTGCTCCGGGTACTAATTTCGTAGGATCTACTCTTTTGTCAAAGTGGTTTTCTAGGTAAGACATTTTACCTTGAAAATTTTGATTCAACCAAGCTTCAAGATTTCGAGCTTCTGGTTCCATAAATTCAGCCTTAGAAATTCCTGCAGAAACAAATCCAAGCGCTGCTGCTTTTTGTTTGATCCACAAGGTCCTTTGCTGAATATTCATTAAAGGATTTGAAGTTTTGCAAATTTCAACATGATTCTCTTTTCGACATCTCCAATTTGTTCGAATTTAATAGTCGCCACACGATTATCATTGTTGCCATCTATATTCGTCACTTTACCTTTCCCAAATTTTAGATGCAAAATATTCATCCCAATTTCAATTTGACTAGAAGGACTTGGCCTAAAAGTGGATGGGTCTGCCAAGAGCACTGGTGCATGGCGTTGAACTCTTGAGAAGTTTCCTTGGATACCAGAAGAAATCGGAGCTTCGTCAATTGGGGCTCTACGCTTGGTAACAATTGGTGAAAAGCTTTCAATGTGCTCGGGAGAAATTTCTTCCAAAAATTGACTTGGATTTTGAAACTTCATTTTTCCAAATCGATATCGGCTATCAGAATAAGTTAATGTTAACAATTCTTCCGCTCTGGTAATTGCAACATAAAAAAGCCTCCGTTCTTCATCCATCCCATTCAAATCATTCTTAGACATGAATGAAGGAAAAAGATCATCCTCTAATCCAACCACAAAAACGGATTTGAATTCAAGACCTTTGGCAGCATGAACAGACATTAGCGTGATGTATTCAGATTCATCGGTTTCTTCATCTTGATCGGTGTGCAACGCGATAGTTTGTAGAAAACTGGATAGCGACTTATCATCAACTTGGATATCGCCAATTTGCTCATCCGTCTCGGTAAAATCTTTAATTCCATCTAACAAAGCTGAAATATTTTCCTGTCGACTTTGTCCTTCTGGAGAATTATCAGCTTTTAGAATATCTATTATTTTGGATTTCCTTGCAATAGTCGAGGCCAGTTCGAACGCGTCTAGTGTTCCAAGTTTCGCACTAAATCCATTAATCATTTTCATGAAATCGGATAACGCTTTAGAAGCCCGAGCAGGTAGCTTTGTGTGGGGAATAGCAGCCCACATATGAGTTCCAATTTGGTTTGCGGTTTCAACAATTTTATCTACTGTGCTTTTTCCGATTCCACGTTTTGGATAATTAATCACTCTTTTCAGAGCTTCTTCATCTTTAGGATTAACTACCAATCTTAAATAAGCAGTAAGGTCTTTTACTTCTTTTCTTTGGTAAAAAGATTGGCCACCAAATATTTTATAGTTTAAATTTTGCCTTCTTAAATATTCCTCAAAAATTCTTGATTGCGCATTTGTTCTATAGAGAATTGCTATATCTGAATTGCTAAGATGCAACCGGGTTTTTTGTTCTAGAATTAAATCTGCAACGCGTCTTCCTTCTTCACCGTCAGACATGGTACGGATCAATTGAATTTTTTTCCCATCACCTTTATTGGACCAAATCTTTTTAGGAATTTGCTTTTCATTATTTGAAATAACTTCATTTGCCGCTTGAACGATATGATCTGTTGATCTATAATTCTGTTCCAATTTGAACACCTTAATGCCAAAGGGTTTGTAATCCTTTTCAAAGTCTAAAATGTTGTCGATAGTCGCACCTCGAAAGGCATATATACTTTGCGCATCATCACCAACTACAGTAATATTTCTTGGAGTATATGGATCTTTTGTACCATCCTGCAATTTGTAATCCATGAATTTTTTCAAGATTGCATATTGTAAATGGTTAGTATCCTGAAACTCATCCACCAACAAGTGCTTAAATTTTCTCTGATACTTTTCTAAAACATTATCTGGATTCTGATAAAACAATCTAAAAAGTTGCAATAATAGGTCATCGAAATCCATGGCACCAGCTTTGGCGCATTTATCAACATATTTTTTATAAATCTCATGCACCCTTGGGCGTTTTGACATTCTATCTTGAGCAATTAACTCTTCGTTTGCAGAATAAGCTTTAGGGGTTATTAGTTGAGATTTAGCGGAAGAAATTCTTGACCTAATGGCAGAAGAACTATAAACCTTGCCATCTAAATTCATAGATTTAACAATTCCAGAGATTACACTTTGAGTATCTTGGGTATCGTAAATTGAAAAATTAGAGGGATATCCGATCTTCTCCGCCTCGATTCTTAATATTTTGGCAAAGACGGAGTGGAAAGTTCCGGCCCAAATTTTATCCGCCTTGTTTCCTACCACAGAAGAAATTCTGCTTTTCATTTCTCGAGCTGCCTTATTGGTAAATGTTAGGGAAAGAATCTCCCACGGGGCTACTCCTGATTTTATTAAATGAGCAATGCGGTAGGTCAATACTCTTGTTTTCCCAGATCCTGGGCCAGCTACAATGAGAACTGGTCCTTCAATTGAAGTTACTGCTTCTCTTTGGACATCATTTAAGGAATCAAGATAGTTCATAGGCCAAGTGTGGAAGGTAAAGATACCAAAGAGGAATGAAATAGCGCTCACTGCTATTCAAGAAAATGCAAGTATTCTATGTTTGTAAAAGCTATACCAGAATGATATCAACCTATTGGAGTTCTCCTGTAAAGGTCTCCCCTTCTGCAGACCTTGTTATAGAACAAGTTATCGGAACTCCAATGCCAAACATTACAACTGGATCAATTTGACCTATTGTCGAAGTAATCTGGGAATCATTACCATTACTGACTTATTCTCCAGATCGGAAATTTCTTATTTACTTTTTCAGAATAGTGGTGACATTGCCGATAGGTATCGAAAAATGTTGTTTCAAGAACTTCCCCTTGATCATTAAAAACTACAATATTAAAACCTCGATCATCAATAGCGTACTCCTTATTGTTGATTAGTATGTTTGCAATATTGCCATGATCCATACTCGCAGAAACTATTTTAATGCTATTGCCTTGAATAATCTGATCCAATTCTACGGGCCCTCCATTTTGTTCTCTTCCACTCTCTTCAATCACTAATTTTCCTTTACTAAATATTCCTGCGTAAGACTCTCTAAAATCCAATGCTGAGTTTTTTGACCCAATCGAATCGAAGTAAGTTTTCCAATGATTGCAATAATCCAAATAGGTTCTGGCTTCATCTTTAACGGCCACAGCCCAATTAAAATCTGCATTTCTTATTTGAAAATCTTTGAAGCTCTCTCTTTTAAAATTCAGACTATCGACAACTGATTTTTCTTGAAGCATTGATATTATCTGCTGACTCTGAATAGGTACATAAGCAAGAAATCCATTTGACTCAAATGTTTGAACTATATTCTTTGTCACTAAGTCTTGAAAAAGTTCAGCATATTTTGGAATAGTTATAATGGTCTTGTCTTTGAAAAAAGACGGCTGTTCTATTAACTTCAGTTCAAGATTGTTTTTATGTTCTTGTCTTAGTTTCAAGTTAACCCTTGCCAAATGACCAGTGTTGATTGGCTTTGCTTGTGCTGCGGCTATTGATATAAAGGGCGTTTCATCATATGCTGTTAAATAGGTTCTAACATGCGGCGGATACATAATCACTTCGCTTCCTGCTTCAATTATTTTTTCAAAAGCGGCTTGATGAAAGTTTGGAATAGGTTCTATTTTATTTTGAAAAATTGGATTCCGTTTGAAATAAAACTGGAAATCAACTAAGTTTAAAAGAAGTACAACAGCCAATAAACCAGTCTTAATTTTAATGTTAAACTTGGTTCTATAAAGTCCTACAATAGGTACAAGAATTAACAAATATTGAAGCAACCATACATATCTACCTGAGGCACGAAGAGTGGCAAATTTTCCTATCAAGTATTTTGAATATGGCATTTCAAAAATTAGCTGATCGCCATAGGTAATTAGTTGACTTAATGAAAATAAGAAGAAAATTCCAGCAAGTGATGCGATTAGAATATTACCCTTTGATAATTTAAAACTAATTTTACCTAGCAATAGTAATCCAATGGTAGCTATCAATAATATTAGGATTCCAATTCCTAAGTATGCGATTCCCTCGTATTGTCCATTAAAATAGTCTGCTTGATGGCTTAGAAAAGGTGTGTTTATTTTTGGATTCCAAAATGTATTAAGGTTGGTAGAGAATTCCCCAAACCCTCCGGCTTTTGCATCATTACCGTCCAAAATAAAATTACCCAACACCCACCAACTGAAAATAGCAGCTATACCTGTGGTGGCACCAGCGATAATAAATTTAGTGAAGTCTATTTTTCTAGACCACCAATGCTCTAAAAATGTAATTCCTGTTAATGCAACCGAAAATAAAACCAAGTATGGGTGAATCCAAATAGTCGCAAAAACGAGCAAAGAATGATACAGTATTGTTTTTTTGTACGAATACTTTCCAAAGTATACTAGCAGTCCGGCTAGAATCGTCCAATGCGCACACAAGTTCAAATGTCCCAATCTATCCATCATGGAATAACTGAACATAAATATCAGTGCCCCAATGAGCGTATAGCTTTTATCTTTTAGTCCAAGACGGCGTAACAGATAAAAAGCGAAAACTCCTTGTAAAAAACTACAAAGGAATAACCAAAAACCATAGTATTGAAAATCTTCGGGAAGAATTGGAGCGACTAACTTCATTGGCACAGCAATAAGAGGAATAGCTCCAGTCAATCCAATGCTGACTTTCTGCGGCGAAGAGTATCCTTCCATAGTTCCTAAGGGGAAAGACCAAGGTTGGTATCTAAAATATTTCCAGGCGAGATAATCGGGCGTCCAATCAGATCCCTTCGCCATAACCCAATCCACATTGGTTGGATTCATAGCGCGCATATCGTATCTACATTGAAAATAACCCAGACTCGCAATTGCGATAAGGCTTAAAACTATCCATTTCGAATATTTATTTTTCAAAGTTTATGCTTCTTGCTTAAGTTCTTCCCAATATTCAACAGCTCTTCTTGTATGCGGAATGCAAATTGAACCTCCAACTAAATTAGCTACAGAAAGAATTTCGAAAAGTTCTTTTGTATTTACATTCTCCTGATGACATTTCTCCAAATGATACTTAATACAATCATCACAACGCAACACCATTGATGCCACCAAACCTAACATTTCTTTAGTTCTTGAAGACAATGCACCATCTTTGTAGGTAGCTGAATCTAAACTAAAAAATCGTTTCAAGACTAAGTTGTCTTCCGCAAGAATCTTTTCATTCATTTTCTTGCGATAATCGTTGAATTCCTTTACTGCTGACATATCTATTGATTAAATGGTTCCTTTATTTCGAAATCGCCAAATTGAAATTACCAATCTAAAGAAAAGTACGACAATTGATATGATCGCTCCGACTCCGAAAAAAATGTATTCTGTTTGAATAAATGTTCCTAAGCCATTTTGCTCTTCGAATGCTACTTCTTCAAGTAAAGCCCCCATTCCATTTTCATCAATATAAGCTTGAAAGTTGTGAATGCTTTGTACGATGTACGCGCTTAAAGGTAGACTTATTAGCATTATAAGTGCTTTGACTTTCTGAAGGCGACCTAAGAATGTATGTTTGAGTTGAAAAATGTATCGGGTAAAAGTTATGAAAACTAAGACGAACACAATGTTCGGAATTAAAAATCGGTATTCGCTTATATTAGAAAGGATTGGAAAAAGTATCGCTGTAAGAATTATTAATGTAGCGATCCACCATAATACTTCCAACTTAACTTTCAATGCTTGTTGATGATCCATAATGCAAAAGTAATGATAGTCTCAATAGGATTGCAGTCGTGACAAACAATAGTTAAGAATCGGAGTTAAATGTAGAAGAAATTTCTTTGGATTTAAGTTTACGTTGAGAAGAGGGCATAAAAAAACCCCGTCAGTATGACGAGGTTATTTACTATCTTTTTTTACTAAAAAAAATAAAAAAAATGGCAGCGACCTACTCTCCCACTTGGTATAGCAGTACCATCGGCGCTACGGAGCTTAACTTCTCTGTTCGGAATGGGAAGAGGTGCACCTCCGTGCTATAGCCACCAAAGTCTTTT
>CALFWO010000001.1 GCA_937928045.1 uncultured Saprospiraceae bacterium | reverse complement strand
GTGGCCTGAGTAAATCTTTGATGTTTTTAGTTAAATTCTTTAACCCTGAAGGGCATAATAATTGTCTTAGGTATAAGGTTAAATGTTAGTAATTACCACTCAACGTATTATGAAGAATATCCTAGTTGCTCTATTGACGCTCATTTCAGCGCTTACGTTCGCCCAGGACGGTTTAGACATTTTCGAAAAACCAATTTCCAATGGAGTCGAATTGTGGGGCGCAAATGATGGAGCTGTACCTATCAGTATGGAAATCAGTTTCAAAACTCTAAAGAACTTAGAATGTGATGTTCCTCTTCCCCATTTGGCGATGATTCCTAGTGGAGGTGAGCCGATCAAGCTATTGACTTTGACGGTTATTGATAGAATGCAAAGTCCAGAATATGACTTTAGGTTCAACTATATCCCCGGAAATGTGAATGCCAATCATGATGATAGCTTTGAGTATTGGCTTCCATATGAAGCTGGTACAACTTTTAAGGTACATCAAGGCTATCACGGTAATTATTCTCACAAAGATGTGTATGCCCTAGACTTTAATATGCCTAATGGAACTAATGTACATGCTGCAAGAGGTGGCATGGTGACCGATATCAAAGAAGACTCCAATGTTGGTTGTGCAGATCCTAGATGCAAAGGAAAATCTAACTATGTTGTCATCAATCACGATGACGGTACCTTTAGCAATTATGTACACTTACAAAAGAATGGAGTTTTGGTGCAAGTGGGTGATTATGTTGAAATCGGTCAATTGATTGGAAAAAGTGGAAACACAGGCTGGTCTAGTGGTCCACACCTACATTTTGAAGTCTACTCTAGGGGAATCAAGAAAAATCGGTCGATACCAACTGTTTTCAAGGTAAAAGGAGGAAAAGCTGTTAGATTACAGGAAGATCAATCTTACCAAGCCGTCCATTAAATCGAGTAACAAGAACATTTTTTTTTCGTAATATTTCTATAGTACAAGTTCTCTTTTTTGAATGCAGGTTCAGAAAGGATTAGATTTAATTTAAAAATTATAGAAATGGACACAGCTGTAGCAGCATTAGGCATTGGATCCCGAGTCAAACACCCTTCTTTTGGTGTTGGTGTAGTTATCAAAATTTATAAAATGGCATACGACGTATGCTTTGTTCAATACGGTATCAAGCAAGTAGGTAAAAACTTTGATGGGCTTGAAATTATAGAAGTCATTGAACAAGAAGCCGCAGTGACCTATACGGAAGCGGAAAAGTCCTTAATAAAGATCTTAAAGAACTTTAATGGGATAAATGAAACAGTGGCTTTAGGAGATAAATGGAAGGACGGTACGATGATTTTAAAGCCAGCAGATGATGGGCTTAAATCTAAAGAAATTCCAATTGACCAGTTTTTTCATAAAATCGTAATGGTTCGAGATAGAATCAGAGTCATGGAGCAACGAATAAATGCTTCTAAAGTAATGACCGATGAAAACAAAGTCAATCTACAACAGTATTTGACTCGAATCTATGGAAGTTTGACAACTTTTAATGTACTATTCAAATACAAGGATGACCATTTCAAAGGTGAAGGAGGTAAATAATTTTTAGACGTCTAAATAAAAAATTGCCTTGATATCAACTTTTAAGAATCATATTCAGTTAATTGATCGGAAGATAAATTCTATCTTACCGACTACACAATTATGCAAAAAATAAACTGATGAGATTCTTACCACTATTGCTCTTATTGACCGGATGTTTTGTAATCGAGAACCAATATGAAGGCATTGCCCCTGGACCTTGGCGCGCAGAGTTAGCGTTGGTTCCAAAAAGCAAAGCAGCAATAAAAGAAAATCCACGTAAGCGAGATGACAATTTAGAAAGACAGATGTCAGAAATAATAGATGGGTCATTGCCTTTCGTTTTTGAAGCTAAGAAAACGGCGGACGGAAAAGATTACATAGAGATCATTAACGGCGAGGAAAGAATTACAGTAAACGAAGTTTCATTTGGTCGAGATCGAAGCACAGGACGAGACACTTTGTGGATTGATTTCCCATTGTATGATTCTTATATTCAGGCTAATATTGATGAAAAATTAATCAATGGATTTTGGGTCGTAAAAACCAAGGACAATTATAAAATTCCCTTCTCTGCCAAGTTCGGTCAGAATCACAGATTTACGCGAATAGACAAAACGCCCGGATCAGATCTCTCTGGAAAATGGGAAGTCACCTTTGGTCTAGAAGAAGATCAACCTTATCCGGCCATTGGGGAGTTTGTACAAAAAGGAAATAAGTTAACTGGAACATTTATTACTGAGACTGGAGATTATAGATTTCTTGAAGGAACGGTTCAAGAAAACAAATTTTTCCTTTCAACCTTTGACGGAGCGCATGCATTTTTGTTCTCAGGTAAAATTTTACCGGACAATAGTTTGATCGGGAGTTTTAGATCTGGTTCACATTACCGAACAACTTGGAAAGCTGTCAAAAACCTTGAAGCGACACTTACTTCACCAGACTCATTGACTTATTTACTCCCAGGCTACGATGCCGTAGAATTTTCTTTTCCAAACACAGAAGGGGAAATGGTTAGTATTAATGATCCAATTTATAATGGTAAAGCCAAGATTGTCCAAATTTTTGGAACATGGTGTCCAAACTGTAGAGACGAAACGGAGTTTCTAAAAGACTACTTAAACAAAAATCCTAATGAAGATTTAGAAGTCATCGCATTAGCATTTGAAAAATATAAAGATCCTAAAAAATCTATTGCAACAATTAGTAAATATAAAAATCATTTTGAATTGCCGTACGAGATGCTCAGCGCAGGCTATTACAATAAAAAGGAAGCTCAAAAATCGCTACCGATGCTGAATGCTATCATCTCTTACCCGACAATGATTTTTTTAGATAAAAACAATAAAGTTCAAAAAATCCATACTGGTTTTTCTGGTCCTGCTACAAGTCAATTCAAAGCTTTTAAAAAAGACTTTGATGAAACCATAGCTCTAATCACTCAATAAATAGCAAAGCATGTCTTCCCAACATATCACATTAGCCTATCATCTGGAGAATCAAAAATTTGCACAGCAATTGGAAAAATGTTTTGCAAAAACTAATGCTCAATATGAACATTTGGTTTGTAGAGAAGGAAGATTCACACCGACTTTTAATGAAACGCTCAAAAAAGAAAGTAATCCTATATTACTTTTATTAAGTGATAACTACTTAAAAAGTCGAGCGGCAATGTCAACTGCCCTTTCCACTTTCACCGAATTGATTAATCAAAAGAAACTAACTGTACTTTTGATTGATGGGATAAACGAAAATGGAAAGATGATCCCAACTGAATTTGATCGCATTGGCCAGCTAATTAAGTACATGAACTATTGGCAGGATAAATATTTGGAGTTAAGACAGAGGGGAAGAAAACTTGGAGAGATTGATGATACTCTAGAATTGGAGACAAAAGAAGTTAGAGAAATATCTACAAATATTGGTGAACTGTTAAGGTACTTAAGAGATCAATCAATTGCTAAGATTGAACCAATCATTGGTGATGACTTTAAATCGTTTAATGAATTTTATAAAATTAGTGGAGCAGTAGAAACTAGCTTTTTAACAAGTTATGTTAAAAACCATGTTGCTCCGCAACCTGCATCTTCACCATCAGAGAAAAAAGAAGCGGTAGTTCCTCCAATTGTGGAAACAAAAATTCCTGAAGAACCGGCCATCGAAGAAGCAGTAAAACCGCAAGCTAAAGCAGATGACGCTCCAAACTTTAGTGAAGAGTTGGAAATTCCTCCTGTGGAATTATCAGCGATTCCAGGAATGAGCATGCTTAATGAAAAAGCAAAATTGCAACAGTCAACCGAGGAAGAAATTGAGTTTAAAGTAGAATCCAAAACAGCAACAAACGAAGCTTCGAATAACAATAAAAAAATAGAAACTAAAGAGGTAAAAAATACTGAACAGGAAATTATTGATGAAAATAGCCAGTCTGAAGTCAAAAATAAATTTTCGATCCCAGTATACCTTGATGATTTTAAAATTAAAAAGGAAGAAATCGTTGAATCACCTTCGATAGATGAATCAATTCTTTTGATTGAAAAATATATCCATGAAGGATCAATAAAACAAGCGAAAACTGAGCTTGACATATTATCAGAAAAACATGAGCGCGATGCAAGAATTTGGAACAACCTCGGGGTTATTGCGGAGCAAGAGAACGATTATATCCTAGCTTCTACCCATTATAGTAGGGCGCTGGAATTAGACCCCACACTCCCCTTCTTGGATTACAAAGTTGGATTGATCAATAGTAATTACTATCCAGATCAAATGGATAAATCCCTTCAGTATTTCGAGAAAGCAATTGCTAAAGATTCAAGCCATGTCGATGCTTATTATCAAATGGGCATTATACAAAACGAAGGGAAAGGATTGACTAAGCAATCTATACCTACTTTCAAAAAGGTACTAGAGTTAGCTCCTAATCATGAATTTGCAAACTATGATTTAGCGCTTATATACTACAACAATGGTGATAAAGAAAGTGCCTTGGATTACTATGTAAGAGCTTTCACAAATAATCCGGAGCTACAAACTCCAGAGAATGATTTAGCTTTTGGTTATATGCAGGATGACCCTGTTGAAGAAAGTACTATTCAAGAAAAAGCACCTATAGAAGTGCCGAAAGTCCAACGACCTAGTATTGACAAAACAGTTTTAATAACCGGTGCTACAAGTGGTATTGGCAAAGCCACTGCCATAGCTTTTGCTGAAGCTGGATACCGAATAGTCTTGACTGGTAGAAGGTCAGACCGATTGAAAGTCTTTTCCAAAGAGCTACAAGTAATCAATCCAAATGTTCAATATTTATCTTTTGATGTTAGAGACATACAAGCATCTGGTGAAGCATTAAACACACTAACAACTCCTTTTTCAGAAATAGATATCTTGATTAACAATGCTGGTCTTGCCAGTGGATTTGATCCAATCCATACCGGGAATTTAAGTGATTGGGATAAAATGATTGACACCAATATTAAGGGTATACTCTTTATGGTTAGATTAATAAGTCCAACGATGGTGGAACGAAAAGCAGGACACATTATCAACATTTGTTCTACCGCAGGACATGAAGTATATCCAAAAGGCAATGTCTATTGTGCCACTAAACATGCTGTAGATGCTTTGACCAAAGGAATGCGATTAGATTTGCACAGTCATGGAATTAGAGTAAGTCAAGTTAGCCCGGCTCATGTTGAAGAAACTGAATTTGCAGAAGTAAGATTTCATGGAGATAAAGAAAAGGCAAAAATTTACGAAGACTTTAATCCGTTGAAATCATCAGATGTAGCCCAATCAATACTATTCATTGCAAGCCAACCACCGCATGTAAATATTCAGGATATTTTGTTAATGGGAACACAGCAAGCCAGCAGTGCTGTAGTAGATCGGACAGGAAGAAAATATGATTAGTTGATGACTACCTTTTGTACTGATTTTTTCTGCTCACTTTTTAGTAGTAGAAAATAAATTCCAGGCATTAGTATCGTTTGATCAAAATCCATTCTAGCCTGATTATTTATCAAGCCGGAAGATTTTAATATTCCATCAGTTGAGAACAGTGACCAATTTCCATAAATGGCTTTATTAAATTGGATGGAAAACAATCCATCATTTGGATTGGGATAGATCTGATTCCCGAATATTTTTCCGGATACTCCTTCTTTATAGGTTTGCTTTAGCCGAATACCCCAAGATTGATAATTTCCTTGGCTAGCATTCATCAATATATTTTCAAACTGATCATCGAGAGATAAATTGACAATAGCACTATTAAAAGAAAGAATTGGTTCTTGAATTAAGACCGGTTTTCCGGTTGGAGAAACCCAAGAAATGTACAATTCATTTTCAATAACATTGACCGATGCCCCTTTTAAAACACTTTCAATATTGATTTTCTCTCCTGGAGTCATGTTTAACTTTAGCTGAAAGCCATTCACTGGAATTGATTGATAAAAGCGTAAATAGTGCAACCCGTTTTCTTTTTCCAATTCAACCTGCACATCACCACGATTGCTAACTTCTGGAATAATCTGATTCGAAGCATTTCCACTTACATCGCCCATTTTAACACCCCAGAAATCTCCATTGTTAATAGCCTCTGTGCAGCCTAAAGTTCTCGGAACGGGATTAGAAAAAGCGTCGATGGAATCCGTGAAATTAAATTGAGTTGGAACAAAACCCCAAGGTCCAGAAGCATAAACGGTGTCTACAAAAACTAGCGATCGCTGAATTTCTATGACATCTAACAAGTTTAAATTGTTGTCTAAATTAACATCTCCCGCCACTTGCCCAAGCAAAGGTAATGTATCCAAAAAAACCAAGTGTCTTTGCAAAAGAATAAGATCAAGTATGGATACGCCAGAATTATTTGGAACTATTTTATTCGGAACTATTGAGCAACTACTTTCGGGAACAACCGTCAAATTGTAAAGCCCCGAACTGTTAGTCGTTTGCGTTGTTCCTCCAGCTTGAATATTAACATTGCTAACAGGAACTTCAGTCCTAGACTTTACAAGACCTGCAATTGAAACTGTTGTGGGATTTAAAATGGGTTCAAGATCAATTGTAAATGCAGACCGGCCGTAAGTTCCGGCTAAAAGTCGATTTGCAGTTAGATCAATATCCAAATCTAAAACAGGAACAGAAGGCATTCCTTGACCAAGTAATTCCCAGCTTGAGCCTTGATTTAAACTTCCGAAAACGCCAAAATCAGTCCCAATAAACAATATGGAATCTCCAGTATTTGGAATAATAAATAAATCATTGATAGGGACATTAGGTAAGTCTCCATCAATGGATGTCCACAATGTACCTTGATCGTTAGAAATATAGATGTGAGCTTCATTATCACCATCCTTGTATCCAGAGTGCGTTACAAAAACACGGTTGGCATCCGTATCTGATGTTACTACTCTAGTCACATAACTGTCAGGCAATCCAGTATTTATTAATTCCCAATTTGCACCATCAGCTCGTTTCCAAACCAAACCATCCGATGTACCCGCAAATAATAATCCAGCGGAAATAGTAGAAGCGGATTGATGAGTAATAAAATGATAACGACGAGCACTAGAAGCGGTGTCCGATTCTGTAAGATTTCCTGATATTTGCATAAAGACTCCATTGTTAATATCAGGATCTGACTGGTAAATATGCTGTGCTCCTGTAAGCACAACGTCTGGGTCAAATGGATCTAAATAGAAAAACATGTCCCACGGCCTTACTTCAGGCGCATTGATCCCAGTAGTAATTGCAGTAAATACATTTCCATTATCAATGGTTTTATAAATATTACCATTCTGAGTTTCTACATAAAAAATGTTTTCGTTGTTTGGATGAAAAACAATTGAAAAACCATCAGCTCCAAATATTCTTTCCCAATTGTTAAGATTAGTTGAATCCCCGAAAGAAGTTCCATTATCTTGAGCTCCTCCGTAATACCTTTCTTGGGCATGTGGATCAGCCGCAATTCGATAAAACTGTGTTGTAGGAATATCCTCCATATCGGTCCAAGTCGTTTGACCTAATAATCTTCTGTAGAGACCACCATCTGTCGCAAGCCAAGTATTTCCAGCAGCATCAAATTTAAGGTCGTGCATATCGACATGTTGGGAACCATTTCCGGTATTGGTGATTCGGGACCAATTGTCTCCGCCATTGAATGAACGGTAAAGATTCACTGAACAATGATACAATTCTGAATCGTTATTCGGAGTTGATCTTATTTGTCCAAAATACCATCCGAAGCCACCGGAAGTTCCTTGTAATCCGCTTGCAGATTTCTGGGTCCAAGTAAGACCAGCATCGTTAGATTCATAAACACCTTGTACTTGAAAATCCAAGCCGATATACTCAGCGTAATATTTATTGGGGTTAGAAGGAACTGCAGTCAATCCAATTCGACTCTGATCAGATTGTGGAAGTCCGCTGGTAATCATTTGCCAAGTAACGCCGGCATCAGTGGATCTATAAATCTTGGCTCCTTGTCCAGAGATTATCGACATAGAATTGTTCCTGATACGATCCCAGCCCGCAGCAAGCAAGATGTTGTTATCTGTTGGATGCATAACTACATCTATGACTCCCGTAGAATCTCCGAGGTAAAGTATATTCTCCCAAGATGAACCACCATCGATAGATTTGTATAAACCACGATTGTCATCAGGATTGTAAGGGAACCCCATCGTACCTGCGTAAACCGTGTTGGTATTTGCATGGTCAACAATCAGTTTAGAAACAATTCCAGTTTCAGCCAATCCCATTTGAGTCCAAGATTCACCACCGTCAAGTGATTTATGAACGCCATCACCTGAATAAGGATTTCCTGGCAAGTTGTGATCTCCAGTGCCAACATATACGATATCAGGATTTGATGGATCATAAGCTATCGCAGAAATGGCCGAATAAGCTGCATGGTCAAAAACGGGATACCAAAAGTTTCCGCCATCCGTAGTTTTGAAAATCCCACCGGTAGAATACCCAAGCAACATAATAGCTGCATTGGTTGGATGCGGAGCAATGATGTTAATTCTAGCGCCGATGTTCCCCGGGCCCTCTAATCGCCATGCTTGATCAAAACCTGGGAATGCTTTTGAAGAAATTCTAAGCTTTTCAATGTCCCTTTTCGTTTTCTCCAAATCTTTATAACTGAATTCTTGAGTCGAATTTGAATACCGTTGGTACATAAAATCTGAGGGAGCTGACTTTTGAGCAAGCAATTGCGCTGCGGAAAAGTTTTGAAGGGACTGAGGTAAACGATCAGTTTTTTTTTCTTGATAACAACTTTGAGTCACAAGCAAACAAACGCAATAAAACATAATGTAGAACCAAAACCTCATTGTTGCAAGGTATTGGATAAAATGGAGAGAACCAAGAGTAAATGCCGTCCCTTTTTTTTGATCAGGTTAAATTTCTACCGGTTTTCATAGATATTCTTTAGTTATGGGGTTACATGCACCTTCCTGAGAGATGAATTAGCTATTTTAGAGTTTTTACAAGTGCATAATTGATATTTAAATTGGCTAACATTAGCATTTAAAAAGCCACAGAATCATGAATATTATACTGAAAGATACGCTACTATGAAATTTCCGATAACATTTTTCTTTTTGTTTTTCATGATTTGCAATTCTGGGACAGGTCAAGAGAATTCCTTCACCATCGAAGAATTGTTACAACGATATAATACGGCGAGTAGTCCTGATGAAAAAGTTAGAGCGGGTCATATGTTAAGCGACACCTTTCTTTATTCCGATCGTATCAAAGCAAAAAAATATGCATTTGAGGTTTTTCCTTTAGCTAAAAAATCACAAGATAATTTAATCAAAAGTAATGGCTATTTACTGTATCACAGATTCAAGAAAAGAGAGCTTAGTGGGAATAATTTTAATGAGTTTATTTATTTAGATTCGGCAGAATATTTTGTAGACTTAGTCGACACCACCAAGTCATTGGAACCGTACCAAAGCATTAAATTGCAAATCTATAGTGCCCGTGGAAATAATTTCTACAACAAGGGAAAAATGGATGTAGCCATGACGCACTTCTTAGATGCTTTAAAGATGGCCGAAGGATTGAATCGCAAGAAAAACATAGCCTATCTCAAGTACAACATTTCTATTTGTCATTTTGTATTGGAAAATTATACTGAATCAATAGAACTTTCAAAAAAGATTATTGATTACTCTAGAACACATCAATTCCCTGAAATTACTGCCGGCTCTTTGAACTTAATTGGCGCTAGTTATCAAGTCTTGGATTCTTTATCTGCAGCTAAGAAGTATTTTCGTCAAGCTTTGGATTTAGCTTTAGAAATAAAAGATGAACGTACAACTAGAGAGGCTTATTTAACTTTAGGATCGTTAGAAGGAGAATTGAATCAACTGGATTCGGCCACTTACTACTTAGAAAAATCCTTGGAGATAACAAAAGACAAAGACGATCCTTTGATCGAAGCTCAGATTTACCTAAATCTTGCACGAGTGGAGAGTAAAAGAGGAGCAACAGAAAAGGCTCGAGAATTTTTCAAAACTGCTCAAAATTTGAATAATAAGATTGATAGAAAGGAGTTGGATTTTCAGTTAGCTATAGATATTGCTGGCCTTGAATATGAGAATAAAAACTTCAAAGAAGCTTACGATTTACTCAATCAAGGGCATACAAAAAAAGACTCTTTTACTTCCTTGGAAAACCGAGCTCAATTTAGAGAACTGGAACTCAAATATGGCAAGGCAAATGATGAAAAACGGATCGCCGAACAGCAATTAAACTTAACTCAGAAAGAGAAAAGAATTGGCTTCCTATCTGGAGGATTTATTATCAGCTTACTTGGCCTTATGGTTGCCTATTTTTTCTACAGAAACATCAAGAAATCTCAAGCTATCATCAAGCGAGAATTGCAACTTAAAAACATTGAAGTTCAAACACTCGAAAACGAAAAAAGCATACTTGCTCTTGCCTGTACTCTAGAAGGACAAGAGGCAGAACGAGCAAGAATAGCCCAAGATTTGCACGATGGATTAGGTGGACTCCTCTCTTCCGTAAAAGCACATTATGGAAAAATCCAAGGAGAGATTAAGAAAATTGAGTCCATTAATTTTTTCGAAAAAGCGGAAGGCATGTTGGACAATGCTTGCGATGAAGTACGCAGAATATCGCACAATCTGATGCCACCTATTTTGCAATCACACGGACTCATTCCTTCAATTAATGGACTTGCCAATGACTTCGCATCTGACAATTTAAAAATAGAATTTGAGCACAGAAATATTAATGAACGTCTAGACGCGATTCAGGAAATATTTATTTATAGAATATGTCAAGAAATATTTGCTAATATTTTAAAGCATGCCGAAGCTACAAAAGTGGAAATTTCTTTTTATGGATTGGAATCTGAAGTCCAGTTAATCGTTGAAGACAATGGAAAAGGATTTGATCCTTTGAAGATCGGCGATGGACTTGGTTTACAATCTATAAAATCTCGGGTAGAATACTTGAAAGGTGAATTGGGAATTGAAACTGAAATAGGAAATGGAACGATAATATCTATTTCCATTCCTAAGAAATAAAATTAATATTTAGAAATTAAACTAACCTCGACGACTTCTCAGTATTACTCTTAAGTTTATTAAACTCAAAAGAACTACAATAGCTAACCAAACATACATCCAACCTTGCGCAGGCAGAACTGGAATGGTTTCCGCATAAGCAGACAAATCCGAAGATGGACCTATTCTAAAATCTTGTATGATATACAGCAACGAAGCCAATCCGAGAAACATCAATATTTCGCGATCAAAGGAAGTCTTTGCGGATATAATCCAAAGTACAAAAGCAAACAAAAGTAAAATTCCTGTTGAGTAAATAGAATTGAACCAAAACAAGCCGGTGAAGGCCATCAGTATCGCCAAAAGCTTAATGGTGTATCCACTCCACTTTTCATAACGGGCTCCGATAAAAACCAATAAATTTCCCATAATCGCAGAACCAATATAACCACCCATTAGGATAACGGCTCTAGAGCCACCACGCGTGGTTGTAAATCCAGAACCATCGTTGTTGATTTGAATACCTTCAACAGAACCTCCAGTAATCACGGCGCCAATAGCATGACCAAATTCATGCAAGAAAGTTACTAGTCTTGTAATAGGATATAGAATCAATCGACCTGCCTCGCCTCCGTAAAACTTTAGTCCAAAGTAAATTGCCAAGATGCCCAATAGCCTTAGGACAATCCCTCCTGGCTTGTTATTCTGTATTGCCATAGTCGAAAAATACTAAATAAGACTTACGGATCAAGGAATATCAGGCAATCGTGGAAAAAATTTCGACGAAAATGCCCCTTAGCTTAGATTTGCAAACAGATTTCGAATCTCCGAAGCATCAGCAGGCTTCATTCTTCCACTGAGCACCAATCTCAACTCTCTTCTTCTAATGGCCGAATCATAGAGTTCTTGTTCATCTCTAGTCAATGGAATCACAGCAGGAACTTTCTGCGGCTTTTTAGAATCATCATCCAGCGCTACGAATGTGAAATAGGCATGATTCGATCGGCGGTTTTCATGTCCTTTTATGTTCGCAGCAAATACCTCCACATAGACTTCTACGGAAGTATTGAATGCCCGAGTCACCGCTGCTTTTATCGTAATCACATCTCCTAACTCTATTGCTCTGGTAAAAGATACATGATCCACAGAGGCGGTCACGACATGGGCTTCAGCGTGCTTAGCGGCGCAAACTCCGCCTATAATATCCATCCAACGCATAAGATTTCCTCCCATCAAGTTTCCTAGAGGATTGGTATCATTGGGCATAATCAACTCCGTCATGATTGAGGCGGAGTCAGCTACTTTCTTTTCATTCATATATGAAACACCAGTTATTGAAGCCGCAAAGGTACATTCTTAGATGGAATATTGCTCGAACTAGAAAGGAATCTGAAATATTTAAATCTTGACCATTTACTGGGCTGGCTTGATGTTGACTTGCAGGCAATGTTCACCAAGTAATTCGATCACTTCACTGTCAAATTGACGGGAGTAACCTTTGTCTCTGGACTCATGTAAATCTTCACAAGCAAGTTCTTTATTACCTAAAGCCAGATGCACTAAGGCTCTGTTTTTCAGAGCAAAAGTATTGTCAGCATCAAGTCTTATAGCTTCGTTTAGATTCTTTAGAGCGCCGGTTAGTCGGCCGAGTTTGAATTTACAAAATCCAAGATTGCTATAGATCAGCGCATTGGGTCCATTGGCTTTCAAACAACGATTATAAATGTCCATTGCTTTTTCAAAACGACCTAATTTTAGCGCAGAATATCCAACATTAGCATTGGCAATTGGATCATTTGGATAGCGTACTAAGACTTTATTCAAAGTGGTTAAAGCCACATCATGTTGTCCCATGTGAATATATATTAACGCCAATTCATTCAAGACTTTTACATTCGTACTATCATAGTCTTCCGCTCTTTCCAAATCCCTCAAAGCTCCTTCAATTTCTCCAATTTTAAATTGCGAAGCACCTCGCCCAATTAAAGCCTCAATCTTATCTTCAAAATAGTGACTCATTTTGATCGCATTGTTATAGTCTACTTTTGCACCGGCAAAATTTCCAATGATATAATTAACTTTTGCCCGACCAAAATGACTTTCAAAAGATTCGGGCAATAAGAGTACTGCTCGATTATAATCTTCGAGACATTTAAGATAAATATTAAATGAGTTTGAGGATTTGAATAATTCGGAATGGTTTTGATTCTTTAAGATCAGGTTGGCTCTTGAAAGATAAAACGCACCGTTCCCTTGCTCCATGTTGATAGCTCGTGTGTAGTAATCCTTGGCTTTCATCACTTCTCCCGCTCGCTCTGCGAGTAGTCCTCTTTCGTATTGATCCAACGCTGATTGAGACCATGCAGCTGAAGGGCTTAGCACGCAGAAAAGCAGTGCCAAACCTATGTATAGGCTTGTGCGCATGTAATTGTAAGTTTGGTTGTAAGATTGTTATTGGAAGGAATACTTAATGTAAGTGGTTTCCCCTAGAGATGCCAACCAAGCTTAGATAATTACCAGATTATAGGTAGAGATTTGAGATGATTTATACCCTAATCATCGGATCATCACTCCCTTTTTATTCAAGAATGGAATTACGGTAAAGTTGAGTTCATTCAAGCTCCCAGGGACAAATACATATTTTTTATCATACATGTAATTGTCATGACGAAAACTAACCCAATACTCATTGGTCAATCCAAATAGATCAGAAGGAATTGGTTCAATCTTGTGCATTTGAAGTGGGCCAATAGATTCGAAAAAATGGCGCAAAACTGAGGTCTTAATTTCCTCTCCATCTCGATTACCATACCCTTTTGAATTAATCAGCACATTAGTAATCTCTTCATCTTTTAGATTGATCACATAACTTTGCCACAGATCAGGATCTTTTTCATCAGGCACTACAGCTATTGCCAAATCTAAAACTTTATGTTGAGGAATATCTTTTTTCATAGTGCTTCTATCTGCTTACTTAAATGTAAAAAATGTCTTTAAATAAATCAACTGTTCTTCAATTTTGAGAAAACATTGATTGTGATCATTCAAGGAAAATTTCTAACTATTGCATATTATCCACAAAATCAAATTCAAAAAGCGCTGCAAAGATATCCTTTAACTCCAATTTCAACTTTGTTTCATCCAATTGAGTTCCGAGTTCCGCAGCCATCGAAGTTACTGTCTTATCTGCATCATTAATTCCACAAGGAACGATATGTTTAAAGAAATCCAAATCGCTGTTGACGTTTAGTGCAAAACCATGCAAGGTTACCCAACGAGAAAGGTGCACCCCAATTGCACAAATTTTACGCTTGGGATATTCAGGCTTTTCTGGTTCTATCCAAACACCAGTAAACCCTTCGATCCTGGTTCCTGTAATCCCATGATTCCCAAGCAAGCGAATAATGGCTTCTTCCAAGAATCGTACATACTTGTGTACATCTGTAAAGAACTCATCTAAGTCAAAAATTGGATATCCTACTATTTGTCCTGGCCCATGATAGGTAATGTCTCCTCCCCGATTGATTTTATAATATTCAACCTGGTGTTTTTCTCGATCTTCCGGAGAAATCAATAGATGATCCTCTGAGCCAGATTTACCCAAAGTATATACATGTGGATGGGTACAAAAAATGAGCTGGTGCAACTGAGGTTTAAGTTCTTCACCTTCAGCTTCACGGTTCCTATTGGCTCGTTTGTTTGCAATTAAGCTTTGTTGTATAACACCTTGTTTTTCCCATGCTTCTGCATAAGGCAATATTCCCCAATCTTGATATTCTACTTTCGGCATTTCGTTTTCTGCGCTTTACTAGTTTTTCTCTTTTTTATAAATATACTTTTCCACCTAATTGTTCTCAATACTTTTGGTAATCTGATCTACCTTCAGCAAATTGATTCCATTGGGTTGAAGTCCTGCAATATTTTTTCTAGAAAACAAAGCGGTCTCATCATAGAACAAAAAAATAACTGGTGCTTCTTCAATTAATATCTCGTCCATCTGATGATACAGTTGATATCTTTTTTCGTTATTATTTTCTGCCAACGCAGTTTCATACAACTTATCAAAAGTAGCATTCCGAAAATGGGTGTAATTTGGTGGAGCGCTATTTTTACCATAAAAAACTGTCAAAAATGATTCACCATCTGGATAATCTGCAATCCAAGATCCTCTAAAAAATTCGACTTGTCCTTTTCTCATTTTCTGACGCAGAATCGCTGTCTCTTCTAATTCAATTTTTACATTAATACCGAGGTCTTGCCATTGGCGCGTAATAAATGTACATAGGTCCAAATAGTCCTTATTTGTGGACAAGACGATCTCCGGCAACCCTTTACCATTCGGATATCCAGCTTGCGACAAAAGTTCTCTTGCTTTCTGAGGATTGTAAGTATAACCTTTGACTTCGGTTGGATCATAAGATGGCAATCCTCTTGGAATAAATCCTGCATTGGCCGGTCGACCAATTCCATTCCGCAGCGTCTTCAACATTTTTTCTCTATCAAATCCATAATTAAGCGCTTGTCGTACAAATTTATTCGATAGACTAGAGCGAATGGAATCTGCCAGCAGAACATTAATTCCTAAATATTCAGAATTCAGATAAGGGCCCTTTGTGAAATTTAATTGTGCATCTTGATGTGATCGTAAATTTCCTTCTCGTGTTACCAATTCATTGGTGTAACTACTTTCTAGGCCAGACATGTAATCTATCTTGCCTTTCATCAATTCTAAATAGGCCGTTTTTCTATCAGGAATAAAACTTACTCGAATCGCATCTACCAAGTTAGATTGACGATCAGCTAAAAAGTACTCTTCATTTTTTTGAAGAAACAAAGCTTGACCTTCAATCCATCTCTTCATTTTGAATGGACCAGTTCCAACTGGATTTGATCGAAAGGTATTTCCATATTTTTCAATAGCTTCTTTGGGAACAACGGAGCAATATTGCATGGACACTATACCAATCATTGGTCGAAAGGCTTCCTTTAGTCTTAATACAAATACTGAGTCATTAGGAGCCACAAAAGGATTGGTTTCATCAATCTTACCTTTAAAAATCCAACTGCCCGGACTAGAGACCTTTGGATCAATTATTCGTTGGAAGCTATATCGAACATCCTCAGCAACAACTTTCCTTCCTTTACCATTTGGAAAACAGACATTGTCATGAAACTTAGCAGACGTATTTAAAAAGAACGTATAGGTTCGTCCATCTTCACTTATGTCAAAACTATCCGCCAAAGCCGGAATGGCTTCCAAATTCTTATTTAGCGATAGTAATCCATTGAACAAATGATCAACTCCCCAAATATTATTCTGGCTTTTGGCAAAGGCAGGATCGAGTGAATTAATTGATATGTGTTGATTATAATGAAAAACAACGGGTTTTGATTTTTGATAATCCTTGGTTCGACAACCCAAAACACCCAAAATAAGTAACATCCACGTATTCCATTTCATGAAATCCCTCATATTCAGCAAAATTAGCTTTTTTACTGAGCGAGAGAGCAATATTGCCGGCTCAAAAGCATGGGAATTGAATATGAAGGGCTATTTTTGTGGCAAAATTGATTAGATGTTAAGAACGTTATTATTACTACTCTTTGTTGGATCGTTGGTCGCCTGTAAAAATGGGACCGATTCAACAAAAACCAATCAAAAAGAAGATTCCTCGAAAACGGAGACTAAAGAAAAATCACTTGCTTATCCTGAAGAAACCATGGTCAAAAACATGAAGCAATTGACCTTCGGAGGCGATAATGCTGAGGCTTACTTTTCTTACGATGATCAACGTCTTGTTTTTCAAGCTAGTAACTCAAAATGGGGAGCAGAATGCGATCAGATATTTATTATGGGCAGAAATGGTTACTTAGGTGATAAAGCGCCATTGGCAAGTACAGGAAAAGGAAGAACGACCTGTTCATTTTTTATGCCCGGAGATCAAGAAATTTTATATGCTTCCACACATGAGGCCAATCCAAAGTGTCCAGAAGTGCCGAGATCGGTTGATGGAAAATATGTTTGGCCGATTTATCCAGAATTTGATATTTATGTAGCCAACTTAGAAGGAAAGATTTCCAGAAAATTAACGGATAGAGAAGGCTATGATGCTGAGGCCACTGTTTCTCCTGATGGTAAAATGATTGTTTTCACTTCAACCAGAACAGGGGACCTTGAACTATTTACCATGAATATAGATGGTTCAAATGTAAAACAAGTGACTAGCGGCTTAGGATATGACGGCGGTGCTTTTTTCAGTCCTGATAGCAAGAAACTCGTTTTCAGAGCATCTAGACCAATTACCAAAGAAGCTCAGGAAACCTATAAATCTTTATTGGCTAAAAATGTGGTTCAGCCAAGTGATATGGAACTTTATACTTGCAATGTAGATGGAACAAACTTGCATCAGGTAACAAAATTAGGTGGTGCCAATTGGGCTCCATATTATCATCCTGATGGAAAACGTATTATTTTCGCATCGAATCACCATGTTGAATCAGGTCGCCAATTCAATTTGTTTATCATCAATGAAGATGGAACAGGCTTGAAGCAAGTAACTTTCGATCCAACTTTTGATGCTTTTCCAATGTTCAGTAGAGATGGTAAGCAATTGGTTTTCTCCAGTAACAGAAACAACGGAGGAACGAGAGATACGAATGTATTCATTGCTGATTGGAATGAATAGTGTTAGGCAGGAGGTCGGTAGACCTTTGCTTCATGGCATATAAAAGAAACTATTAAAAGGTAAATTAAGATGTTTGATAATTTAAGTGATCGGTTAGAAGGAGCATTTAAGACCCTAAAAGGTGAAGGCAAATTAACGGAAATCAACGTTGCCCAATCAATAAAGGAAATTCGTCGTGCGCTTGTTGGAGCCGATGTGAATTACAAGATCGCTAAGGAATTCACTGATAAGATTAAAGAGGAGGCACTTGGCACACAGAATGTATTAAACGCTGTGAAACCCGGTGAAATGATGGTCAAGATCGTCATGGATGAGTTAGTAAAACTCATGGGGACGCAATCAGTAGGTATCAACGTAAAAGGAAAACCTGGAGTTGTTTTAGTGGCTGGTCTTCAAGGATCAGGTAAAACAACTTTCTCAAGCAAACTCGCTTATTACTTAAAAAATAAAAAGAACTTAAAACCGCTTTTAGTAGCGGCCGATGTTTATCGTCCTGCGGCAATTAACCAATTGACTGTATTGGCGGAGCAGATCGGCGCAAAGATTTATAAAGAACCAGATAATAAAAATCCTGTTGAAATTGCTGGAAATGCCATCGCCTTTGCTAAAGCGAATAGCATTGATGTTGTTATTGTGGATACCGCAGGTCGTTTGGCGGTGGATGAGGAAATGATGACCGAAATCTCAAACATCAAGGAAGCTATTACTCCAAATGAAACTCTGTTTGTTGTGGATTCCATGACTGGTCAAGATGCGGTGAATACAGCGAAGGCCTTCAACGAAAGAATCAATTACGACGGAGTTGTTTTGACGAAGTTGGATGGTGATACCAGAGGTGGAGCTGCCTTATCGGTAAAGTACACTGTTGGTAAGCCGATCAAGTTTGTCAGTATGGGGGAAAAAATGGATACACTAGACGTGTTCCACCCTGATCGTATGGCCCAAAGAATTTTGGGAATGGGAGATATTGTCTCCTTTGTAGAAAAGGCCCAAGATCAATTCGACGAGAAAGAAGCGAAACGAATTGAGAAGAAGATTAAGAAAAATAAGTTTGACTTCAATGACTTCCTTGGCCAGTTGAATCAGATTCGAAAAATGGGAGACATCAAGTCGCTCTTAAATATGATTCCCGGAATGTCCAAGATGACTAAGAACTTGGACATTGACGACAATGCATTTAAGAAAGTAGAAGCGATTATTCAATCCATGACTCCTGCAGAAAGAGGTGCTCCAGAATTATTAAATATGAGCCGTAAGCGGAGAATTGCTAAAGGATGTGGAAGAGAAATTCATGAGATAAATATGTTCATCAAGCAATTCGATCAGATGCGAAAAATGATGCACAAAATGTCAAAAGGCGGTGGTATGCGAGGAATGCCTGGGGGATTTGGCGGGAAGTAAATTCTTGGTTGAAGTTTGTTGAAAGGTGGTCCGCTTTGGCAGACTGACCATTGTAATTGGTTGAAATTCGCACAATAAAAAAAATCACTCTTCTATTAACTTCTTTAACTCACTCAACTTCAACATACACTCAATCGGCGTCATACTATTCATATCGAGATCTAATAATGCGCCTTTGATTTTGCCCGCTGTTGGATCTACTGTTTCAAATATTGACAATTGAGGAGCTGGAGCAGGGATATTATCTAAGCGTTGTTCAATTGAATCTCCTGCTGCTTTTTGTACAATAGATTTTTCTTCCAAAGTGTGCAAAATCTCATTTGCCCTCAATACAATTTGCTTGGGCATTCCTGCCAAGCTCGCCACGTAGATACCAAAGCTATGACTGGATCCACCGGGCACTAATTTTCTTAAGAAGATGACTTTGTTGCCCACTTCTTTGGTTGCAATATTAAAGTTGTGAATCCGCTCAAATTTATCGGCTAGTTGATTCAGTTCATGATAGTGCGTGGCAAACAAAGTCTTAGGAAAGGCAAGCTTGTTATTATGCAAATATTCAACAATGGACCAAGCGATTGAAATACCATCATAGGTGGAAGTCCCTCGACCAATCTCATCCAATAGAATCAAGCTTCGCTCAGAAATATTATTCATGATACTTGCTGTCTCATTCATTTCTACCATGAATGTAGATTCACCAGAAGAAATATTATCTGAAGCTCCTACCCTAGTAAATACCTTGTCGATAATACCCAGAGTCGCATGATCTGCAGGAACATAACATCCCATTTGAGCAAGAATACAAATCAATGCTGTTTGTCTGAGAATCGCTGACTTACCGGCCATGTTTGGTCCAGTAATGATGATGATTTGTTGATCTTCATTATTTATGTAAACATCATTGGGAACAAACGATTCGCCAATTTCTAAATGTTCTTCAATAACTGGATGCCTACCAGCCTTTATATCGATCCCCAATCCATCGTTTAGCACTGGCCGACAATAATTATTTTTTTGTGCGACTTGCGCAAAAGATAAGAGACAATCAACATTGGCCAATACATTTGAATTGATTTGTATCGGGCGAATATATTCCGCAATTGTAGCTACCAATTCTGCAAACAATTCCGACTCTAGTGTAACTACCTTTTCTTGAGCACTTAAAATTTTGGCTTCTAAAACTTTTAATTCTTCCGTGATATACCTTTCCGCATTTGTTAAAGTCTGTTTTCGAATCCAACTGTCAGGAATGCGATCATGATCTTTATATTTATTAGTCACTTCCAAGTAGTATCCAAAGACATTATTGAATCCAATCTTCAGATTAGTAATACCGGTATTTTCAGATTCTCTAGCTTGGATGTCAGCCAGTAGTTCTTTACTATTCTTAATAATGTGCCGATATTCATCTAAAGCCTCTGACACCCCAGAATTAATGACTTGACCTTTTGAAACTAGAACAGGTGGTTCATCACATAACTGATGTTCAATCCTTGAACGCAATGGTCCACATGGATCAATTTTCTTTCCAAGATTAATTAAATCCTGAGCTTCGGATTCCTCTAGTAAAATTTTTATCGGTTCCAAGGCTTCCAGAGAACGACGCAATTGTCTTACCTCTCTAGGGTTAATTTTACCCAAAGGAACTTTGGAAATTAGTCTTTCCAAATCTCCAATGGCTTCCAGATTCGTTTTGATTTCTCCTCTTAATCCAGATTGATCAATAAAGTGCTCTACGGTATTTAATCGCGCATTGATTTGCTCAATATTTTTTAAAGGAAGAACGACCCATTTTTTTAGCAACCGACTTCCCATTGGGGAAACCGTTTTATCAATGATATCGATTAATGGTACTCCATCTGTTTGTTGGGAATTTACCAATTCCAAGTTGCGAATTGTAAATCGATCCAACCAAACAAAGTTGTCGGGTTCCATTCGATTAATTCTTTGGATGTGACCTAGATTATGATTCTCTGTAGTCGATAAATAATGAAGAATAGACCCTGCTGCTATTTGCCCCAATGTCATTTCTTCAATGCCAAATCCTTTTAGGTTCTGCGTGTTAAAATGGGACAACAATTTCTCTCTGGTATAGTCTTCAGTGCATACCCAATCTTCTAAAGCAAAGGTATAGTGTCCTGCTCCAAAAACCTTTACAAATTCTTTTTTGGCTCCTTTTGAGAAAATTATTTCGGAAGGCGTAAGGCTTTGAATCAATTTGTGAATATAAACTGCTGTTCCTTCACTAATCAAGAATTCTCCAGTAGAAATATCTAAAAAAGAAATACCGTAGTTACCTTTCGATGAGAAAGAAATGGAGCAAAGGAAATTATTTCGTTTCGCGTCCAGCAATTGATCCGCAGTAGCAATACCAGGTGTAATTACCTCGGTAACACCTCTTTTGACTATTTTTTTCTCCTTACTCGGCTTTTCTAGCTGTTCGCAAATCGCTACCCGATAACCAGCCCGAATCAAACGAGGCATGTAAGTCTCCAATGAGTGGTACGGAAAACCTGCTAGCTCGATGGGCATGCCACCATTATTTCTGGCAGTCAATGTTATTGACAAGGCTTTTGCTGCCTTTACGGCATCTTCGCCGAAGGTTTCATAGAAATCTCCAACACGAAATAACAGTATCGCATCTGGATGCTGTTGTTTCATGGCGAAATACTGGGTCATCAACGGAGTGATTTTTCCCTTCTTTTGGCTGGTGGAAGACTTTTTTGCCAAGACTGTCTGCGTATTTTGGTGAAATCCGAAAGATAGGGCTTCTATTGGAGCCTGAATACTAATTTGCCTTTCTTTTTCCCTTGAATAACTGTTTTATTGTCATTTGAAAATTATCTTTGCAACAATTGTAAACTTAAACAAGCAATTTAAACATGATAGCAAAATTTGCTGGACTAACAGAAGCGGAATCGACTCAAATGATCGATGCAATTCCATTGATTACTATTCTAATCGCGGGAGCTGATGGGGATATAGATCCTACTGAAACTGAGTGGGCAGAGAAATTGACCAAGATTCGTCAATATGACTATGACAATGAGCTCAATGACTTCTACAAAAAGGTAGGTGAAAGATATTCAGAAAGAGTTCCTGAGCTTATTGAAGAACTTCCGGGGGATGTCGATCGTCGCAAAAAAATGATTTCTGAACGACTTGAGCAACTCAATTCAATTTTGGCTAAGGTTGATAAGGAGTACGCTATAAGTCTAATCGATTCCTTTAAAACTTTTGCACATCACGTGGCTAAAGCCTCTGGAGGATTTTTAGGTTTCGGTTCAGTAAGCAAAGAAGAACATAAACTAGTAGACCTTCCAATGATAAACACTATTGCTGGAGAACTTTAAAAAGAATTGAAATGAAAATCGCTCCCTTAACTACGATTCTATTAATAATTGGCTCATTGATGAGTTTACAGTTGTTAGCTCAACCTGAGCACAAACATCATAAAGGCTGTCATTATTCTTGGAATGCGCAAAAAATGAAACCTTTAAGTGATCAACAAAAGGCAGATTTGCAAGTAAGTGCAGAGCGATCGGATACAATCGATATATTAAACTACAATATCACCTTAGAAATCATTGACTTCGGTGCCAAAAAAATCAAAGGTAATACAGAAGTAACTTTTACTCCCATATTAGACAATACTAGCAGAATTGAATTAAACCTTTTGTCATTTACAGTGGACTCGGTTCATTTGAATGGAAGCAACGTCCCTTTTGTTAACGATGGCCTATTTGTAACTGTTGAATTTCCAAATAACTTGAATATTGGTGATACTTCTAGTGTTCAGATTTGGTACGAAGGAAGTCCTACTGTCTCACCTGGTGGATTTGGAGGACTAGACTTCAGAGATGGCATAGCTTATAACCTTGGTATTGGTCTCGGTTCCGATCCATATAATTATGGAAGAGGATGGTATCCATGCTTCGACAACTTTGTCGAACGCGCAACCTACGATTTCAATATCATTTCGAAGTTACCTAAAAAGGCATATTGCTCTGGTGTTTTTATGGGAGAGACTCCTATAGGAGGAGACACTTTGATGAGATCCTTTAGTATGCAATATCAGTTGCCTAGTTATTTGGCTGGAGTTGCTGTTGGTGATTTCGCGGAGCACAATGATATTCATGATGGATTAGAAAGAGATATTCCAATTCAACTGGTTGCCGCTCCTGGAAATATTGAGGCGATGAAGAATTCATTTGTGGATTTAGGTGGAGTAATTGACGCTTTAGAATTCTGGTTTGGTCCTTATGCTTGGAACCGCGTAGGTTATGTCACTACGCAAGTTGGAGCTATGGAGCATTCCGACAATATTGCTTATCCTACTTTTTCAGCCATTGAAGGTAATACATTTTCTAATCGTCGGCTCATGGCGCATGAATTGGCTCATCATTGGTGGGGAAATGTAGCAGGTATCCCAGGTGCCGCTGATATGTGGTTCAAAGAAGGAAATGCTGAGTACAGCGCACATTTGATCACAGAATATCTTTTTGGTAATGAAGCATTTGTAGATCAAGTAAAGGACAACCATTTAGACGTGATCGCCAATGCGCACATTGATGACGGAGACTTTTTACCATTATCTGGAATACCTTATGAAAATACTTATGGAACTCATACCTATAATAAAGGTGCTTCCATGATGCATAATCTAAGAGGTTATATGGGCGATGACAATTTCAGAGCTGGCATGACTTCGGTACAAGAAAATCTAGGTTTTACTTCGATAACTGCAGATGACTTTAGAGATCATTTGACTTCGGTAACTGGAGTTCCATTGGTTAACTTTTTCAATGACTGGTTAAAATCTCCAGGTTGGTCCGGCTTTAATATTGAGAAAATCGATTCTGAAATCAACGGCGGAGCTTTTGACGTGCAAGTGGAAATTCTACAAGGATTGAGAGGGGCTACAAATCTTCACACTGAAGTACCTATGGTCATTACTTTTCATGGGGAAAATGGAGCAATTGAAGAAAAAACAATATCTATTTCTGGGCAACTTTCGTTGCACGATTTCTCCTTACCCTTTGATCCTACTTTTGCAGTGATTAATGAAGGCCATGAATTAAATATTGCAAATACACTTGCTATTGTTAGCAGGGACGACGCTGGAAACTATGGCACAGCAAATACTGGAATTACAATGAGTACTAGTATTCAATCTGAACCTATGGAAATTTTTGTAGATCAAAAATGGTTTGGACCTCTGCCGTCTACAAATCCAGACGTCAAATTTGCTACTAAACGATTCTGGGATATTCGTGGCAACTTTGCAGAGAATCACGACCTAGAAGGTGTAATCCAATATCGTGGAAATAGCGACAATAGTTTTGAAATTGATTTGGTTAGCGAAACAGAAGACAGTTTAATTGTAGCCTATCGTGCTGATGCTAACGAAGAATGGGTAGAATATCCAGATTACATTAAAAACTTTCTCGGAAGCCCATCTGATGGCTTCGGTATTTTGATTGTGAAGAATATGAGACCAGGGCAATATTGCTTAGCCAATGGTACACTAGAATTATCAAATGTTAAAGACATTCCTTCAATTCAATCCAATATTTTTCCGAATCCTGCAAATTCTAGCACCAAGCTTGAGACTGAATCCATTGATCCTGGCAGTTATTTTATTAAAGTCTATGGTCTAAATGGTGATGAAAAAATTGTTGAATCCTTGGAGCACATGGGCGGTATTCTTTCCAAAGAATTGGAACTTTCAAACCTAAGCAATGGAACTTATTGGATTTCTTTAGAGCGGAGAAACGGACAAGTACTATTGAATGAGTCAATCAATGTAATTCGTTAAAAGATTCATTTTTTCTTTCAATTTCCCTAATAAGTCATCATTAGGACATTTTTTGGGATGATTCTTGGAGAGTTATGTTCAAATACCCGAACATGACATACTTGAGATTAGTTTCCATGAGCATCCTCATAATGATGCTTGGCTTTACATCGTGTAAGCAGGATGAGCAAGTAAACTTTGATGATGAGCTTCAAATCTTGCTGTCTGAGAAATCTGCTACTGGAAATATATCCTTTTTCCAAATGCCTTCCGCTACTGACCTTTCTAGCATTCCGCAAGATCCTTTAAATCCTTTAACCAGCGAAAAAGTTGAATTGGGTAAATTGCTTTACCACGAAACTGCATTAGGAATAGCTCCAATGCAGGATGTCGGAGAAGCAACCTTTTCATGTGCCAGTTGCCACTTTGCAAGCGCAGGTTTTCAAGCAGGAAGATTTCAAGGAATTGGTGAAGGGGGAATGGGATTTGGTACAAATGGCGAAGGAAGAATTTTGGATCCAGCTTATCAACCGGACAAGATAGATGTGCAACCATTGAGAAGTCCTTCGACCCTGAACGTAGCTTATCAAAAAAATATGCTTTGGAATGGTCAATTCGGGGCTACTGGAAAGAATGTAGGCACGGATGCATTGTGGCCTGAAGAGACACCAATTGCAACTAATAAATTAGGATTTGAAGGAGTGGAAGTTCAAGCCATTGCTGGACTTGGTGTTCATCGTATGGGAATCACAGACGTTGTACAGGAATTACCGGAATACAAAACATTGTTCGACAAAGCATTTAGTGACATTCCAGAAGTTGATCGATATACAAAGATTACTACAGGGATGGCAATTGCGGCCTATGAAAGAACTTTACTTCCTAATGAATCTCCTTTCCAAAAATATTTAAAAGGTGATAACTCTGCTTTGACAGATCAACAAAAATTAGGAGCCATGCTCTTTTTAGATCAAGCCAATTGTGTCGCCTGTCATACGGGGCCAGCCTTGAATGAAATGGAATTCAGGGCTATTGGAGCGGGAAATTTATCCGAATCTGGGGAATTAACATTTAAAACGCCCGTAAATGATCCCAGTAACTTGGGAAGAGGTCAATTCACCAAAAATCCAGCAGATAACTATAAGTTTAAAACACCGCAGTTATACAATCTAAAGGATTCTCCTTTCTATTTTCATGGTTCTACATTCACTTCACTACGTGCAGTTATTGATTACAAAAATAACGCGGTCGCTGAGAATTCTGCGGTAGCAGAAAGTCAATTAGATCCATTGTTTAAACCATTAAACCTAACTTTAAGAGAAATAGAACAGCTGACTGATTTTATAGAAAATGGATTGTATGATCCAAACTTAAATCGCTACCAACCAACATCACTTCCTAGCGGAAATTGCTTTCCTATGAATGATACAGCCAGTAGAAATGATTTGGGTTGCGACTAATTAAAGCACACATAATAATAAGTTTGAGCAATAAAAAGGCACCTAGAATATTAGGTGCCTTTTTGTTTATTCCCATAAACACTAAAACAGTCTATAAAATTTATTATTTTTCAACATCAAATAGCTATCCTCATATGAATGAGTCCGTACCAATATTAGACAGCCTAAACTTCCACAAGGATACTTTCACAGATGCCAGCAAAGGAAAACGTCTAGCCAATTACTTAATTGATGGATTTGGCTATTTATGTTTTGCTTTTGTAGTAGGGTTATTCTTGGGGTATGCGACTTTAGATACTGGATACGAAGAAACCATTTTCTCTGAAGAACCTACTGCAGCTTCTAAAATCATTGACTATATTTTTGGGATAATTGTAATACTCACTTACTACACAACTCAAGAATATTTCTTGAAAGGAAAATCCATTGGAAAATTCATTACAAAAACAAGAGCGGTTACCATTCATAATGAACAACTCTCTTTTTCCAATGCACTTGGTCGATCGGCTTGTAGAATCATTCCTTTTGAGGCGTTTTCTTTTCTTGGTGAAAAGAATAATGGATGGCATGATTCGATATCAAAAACAAAGGTCATCGATGATATAGGTTGGGAAAATGAAATCGTATAATGAATGAAAATTGAGTTCCGAACTTTATATTTAAAAAAGAGATTCCCATTGGCTATTAGCCGCGGTGTTCGTTATGGCAATGATAATCTTTTTGTATCAATTTCTAAAGATGGCTTAACTGGCTGGGGCGAAATGGCTCCTGGAAAAACGGAAGGAGCCGATACGGCCGAAAAGGGAAAAGCTCAATTAGAAAATTTTTTCAAACCTTCAATGTCTGAAATGTCCATTGAAGATATACACCGCTTGGGTCTGGAAAAAAACGTTCCAGCATGTGCTTTAGCCGCCCTGGATATTGCACTTTGGGATTGGTATTCAAAGAAAGCAAACTTGCCTTTATATCAATTTTTAAATCTCCCTAAACCATCAATACCTACATCATTGACCATCGGAATCAATACACCGGAGGTCGTAGCTAAAAGAGTTCCATTACTTTTGGAAGGGACTTCTGTAAAAGCTTTAAAAATTAAACTTGGATCTCCAGAAGGAGTTGACAAAGACAAATTGATGTTTGAACAGGTCGTTAAAAGTTGCTCAAAGTATAAAGTCCAATTACGTGTGGATGCCAATGGAGGTTGGAGTATTTCTGATGCAAAAATAATGATGCAATGGTTATCTGAACGCGGAGTTGATTATATCGAACAACCGCTACTTGCCGGAACAGAGGATCGTTTTCACGAAATATTTGCAGATCGTCCAATGCCTATTTTTGTAGATGAATCCTGTCGCCATGTGGAAGACATTCCTAAATATGCCGATGCTATTGATGGAGTGAATATTAAATTAATGAAATGCGGAGGAATTACCGGCGCTTTAAAAATCATTAATCAGGCCAAGGTTTTAGGATTAAAAACTATGATCGGCTGCATGGGCGAATCTTCAATTTCAATTGCAGCGGGAGCCGCCCTTTGCGGCGCTTTAAATCATGTTGATTTAGATTCTCATTTGAATTTAGATCCTGATCCTTGTGAAGGCGCCCCGCTTGTAAATGGAATCATTTTACCACTTGAAAAACCTGGACACGGTGCTTCTATTAAATCAACTTTTTTAACTTAAGGCTAATGTTAAAGAATACAGATCGATTGGCAATATTCATGGAAGACAATCTCAAATCTGATTATGGCAAAATGGGATTTGGAATAATGCGCTATTCAGCAAATCCAATTGCCTGCGTTATCGATAGTCAAAATGCTGGAAGCACGGTTAGTGCGGTAACCGGACTTCCTTTCCATATTCCAATTGTTAAGGATGTAGCTGAAGCCATCAACTTACAAGCAGATGTTTTGGTTCTAGGCATTGCGCCATCAGGTGGAAAATTCCCTATTGATTGGGAGCAACCTGTTGCCTATGGAATCAGTAATGGTTTGCATTTGTTAAATGGTCTTCATGATGATTTAACAAAAAGATTTAGAGATTTATTACAAAATACGAATCAATGGATTTGGGATATTAGAAAACCGTCTTTTGTTCCTGAAATCGCAACTGCAAAGGCCGCTGAACTTAACAACAAAAGAATCCTATTAGTCGGAACAGATATGGCTGTAGGTAAAATGACCGCAGGCCTTGAATTGTACCGCTGGATGAAATCAAAAGGAGCATCGACCTCGTTTGTAGCAACAGGTCAAATTGGAATCAGTATCATGGGCGACGGCATTCCTTTAGATGCATTTAAAGTAGATCATGCTGCCGGCGCTGTCGAAACCATGGTACTCAAGGAAAAAGAAAGCGATGTCGTATTCATCGAAGGTCAGGGTTCTTTGTTGAATCCGGGAAGTACGGCTACCCTTCCACTAATGCGCGGAAGCTGTCCAACTCATTTGATTCTTTGTCATCGCGCTGATCTTACCAGTTTGCGTAAAGTATCCAGCATCAAAATACCTGATTTATCCGCGTTTATCGCGCTAAATGAAGCGGTTGCATCGGTTTGTGGTACTTTCCCGAAGCCGGAAACCTTAGGGATCGCATTAAATACTTCTAGACTAGATCCATCTATAGTAGATGATTATATCCATAAATTGTCCGATCAAACTGGCTTATTGGTAACTGATGTGGTCAGAAATGGACCAGAGGAGTTGGGAGAAAAAATAATGGGATTGATCTAAGATTTCCTGCCATTTTGACACTATTCCCCTATCTTTGTGCTCCAATTTAAAAATGAGGTATGTACGATAATAATCCAAGTTTAGAGGGTTTAGTGAAAACCATAGATGAGAAGAAGCAAGGAACAGCCTTTATGCCTGAATCTGAGCCGGTTATCCCTGAAGGGTCAAAACGATTTTATATCGAAAGTTATGGTTGTCAAATGAACTTCTCTGACTCGGAGATTGTGGGTTCGATTCTAGGAGATGCAGGATTTTATCCGACAAGAGATATGAAAGCTGCAGACTTGATTCTAGTAAATACTTGCTCCATAAGGGAAAAAGCTGAATTGACCGTCAGAAAACGATTGGAATTATTCAACAAGCTGAAAGACCAAAAGCCGCAGATGATGGTCGGTGTACTAGGCTGTATGGCCGAGCGCTTGAAGAAGAAATTGTTGGATGAAGAAAAATTAGTAGATATCGTAGTTGGACCGGATGCTTACCGAGACTTACCCAATTTGGTATCTGGTGCGGAAGAAGGAAATCGCGGGGTTAATGTTTTACTAAGCCGTGAAGAAACCTATGCAGATATCAATCCATTGCGTTTGAACTCAAACGGGATTACTGCATTCATTTCTATAATGCGTGGATGTGATAATATGTGCTCGTTTTGCGTAGTACCATTTACGCGAGGTAGAGAACGAAGCAGAAATGCTTTTTCAATTGTAGCAGAAGCCAACGATCTTTTTTCAAAAGGCTATCGAGAAGTGACTCTACTCGGTCAAAATGTAGATTCTTACAAATGGACAAATCCAGAAGATGAATCTGTTGTAAATTTTGCAAATCTTATCGAGATGGTCGCGCATATCAATCCTGATCTCCGAATAAGATTCAGTACCTCTCATCCTAAAGACATCACGGATGAAGTATTGCATACTATGGCCAAATACGAGAATATCTGCAAATACATTCACTTGCCCGTTCAATCTGGAAATAGTCGTGTGTTGGAATTAATGAATAGAACTTATGACCGCGAATGGTACATGGAACGAGTAAAAAGGATCTATGAGATTATGCCAGATTGTGCCATTTCATCGGATATGATATCAGGATTTTGCACGGAGACAGAGGAAGAACATAAGGATACATTAACCATGATGGAATATGCTAAATACAGCATGTCATATATGTTTTACTATTCAGAAAGACCAGGCACTTTAGCAGCTAGAAAATACGAAGATGATGTGCCATTGGCCGTTAAGAAAAAACGTTTGCAAGAGATTGTTGATCTACAAATGAATATCTCCCACGAGCATAATAAAAAAGATATTGGTAAAACTTTCAAAGTTCTCATTGAAGGCACAAGTAAGCGATCTGAACTAGATCTCAAAGGCCGTAATTCGCAAAATAAAGTAATTATTTTTCCTAAGACTGATGGTGACGAAGTTGGAACTTATGTACATGTAAAAGTGAATTCAGTTACGCGAGCAACTTTGATTGGAGAGCGAGTATTAGCTTAAAGAACAATGCTTTCTTTTTTATTTAACAACAACAACTATTGAATGAAGCATAGTACGCAAGCAGTAAAACAAAGATTTGGAATTATAGGAAATGCTCCTGGTCTTGTAAATGCATTGAATACCGCTATTCGTGTCGCCAATACTGATTTGACCGTATTGATTTCTGGAGAATCTGGTGTCGGTAAAGAAGTGTTTTCAAAAATCATTCATTCCCTTAGTGCTCGAAAGCATGCTCACTTTATAGCTATAAACTGTGGTGCAATTCCTGGTGGAACAATAAATTCAGAATTATTTGGTCATGAGAAAGGAGCATTTACCGGTGCTTCTGGAGAGAGAAAAGGTTATTTTGAAACTGTGAATGGAGGAACTATTTTTCTGGATGAGATTGGCGAAATGCCGATGGATACACAGTCATTTTTATTGCGTGTATTAGAATCAGGAGAATACATTCGCGTAGGATCATCGGTAGTTCAAAAAACGGATGTTCGTGTAGTTGCAGCAACCAATGTTGATTTATTAGATCGGGTCAAAAAGGGAAAATTCAGAGAAGATCTCTATTACAGATTAAACACAGTTCCAATCTCTGTACCTTCCTTAAAAGAAAGAGAAAATGACATTCCTGTTTTGTTCAGAAAATTTGCTTCGGACTTTGCGGATAAATATAAGACCTCTCCTATTCGGCTAGATGAAAGAGCTGAATTAGTTATTGAAAATTATAGTTGGCCAGGTAATATTAGAGAATTGAAAAATGTCGTAGAACAGCTCTCCGTATTATCAGAAGAGAAAAATATTACTGCTGATATCCTGGTAGATTTTTTGCCTCATCTAATGCAAAGAAATCTTCCAGCAATTCAAAATTCTGACAGCAAAGATGCTTTTCAAGAGCGGGAGATTTTGTACAAGTTACTTTTCGAAATGAAAGGTGATTTAAATGATTTAAAATCTTTGGTTTTTGAAATGATCAAAGCCAATAACCTTAGAGTACCGGCTAACGCTTCGTTGCTAAATCCTCCAAAGTCTGAATTCGAAAATCCTAGTTTTCGAGACCGATCTGAATTGCAGGTTCCTGAACGAGCTAATTACGACTTTGAGCCAGAACCCAGCGAGGCTGAACGAAATGGTAACTATCCAATCATTTTAGATGCCAACAACTCTCCCTATTCAAAGTCAGAAGTTGTTGAAGAAAATCTTTCAATCCGGGATATGGAAAAAGACCTCATTGAGAAGGCACTATCCAAGCACAAAAACAGACGTAAAGATGCTGCCGACGAGTTGGGGATATCCGAGCGAACGTTGTATAGAAAGATTAAGGAGTATGAAATTTAGCACCCATTTTCAAAGTTGTAAGTAACAAATGATTAAATGAAAGTAATAGAAGTATCGATACTGTTGATTACTTACTCAACGATTCTTTTATCCATTTTCGTAGGTCTAATTTGTTATTATAAAAAAATTGAAAAAATTGAGACTGTATTTTTTTCTGTTTCTCTTTTACTACTAATCATCTCCATTTCTAGCCAACAACTCTTCACAGAAAATGCTAACTCCGTTACTGCTGCAAATATTTTCACTTTGCTCTCCATGGTTTTACTAAGTCTAACCACTCCGTTCAATGTTCTTGCGGAGCGAAAGCATAAAACTTCTGCCATTTGGAAACAATTAATCATTGGTTTATGCATCATAATTTTTACGCTAACCTGTTTGGCTTATTTTTTCTGGGACCTAGAAATCATGCAATATGTAGTGGCCATCGCGTTGGCAATTTCAGTGATATCTTCTATGCTTTTTATACAGCAAACAAAACCTTTGGACAATCAAAAACACATGGAAAAGATTAATCGCAATTTTTCTATTGCTGTATTAATCCTTGTTCCAATTACTATTTTCATTAGTTACACAACTTCTGATCAACAATCTGAACATAAAATCGGATTCATTATTCCTATCATATTCACACTATTGGCAGCCAATAAATTATTAGATGATTTAAAAAGACTGTCCTTGTTCAATTCTAATTTAATACCTCAGGAACAACAGTTTGAAAATTTTGCGCTTTCCAAAAGGGAAAAAGAAGTTGCCGCTCTTTTAATAGCAGGAAAAACGTATAAAACGATCGCTGAAGAATTGTTCATTTCATTACCAACTGTAAAAACACATGCCAGTAATATTTACAAGAAATGCAGCGTCAAAAATCGACATGAGCTCACTGCCGCTATAACTGCCTGATAGCCAACACTCATACTTTAGTATGATTTAGTAATTCCTAGCTGATTTCAAACACATAGCCGATTGTCCGCCAAATTAACTGCCTTCATCTTTGCGCAAAAAGCAAACATGAATAATCTAAGAATTTTGTTAATCATCATTTTGGCAGCGGCCACAAATTCACTACTCGCACAGACCGATACTCTGGAAACTAATAACAAGGAACGTTTAGATTTTGCCAGAGGAATATTTGAATTGGGAGTCACCTATGTGCCTGGCTTTGAAGGCAAGCGTTTGATAAATGGAGAGCTGTCCAATCAAGAACATTCTCCTTCATTGAATACCACATTTTATTGGGGCGCCTTTCACTTTTGGGGACATGCAGAATTTTACGTCTCTTTTCCCCTCAATAAACTAGATTTAAATCCAAACGAAACATTCAATGCTGAATTCTATCAATACAATGTCACTGGTGCGAGATACTATCCTTGGGCGGTTCGCGATAAAAAATTAAGACCTTATGTTGGGTTAAGTTGGACGGCATTGGATTTCAAACAAGTTGTCGATGATATTGAACTTCCTGAAATTCAAAAAAACTTTACGTGGAATGCCGACTTGGGCTTCGTATACCAATATAAAAAGTTTGCCGGTCGTTTAGGAATCAATTATTTCAATCATAACAAATGGGACTACGCTTTATCCAAATCACAATTTACGGAGATAAAAACTCCCCGTTTCAATGTTCAACTTGGAATTTTATACACCACTGATTTTACGAAAAACAATGGCGATACTAAGATCAACGATAGATGGAATCAGTTCGAAAAAGTATCAAATTTGGGTTTAAACGCAACGAGCTTCGGAGACTTTTTTATTGCAGCCGGACCGTCTCTTACTTTCTCACTTACGCCTTCCCAATACAACAAAAGTGAATTTCCATTTTTCAGTGACAGTTATTCCTCCAATTCTTATTTTGATATAGCCGTTGGATATCAATTTAATAAACTGAGTGGGTTTGCTGCACTAACCTTTAGAAATCCAGAATTTGAACAAATTGCTTTCGATGTTAAACAAAACATTAAAAAAACATCACTCACGCTGGAAGCCGTAAAATTTGTAACTGACTACTCTGGATTTGCACCATTTGTCGGAGTAAATATTGCTATGGATAAGATTGATTATTTTGAACAAATAGACGATGAATCTAAAAGATATAAATTCACAAATATAGAACCTGGGTTGACTTTTGGATGGGACATAGTACCCGGGAAGTCCGAAGAGTTCTTAATCCTAAGAACAAACTTGAGATGGTATCCTTTTTCATCATTTGAAATTGAAGGGAAAAAATTTGATTTTGATCAATTGGAATACAACCTAATCCAAGCAATATTCTATCCTCAGCGATTCGTAAAATCTCGTAAGTCCAAGAAAAAATCTTATTGATAGGAAAGGTAAGTACCTTCAGTCTACAATCATTTGATTGAATCGCAACCATATACTTTAAAAGTCTAAATTTTAACAAGCCAAAACACAACGGAATCGCTTAAAAGTTCGTTTTTTTGAGGCATGAGTAATCGATCAACTTTTAGTGGACTAATTTTGCTACTGGTACTGAGCTGGAGTGGATGTAAAATATCATTGTCAGGTGTACAAGTACCGCGTGAAATGAATACTTTCAATGTTGATTACATTGTAAATAATGCTTTGTTGGTGGTTCCTTCTTTAAGCCAAGAGATAACTGATCAATTGACGGAACGAATTGAAAATGAAACCAGGTTGCTTTTAAGGCCAGAAAAGCCCGACATAGAATTTTCAGGAGAAATTACCAAGTATGAAGTTGCCTCAGAAGCACCAACTTCTGGTCAGTCAACGTCCTTGAACAGACTGGATATCGTTGTAAAAATCGATTTTACCAATCACCTTGACGAAGAGGGGAATTGGACAGCTAACTTTAGTAATTTCCAAAATTTCGATCCATCAGAAGACTTGGCCTCCGTTCAAGATGAATTAATTGAAGTCATTCTAAGAGACATCATTGAAGATATTTACCAAAAGGCCTTTACAAATTGGTGATCGCAGGCTGAATTTCGTAAATTCGGCCTTGACGCACTATGAACGCCATTATCTTTTCCAATTTGCTGAAGGATCAACAAGCTTTGCGCAACCTTGATCCAAAAATCCTCGAAGCGCTGCTCGAAGAATATCCTTATTCTCAGCCAATTCAGCGATTGATCAAGATAAAGACTCAGATGACCGAGCAAGCGCATAAATCTATAGCCCAGTCTACCAAGATTGATCACCATCCGCTTTTTTCCAACAACTCTACTCCATTTTCAGAATCAATCAACATCTCGCAAGAAAATGAGTTAGAGCCTGTTCCTGTCCAAATTGAGGCAGATTTAGAGGAAGAAGTTTTGTATTTTGATACTCCTGACCGAAAAGTAGAGGGAATTGGCTGGCAAATTGCCGCTCCGAATGAGATCAGTATGGGTAAAAAGAAGAACAAGAGAATTATTGAAAAGATACGAAAGGAAGTCCTAAAGGACCCCATTCGAACAAATCAAGAATTGCCCAAGGAAAAAACTGAGCAGTCCACTCCAATTGAGAAATCTCCTAATCCCAAAACTAATTTTCAATCTTGGAAAGCCGTTCAACCGCCTAAAATAGAAGGAATTGAAGAGGAAGAACTAGATATTCCGGATTTTGACCGCATAGAATTGTATAGTGCAAATCGAAATAAAGTCGGAAAAGTTGATTCTACAGATAAGTCGGAAAAGAAAAATTTGAAGACTAAAAAGGATAAAATCAAAGGCAAATCGGGTAAAAAGGGGAAAAAGAAAAAGAAGCAAAAAGAGGATTCCAAGCTTGAAATTGCAACAAAACCAACTGAAAATTCGAAAAAGAAGGCGAAGGTTAAGCATTTTGCTCGAGAAAGTGTGAAAAACAGACCTTCGCTTATTTCCGAGACTTTAGCGGTATTATTGGCTAAACAAGGGCATCTTGAGAAATCAATTGCCATGTATGAAAAGCTAAGGTTGCTAATTCCAGAAAAAAGTGATTTCTTTGCAACTCAAATTGAAAAATTAAAAAATATATAATATGGTAATGATGACTGTCGCCATCGCTTTGGTTTCCATTTTATTGATGGGCGTTATCTTGATTCAGAATCCAAAAGGAGGAGGCGTTGATGCTACCTTTGGTGGTTCTGCTGCGAATCAAATGCTAGGGGCTGCTAAATCAACTGACTTCATTGAGAAGTTGACTTGGTACTTGGCTGCCGCACTATTGATCCTTTGTATCTTGACGGCTGTAATGTTCACAGGTCAAACTGGTGGCGTTGAGCAATTGTTGAATGAGGTGCCTCAATAATAGTATCGATTTAGATATCGGAAAAGCCTGGTGGATGATTTCACCGGGCTTTTTTAATGCAAGCATTTCTGCCGAAAACTCCACTAGTAGGTTTCAGAAATTTGGAAAAACATTGATTGTGATTAAAGCTTAATAAAAGTTCACTTAGTTCTTTACTATATCGAAGTCGTCTTTTAGGATCCTTAGTTTTTACGAGTTTACCTCAGGATTGGAACTTAAAACCGATAATCTATACCGTGTTGGATTTGGAAAAATAACCAGCTCCTCTTGATCTAAATTTATCATCCCGTATCAGTATAAGTTAGCGCATTAAAGTAATGTCTCCCTTTAATAACTGACTGGTCCCATCAGTAAAATTAACTTGGCCGATGTAAATAAATACTCCTGGGTTCAGTTGTTTGCCTTTAATCTTCCCATCCCACCCCCAATTGGAATACTGATCGACACGCTCAATATCATAAACCACACTCCCCCAGCGATTGACTACTTTAAAGTCCGTAATCGACTCCACCGATTCATCAAAGTAAATTTTAAAAACATCATTGTTACCATCATCATTTGGCGAAAAAGCATTCGGCGTATACCATTTTTTAGAATTATCAATCACTACATTTAGGAATCCATTGGCTGAACATCCATTCTCAGAAATCAGTTCAAGTTCAAACCTAGTGTCAGTTGTAGGTTTAACAAACTGTTGAAGACAAGTATCACAGCGTAGGTAAGCATTTTGATTCCAAATAAAACTAGCGACTGAAGCATTGGCAGCAGGATCCAACCAAAGACTGTCTCCTAAAGATAAGGTGATCTCCTCTGGCCAAATCAATTGAAAATTTTGACCATTTTCAATATTTACCTCTTGCCTATACTCGCAACCATCTGCATCAAGTACGTTGATAAAATAGGTCCCTGCGGTCAAATTATTAAATACGGAATCGGAAGTAAAAACACCATTGTTCAAGGAATACATATACGGTTCTATTCCTCCTAAAACTGTATCTATGAGGATCAGTCCTTCGCTGCTTTCAAAGCAAAGCGGATCTTCTGTAAAATATTCTAAATTTAAAGTTTCAAAAACTGTCTCTTCTATAATCAAAGAATCACAACCGTTAACTGAATTCATCCAAATCGTATCTAGACCGACACTACTGGGATCGCAAGAGCTAGTTGATGAAAAAGTTTCATAGGATTGAATCAATGTTGTTTGGGTAAAAACCAAACTATCGCAGCCATCGGCATTGAAATGGAAGGTGACCACTTCGCCGGTGTCTAGCGGAGAGCAAGAAGTATTTTCGATTTCAGTAGTATCTGCTTGCAAATAGTTTGTCTTGACAATTACCAAACTATCGCAACCAACTGCGTTGAAATGAAAAGTGATGACTTCGCCCGTATCGAGCGGAGAGCAAGAGAAATCGACAATTTGCGTTGTGTCGCTTTCCAATAATTTAACGGTATCCAAAACTACACTGTCGCATTGGAAATTATTAAAGTAAATATTAACCACCAATCCTGTGTCCATTGGAGAACAACTACCTGAAGCCAAAAAAGTTGAATCCATGGTCGCTGGTTCTATTTCTAATTTTAACACCCAAACATCTTGAGGGCCCAAACTTGGTTCCATGCGATCGCCTGTTCCATCACTATAACTCACCCCACCTAGTAAGAAGCCTCCATCAGCTGCACGTTTAAAATCATACAATACATCTGGTCCATCTCCACCGAATGATTCGTCCCACATTTTATTTCCCAAATAATCTGTCTTTACAATCCAATAGTCATGATTGCCTTCTAGGTTTGCAGTTTTATTTCCTGATACTGAGGATCTCGAAAATCCACCAAGCAATAATTCGCCACAGCTGGTTTCTGAAACTTGGGTACATTCTTCTTTCAAATCCCCACCATAATTTTGTTGCCAAAGAACAGTCCCAGCTGGAGTTAATTTAAGGACCCACATATCTTCCTCACCGTAAGTTTCAGTCGTTTTATTTCCGGTGATCCCAGATTTTGAAAATCCACCAATGATGATATTCCCATCGCTGATTACTTTAATATTTCTAATCTGATCCCAAGAGTCTCCACCAAATGCTTTGTCCCAAATCTTGTTGCCGTTGGCATCTGTTTTAACAATCCAATAGTCTGACTTCCCTGGGCTGAACGTTGGATCTGTTTTGTTGCCATCATTCGTAGATTCGGAATATCCACCGAAGTAGAGACTACCGTCTAATCCTACATCTAATCCTTGAACAACATCTCGAACAGTTCCACCATAGGCTCGATCCCAGAGTTGGTTTCCATTGGCATCAATCTTAATCGCATAGAAATCTTGTTCTCCAAAGTTTGGGACCGTTTTGGTTCCAGAAATTCCTGAGCTTGAGGATCCTCCGATGATGAAACTGCCGTCAAACAATTCCTGAATATGATATAGTTCCTCAACACCGTCACCGCCGTAGGCAGCCTCCCATTGGATATCGCCAATTGCATTTAATTTGGCAACCCAGATATCCGAAGTTCCGGCTGGACCAAAATTATCTTGAGATTTATTACCACTGGCATCTGACCTTGAAAATCCTCCGATGATATATCCTCCGTCTGAAGTAGATTGTATTTCTTGAGCAGATTCGAAATCAGAACCTCCCATTCTGCGATCCCAAGCAATAGTTCCATCGGCATTCATTTTTACAATCCAATAGTCGCCTGCTACATTTGAGGGTTCCGAGATATCATTGCTTGTAAGTTCGGAAGAAGGAGATGTACATCCCAAAATCATTCCGCCATCAGGAGTAGCTTGGAGGCATCTGAGTTCATCATAACCAGTGCCACCGATAGCATTTTCCCAGGTGATGTTTGGTTGAGCTAATAGAATAAAATCAGTGAAAAGAAATGACAGCGCGGTTATAAACAACGCTTTACAAAACGACTTCGAAGTATTCATGGGTCGTTTCAAAAATCGATTTGATTTTCTGAATGTCATAGGATTAAAAGGGCAAAGATCTTAGCTTGTACCTATTATGGCGCAAAATGTCCATTTGATATCTAGCTTCAGATTTTGCTAGTATAAAAATAGGAAATTCGGATGAAAAAATTGGCAAATATCAAATCAAAGAAAGGATAAATCCGTACAATAACAAGCTAGAAATTTGCCAATGAAATAAATAGTGTAGATTGGCTTTTATTAGATCCTTTTAAGCAGTAAAAAGAGCGTTTCAATTTGAGAGTAGATATAGAAAATCCTAGAGTTAAATGTTACAAATGTATGAGGCCTGCTTGTTCTTGTATTTGTAAGCACACTAGTCTGATGAAAACAAAGACTCGATTTATCATTCTTATGCATCCCATGGAGTATAAGAAAGAAAAAAATGGGACTGGACATATGACTCGGCTTCAACTAGAAAATTCAGAGATCATAGTCGGCGTCGATTTCACCAATAATGAACGTGTAAATGAAATACTTAGCAAAGAAATAAATAATTCCTTTTTACTATATCCGGGGAAAAATAATTTTAACCTTTCAACAAGAACTAGTCCAGAGGTAATTTCATTTATGGGCCATTCGCCCAACATCTTTATTCTTGATGGTACATGGCCTTGCGTGCGTAAAATGCTAAAGTTGAGTCAAAACTTACAAAATTTAAAAAGAGTGAGCTTTGATAATAAATTGAAATCAAAGTTCATTATAAAGCAACAACCAGCATCACTATGTTTGAGCACTATTGAATCTGTCTATACCGTCTTAAATTTACTTAAGCGAGGAAAAATAGAACAATGCGAATTAAAGGACTTTCTTCTTCCTTTTGAAAAAATGATTGAGTACCAAGTGGAATGTATCCTAAATCCCAATAACAACAACTACCGTCCAAGCAAGCAATTAGAAATCACTCCTAAGAATAAGTACAAAGAAAATCCGCAAAGAAGTATCATTTACGAACAAGAAACTTCGAGTTATTAGAATGGCAACACGATGGCTTCTGGAGAATATATTCAGTTATCGGGGAAAAGTCTAAATTTTCTTTTTAAAAAAAACATTGATTGTGATTTTCCACTCTTAGATATTTTTTGTTCGCGCGAGTAAAGGTCTGACTTAAGCTAGTGACTAAGTTTTTAAGAATTGAAAAAGCTAAAAGTTTCTAGAACTTTGTAAACAGCGCCAAAAAACTTGATCGTTTTCGCTTAGAAACTTCCAACTCTAGACCATCTCGTAATACCACCCTCATCACTGGGGTGTAATCCATTCTCACCAAATGGCGAAGATTGATAATATGGGAGTGATGAATTCGAAAAAACGCACTGTTACTTAAAATGGATTCAATGTCTTTTAATTTTTTCGTGATAATATGCTGTCTTCCACTTTTAAGACAAAGGGTCGTATAATTTCCGTTTGCTCTACAAGCCAAAATATCATCTTCTTCTAGAAATTGAATTCCATTACTAGTGCTAACCATTAATTTTTGATTGTCCATTGATAGTGATTTTAAAATTTTAACTTGGGATTAGGCTGGGAATAATCAGGTCCTAAGTGGAAATAATTGCAACAAATTGGTTTTATGCAATTAGATATCATTTAGATTTAAAGCAAGATTTTCTAAACCGTAAAGCGGTTGATGGTATAAATATTTCCATTTTTAGAAGTTTATTCAACTTTATGACGTCAATTAAAGAAAACCTACTACTTGTAGTAGGTCATCAACTTTTGCTATCTATTCAATAGGTTTTTCCAATCTTAGAAATGGTAAAATACTACTACCTATGGTGGGGTAACTTTATCAAATTATTTACACCTTGCAGTATTTTTATAATCACTAAAGTATTTGGTGAAATTCGTTTTCATTTCTATTTTAGTAGAACACCAACTCAGCATTTATGCCAATTAATGTAATTATTGCGGATGACCACGAAGTAATCATTAATGGCCTTATTACCATGTTGGATGCCGCCAAGCAGTCCTTTCAATTTCAAAAGGCAAATAGTTTAGAACAACTAAATAAAAAACTCAATAGAAGCGTAGATCTTCTTATTCTCGATGTGAATATTGGTGCGGTAAATTCAATCAATTCAATTCCTTCCTTATTAAAGTCTTTTCCGGAATTAAAAATTATTGTCTTTACATCCTACCAATCCCCTGCTTTACGTAGAGAAGCCATTGCCGCTGGGGCGAAGGCATTTCTCACCAAAGATGTTGGCGAAAAAAAATTGATAGAAACCGTTCTTAAAGTTTTAAATCGACCACATTTGAATCTGACTTCAAGAAAGCACCTACCCTTGCAAGAGTCTAAAATTCAAGATAATTTTTTAACACAAGGTTTACTTTCAAACCGTCAGATAGAAATTCTAAAATTAGTAGCCAACGGCCATACTAGTCAACAAATTTGTGAAAAATTATGCATTAGTAAACACACGGTCCAATGGCACCGCAAAAATATTCTAAGTAAACTAAATCTAAAAACTTCTGGCGAAATGATTCGCTTCGCATTTGATAAAGGATTGGTATAAACTAATGTCTCTATCTTAAATTACATTAAAATATCGACTAAAATGAACACGCTTTTCTAAAAGTCTATTTGGTAAAACTACACTTTAAGAAAAAGTAAGTTCCAAATCATGAAATTTTAAATTGACTACATACTGAATAGCCTTTTCAAATCATTGAACAAAACTAATTATATGCTCCATTCCCTCTTTTGATCTTCTTGCAAGAAATTTACCATTCAATACTGCAACTCTAGATTTAATATTACTCAGTCCAATACCAGTTTCCTTCCGTCCTTCTACTTCATACCCTTTTCCGGAATCTTTAAATATCAAGCAATTTTGATTTCCTTTGTGTTCAAGTTCAATGGTTATGATTTTTGCATCACCATGTTTTATAGCATTTGCTAATAGTTCTTGAATAATATAATAAAGATGTTTTTCCTCCTCGGGATTCAACACAATCGAGTCAGAAAAGTTAAGATTCAAATCTATATCCGGATCATTCAACTCGATCTGAAATAATAAATCATTGATTGCTTTTTCCAAACCAAAATCCTTCAAGAGTGTTGGACTTAAGGCGTGAGAAATGTTTCGAAGATCATCTTGTACTTGCTCAAAATCGGAAAGTACTTCTGTCAATACTGATTGCTTGCTGTTGGCAAACTCTTGCTGTAGCTTCGATTTTAATTGAGCTAATCTAATACTAAGACCGTCGTGAATATCTTGTGACAAACGGGCTCTTTCTTTCTCTTGTCCAATCAATAAATTCTGATAGGCTTGGTTTTGTTCCTCTGCTAGTTTAATACTTAGTTGCTGGTTGTCAAAATCCTTTTGTCTAATATTACGCCGATGAGCTATGATTTGATTTACAAAAAAGTAACACATGAATGCTAAGGCAAAATTGTACGCCACAACATGAATCCATTCATAAATTAGTAAAAGGATATCTCCGTCTGCATCCTGTTTAATAAAAGAATAAACGCTTAAACATTCCAATAAAGTAATTAAGCCTACATAAGTCAGAATTACTCGATTCTGCTTTACTACGACGAATAAGAAAACCACGCCAAGGGCAAAAATTTTAAAGGCGGAATAATATCGATGATCATAGCCCCAATCCATCACGACAAAAAGAGATAAAACGGCTAAAATATAAGCATGAAAAGCAATGCGTTCGTAACCTACTAAAATTAACCCCAATCCTAAGGTATTGATCACTAAGAAACAAATGGTTACTGCATAATCTAAGCCATGTGGATAGAAAAATTCGAATATCAAGGTTATCAAACAAGCAATGATTCCCAATTGCATCATCTGTTGCAAAAGCACTTTAATTGCCCTTTCTTCCCATTCTTTTAAATTCAAATTTTCACCTTTCATTCGCTTCTTTTCTATTCTACTGCTCAAGTTATTTAATAATATTGGAAATTATGATCTAAAAAGGTCAACAACTAAACTATAGCGTAATATTTCTTGGCACCTTAGCTTTTACTTTTTGGGAGTGTAGGCATCTCCATTATAATAAGATTAGAATCATTATAAGCCTAAATAATCTAATCAAAAACACGATGGTACTATTGATTTCGGGAAAACATTGATGGTGATTATGCTATTTGATTTATTTTTTGTTCGCGCGAGTGAAGCTCTAACTTAAGCTAGACTAGAATAGCGGTATTCTTACTCAGTTAACAGTTTTAAATCTCATAATTCTGATAAGAAATAAAACAGGCAAAAACATGAATGTAACTATCAAACAGATTAGTTTAGTCAATCCATTTTCCTGACTCAAATATCTTCTGTTCCAAGAAAAATAGTATAAACTTGAAACGTCTTTGGTAATGGAAAGTACATAGTTATTACTCCAATCAACTTCCAACGCTTTTAGTTTGACAATTTCTTTGGCCGATCTGTAGTACCAAATGGCCCCAACATATTTGGGTCGATTTTTTAAATATCCTGACTTATAATTTTCGATCAGTTCTCTTCGCCAATCGTAATACTCTTTTTCTGTTGGAAGGCGTTGATAAGAAGCGCTAAATTGGTCAATATATTGCTGATCCTTTTCAAGGCATCTAATCAAATGATTTTTGTCGTCAATAGATTCAGTTATCATTTGAAAGGAAATAATGCTTCCAATTATAGTCCATAAAATGAACAAAAATTTCAAAAGGAATCTCATTCTTTCAAAACGCTTGAACTTCTTTCATTATTCTTAAGATTGTTTTTTTGCACCGTAGGGCTCATCAAAATTAGCTTTCGGCAGAACTACCTCTACCCGTTGCCTACTTACAAAACTGATTGATCAATCCCCATAGTTGAAGATCTATAGAATTCTAAAATAATCTGTCGCCAATTCCGGCCGCGTCAGGGATGGGAATGGTCATGGCTACAATTGGGAGTCATGATCCCACCGATCGAAGAAGGTGGGATGAGCTAGCCTGTCCGCAAAGACAGGCGAATAGCGAAACCATGGACAGCCCGACCAATTTCGGACTTTTTAGGCCGTAATTGGGGACGCCCTAATACTTCTTGCCATTTTGACACTAATAGATGTCAGCTTATTTGGTATAGCCCTTTTAATTCTGCAATTTTGTCGCCCCAAATCAAATGGCACATGTTGTGATAGACTATTTGGGAACACATTTTTTAACAAAACTTACATAGAACAATGAAGCCGATTAACGACCGAGTTGTAGTAAAACCAGCCGCAGCTGAAGAGAAAACTGCTGGCGGGATAATTATTCCAGACACTGCTAAAGAGAAGCCTCAAAAAGGGGAAGTTGTTGCTGTAGGACCGGGTAAAGACGGGAATGCAATGACTGTTTCTAAAGGCGACACTGTACTTTATGGCAAGTACGCTGGACAAGAACTTAACTATGAGGGCAATGATTACCTCATCATGAGAGAAGATGATATTTTGATCATTCTCTAAGCACATCACTTTTCAATCAATTAAAAAACTTATCAAGCAATGGCAAAACAAATTAGCTTCGATTCGGATGCAAGAGAAAAACTAAAATCAGGTATTGATGCGCTTGCAAACGCTGTAAAAGTAACATTGGGACCAAAAGGTCGAAATGTAGTAATACAAAAGAGCTTCGGTGCTCCTTCCGTAACTAAGGATGGTGTGACCGTGGCAAAAGAAATAGAATTAGAGGATCCTGTGGAAAACATGGGTGCTCAAATGGTTAAAGAAGTAGCTTCTAAAACTGCGGATATCGCAGGTGATGGTACGACTACTGCTACAGTATTGGCTCAGGCAATGATCGGTGCTGGTATGAAATCTGTAGCTGCAGGTGCTAACCCAATGGATATCAAGCGAGGAATCGATAAAGCAGTTAAGGCTGTAATCGCAGACTTGAAGAGCCAGACTGAAATCGTTGGTAACGACTATGAGAAAATCCAACAAGTTGGGTCGATCTCTGCAAACAACGATAATGAGATCGGTTCTTTAATCGCTGATGCGATGAAACGTGTATCCAAGGATGGTGTAATCACTGTGGAAGAAGCAAAAGGTACTGATACCTATGTAGAGGAAGTATTGGGTATGCAATTCGACCGGGGATATTTATCTCCTTACTTCGTTACCAATGCTGAAAACATGACCACGGAATATGATAATCCGTTGATCTTGATTCATGATAAGAAGATCTCTAACATGCAGGACATTGTCCCCATCTTAGAGAAAGCGGTTGGAGCTGGTCGTCCGTTATTGATCATTGCAGAAGATATTGAATCACAGGCACTTGGAGTACTAGTAGTCAATAGATTACGTGCTCAACTTAAAGTGGTAGCTGTGAAGGCTCCTGGATTTGGAGACAGAAGAAAAGCCATGTTGGAAGACATCGCTATTTTGACTGGGGGAACAGTAATCTCTGAAGAAAAAGGATTCAAATTGGAGAATGCTGATTTGGAGCACCTTGGGTCTGTTGAGAAATTAACTGTAGACAAGGACAACACTACTATGGTGAATGGATCTGGAACTGAGGATGCGATCCAAGCTAGAATTGGACAAATCAAATCTCAGATCGAGACTACAACTTCTGACTACGATAGAGAGAAATTACAGGAACGATTAGCTAAGTTAGCTGGTGGTGTTGCTGTTCTTTATGTAGGCGCTGCCACTGAGGTAGAAATGAAGGAGAAAAAAGATCGTGTAGATGATGCGCTTCACGCAACTCGTGCTGCTGTTGAAGAAGGTATTGTTGTTGGCGGTGGTGTTGCTCTTGTTAGAGCTATCGGAAGCTTGGAAAAAGTATCTGGCGACAATGAAGATCAAGAGATCGGAATCAACATCGTTCGAAAGTCACTGGAAGCTCCTTTGAGAGTAATTTCTGAGAACGCTGGTGTTGAAGGATCTGTAGTATTGATGAATGTTCAAGCTGGTAAAGGATCTTACGGATTCAATGCTAGAACTGAGGAATATGTTGACCTAAAAGAAGCTGGTGTAATTGATCCTAC